>NZ_JBILJM010000001.1:0-251072 GCF_044377215.1 Aquirufa sp.
ACCAAAAGCTCCACATAATTCATGAGCATCGGGTATTCGGGTGACATGGAATTGGTACGCTGCAATTTGGCAAGTTCCTTGTGAAAGAAATCATTGACCTCTTTTGTCCACTTTTTCTTAGCTGCCTTCGCCCGCAATCCATCCAGTTCTTGCTCCGGACTTTCTACACCTAACTCTTCCTGTAATACTTTGATTTGTTGGCGTATGTAATAATCCCGCTGCTGCTGATCAATATCACTTGAAGCCTTGCTCTGAATTTCCCGCTTTAATTCAAGTAACTGAATGTCCGTAAGCATGTGACCCAGTAACCTTGTCGCTTGGCCTATCCCATCTAATGTTTCCAGAAGAGCCTGCTTTTCAATTAACTCAGCATTAATATTAGAGGAGAGAAAATGTACCAAATACGAATTGGACTCAATATTATCGAGCGCAATTTGAGCTTCACGCGGAATCTCAGGGTTTAGGTTTAAGATCTTAGTTGCGTTTTCCTTTAAAGTTGATATCAAGGCTTTGTTTTCCTTGTTTAATTTTTTGGGAAAAGTATCTTCAATATAGGCTACTTTGGCAATTAAATTAGGCTCAGTTTTAATGTAATTTTTTACCTCAAAACGCTTGCGACCTTGGACAATAATCGTCGTATTTCCACCAGGCAACACAAACATTTTAATGATGTGACCCACCGTTCCGATTTTGTATAAATCATCTGGCTGAGGTTCTTCCTTGGAATTATTTGCTTGCACTAAAACTCCGATGGTCCGATCTCCTTTATAAGCTTTCTTAACTAAACGCACAGATTTTTGTCGGCTTACCGTAATCGGAATCACCATCCCTGGAAACAAAACAATGTTGCGAATGGGAAGTATCGGTAATTCCTCTGACAAAACGCCCATTTTGTCATCCTGCCCCATCCCCTCTGATCCGATCGGAATCAATTCTATATTCTCAAAATCAGACATGTCTGATACGCGCAAATGCTTAAAAAGGTCGTTTGAATTATTCATACACACTATTTATAAATTCCCCCTCGATTTAATTCCCGAAGTGGGACTCTAATTATCAATTTTCATGCCACATGACCATTTGGCAGACATTCACCTATTCAAGCCGTTGAACCCATTCGTTTTTACGGAACAAATAACTTCGTTTTTGGGCATTTCGTACTACTTGTAATAAATTAGTTTGATCAGGGAATGAGTCGGCCAACAAGCTATTTTCAATAAAAACACCGGATAGTTCTTGGTCAGATGGAATTTCGAGATAAACCCAGATCATATCGTCAACAGACTCCCAGCCAATCCATCGGTAAGGGGTAGTTCTTTTTTGATTAACCTGAATGCCAAAATAATTTCGGACGTATTTCTCTAAAATGGGATCGACTTGCGGGTTTTTTTGAAATGAAAATGGGGATCCGGTAAATTGACTTATACCTAAAGTTAAATCATCTTCAAAAAGCCGAATGCTGATTTCCCATACTTTATCTTTTGCATTATAGATGCAATCACCCACACTAGAATGGAATGGATGCAACGAACGCCCAAAAATGGGCGTCGTCATCATCATCAAAAGAATTAATACAGTTCTCAATATCAGAAAAATGCCTTAAAAATATCGTTGCCAAATGTATAGGCCATTAAGGCTAACAAAATTAACATTCCTACTTGTTGGGCCTTTTCTAATACCTTTTCAGATGCAGGTTTACCTGTAATCATTTCAAACAATAAGAAAATAGCATGGCCTCCGTCTAACGCAGGAATAGGAAGAATATTCATGAAGGCCAAAGCCATGGATAATAAACCCGTCAACATCCAAAAGCGATTCCAATCCCAAACACCGCCAAACATCTGTGCAATTCCAATGGGACCGCTCAACGCCTTCGAAGCAGAAACATCGCCTGTTGCAATTTTCTTAAAACCACGCACATTATCCGAGATGACAGAAAAAGCACGTCCCGTTCCGATACCCATGGCCTCGCCGAAACTATAATCATCGTGTTTCATTTGGAGCAACAACTCAGGCGCAAATCCAATTTGACCAGTTTTAGCGACAACCATCTCTAAGGTATCTGCTTTCCCTTGGCGTAAAATACCCAAGCGAATTGGTTTTCCTGCCTCTTTCGAAATCGCATCCTTTGCTTCATGATAAAAATGAATCGGCGTTTGATTAACGGAGGTAATGTAATCCCCCTCTTTTAATCCCGCTGAAAAAGCCGGCAACATCTCCCCCGCAGATCCACCAAACATGGACGGCTCTTCAGGTGCCGCAACCGCTGCCACTTTAAATGCAGATATTGGCTCAATGAATCCAGCTTTTTTATCACTTAATTTCTCAATAAAATCAGATGGAATTTTAACCTCAAGTGTCCGATCACCTCGTAAGACGGTGTAAGAAGAATTATCGCCCAACAATACATCCGATGTACGCAAGTCGGCAAGCGACTTAAAATCCGCACCGTTTACTTTCACGATCCTATCGCCGGTTTGAAGACCAATTTCCTTGCCCAACTCCAGCGCAACAATCCCGTTTTTATTTAATTCATCCTTTGAAATATAATTATTTCCATTTGAATACGTCAAACAAACAAAAATGACCACACCTGTAATGACATTGATAATTACACCGCCCAACATAACAATCAATCGTTGCCAAGCTGGTTTCGCGCGGAATTCCCACGGTTCAGGCTCTTTAGCCAAGTCGGCCGCATCCTGAGTTTCATCAATCATACCAGCAATCGATACATATCCTCCCAGCGGAAACCAACCGAGACCATATTCGGTATCACCAACCTTCTTTTTAAACAAAGCAAAATTTAAGACCGTTGGGATTGGAAAAAGAAAATCAAAAAACAGATAAAATTTTTCTACCCGCATTTTAAACCATTTTGCCGTAATAAAATGGCCAAATTCATGTAACGTTACCAAAATCGACAGTCCTAAAATCAACTGCCCTGCCATAATCAAACCTTCCATACCTAGTGCTTTAATTTAGAAACCCATTCCTGGGCCATTATTCGTGTAGTTTTATCTGTATTAATGTAATCCTCTAAACTCGGAGAGGACAAAAAAGTTCCCTGATCCATGCAAGTTGCCAACAAATCTGACATCTGCAAAAATCCAATTTGATCTTTTAGGAAAGCGTCAACGGCCACTTCATTGGCAGCATTTAAAATACAAGGCATATTGCCTCCTTTTTCTAACGCTTGAAAGGCAAGGCCTAAATTCCGAAATGTTTCAACATCCGGTTGCTCAAAAGTCAAGGATGCGTAGTCTTTAAAATCAAATCTTGGAAAATCCGCCTGCATTCGATTAGGATACCCTAACGCAAATTGGATAGGCAATTTCATATCGGGTAATCCCAATTGCGCCTTGATCGAGCCATCCTCAAATTGAACCAACGAATGAACTATGGATTGTGGATGAACTACCACATCGATTTGAGAAGCATGCACATCGAATAACCAAGCGGCTTCTATCACCTCCAAGCCCTTGTTCATGAGACTAGCAGAGTCAATGGTAATCTTTGCCCCCATGGTCCAATTGGGGTGTTTCAATGCTTGCGCACGCGTCACCTGCTCTAAATCTCCACGCTTCTTTCCTCGGAATGGACCTCCTGAAGCAGTCAATATGACCTTTTCAATCGGATTGTGCGACTCCCCCATCAGACATTGAAAAATGGCTGAATGTTCCGAATCTACGGGCAAAATAGGCACACCCATTTCTCGCGCTAATGGCATAATAAGTGCTCCTGCGACAACCAATGTTTCTTTATTGGCTAAGGCTATTGGCTTTCCTGCTTTGATTGCTTTCACAGTAGGAAGTAAACCAGCATATCCGACCAAAGCAGTCAAAACAACATCTACATGTTCGTAACAAACAACCTCTTCCAATGCTTCTGCTCCAACTAAAACTTGAATATCTGTTCCTGAAAGCGCATTTTTGACGAACGCATATTTCGCCTCATCCCCAATCACCACGTGTGTTGGATGAAATTTTATTGCTTGTTCAACTAATAAATCCGCGTTTGATTGAGCTGTTAATACAGAAACCGCAAAGGCATCTGAATGTTGTTGAATAACCGCTAATGCTTGCGTTCCGATAGATCCTGTCGACCCTAAAATGGCGATCCGTTTTATCATAGCATGGCTTTAATTTGTTGAACAAATGTTACCCAAACTTGCGGGTAAGTCAATGTCATGAAAACAATGCCATAAAGCGCTCCGTATAAATGAGCTGAATGATTTACATAATCGCGTCCACGCTTATCCATTTCGATCGAATACCACGTGAACAATCCTGCATAGATAAATCCGGGAATACCTAATAGGCCAAAGAGATAAATTTTCTCGGTAGGAAAGAATAAAATTCCGGCAAAAATGACGGCCGAAACTGCTCCTGAAGCTCCTAGGGAATTAAAATATGGATTTTTTTGCTGCTTGAAATACGTAGGTAAATCGGCTGCAACGATAGCTGACAAATAAAATAGCACGAACATGGCCACCCCATATCCAGGAAATATCATATTAAAAATGTACTCTAATTGACCCCCAAAAAAGTAAAACGAGAACAGGTTAAAAAACAAATGGGTAAAATCGGCATGGATAAAACCGGAAGTAATAAAACGCCAATATTCACGCTTTTTGGAAATCCGATATGGATTCATGGTCATCGCGCTCATCCAGCTAGACTTTTGCATAGCTAATACTGAGATAGCCACGGTAATTCCCATGATTAGTAAACTAATTGACATTGATTGATCCATAACATAAAAAGCTCCGCAAGGAAGTTTTGACAAGACTACAAAACTACACTAAACTTCCCGATCAACCAACCCAGCCATAAACTTGCGTAAGGCTGATTTTTTATCCGGTTCGATGGCTAGTAACCCAACGGCTTCAAATGCCTGATCAAAATAAGCATTGATTTTGGCCTCCGTTTCTTCTCGAATACCCAAATCCGTGTAAAGTTGCGTCACAGCGCGGACTTTTTCGAGCGGATTTGGATTTGACTTATTGACCCAATTTGTGAGTTCAGTTAATTGATCTCGTTTGGCCGTTTCAAAAGCGCGTATCAACAAATAGGTTTTTTTATTTGCTAGGATGTCTCCACCCACTTGCTTGCCAAATTTCTCGGGGTCACCGTAAACATCTAGTAAATCATCTTTCAATTGAAAGCCTAATCCAACCGCTTCTCCAATCGCATACAAGGCCTGGGAAGTTGGCCTATCCATTTCTGCCAAAATTGCCCCCATCTCCATGGATAACCCGATTAAAACCGAAGTCTTTAAACGGATCATTTCAATGTATTCTTCCACGCTAACTTCTGTTCGCGTCTCGAAATTCATGTCCATTTGTTGGCCCTCACAAACCTCCGCAGCCGTCCGATTAAAACGCGTCAATAAATACTGATAGGCAGTTAAACTTAGATGATCGCATTGATTCAGATATTGATACGCATTGACGAGCATGACATCACCCGAGAGAATTGCGATGTTGTCATTCCATTTTTCATGTACGGTTGGCTTGCCCCTTCGAAGGGGTGCTTTGTCCATAATGTCGTCGTGCATCAGGGTGAAATTGTGAAAAATTTCAATCGATAAAGCCGAAGGAACAACTTTTTCCCAGTCTGATTTAAATAAAGAGTAGCTCAACAAACATAAGACGGGGCGAATACGCTTCCCTCCCAATTGCATGAGGTAATGAATTGGATCATACAATTCTTTGGGCTCCTTACCCATTTGTTGGCGACTAATCTCTGCCTCCAAGGCAGGTAAAAATGCGTGTGTCATATTATCTATCTACTTCGCCCATGACTAAATCCATGGAACCGATGATGGCTACTAAATCTGCTAAATAGGCCCCTTTGGCCAAATCTGGTATCAAGGAAAGGTGGTGAAAAGAGCAGGCACGCACTTTCATCCGCGCAGGAATGTCTGATTTTCCATCGGCTCGAATAAAGAAGCCGAGTTCTCCTTTGGGATTTTCAGCCCGCACATATATATCTTGTGCAGCTGGTCGTATTTTTTTAGGAACAAATTCCTGGGGATTAAATTCTTTTGTACGTTTATGTACTCCAGTTAGCGCTTCTAAACACTGCTCAATGATTCGAATAGATTCAATGCATTCAAGTACGCGCACATGATTTCTATCCCAGCAATCACCCGTTTGACCGTGTAACCCTGCCCCGACAGGAATATCAAATTCCAATTCAGGATAAACGGAATATCCGTCCACACGCCGTAAATCAAATGCCAAACCTGAACCGCGTAATACCGGTCCAGTGCAGCCTGTATTTATGGCTAGATTTAGGGGTAAAACACCTACATTGGCCGTACGCTTAATGAAAATACTATTTCCTTCTACGATTTGTTGGACTTCCTGAATCGTATTTTTTAACACGGGAATTAATTCCGCGGTACGTTCTTCAAAACCTACGGGTAAATCGTAAAATAATCCACCAACCCAAACGTAATTATATAACATTCTGGCACCGGAAAGCCATTCTAATAAGCGTTGGATATGTTCCCGATCCCGCATGAGCCATAAAAATGGTGTGTATGCACCAATATCTAACCCATAAGTCCCAACAGCGACAAAATGTGAAGCGATGCGATTTAATTCTGCGACTAAAACACGAATGTATTCAATACGTTTGGGTAGCGTCCCCGTGATACCTAACATCTTCTCGATACCCATCACGTAGGCGTGTTCTGAGTTCATGGAGGCCATGTAATCGAGACGATCTACATAGGGAATGATCTGATTATACGGAAGGGATTGGGCATGTTTCTCGAAACATCTGTGCAAATACCCTAAGTGAGGAACAACGTCAACAATGAGTTCTCCATCGGATATGACTTCTAAACGTAATACGCCGTGGGTTGACGGATGCTGAGGCCCGATCGAAATAATCATCTCCTCGGCTTTCAGGTTGGCCAAATCATATTGATTAGGATCTGAAAGCTGAAAATTATCCGGACGGAAATCGTATTGAATTGAATTCATTAAACAAAAATGAAGAAACTAAAGGAGAAATAAAAGCCTCATTGGTGTATTTGAGAGGCCTATGCCTGAACCCAAGAAAATTTATCAGGTTTTTACTATATATTTTCAGCAAAGCCTTTGGCGAAAAAAATAATTCTTCTACCTTTGCAGTCCGTTTCGAATAGAGGCGTAACCAAATTACAATTATGGCAAAGAAAGGAAATCGTATTCAAGTAATCTTAGAATGCACGGAGCACAAAGAGTCGGGGCTACCAGGGATGTCACGTTACATCACGACGAAAAATCGTAAAAATACAACTGCTCGTATTGAGTTAAGAAAATATAACTCTGTATTGAAGAAAGTTACTCTACACAAGGAAATTAAATAGGTTTAATACCCAGGAATTATGGCAAAGAAAGTAGTTGCAACACTAAAGAAAGAAGGAGGCGTTAAGTACGCTAAAATCATCAAAGCGGTTAAAAACCCTACGACAGGCGCATATACCTTCAAAGAAGAAATCATTCTTCAAGATGAAGTAAATGCAGCGTTGAAAAACTAGTTTTTCGTCGGCACATTTTTAGCTAGAATATTTGAAGTCCCTTCATCAGGGACTTTTTTTTATTACCTTCACCTCATAAAATACGCACAAGCGGATGGGATTATTTGATTTTTTCAAGAAGAAGCCGGCTCCTGAGGAGCAAGCGGACCTCGAGCAGGCCTTGGATAAGGGTTTGGAAAAGACCAAGGAAGGCTTGATTTCAAAGATGGGCCGTGCGGTTTTGGGGAAATCCAAAGTTGACGATTCCGTCTTAGATGACCTGGAAGAAATTCTATTAACATCGGATGTTGGCGTAGCAACCACGTTAAAAATTATTGAGCGGATTGAGCGACGTGTGGAACGCGATAAGTTTGTTTCTACAGAGGAATTAGATCAAGTATTACGCGAGGAGGTTGCGGCGTTGTTGGACGAGAACAAATCATACGACATCGAAAATGCTTTTGCAGAACCTACCCAAAAACCCTATGTGATCATGGTGGTGGGTGTTAATGGAGTTGGAAAAACGACGACCATTGGAAAATTAGCCTCGCAGTTTCATCAAAATGGATTAAAGGTTGTTCTAGGAGCTGCGGATACATTTCGTGCAGCAGCGGTGGACCAATTAAAACTTTGGGGCGAGCGCGTGGGTATCCCAGTTATTGATCATGGAATGAATACAGATCCAGCGGCTGTGGCATATGATACGGTGAAACAGGCCGTGGACATGCAGGCTGATATTGTGATTATTGATACGGCTGGCAGATTGCATACCAAAGTCAATTTGATGACTGAACTAGGGAAAATCAAACGTGTGATTCAGAAATTTATTCCTGATGCGCCGCATGAAGTATTACTCGTGCTGGATGGATCTACGGGCCAAAACGCCTTTATTCAGGCGCAAGAATTCACGAAAGTAACAGAGATCACGGCACTCGCAATAACCAAATTAGATGGAACTGCGAAGGGTGGAGTTGTAATTGGAATTTCGGATCAATTCAAAATTCCAGTTAAGTATATTGGAGTTGGCGAAAAAGTCTCCGACTTGCAAGTGTTTAACAAGACCGCTTTTGTCGATTCCCTTTTCGCTAAAAAATAATTACTTCTTTTGTTCTTTCGCCCAGGTATCTTTTAATGATACAGTCCGATTAAATACTAAATGATCTGGAGTTGAATCTTTGTCCAGGCAGAAATATCCTTTTCGGATAAACTGGACCGCTTCTTCAATTTTTGCTTCTTTCAAACTTGGCTCTACGTATACTTGGGTTAGCACCTCGAGTGATTCAGGATTGATGAATTTTGTAAAATCATCTCCTAATTCCCCAGCATCCTCCACGATAAGCAAACGATCAAATAAACGAACTTCTACTTGAACTGCATGTGAAATTGAGACCCAATGAATCGTTCCTTTCACATGTATGCCTGAAGTATCTTGGCCTGACTTAGACTCGGGAATATAAGTTGCATGAATCTCCTTAACAGAGCCATCGGGGTTCAATTCAAATTGATCACACGTAACAATATAAGCCCCCTTTAGTCGAACTTGAAGGCCAGGCCCCAATCGGAAGAACTTTTTCGGAGGGTCAACCATAAAGTCATCACGCTCAATGTAGAGTTCTTTGGTAAATGGAACAATACGTTTACCTGTTTCAGGATCTTCTGGATTGTTTTCAATCATTAAATCTTCGACTTGACCATCTGGATAATTTGATATAATTAACTTGATAGGATCCATGACAGCCATGACCCGGTCAGCCGATTTATTCAAATCCTCACGGATACAGAATTCCAACAAACTGATGTCAATTAGATTATCACGTTTCGCAACACCGATTCGATCGCAGAAATTTCGAATGGATGCGGCGGTATACCCGCGCCGACGCAATCCTGATATGGTAGGCATCCGTGGATCATCCCATCCGCTTACTAATTTCTCATTCACCATTTGAAGGAGTTTTCGCTTACTCATCACCGTATGCGAAAGATTCAAACGAGCAAACTCATATTGATGCGTAGGAAAAATCTCTAGTTTATTAATAAACCAATCATAAAGCGGTCGGTGCACATCGAACTCAAGCGTACAAATGGAATGTGTAATTCCTTCCATGGAGTCACTTTGGCCATGCGCAAAGTCATACATGGGATAAATACACCATTGACTTCCCGTCCGATGATGCGGGACATGCCGAATACGATACATTAATGGGTCGCGCATGTGCATATTTGGATGGGCCATGTCAATTTTTGCCCGCAACACTTTAGCGCCATCCGGGTATTCTCCGCCGCGCATGGCTTGGAACAAAGCCAAATTTTCACCTACTGAACGATCGCGAAAAGGACTATTTGTCCCGGGTGTTGTAGGTGTACCTTTTAAAGCAGCGATTTCCTCAGCTGAAGAATCGTCTACATATGCCAAAGACTTTTTGATAAGAGCTGTGGCAAACTGATAGATTTGCTCGAAATAATTGGAGGCATATAATTCATTGGCCCATTGAAACCCTAGCCAAGAAACATCGTGTTTGATGGACTCCACATATTCCGTTTCCTCAGTCATTGGATTGGTATCGTCGAAACGCAAATTTGTACGACCACCGAAACGTTGCGCGAGACCAAAATTCAAACAAATACTTTTGGCATGGCCAATGTGTAAGTACCCATTAGGCTCGGGTGGAAATCGAGTGAAAACTCCATCAGGATATTTGCCAGCAGCCAGATCATCTTGAACAATCTCCTCTAAAAAATTCAACGGCTTCGATTGCAACTCTTCCATTTAATCAATGATTATTAAAACTAAAATACTACTTCAGATAATTTAAATTCCTTAAACTTGGAATCAAGCTTCAAATTTAAACAATATTTCATGAATGCCGACAGTCAATTCTCATAATTCCATGAATGAAAAAAATGGACAAAAAGTGACCTAACGATAAATTTCTTCTTTTAATCAGAAAAAAATTTTTAACTTGTGGCTTGGAAAATTAGAAGTAAAAAAAATCCAAATCATCTACTCAATTATTTCTTACGATAATGACTAAATCTTTTAAAATCAACCTCTTTGCAGCCCTTGTGTTATTGGCTAGCACTACCGTGTGGGGGCAGGTAGCTAAAATCGAAAACAAAATCGGATCAATAGTGGTCAGAGGAGTAGACAAATACGCTAGCAAATTTACTGCAACAGGATGCCCCAGCCCTTACACTTACGATTGGCGTTTTGAATCAGCAAACGGAATTGTAACTGGATTGGAAGACTCTTGGGATTTAGCGTACGGCACTGGAACGGGAGCTGATGGCCTCGTTAATGTTCAAACTGTCGTTTTAAATGACCCAGCAAGTGATGGTAAAGACCCATATTCATATTTTGTAAGATGTAAGGGGCCCAATGGTGCATTAGGTCCTGAAACGCGTGTAACAATTCAAATGATTCCACGCATAAGTGATTACAAGCCAACTATCTCAGTACAACGCTTAGAATGTTCAGATGCGGACGATACTAACACGGGTACAACCCGTTTGCGTGCGGATGGTTGTATTGGTGCGACACGATGGGTAACCCCATTAGGCACTGTTTGGAATGCTGGAGATGAGTATTTAACACTGAGCGGTAACTTATTTCAAGAAGGAACCTACACTGCAGAATGTAAATTTGATAATGTAGTTGGCTTAGATGGATTTTATTCTCAAAAAGGATTTAGATTTGGTTTAAGACGAGCAATTGGCGCACCAAATGTATCCATTTCAGCAGTAGGCCCACCTGATTCCTTTACTAAGGAGGTTTGTAAGGGGGAAAGTGTTATCATTAACTCAAATTATGATATTAATAAGTATAGGCCATATATTGACGTCAATTGGCTTGTTGAAGAGGCAGAATCAAGAGGCTTATATGGTGCAGCAGCGCGTGGTGCTACGGGAGCAGATACTGAAACATTAACAGCTAAGTTAATTGCAGATAACAGCCGGGGTAAATACTTTATACAGTTAAGACCAAAAGATGCAGAGTGTCCAATTAAAACATCAAACGAAATTTTGTTGTGGTATATTAAGCTACCGAAGCCAACAATCGTTGGAAATCCAAAATACTGTCTAGATGCAACAACTACTTTAGCAGTAAAAGATTCAGCATTCGTAATTAATCAAGGTTACCAATATAACCCATTTGATGCGGCAAATAGTAAGCCAACTAGACCTGCATCTTTCAACTGGTTTGTAAATGGAGTTGCTGCTCCTAATTATGGAACGAAACCTACCTTTGTAATTGGCAGCAATGTGTCTGTTTCTGTCAACTATGTTTCAAACTATGGTTGTACGTCAGATAAATCTGATTCGGTAGCGGTAACAAATTATGAACGTCCGGTTAAGCCAACCATCAAGGCATTAACTCCTACTGGATTCTGCGAAGACAAACCAATTCAAGCCAAATTAGAAGCATCAGACTTGCCTAATGGCCAATTGACTAAGTATTTGTGGAATAACGCATTGACAACTAAAATTATTGATATTTCAAAAATAGGATTCTTTACAGTTCGTACGATAGACACCTTAGGTTGTTTCTCATTGCCATCTGATACGACAGAAATAAAAGTATTCAAACTTCCTGCTGCACCGACTGTTGCGGTAGAGAATGGATTATCTCCGATTTTCTGCCAACGTTCTGATGCAGACTTTAATGTATTCAACTCAGTTAACTTAGTTGCCACCACCAATTTTACGACAAACTGGTTCATTAATAAAGGAACAAACTCCATTTCTACAGGTAAGGTATATACAGGTGTACGAACTAGCGGTTCATATTCAGCTAAAGTAACTGACGGAAATGGATGTATCTCCTTATTCTCAAGCGAAATTAAAGTTATCGCACAAGAGAATCCAGTATCAGCATCAGCATCAATTGTGAAGGAAGGTGTCTATACTTTAAAGGCACTTAACTTCCTTGCAACTGATGGAGCAGGTAAAGGAGGAGATTACGAATGGAAATTTGGTACAACCTTATTAACTCCAAAATCGTTTATCACCAAAGTGAAAACAGCTGGTGACTATACCGTTAGAAGAAGATACGCTTACGTTATCGAAGGTACTCCTTTAAATTGCTTCACCAAAACAGTTAGCTACAGCTACGCTGTTGATCCTGAATTCTCAGGTGTTGCGATTTATCCAAATCCAGCAACAGCAGGAAACATCGATATTCAAATACTAGAGGATTGGACAAATGCTGATGTAACTATCTTCGACATGGTCGGTCGTGCAGTATTCTCAGGTAAATTAGAAAATACACTAGGAACCAATAAACTAAATGTTTCTGGCCTAGCAAACGGAATTTATATTTTGCAAATCAAAGCAGCAGGCGATAAATCGTTTGTTGGCAAGATCATCGTAAGCAAATAAATCAACCCAATTAATCTAAAGCCGCTCTTTTCTAAGAGCGGCTTTTTTTATGATGAAAAAATACATCCTAATTTGCTACATAGGTATTATAAGCCAAAGCTTTGGCCAATGGATACCCATTGATATACCAACTAAATCTTCCTTTAGAGCCTTAAAGTCATTGGGTAATGAGATATGGACAGGTGGCACACAAGGCACATTTGGTCATTCTTCAGATGCTGGAAAGACCTGGAAATTTATGCAAATTCCAGGTGCTGAGAAACTTGATTTCCGAGATCTCGTTATTCTTAACAAACAGGAAGTATTACTTATGAGCGCGGGACTATCTGAAGAAGGGAAAGCCAGTATATGGCGTACACTAGATGCAGGCGAGAATTGGAAAATAGTATTTGAAAAGAAGGAACCTGGGTATTTCTTTGATTGTATTCAATGGGATTACAACAAAAAAGAAGGTTGGCTATTAGCTGATCCAGTCAAACAAAAATTAACCCTTTTTCATTTTAAAGGCGAAAATTTCACTCCTGTCAATGTAGAAAAAGCCCCCATGCTACAAGTAAATGAAGCATTCTTTGCCGCTAGTGGGTCTAGTTTAATTCTTCAAAAGGACAATTTACTGCTTGTTGGCGGAGGTGCCCCATTAGCGCGTATTTACCAAAAAAAAGACTTAAACTCTGATTGGAGATTTATTGAAACTTCAGTAAAAACAGGTGAGGCAAAAGGCTACTTTTCCATTGGGACAAAAGACCTAAAAAACTATTGGGCAGTAGGAGGAGATTACCGGAAATTAAATGAAAATAATATCCCTATTTTGACTAGTAAGGACAGTGGTGATAGTTGGCAAGTGTTAACCAACACCCCCAACTTCTACATGGAAAAAGTAATTTGGGCAAAGCCTTATTGGCTAGTAAGCGGACCAAGTCAAAGCGCGGCCTATCATGAAAAAAAGAAACAATGGAAAAACATAGGCCCTAGCTCCTATCACAATATCATACAAGTAGGAAAAGAAATCTATGGAATCGGAGCGAAAGGCCAATTAGGAAAAATCAGCCTTTCGTCGATTGATGTACTATTTCTTACGGAAAAATAAAGAGATGGGAGTCCCATCTAGTTGGAAATTTTTTCGCATTTGATTTTCCATGTACCGTTCATAACTTTCTTTAATATACTGAGGTAGATTGCAGAAGAAAATGAACGTTGGGTAAGGTGTTGAAACCTGCGTACAATATTTAATCTTAATGTATTTCCCTTTCCAAGCTGGTGGAGGATAATTTTGAATCACTTCGAGCATCACATCGTTCAACTTTGAAGTTGAAATTTTTTGCGAACGATTTTCATACACCTGAAGCATCATTTCCAAAACTTGGAAGATCCGCTTCTTCTCCATCACAGATGTAAATATCACAGGCATATAATTCAATGGAGCCATCCGTTCTTTGATAGCCTTTTCAAGTGCGTTTGCCGTATTGGTATCTTTAGCAACTAAATCCCACTTGTTCACCATCAATACAATGCCTTTCTTAGCTTTATCGGCCATACTGACAATATTCATATCCTGCGCCTCTAAACCTGTTAACGGATCAATCGTTGTCGCATCAATCAATATGATAGCAATATCACATTCCTCCAGGGCTTTAATTGAACGAAGCACGGAATAGTATTCAATATTATCATCAATACGCGCCTTCCGACGAATACCTGCGGTGTCAGTAATGATAAAATCTTTTCCATATAGCGTGTAGCGGTTTTGAATTGCATCGCGCGTCGTGCCAGCTATATCCGTCACAATCGAACGATCACGCCCAAGCAACGCATTTAAAAAGGATGATTTCCCTACATTCGGGCGTCCAAGAATAGCAACACGCGGCACACCAGCTTCCGGATTTTCAATTCCTTCGTCTTTAAAATGCGAGATCATTACATCCAACATATCACCTGTACCACTTCCACTCTCAGCAGCAATTGGGAAAGGATCTCCTAAACCTAACTCATAAAATTCAGCTGATGCCATGGCTTTTTCATGCGTATCTGCCTTATTTGCAACAAGAATTACAGGTTTTTTTGACCGGCGTAATACTTTGGCAAAATCTTTATCTAAATCGGTAAGCCCCGTTTGACAATCTACGACGAACAATAATACAGCAGATTCTTCAATTGCCAATTCCACTTGTTCACGAATGGCTCCTTCAAAAATATCTTCGGAACCATGAACGTATCCACCGGTATCGATAACGGAAAAGAATTTTCCGGTCCATTGGCCATAACCATAATGCCGATCGCGCGTAACGCCCGACATATTATCCATGATCGCTTTTTTCTGTTCAATTAAACGATTGAACAACGTTGATTTTCCCACATTGGGACGGCCTACAATGGCTACAATATTTGACATTTGTCTTAAAAATTAATCAGGTGAATACCCGAATGATCGCAATTTATCTGCTTTTGCACGCCAATCTGGCTCTACCTTCACAAATTGCTCTAAAAATACTTTCTTACCAAAAAACGTTTCTAAGTCGGCCCGTGCTTGAATCCCAACCTTCTTAATACTTTCCCCTTTATGCCCAATAATAATGGCACGCTGAGAAACACGTTCCACATAAATCTCCGTCGCAATACGTAAAATAGTAGGCTCCTCTTTGAAAGAAGTAACCACGACTTCACAGGAATACGGAATTTCCTTTTTGTAATTCATTAAAATCTTTTCTCTAATAATCTCAGCTGCAAAAAAACGCTCTGGTTTATCTGTTAATTCATCCTTATCAAAAAATGGTGGATGAACCGGTAAATTATCAACAATATGTTTAAAAATCTGATCCAAATGTACTCCTTCCTGAGCTGAAATAGGCAAGATGGCCCGACTCGGGAAAATACCTTGCCAATAATCCAAACATTCCCGAAGGCGCTCTTCAGTTACTAAATCAATTTTGTTAATCAACACCACAATAGGCGTTTCCGTATGATCCTTCCAATTTGTCAGGAACTCAAGGTCTTCATACGTGTCGAACACATCAGTCACATAAAGAACGACATCAGCATCCTCCAACGAATTCTTTACAAAAGCCATCATGGACTTATGCAATTCATATTTAGGTAGGAGTACACCAGGCGTATCTGAATAGATGATTTGGTATTCATCCTCATTATGTACACCATTAAGCATTCCTAAAATACGGTGACGCGTTGTTTGGGCTTTCGAACTCACAATTGAAAGTCGTTCACCAACAAGCGCATTCATCAACGTACTCTTCCCAACATTGGGTTTACCAATGATACTTATAAAACCTGCTTTATGCTGATGGGCCATATTAAAACAACGATGCCCGAAAGGGAAATAATTGATTATTTTAGCAAAGATACTTGTTTTTCCCGTAAAAACCCCGCATATTTGCACTCCAATTATACCGCGGGGTGGAGCAGTTGGTAGCTCGTTGGGCTCATAACCCAAAGGTCGTCAGTTCGAGTCTGGCCCCCGCTACAGAGAAAAAAAGGTCTTCAAATGAAGACCTTTTTGCATTTTACACTAACCACCTTTATAATCATGTTTGTCTCCTATGCACTTTATTCCGAAAAAGCTGACGGACGTCAGTTCGAGTCTGGCCCCCGATACAGAGAAAAAAAGGTCTTCATACGAAGACCTTTTTGCATTATATAACGTCAAAAACGGCCACTTGATAAAAAACCAACCGTTAGATAAGTCATTTTGCTGTACATTGCATCAAATTTCTAGGTTTGTATCGATTAAAAGTCTAATTGCTCAAACGTATGAAAATTGACATCAAATTACCCGGTATCGAAAACTGTCCAGTAAACACGATTGTCTACATCGAAGGAAAGGGAAATTACAGCATTGTCCACCTAAAGAATCTAAAACAGGTGGTTATGGCAAAAACACTTAAAAAGTTCGAAGCTCAATTGCGAATGAATCAATTTGTAAGGATACACAAATCCTATTTAGTTAATAAAGAGAACATTCCAACATTTGATTCCAAAGGAGCAACAGAGGTTCCTACTGCACTTGGAACTACCTTGCCGATATCGCGTCGGAAACTAGATTTCGTTCGAAGAACATTCGCATAAAAAAAGGCCTCACATTACATGAGGCCTTTAAAACAAAATATTTGTTAATTAATTTCCAGAAGTTGGAGGCGCCATTAAATTAAAGAATTGATCCAATTTAGGCGTTACGATTATTTCCGTACGACGGTTTTGCTTACGACCTGCGCGGCTATTGTTACCCGATTGAGGCACGAACTCGCCACGACCACCTGCAGTCATTCGCTCCGGATCAACACCGAATTTCGATTGCAATAGACGAACTACCGAAGTAGCACGCTTTGCTGAAAGATCCCAGTTGTCCTTAAATTCAGGAGTAGAAATTGGCACCGCATCCGTGTGGCCTTCTACCAAAATATCTAATTCTTTATGATCATTTACAACCTTCGCAACCTTCGCAAGAACTGTTTCAGCTTTTGAATTTACATTCGCAGAACCAGATGCAAACATTAGTTTATCAGAAATTGAGATGTATACGACCCCTTTTTTCACTTCAACTGTTACATCTTCATCATTAATATCAGCCAAAGAACGCTTTAAATTCATAACCAATGATAAATTTACAGAGTCTTTCTTTTGTATTGATGAATTCAAATCCTTGATGTACTTACCTTGTTCGTTCAATGCATCTAATGACTTGCGAATACTCTCAGCACCTGATTTATTAATTACAGAAAGATCAGATAAGCGATCCAACAAATTTGTATTTGTTTTCTTCATGTAATCTAATTGCTCTTGAATTGACTTCAAAGCTGCTGTTCTTGATTCTAAATCAGCATCTCTTTTCTTAATCTCCCCTTGAAGACTTGCTGTTAATGATTGGCAATCAGCCAAATCTGATTTAGCACGTGACACGGCTTGATCACTGCTAGTTTGTAATTCTGTTAAACGTGATTGTAATTCAGCCATCTTTTTTTTGCTCGAACACGAAAAGAAAAAGGGCATCATCGCCAAGACTAAGAGTAGTTTTTTCATAAAAAGTTTAAGTTAAGTAACTATAGTAAATGAGACTTCCACAAAAGTATAAATGAAAAATATATAAATTGTCCTTAAAAGCGAAAAAAATTAAAAAATATATCCATTTTTTACAATTGCAGCCTGAGCAATCATACGCCTTGATTCAATCAAATTCTTTGGAGCTATTTTCGTAAAACGTTTTAGCCCCATCAATAATACAGTCAACTCATCCCCTTTCGCAAAACCCATAATCACTTCTTTCCCCGAATAATGGATCTTTTCAACGGCCTCGTGAAGGTAAACGAGCGCACATTCATACGCTACCTGATGTTTATCTTGGCCATCGCGCGTAATTAATTTATCCACTCGGGCTAAAGTTGACTCCGCTATATAAACTTCAATCATCATATCAGATACCCCCATCAATATTTCCTGCTCGTTCTCAATAGCCGTAGTGAATTTTTGTAAAGCCGCCCCTGCAACCATCAAAATAGCTTTCTTTAAATTCGCAATCACCTGATATTCTCTTCCAAATATTCCATCAGGCACTGAAGTACTAAAATCAGGTACCCCTAAAATCTCTTTCCCTACCGCCATAGCTGCTGGCATTAATTCAATTTCCCCTTTCATCGCCCGCTTTAAAACTGTTCCTATCGCAAGCAATCGGTTAATTTCATTTGTTCCTTCAAAAATGCGATTTATACGCGAATCTCGATAAGCTCGCTCCATAGGTGCCTCAGCCGAAAATCCCATACCACCGAAAATCTGAACACCTTCATCAACTACATAATCAAGAACCTCAGAAGCATGGACTTTTAAAATAGCACATTCAATAGCAAATTGTTCAACTCCTTTTAACTTAGCTTCAGCATCAGCCATACCGGCAGCTTTCAAACTAAGAATCGACTCATCAATGTTTTGCCCCGCCCGATACGAAGCTGATTCTGAAGCATATATTTTCACAATCATCGAAGCCATCTTTGCCTGTATCGCACCAAATGCATGTATTGATTGACCAAACTGTTTCCGATCACGCGCATAATTTACTGCTTGATCCACCACTTGCTTAGCACCTCCCAAAACTGCAGCCGCCAGTTTAATCCGACCAATATTTAAAATATTCACTGCAATCTTAAAGCCCCCCTCACGTTCAAACAATAAATTTTCTACCGGTACCTCACAGTCCGTAAAAAAAACCTGACGCGTCGAGCTCCCTTTAATCCCCATTTTATGTTCTTCCGCGTTCATCGTAATTCCCGGAAATGTCTTTTCAACCAGAAATGCAGTCAATTTTTTGTCCTCCGCTATCTTCGCAAACACAATAAACAAATCTGCAAACCCACCATTCGTTATCCACATCTTTTGACCGTTAACTATATAATGTGTCCCAGCTTCATTTAACCTCGCTTTCGTCTTTGCCGCATTCGCATCAGATCCAGAATCAGGCTCTGTCAAGCAATATGCAGCCTTCCACTCCCCAGTTGCTAATTTGGGCAGATACATCTGCTTTTGTGCCTCCGTACCATAATATACAATAGGTAATGTCCCTATGCCGGTGTGGGCCGACAACGCTACTGCAAATGAATGTCCGGCTCCGCAAGCTTCTGCCACAAGCATTGATGTATTAAAATCCATCCCAAAGCCTCCATATTCCTCAGGAACTGATGTTCCTAATAATCCTAATTCTCCCGCCTTGTCCAATAAGCCAACCATCACAGAAGTATCTGTAGCATAATCAATTTCATCCAAGATAGGGTGAACCTCAGTCTTAATGAAATCAAGACAAGTTTGACCAATCATTTTTTGTTCTTCCGTAAAATCCTCCGGGATGAACACCTCCGATGGCACTACCGGGCGAATCAAAAATTCACCTCCTTTTATGGCGGTTAAACTACTCATGGCTTTATTTTTAATTTTGTTGACACTGACTCAAAAATAGTATTTGATTCTTTCTCCAAGATTTGATTAATCGCACCAATCACCTCAAAAAAATCAGCAATTTTTTGCTCTCCTAAACGCTGATAAACAAGTTCATTAAACAAAATGACGCCCTGCCTCGCCTGATCACGCTTTTGTTTGCCCAAATCAGTTAGGAATATTTTAACCACACGCTTATCCGCATAATTCGCCTCCCGACGAATCCACTTTTTGTCCTCCAAAGTCTTCAACATACGCGTTAAACTCCTTGACTCTAATCCTAACGCAGGTGCAATCTTAGTCGCAGACGTGCCCTCTTTGTCTATGTGCAACAGCACATAGCCGATAGCCATGGTCATGTCAAATTGTGCGGAAAATGTGTTGTACATGCGCGAAATAGCGTACCAACTAGACTTAATTTGGAAATCGATTGTTTTTTCTGCTTTCATAATTTACCTTGGTGTGCGCGCATACCAAAGTAAATTTGAGACAAAAAAAAATAGGATGCAAGCATCCTATTTTCAAAATTTGTTAAATCAACTTATTTAATTCGATTTCCGCGCATACGTTTGCTATTGACCTTCAAACCTGAGAATGAAGATTTCATAATCAACAAGCGAACTTTTTTCTTATTGTATAATAGATACTTATTGCCATCATATTGCAAACGCGAAAAAGTAGGACTACCTAAATCATCAACTAATTGATAAAAATATTCACCTCGCTCCCCTAAAACAGGCGCAAAATGTAAGCTTTTCTCAATACCAGCACCAGCCTCGAATGATATCAATAACTGCTCTTGTTGCTCTTTGATTAAAACACCTGGAGTTTGTGGTTCAAGATTTACGCGATTTATCGACTTGCCATTAACAATCATTACCTTTCCTGACTTTACATTCGCATCTGATGCATTTAATTCCCGTTCCAAAAACAAGGCATTGTCGTTGTAGAACTGGATTTTATCTAACGGTAATTGGTTTTCTTTGATTAATGTCATCAACGAACCCGTAAGTTGCGTCTTTTCTGAACAAGAAGACAGCATCCCCAAACCAACCAATAAAATCGCAAGACGCTTCATAGATGATTAATTTATGCCTTCGGCAAGGATCAAAACTTTATTGTTTAAAACTTCAACGACACCACCTTCGATTTGAAAAATATCTTTGTCGGCAGTTAATGTACCCTTTTCAAGCGTACTTACTAAAGCTGCGTGATCATTCAAAATTTGAAAAGAACCATCCACGCCTGGCAAAGTGACAACAGATGCCTCTCCAGCAAAAACTTTACGATCTGGTGTAATTATTTCTACAAACATAGTTTAATTTATTTGGCAGCTTCCGCAATCAATTTTTCTCCTTTAATTACCGCATCCTCGATAGTACCTACCAAGTTGAATGCCGCTTCTGGCAAATAATCATATTCTCCATCAATGATGGCATTAAATCCTGTGATGGTATCATTGATATCAACAAGAACGCCTTTTAAACCAGTAAATTGTTCAGCCACAAAGAAAGGCTGAGACAAGAACCGCTGAACACGACGCGCACGTGAAACAACTAATTTATCCTCCTCAGATAATTCGTCCAAACCTAAGATGGCAATTATGTCTTGTAACTCTTTGTAGCGTTGCAAAATCTCTTTAACACGTTGAGCTGTATTGTAGTGCGAATCACCCAAAACCTCAGCAGATAAAATACGAGATGACGAATCCAATGGATCCACCGCCGGATAAATACCTAATTCAGCAATTTTACGAGACAATACCGTCGTAGCATCTAAGTGGGCAAACGTTGTTGCCGGGGCTGGATCCGTTAAGTCATCGGCAGGTACGTAAACCGCTTGCACAGATGTAATCGAACCACGCTTCGTAGATGTAATACGCTCTTGCATCGCCCCCATTTCCGTTGCCAACGTTGGTTGGTAACCTACAGCAGATGGCATACGACCCAAAAGGGCAGAAACCTCAGAACCTGCTTGTGTAAAACGGAAGATATTATCAATAAAAAACAAAATATCACGACCTTGACCTTCACCATCACCGTCACGGAAGTGCTCCGCAACAGTTAAACCTGACAAAGCCACACGAGCACGTGCTCCAGGAGGCTCGTTCATTTGACCGAACACCAATGTAGCTTGGGACTTCGCTAATTCAGTTTGATCTACTTTTGATAAATCCCACTCTCCAGCTTCCATCGCATGCTTAAATTCTTCACCATATTTAATTACGCCAGACTCAATCATCTCACGTAGTAAGTCATTCCCTTCACGCGTACGCTCACCTACTCCTGCAAACACAGATAAACCCTCGTAAGCCTTCGCAATATTATTAATCAACTCCATAATCAATACGGTCTTACCTACACCGGCACCACCGAACAAACCAATTTTACCTCCCTTAACGTAAGGTGCCAACAAGTCAATTACTTTAATTCCTGTAAATAATACCTCTGTCGTTGTTGCTAATTCATCAAATTTCGGCGCAGCACGGTGAATCGGCAAGCCCTTGTCAGATTTAGGCTGAGGTATGCCATCAATTGCATCTCCTACCACATTAAACAAACGACCCTTAATCCCCTCACCAGTAGGCATCATCATTGGAGTTCCTTTGTCAATCACCTCTTGGCCTCGTTGAAGACCTTCCGTACCCTCCATTGCGATTGTTCTTACACGATCTTCGCCTAAATGTTGTTGAACCTCTAAAATTAGATGCTGACCATTTGATTTAGTAACAGAAAGGGCACTTAAAATTGCTGGTAAATGTGACCCTTCTCCCTCGAAACTTACATCAACTACCGGCCCAATAACTTGAGCAACTCTCCCTTTATTAACTGCGTTTGCCATTTGAAAAAAAATTATATGAAAATGAGATATCCATTCGAACTGCAAAATTAGTGTGTAAATTCCAATATGCAAAACGGATATTGTATTTTTCTCCTTTTTTTTGACAATATCGGCCCGATTCTTTGAATGAATTAAAGTTTATGTAGAAATTAGATTTTTAAAAATAAGCCAAAATCGTGCAACAAAAAATTCAAACGATAGTTCTTAGCCTTCTAAGCTTCCTTTGCCTCGCTTGCCTCATATTTTTTTTCTGGCTAAAACCCGAACTTATTCAAGTCAAAGAATTAAGTGAATTAATTCCAGACCAAGGAATTGTAGATCAAAACCAAGCTTTACAATTAAAAACGACCATCTTATTTGTCCGACAATCTTTTGATTTGGCCATTAATATGCCTGCCGTTTGGCCACTACTAATATCTTGCATCCTTTCTGTAGTTGGATTAATTACCCTCGTTTTATATTTCAAAGAAATCACAAATATTTCATGGGCATTTCTTTTAGCCGGCATAGTACTCGGCATAGGCATCATTAGCTTGAATTCTCCCAAAATTAATTCCTTAGAATCTTTTCAATTGCTCGCTGAGCTCATAAACCTACTCGGCATTTTAGCTATCCTCGCAATCTCAGTCTTATCGTCTGCAGCAATTCCACAATTAATTTTTCAGTTGGGCCACTCCCAAAGCTACTCCCAAAGCCTAAAAAACTGGTTGATTTTAGGGGGATTTTATCTGGTAAATATATTACTGAGTTACGGAAACACGCACCTTTATTGGGATCTTAGCATATCCATTCCGCCATTACTCTTCGGAATTGCAGCCTGGATTTTATTCATATGGAACAATAAAACAAATAGGCTCCTTCGTATGAGCCTTGGAACCTTGGCCATTACCACCCTTTTTACTTGGGCGTCGTTGGGGAACGATGCTGGCATCGCGGCAAGCCAACATTGGATCTTGATATGTCAAATAACCATGGCATTTTTATTTCCCTTATTCTTGCTAAGTAATTTTCAATCGCCCATTCAGCAAAATTTACCTGTCCATAAAATTACACACAAGGCGCCACGAGTCCCAATAAATTTAATTTACATCGGCATCTGCATCCTTGGTCTTGCTTGGGTATTTGCCCGAAACGGAAGTGTTTGGCATCAAACAAGAGCCGCAATGGCCAACCAATCAGGCGATATCGCCTGGTTATTCCAGAATAAAAAGCAGGCAGAATTTGACTACCATAAAGCCATGGGGCATAGTAAACTAAATGGTCAGAGCAGCTTTCGATTAGCTAATTTGGCGATTGAATCAAACGATTTTGAAGCTGCAGCTTATTATTTAAGCACGAGCCAATTAAAACATCCGACATATGCTAGTTTTGTTGGATTAGCCAACATATTTCAAAAAGAAAATCAGATTTTTCAGGCGCTTTTTACCCTTCAAAAGGGGAATCAACTATTTCCTAACAACCTTCAAATATTGACCCAACTGGCCCACACATACGAAAGCCTCAACCTCATCGATTCCGCTCAGTATTTTTACCAAAAAGTAGCGTTAGCCTTTCCAAAAAATGCACTGGCGCAAGCTAACCTATTATATAGCAAGAAAAAGGCATTACTAGATTTGCCATTAGATGACCCGTCAATTCGGACAAATAACCTTGCCATTTCACTCAAAAACGGCACTTTTTCGACCAACACCCCTTCAATTGAAAATCTTGAGCCAACAGGTGATTTACGCGATTGGGCAAACATCTACAACTCCATGCTTTATTTCAAAGGCAAACTAGGAATACTTCCAACCCAGCGATGGATTGCAAAAGGGTACGGAAATACCATTTTCCCTGAGTTGCAACTGCTTGACGCATGGCAAGACTACTACCACAACAAACCACTGCGTGCACTTGAAAAACTTAGCCTTCTCCTGGATTCTGACGCTACAGGAAAGTTGGACGCCTATAAAAACATCCTAGAATTCTGGCATAAATCCATGCGCATGCCACACGGTCAAGTACAGATCAAAGACTTAAAATCAGCCCTACATGCGATTGAGGCCTACCCCTTCCAAGCGGATATTCTTCAAGAGGCTATCTTGATTTTAAATGCCAATAAATATGAAAAACAAGCCTATGAGGCCAGTTTGCAAGCAGCACGTTGGAATGAAGAAGATGCTACATTTCAATGGATATATGCTCTTCAGGCACTAAAAATAGGAGAAATCGATTATGCCAAAGAGGCTATGAATCATGCATTATCTCAGGATCCAAAATTGTTTATGGCGCGTAAGCCTATCTTTGACCAGGAATTACAACAAGCTATAGGCCGACAAAAATTCTAAATGGATTTGGTAGTCAGCCAATTATAGTTTAGTTTTGCGAACTGAATTTAATGCCCAGCGGAGTTAATGGTTCTTTCGCTCGGTATTCACTAAATGAACCAAATTTATGAATCAAAAAATTCGCATTAAGTTGAAATCGTTCGACCACACATTGGTTGACAAATCAGCTGAAAAAATCGTTAAGGCGGTTAAAGCAACAGGTGCTGTCGTTTCAGGCCCGATCCCATTACCTACAAAAATTGAGAAATTTACCGTTTTGCGTTCACCACACGTGAACAAGAAAGCGCGTGAGCAATTTCAATTATGTACGTATAAGCGTTTAATTGATATCTTCTCTTCTTCTGCCAAAACAGTAGACGCGTTGATGAAATTAGAATTGCCTTCCGGTGTTGATGTTGAAATCAAAGTTTAACTTTCATTTGACTTCGCACACAAAAAACCTCTTCAGTTTCCTGAAGAGGTTTTTTTATTGAAACAGTTGCATGATTTTACGAATGGGTTTAAGGGTTACCGTAAAAAAATACGGCTTTAAATCATTTAATGCCCATGCTCTTCGATCCTCTCGATTAGCCACCCAGCGGTGTCTCCAAGAAGCGGTGCTCGTTCCTCCGTTCCGCATTGTCATCAGTAACTTAGGCAAATAAGCAACCGAAATACGATTTTTATATAATGCCCGCAACATCCACTCGTAGTCGGCAGCACACGTAAAATCAGTTCGGTAATTTCCTAATCGCTCATATACATCACGCCGTACATAAAAAGATAAATGAGGAGGCATCCAACCATACAGCCAGTTTTTTAGATGATAGGCTCCAGCTTTCCAATACCGAACTACGCGCATTGATTCAGGATCAACAAATTGAATATCACCGTAAATAGCCTCGGTTTGATTGGTTTGAAAACTAGAAACGACAGATGAAATTACATCGTGGCTGGGGTAGAAATCATCGGCGCCAATTACACCAACAATCTCACCGGAGATACGCGAAAGTCCTTTATTAAGCGCATCGTATATACCGGAATCTTTTTCAGAAATATATTGAATTCTTCCAGCATAGGATTCTAGAATTTCCACACTTCCGTCGGTCGATCCCCCATCAATGACCCAATATTCAATATTGGAATAATCTTGACCTAATACGCTGTCTATGGTCTGCCGCAAGGTGGCAGCCGATTGATAGGCAACAGTTAAAATGGATACTTTCACGGCGTGGGACAAAGAACAAATTTAAATATTATATTTTTTTTACTTGGGGCTTGACAAAAATATATTTTTACGTACCTTTGCAAACCCAATTCGATTCTAACGGTCGGATTTAAATTAATAAAGCAATGAAAAGAACTTTTCAACCCTCAGTACGTAAAAGAAAGAACAAACACGGATTTCGTGAGCGTATGTCTACTGCAAATGGTCGTCGTGTGTTAACAGCACGTCGCGCTAAAGGTCGTCATAAATTGTCTGTTTCTGACGAGAAAAGAGGTAAATAAGCCATAGATTAGAGTAGAGCTGATTTCTGGCTAGCTGTTACTTAAAAAGTATTCTTGCCGTGAAATTCAATTTTCCGAAATCAGAGCGGTTAACGCAACTTAAAATTATTGATTCTTTATTCCAAAAGGATAGTCAAACGGTACGTAGCCGATTTGTCTATCCTTTTCGAGTTTTGTACCAAGTAAGTTCCTCCGTATCGAGCCATAATACGCCTCAAATCGTCATATCGGTACCTAAGCGAAAATTCAAAAAAGCCGTAGATCGAAATCTGATTAAACGTCGGATCCGAGAGGCCTACCGACTAACCAAGCCATTTTTTGAAGGGGAAGACTTTCAATCGCTTCCTTGCTACATTGGTTTTGTTTATATTGGATCCGCTATTGAACCTTATGACCTGATCAAAAAACGAATGGAATCCATAGTACAGGAGTTTAGCACGGCAAAATCATGAGTCTAAAGAAAAAATATTCGCGAATTAGTATCTGCATTATACTTGGTGTGTCGTTAGCCTGCGCTTCTTTTATTGCCTCAAACGATCGTTTATTTGAAATTGCCAAAAATCTAGACATCTACGCTTCGGTCTTCAAGGAACTCAATAAATATTACGTTGACGAAGTAGATCCTAAGAAAGCGATGCAAACGTCAGTTGATGCCTTACTAAAATCCTTTGACCCATATACAGTTTTCTACCCTGAGGACGAATTGGAAGATTTTTTGTTAATGACCACGGGGAAATACCAAGGAATAGGCATTCAGCTTAGTGAAATTAATCAGAAGCATCACATAACCTTCATCGAATCAGCAAGCCCAGCCGAAAAGGCCGGTTTACATATCGGGGACCAATTGGTGGCAGTCAATAATATTCGCATGACTGACAAAACAGAAAAGGATCCTGCACTACTGATGAAAGGTGTTGCAAATTCCCCATTGGTGCTCGAAATTCAAAGACCTGGCGCGCAAAGCACACAAACATTTACCTTAACGCGTACGACCGTACAAATTAAAAACGTTACCTATTATGGAATTATCCAGCCTGGTGTCGGGTATATTCAATTAGATGAATTCAATGCAAGTGCGGCCAAAGAGATGAAAAGTGCGCTTATTTCTTTGAAACAACAGGGAATGAAATCGCTTATTTTGGACTTACGAAATAACCCTGGGGGCTTGCTTACACAAGCAATCGATATTTGTAATTTATTTCTACCCAAAGGAAGCAAAATTGTTGAAACGCGTGGAAAAATCGAAGAATGGAATAAATCGTACGAAGGCTTAAATGCGAGCTTTGATACTGAAACTCCAATCGTCGTTTTAATCAATAAAAATTCAGCTTCGGCAGCAGAAATCGTAGCAGGTGTCCTTCAAGATTATGATAGGGCTGTGATTATTGGTCAGAAAAGCTATGGCAAAGGACTTGTACAAGTAACGCGTGATTTGCCATTTCATACAAAAATTAAAATCACCACGGCGAAATATTATACACCAAGTGGGCGCTGCATTCAAGCAGTTGAATATAAAAATGGATCAGCTATTATTCATGCAGATTCAATAAACCGTATTTTTCTTACAAAAAATGGGCGCAAAGTTGTTGACGGTGGGGGCATTACTCCCGATCAAGTTTTTCAAAAATCGCATCAATCCCCATTTATCCTGTCCCTACTTAAACAATACAAGCTCTATCTTTATGCGCTGAGCTATCGGGTTAAAAACCCTACAATTTCTCCGGCAGCCCGATTTGAATTGACAAATTCCGATCTGGCTAATTTTGAAAATTGGCTAGCCCAAAGTGATTATAAGTTTGAAAATAGTATTCATTCACAAGTTAAATCATTAATGACCTTGACTGAAAAAAATCCTGCTTACGCTTCATTACATCAAACTTTACTCGCAACCAAAGCAAATGAAAAACTAGCGTTGCATCAAGAAATAGAAGCAAATCAAGCTGAGTTAAAGCAGTTACTGAGTCAAGAAATTATCTTACATTATTATTTACAGCTAGGGGTGAATCAATGGTCAAACCTACACGATCCGGTGATTCAAGCAGGCGTAGCATTAGTACAAAAAGTACATACGTATCAAACCATTTTGACTTCAAAATAAGCAAATGAGTTACATCCTTTCCATCGAAACAACAACTCCTCTCTGTTCTGTGGCACTCCACAAAGAGGGGAAATTGTGCTTTTCGTGTGAATCACAGGAGGATGGGGTGCATGGTAAAAAATTAACCCGGCTTATCGAGAAAACATTGAATCAATCTGGAATTCAATTAAATCAGTTATCCGCGATTGCAATTTCAAATGGCCCCGGTTCCTATACAGGTTTACGCATAGGATTAGCCACCGCTAAAGGCCTTTGCTTTGGACTAGACATCCCGCTAATAACGCTACATACACTAGAAATCATGGCTGCGGCTTGGGAAGAAAAGAGCAGTAATAAACTATTGCTTCCCATGCTGGATGCGCGACGAATGGAAGTTTACGCCACTATTTTGGATCCTAAGGATGGATCGACTGTCCTACATACGGCGGCTGTTATTTTGGAGCCGGATACATTTCAGGTAATCGACCAACAAATGATTGCGTTTGGCAATGGCGCGATGAAATGGCGAGAAACATGCCAACATTCAAAAATTGAATTTTCAGAGGCGCACCCACTTCCAAAGGCAAGAAATATGGGAATGCTTGCATTTAAGCAATTTGAAAAAAAGGCATTCGCCCACATAGTTACTGTGGAGCCCAACTATTTAAAAGAGTTTATGGGCACGAAACCTAAATCACACCAAAATTAATATGGAAGAAACTATCATCAATCGTGTCAATAAAAGTGGCTTACTTCAATTGGATTTAGAGACCATGCGCAAGCCAGGTGATCGGTTGTTTTTCGACCTGGCTCCGCTTCTTTTTATGGGCTTAGCGCTTAAAGAGAAAGATTACCGTGATTATTTATCCGGACACGACTGGTCTTTATACAAAGACAAACACATCGCCATCGGTTGTTCTGCAGATGCAATAATCCCAACCTGGGCCTACATGTTGGCCGCAAGCTACCTCAATCCTGTTGCACATACAGTTGTATTTGGCTCACTAGCTGATTTAGAAAAAACATTGTATTTAGCTCAAATTGAAGCAATGGATACGGAAGAATTTAAAGACACGCGTATTGTCATTAAAGGATGTTCGAAGGAGGCTGTGCCAACGGATGCCTATGTGGCACTTATGCAAAAATTACAACCTGTAGCTAAGAGTATATTTTTTGGTGAACCATGTAGCACAGTCCCACTTTTCAAAAAACCTGCGCAGCCAAAAAATAATTCCTAGATTTGTCATCGATTTTAATGCTATGTCACAACAATCCCAAGAACAATATCAGTTTATTGCCCAAATACTGAGCAAACATGCTGGGGAATCTGCACATATCGATGACTTTCAATTTTTTTATGGGGGAAATTTTAATTTGGCGGTAAGACTGCGCATAAAAAATACCGAATATTTCATTAAGTGGACGCAAGGAGATTATCAAGGCCTATTTGAAGCAGAAGCTAAAAATCTAGAAACGATTCACGCTACTGGTGCAATCCAAGTACCACGTGTATTGGGTGTAGGCCAGTTGGAAGAAAAGGAATATTTGATGATGGAAGGCATTGAATCGGCTGATAAACAAACAAATTATTGGCAAGATTTTGGAGAAAAATTAGCCCATTTACATCAAAATACAACAGCACACGGACACGGACTAGCCTATACGAATTTTATAGGCGCAGCTCCCCAAGAAAATTCTTGGACTTTGGATGGAGTGACGTTTTTTATCGAAAATCGCCTTAAAAAGCAAGTTGGCCGTGCCTTATACGATCGAAAAATCACACCTGAAGTAGCCGAAAAATTTGAAACACTTTACGAGCGATTACCTAGTTTATTGCCTCATGAAGCACCGGCCCTGATCCATGGAGATTTATGGTCGGGAAATGCCATGGTTAATGATCAAGGACTCATCACACTTGTTGATCCCTGTTGTTATTATGGATTCCGTGAAGCTGAATTGGCATTTACTACGATGTTTGGCGGTTTTGATACAAAATTTTACGACGCATACCATGCAAATTTCCCAATAGAAAAGGGTTTTCATGAACGCATTCCGTTATACAATTTATATCCGCTTATGGTGCATGTAAATTTGTTTGGAGAAGGCTACCTCCCTGCGGTAAATAAGATTTTAGCTACTTTTTAAATTAGCTTCCCACGCCTCGACCACATCATCTGGAGAAACAGAACCTGGGAAAAAAGAAACTAATTTCCGGAGAATCTCCTCGATTACTGCGTCTGGACATGAGGCTCCGCAAGTTAATAAAACGACGATTTTTTCTTTGTTTGGAATGTAATTCACCGAATTCACTTCTGCCTTTTTCCGATTGTTAAAGTGAATCACCTCTTGATTGGAAACGAGTTGATCTGCAGATTTTATAAAATACGTGGGTAATTTTTCGGCACATAGGTCAACTAAATGTGCTGTATTTGAAGAATTATACCCGCCGGCAACTAGCGCAAAATCGGCTTCTACTTGAAGCAATCCGTAGGTTGCACTTTGATTGTCGTTCGTGGCATAACACAACGTATCACGTGTATCAGCAAAATGCTGAGTAACTTGATCTGGACTTAATTGGTAGTACTCGACCAATACATCGCGCAAATATTCACCTATTTCCTGCGTGTCTGTTGCCAGCATTGTGGTTTGATTAACAACCCCTAATCGAACTAAATCAGTATCCGGATTAAATCCCACAGAATATTGCCCCTCAAACATATCGTAAAATTCATCTGCAGCACATTCCTTGCGGATAAAATTCGCAAGTAATTTGGCTTGAGATAAATCCTTTATTACTAAAGTTGGCGTAATCGCCTTCGAATGCGAGAAAGTCGCTTTGGTTTCTTCATGGCTTGGTTTACCATGTACGATAACGGTGTAATTATTTTTGCCAATTGCGTCCGCCCGATTCCAAACTTTTTCCACAAACGGGCAGGTGGTATCATACGCATACGTATCAATTCCTTGCAATTGTAATCTTTGTTGCGTTTCTAGAGTAGTGCCAAAAGCTGGAACTATCACAATGTCAGCTGCATTCAACTCAGAAAATGGAACAAGCGGTAACCCCTTGGTGTCCTGCAAAAATCGTACGCCTCTATCAAACAAATCGGCGTTAACCGCTGGATTATGAATCATTTCGGAAAGTAAAAAAATACGTTTATCTGGATTTTCTTCGATAATTCGGTAGGCTGTTTCGACGGCATTTTCGACCCCATAGCAAAACCCAAAATGACGCGAAAGATGAACCTCTATCGGCCCAAAATCTAACTTTGAAGGACTAAAGTCTCGCTTTAATTTATCACGAAGTCGGCGAACCTCTTTAATACGACCAATAAGATTACTTTTGAAAAGTGAAGGAATCGAAAATGATTTCATGGAAACTCAAATTAAGTAATTAACTAGCTTTAAAAATGATTGTAACGCCAACGAGATTTCAAATTTACCAAATCAGCACCTCATTGCCTATACTTCATCGGGAACAAATGACCTTAAAATAATTAATTTCAAATTTGACCTAAATTAGCCTTTGTCCGTTAAATAACTTATCGTATTTTTGTTTTCAAAATGAATTAGGTCAAAATTTTAAAAAAACGTTCACCCAAATGAGCAACTCTACTTCACGTAAGTATGGATTTTTGCGTTTTGTGAAAACAAGCTGGATTGGAGCGTTTGTGTTGTCCTTCATTAAAAATCCTGTCAACTTTCTTTACACTGGCCTCGGATTATTCGTTTTAATTATCAGTTTTGAGAATTCGTTTAGCGATACTCCGACACAAAAAGGCTATTTAGTAGGCACAATAGAATTTGGCCATGAAGGCGAACATGTTATTCAATGTGATGCTGTTTCTGCAAGCGTTCGTCTTGAATCAGGCCAAAAAGTGTTGAGTTTAATTGCCACTAATGAGCAATCAAAAGAAACCATTTATGTAAAAATATTCCAGCTAAGAGGTACGGGGACATATTTTATTCCTGGAGATGGTGATTCCGGAAACATCGGAAACATCATACATAATCTCGAAGATTTTAGAAATAAGAATAATTTTTACGAAGCCAAAATGCCTGATAGCTCAGGTGTTCAAAATGGGGTAGGACGCCTAAACATCACGTATTTGTCTGATACTGAAATTGAAGGTAACCTCGTACTTATTGGTAATAATCCCAAAGGACAAAAAGCCGTATTGGAATCATCCAAATTCAAGGTTTCTATTGTCGTTCCCTAAACATTCCCATGGAATTTGAACCCGCCATCGTGCACGCTTCATTTGAAGCGGTATTAGACTTTTTTGAAAATCAATTTCAAAAACGACCTACCGATTTAGAATCTGTTCTATTTTTGATTGGCGTACAAGAGTTAGGGCAAGGCCATGTACATTTCACAAAAGAACAAAAGCAAGATTTGATGCATATTGCCACGTGTAAAGTACTCAGCTACAGTGGGTTTTATGAGTTAGAAGGCCTAGATTCTGAAGGGTGGCCCCATTGGAATTTAGTTAAACCTGTGCCAACCCTCAATTTAAAAGAACAAGATCTCTTGCTGAAAGCACATATTGTGCATTACTTTGAATCTGAAATCTTTTAATCTAAATGAAAATAATCAGTTACAATGTAAATGGCATTCGTGCCGCCATCCAAAAAGGATTCACTGCTTGGTTGGCTGAACAAGCAGCTGATATTATTTGTATTCAAGAACTTAAAGCGGATCGTGAGCAAGTAGATTCGCAACAAATTGAAGCGCTTGGCTACCACATCTACTGGCATTCAGCACAAAAAAAAGGTTATTCTGGCGTTGCCATATTTTCAAAAATCAAACCAAATCATGTTGAAATCGGATGTGGCATTGAAAAATATGATTCAGAAGGCCGCGTTATCCGAATCGACTTCGAGCATGTTTCTGTGATGAGTGTCTATATGCCTTCGGGCTCTAGTGGGGATGAACGCCAAGCATTCAAGATGGATTGGCTGGCCGACTTCCATGCGTATTCAACTAAATTACGAACTCAAATTCCGCATCTGATCATTTCAGGTGATTATAATATTTGTCACCGCGCAATTGATATCCATAATCCAAAGGGAAATGCCACTAGTTCTGGATTTTTGCCCGAAGAAAGAGAATGGATGGAAAACTTCATTCAAAATGGTTTTGTGGATACTTTTCGTCTGATTCGTTCCGACGAACCACATCAGTATTCGTGGTGGAGCTACCGTGCCGGTGCGCGAGGAAAAAATTTAGGTTGGCGCATCGATTACCACCTTGCCTCAGACAAGTTGAAAGAACGTATTCACAATGCCTATATATTACCAGATGCGATGCACTCTGACCATTGTCCTATTGTTGTTGAACTTAAACCTATCTCCTAATGCACTTCGAAAAACATGTATTTATCTGCGCAAATGACAAAGATGCCCCAAAAAAATGTTGCGGTTCAGGTCATAGCATGGAACTTATTGACAAATTCAAATCAACTTGGGCAGCACAGGGCTTAGATACCAAAATACGTATCCAAAAGGCAGGATGTTTAGATTTTTGCGGAAAAGGACCCACCTTGGTTGTATACCCAGAAGGCGTATTTTATGGAAATGTTCAGCTTTCGGATGTAGAAGAGATTACTGAATCGCATTTAGTCAATAATACACCTGTAACACGCCTTCAAATCGGATAAGTACCCATGATTTACCGACTATACCCGACGCTCTTAAATTCATTTTCTCTGTATCTAAACCAAACGCGCGATGTGAATGGGAAAATTATTGTGGATGAAATTGAGATGATTGAGCGTATTAATCGCGTAAAAAAACCAACGACAAAAGCCCAGCAAAAAGGCGTCGATTTTGAAAGAGCTGTAACCTTAGGTGAAAATGAAGATTTGTTTGCCGAAGGAATTATCGACAAAGCACGCAACCTAATTCCGGATAAATACAAAACGCAATTTTACGTCGAATCCCGCTATAAGAACACTCAAATTTACGGCTATGTGGATGGTGTTGGGGAGCACGTTGCCTTTGATTTAAAAAGTACATCCTATTATGAGCCAGGGAGATTTTTAAAAAATCACCAAAACCTGTATTTGTTAGGCCTACAGAAATTTGGCATCGAGCAACTGGATTATGTCATCACAGATTTTGCTGATGTCTATGTCGAATCCTATCATCTAAATACCATGGACTTCAATCCATTGTATGAGCAAATCGAAAAGTTTACCGCTTTTTTAGAGGAGAACAAGCGCTTCATTCGAGACAAAAAGATAGTCGACCGCAAGGCCAATGACAACCAACTTTCCCTTTTTGAATAACTAGTGAATCCAATCTAGAAGCTCACGCAATTCCAAAATTTGAATTTTACACGATGAATCCTCATTTCGTTGATTCAAGTGTATCCCAGGAATTCCCGCATACGCAGCCCCCTGAATATCAATCACGGAGTGATCTCCCACCATCACAGCTTCTCCAGGAGAAATTCCGGCAATTTTTAAAGCATAATCAAAAAAACCGCGAGCCGGTTTTTTATGCCCAGCAATGTCTGAGGTAATTATTTCTTGAAAAAAATGCCGCATACCAGCTCCATCGATTTTAACCCATTGAATGTCAGTAAATCCATTCGTTAAAATATAAAGTGGGTATTTTTGAGCCAAGTGCTCAATCACCTCAAATGCGCCAGGAATTAAATTTGTTTTTCGAGGGGTCTTTTGTAAATAAGCCTCTGAAAATTCACGTGTGGGTCCATCGATTTGCAATTCATCGAAAAACCTGATAAACCGAGTTTCACGAAGTACTTCTTGCGAAATTCTCCCCAATTGATAGTCCTCCCAAAGCGAATCATTGATTTGCTGAAACGTGCTCCACATAAAGGTCTCGTCGGCCAACGGCAGATTGAAGGCGTCAAATAATTCTATTAACACTTCATTTGCATTTCGATCGTGATCCCATAGCGTGTGATCCCAGTCAAAAAATATGGCTTTAGGGGTGAATTTCATCGAACAAAGGTAATAATAAGCTACCTTTACGCCTATTAAAATTCAAAAGCTATGGAGCATCAATTGCAACTCAAAAGACCGTTGGCCTTTTTCGACTTAGAAACCACCGGAATAATGGTCAATCGCGACCGAATCGTCGAAATATCCATTGCCAAAGCTAATATCGATGGCTCCGTAGAGGTAAAAACAAGACGTGTTAATCCGGGTATTCCAATTCCATTAGAGGCATCTTTAGTTCATGGAATCTATGATGCCGACGTACTAGATGAGCCAAATTTTAAGCAAGTAGCGAAATCCTTAGCGACTTTTTTAGATGGTTGTGATTTAGCAGGCTTTAATTCGAATCGTTTCGATGTGCCCATGTTGGTTGAAGAATTTCTACGCAATGATGTAGATTTTGATATGAAAAATCGAAAATTAGTGGATGCCCAACGAATTTTCCATATGATGGAACCTCGAAATCTAACAGCTGCTTTCCGATTTTATTGTAATAAAGAATTAGTGGGAGCACACGGAGCTGAAGCCGATGTGCTAGCCACATTAGAAGTTTTAAACGCCCAGGTAAAACACTACGCAAACACCAGCCTGAAGGATGCGGATGGGAATGACTATTTCCCAATCCAAAATGATGTCCAAAAATTACATGAATTAAGCGCATCGAATTCGATCGATTTTGCCAATCGTATGGTTTATAATAAAGATCAAATTGCCGTTTTTAATTTTGGCAAACATATTGGTAGACCTATTTTGGAAGTCCTCAAATCAGATCCATCCTATTACGATTGGATGATGAAGGGTGATTTCCCTATGGATACAAAACGGAAATTGACTGAAATAAAATTACAAGGTTTTCAACGTTAGGGGCTATAAAATTCAGTTTAATTCGTATTTTTGCCTCGCATAAATGCATTTAAATAACGACTATGCAATCGATTCCAGAAGTATTACGCACAATACCACTAACTCATTACATTCTTGTAAGCTCCGCTTTATTCTGCATTGGAATTTTGGGAGTTTTGACCCGCCGCAATGCAATTATTGTATTCATGGCCGTTGAACTCATGTTGAATGCCGTCAATTTATTGTTGGCCGCATTTTCATCTTATTTTTCAGATCCAGCAGGTCAAATTTTTGTCTTCTTTATCATGGCAGTTGCCGCGGCTGAAGTTGCTGTAGGCCTAGCCATTATTGTTATGATTTACCGAAACATTCAAAGTATTGATATCGGTGTGCTTAATAAATTAAAAAATTAATTCCAGCACACATTCAATCAGCCTAATCATATGTCATTATTCTATTTAATTCCCTTGCTTCCGTTTATTGGTTTTCTAGTAAATGGACTCGCATTCCCCAAATTAAATAAGCAATTAGCCGGTATAATCGGAACCATTCCTCCTGTGGTGGCTTTTGCTTTATCCTTGCAATTATTTTTAAATTTTGACGGTCAAACGCAGATTTACACATTAGCCGAATGGATTAAAATAGGCGAATTGTCTATTCCATTTGCTTTTCAAGTAGACCAATTATCCCTCTTAATGCTCCTTATTATCACGGGTGTTGGAACGTTGATTCATGTGTATTCGATGGGCTATATGGCACATGATGCGGGTTTGGGCAAATTTTTTGCTTTCCTAAATTTGTTTATCTTCTTTATGTTGATACTTGTTTTAGGCGCAAATTTCGTCGTCATGTTTATTGGTTGGGAAGGTGTAGGATTATGCTCCTATCTATTAATCGGATTTTGGAACCAAAAAAATAGCTATGGTGATGCGGCGCGTAAAGCGTTTATCATGAACCGCATTGGTGACTTGGGATTCTTGGTGGGTATTTTCTTATTGATACAAAATTTTGGCACTACAGATTACACCTCCATTTTTACATCCATTAACGAGGGCAATGTACCTGATAATGTAGGATTAATCGCCTTCTGTTTGTTTGTTGGCGCCATGGGGAAATCTGCACAGATTCCATTATTTACATGGCTACCGGATGCCATGGCGGGCCCTACACCGGTTTCGGCATTAATTCACGCGGCAACCATGGTAACGGCAGGAATTTACATGGTTATTCGAGCCAATGTGTTGTTCGAATTGAGCCCAGAAGTATTGCATTTTGTAGGATGGATTGGACTTGCTACCGCTTTACTCGGTGCAGCTATTGGTTTATTCCAAAACGACATCAAAAAAGTATTAGCCTATTCTACCGTATCCCAATTGGGCTATATGTTTATGGGACTCGGCGCCTCAGCTTATACGGCATCTTTCTTTCACGTCATGACGCATGCATTCTTTAAGGCATTGTTGTTTTTAGGGGCGGGTTCGGTTATTCATGCGATGTCCGACGAGCAAGACATTCGGAAAATGGGTGGATTAAAAAGCCACTTGCCTATAACTTACGTCACATTTTTGTTAGGCACAATTGCCATTGCAGGTATACCTCCTTTTGCTGGTTTCTTCTCTAAAGATGAGATATTGGCTAGCTTGTATCATCACGATCCAATCATGTGGTGGTTGGCTATCTTAGGTTCCGCCATGACGTCATTCTACATGTTCCGTGTATTTATTTTAACATTCTTTGGTGCATTCAGAGGTTCGCAAAAACAAGCAGATCACTTGCATGAATCTCCATGGACAATGACACTGCCATTAATTATTTTAGCCATATTCTCTGTGGGAGGTGGAATCATCAACTTGCCTCATTTTGCTGGCGGGAATGAATTCTTAGCTCATTGGTTAGCCCCACTGCTTCCTGCAGCTGGTGAGGCAGCTGAAGTTAATTTCTTGAGTTTAGAAGGTGGCGCGCCATTATTGGCCGCATTTTTACCTGCGGCGCTGGCAATCTATATTTTTGGTATGCAGAAATCTGTACCAGGATCGGATGCATCAGTTACTGGAATTCAAAAGGTTATATACCATAAATTCTACATCGATGAATTGTATGACATGCTTATTGTTCGGCCAATTAGCCTCTTGAGCAATTTCTTGCATCAAATTTTCGAGTTTTTAGTTTTGGATCTACTGGTAGAGGGTGTGGGTAAAATTGTCCAGTATGCCTCCTCAGAATTCCGACGGATCCAAACGGGAAACGTAGGCTACTATATTTTTATGATTGTTATTTCGGTAACTGTCATTTTATTTTTGGGTCTAAAGACTTGGATTTTATAATCTTTAATCGACGCTAAAGGCATGTATTTACTTTTTATTCTTTTATTTCCACTTGCATTAGGTAGCTATTTACTAATCGCCAAACCTAAAAATGCATTTGTCATTTCCCTAACTGGGTCGATCATTGAGGCGATTATAGTTGCTTATGTGTTAATTCAATCAAGTCAGTCCGCTAATGCCATCGCTATTTCCTATCCATGGATTCCAGAAGCAGGGCTTTCGTTTTCACTTTGGGTGGATGGAATTAATGGGATATTGATTGGTTTAACAGGTTTATTGATTCCGTTTATCATTGGGAGCACGGCAAATACGGACAGAGCTAATAACCCCGTCTACCAAGGGTTGATTTTGACAATGCAGACTGCTTTGTTGGGTTCATTCTTAGCGAAAGACGCATTCTTATTTTACTTTTTCTTTGAAGCTTCTTTGTTGCCCATCTACTTTCTATCTGCGCAGTTTGGCGGGGAAAATCGAATCTCAATCACATTTAAGTTTTTTGTCTACACCCTTTTTGGTTCGCTATTCTTATTAATTGGTTTAATCTACGTGTATCTGCGCACACCAGGAGCAGTCGGTTCCGCTGATATTGATGTCTTAGTTGAGACGGCGCGTAGTTTACCTGCGACTTCTCAAAACTATTTGTTTCTAGCATTCTTCATTGCGTTTGCAATCAAGATGCCCATTTTCCCTTTCCACACTTGGCAACCAGATACCTACACGACTTCGCCTGCGCAAGGAAGTATGTTGCTGGGCGGAATCATGTTAAAAATGGGTACCTATGGCGTGATTCGACTTGTATTACCTATGTTCCCATTGGGAATGATTACGTGGGGAACTACGGTAACAATACTTTCGGTGATTGGTATTATATATGGTTCAATCATCGCAATCCAACAAAAAGATGCGAAACGCCTCATTGCCTATTCTTCTTTTGCACACGTAGGACTTATGTCGGCAGGGATATTAACAGGTAGTTTGGCAGGTATTCAAGGAGCTTTGTACCAAATGCTTTCGCATGGTATAAATATAGTGGGATTATTTTTCATCATTGAAATCATTGAGCGTAGAACAAAAACACGCGAACTTGCCCAATTAGGAGGAATTACGCAAGCATCATATATGTTGAGCGTGGCATTCGTTGTGTTAAGTTTGGGTTCGGTTGCTTTACCATTAACGAATGGGTTTATCGGCGAGTTTCTGTTATTGAAAAGTGTCTTTGATCAAGACATGTGGATTGGGATTATTGCCGGAATTACCATCATTTTGGGAGCGGTTTACACGTTACGCTTGATTCAAAAAAGCATGTTTGGTAATGTTTCACGCATCACAAAAGAATTTGAAGATTTAACATCAGCAGAAAAAATGGTCTTAGTACCGCTTGTAATACTTGTACTTGTGGGTGGAATTTTTCCGCAAACCGTACTTAATTACAGCGCTGAAAGCGTGGAGAAATTAACGCAATTACTTAACTAAGATCTATATAACGCATCTATTATGACGGCTATTATTGCTTTATCAATTTTTGGAATTAGTAATTTATTTTTGGGTTTTTGGCTTTCAAGAAAAACCATTCAAACATTCACGTTAGGTTTTCTAGCCATTAGCATGGGCTTAACAGTGGCGGATTGGAATCATGAATATATGTGGTTCGGAAATATGTTCCGCTCGACGAATACCTCAATTAATTTTAGCATTATTATTCAATTAGCTGCATTTTTTGTGGTCGCATTTTCGAATGCCTTCGGACAAGATGACGAGCATACTCACCCGGCTGAATACTATGCCATCATGTTATTCTCAGTTATTGGGGCCATATTAATGGTTTCCTTCGACCATTTAATCATGCTGTTCGTTGGCCTTGAAATCCTTTCCGTCTCCATGTATGTTTTGACAGGGTCCGACAAACGTAACCTTCGATCCAATGAAGCAGCGATTAAGTATTTATTAATGGGTGCTTTTGCCACCGGAATTTTACTATTTGGCATTACCTTAGTTTATGGAGCTACGCGCTCATTTTATATCGCCAATATTGCAAACGCAATTGCAAGTACCCCCAAAGAATCCATGCCAACCTTCCTGTATGCAGGAATTCTTTTGATGCTTGTAGGCATGCTATTTAAAGTTTCAGCGGCTCCTTTTCATTTTTGGACGCCAGATGTATACGATGGCGCACCAACAATCTTTACGATGTTTATGTCGACAGTCGTAAAAACAGCTGGATTTGCAGCTCTTTTCCATGTTTTTTCAGGTATGTTCGGTGGGTTATATGCTACGTGGGCATTACCGATCTATTTCATCAGTATGTTAACGCTGGTGATTGGTAATGTGACGGCGGTATACCAACAAAGCATGAAGCGCATGTTAGCCTATTCGAGTATTTCGCATGCGGGATATATGCTGATGACCATTTCAGCGAATCAATCATCGACAACCTCCACCATTTTATATTATTCGTTGGCTTACACCTTAGCCACAGTTACCGCCTTTGCGATTTTCAAAATCGTATCGGAATATCAAACAGGCCGGGTAGAAAAACCAGAAAATTTTCAAGCATTTGAAGGTTTAGCGAAACAGAATCCATTGTTGGCCTTCTGCTTGACCATATCACTATTATCGCTTGCAGGCATACCATTAACGGCTGGCTTTTGGGGAAAGTTTTTTGTTTTTGCGGACACGTTCCACCGCAACATTACCTATTCAATTATCGTAGCCGTATTAATGTCGGCCGTAGGTATTTATTATTATTTCAAAGGAATCATTGCCGCTTATTTTAAAACGAGCGAAATGGAAGTAATTTATATTCCTGGATTGTATCAAGTAGCTTTAATCATGAGTACCTTGGCGACATTGATACTCGGTATTTATCCAACAATTGTGAAATCGTTATTTTAAGACGCCAAAGATTTGAAGAAGCAATCAAGCCTATTTAATCGAAAAGATTTAGTCGCATATTTTATTATTGCGGGGATTGGGGCATTGATTCAGCTTTTAGCAGGTGGTTTATTGAAGGATTGGTTTCGCATGTCGTACGAGTCCACCATTTTACCCGCGTATTTTGTTTCTTTAATTGCGGGCTTTATCCTTACCAAATTATTTGCCTTTAACGCCCGGCAGACGAAACAAACCCAACGCGAAATGATTAAATTTTTGCTCGTTGCTACCTTTTCCGGATTTGTAACTTGGTTTTTTAGCGTTACACCCTATTCGGCTATTTCGCGCAACTACGCAGATTATTTTATTCAAATACCTTATTCGATTAAACGCATCAATGTCACACAGGTTTCGACCACGGTAACTGGCATGGGATTTAGTTTTGTGTCAAACTATGTTTTACACAAATCCTTCACCTTTAAAAGTAGTGGCTTTTACGACCGATTTAAGGATTTAATTAAGTAAAACACCGCATTTCTGAGGGATACCTGCCCAACACCTTAATTTAAACTTAATTTTCCAAAGATTGAATGTGGCCATTAGGCCACAAAAGGGGGCTTTTTGATAAAAAATTATCCAAAACTTAAAATAATCTTAAAATTTTAAGCAATTCTTTGGGTATTCTAATTTTTCCTACTACTTTTGAGACTCAAACCTTAAAATATTACAAAAATGAAAAAAGTATTCGCTTTAGCTTTCGTTGCTGGTATGGTAACTTTAGCATCTTGTGGTGAGAAAAAAACTGAGGCTGCTGCTGATTCAGTTGCTGTTGATACTGCTGCTGCTGCACCAGTTGATTCTGCTGCTGCTGACACTGCTGCTGCTGACACTGCTGCTGCTAAATAATTTTAGCCAAGCTACAGAAAAGAGTCCTTCACTTGTGGAGGACTTTTTTTATTCCCTCGAATGACGAAAAGCAAAAAAATAGAATCATTCTTTGATCACTTCCCTCCTGAGGTGGCCGAATACTGCTTTCAATTATGGCAAGACCATCCATTCGACTTTATCGTCTCGAAAGCACGCGGTACAAAACTTGGCGACTTTCGCTACTCGCCTACAAAAGGGTATCAAGTTACAGTAAATCACAACTTAAACCCGTATGCCTTTTTAGTCACCTATATACATGAAGTGGCACATCGAGTAACTTATGATATCCACAAAAGCAACGTAAATCCGCATGGGATCGAATGGAAACGGAATTTCTATGAACTATTTGAGCCTATTTTAGATGAGGAATTATTACCTGCCTCGCTCGTTCACGTACTTAGGAAATACCTTCAGAATCCTGCGGCTACCTCTACGGGGTATGCCCCACTTGTTACCGTATTAGCATCATTCGATACACAACCAGCGATAGGCACTCGGCTTATTGATTTAGAAGAAGGATCTGTGTTCCAACTAAAAAACCTGATCCTCATCAAAGGGAAACTTCGCAGAACACGTTACATTTGTCAGGATTCTCAGTCAAGAAAAAACTATTTAGTTGCCAAAAACGCATATGTACAACCGCAAGAACCTTTGGTCTAAATTCCGATTTATCGGCATTTTACTCATTGGCCTCCCGCTTGCTTCATTTGCCCAATCTATATTAAAGCAAGGTACTTGGCACCGCATCGCTATTGCTTCTTCAGGTTTTTATCGGATCGATCAAGCGTGGTTGAAAAAACATCAAATCACCGGCAATTCACAAAATTTCGGTTTGTACACCTCTGCGCCAGGCATGCTTCCACAAAATCCAGCCAAAGCTCCCACGAATAACCTATTCCCAGTTCCGATTGCGATAGAAGGAAATGGCCAACTGATTTTTTGGGGAGAATCCCCGAACCAACTTCAATTTGATGTAAAATCCGCTTCCTGGAACCAAGAAACGAATACGTATTCAGACTCAAGCTATTATTATTTGCGAGTAGACGACCCAAAGCCGCTTCGCATTACCACGCTAAAACCACCAAAAGGAATCGGGAATCCATTAAACTTCGCCCATACCTTATCCCACTACGAACCTGAAAAATATAATCTAATTCAATCTGGACGGACATGGCTTGGAGATGCATTTTTCGGAACAGGAAATTTAGCCCTTCAATATGTGATTAGAGATGTCCTTGATGGCACATCTGCTGAATTAAAAGCACGTTTTTATGCTGGCGGAACCACCCCAAGTAAATTCACGCTCGCCATTCCAGGAAATTCCCCTATATCAATCGAAATTCCTGCTATTTCAGGAAATAGGTATGACCAAAAAGCATTTTTTGCGGATGTAAAACAACCCATAAAGATGAATTCTTCCGGCCCAAACTGGAATTGGAACATCGCGTATCAAACTACTTCAGGAGCTGGATATATAGACTATATTCAATTTGCCTACAAACGAAAATTCAATGCGACTACTGACCAGCCTCTATATTTATTTACCAATTCCCGTGACACAACGGCTAATGTGCAAATACCAAATTTACAAGCTTCGAGCCTTCTTTGGCTGAAAAATGGTCAAAATGAATGGCAACAAATACAACCTCCCGGAGCAGAAATGGAAATTCGTTTTTCCCCAGGCAGCCAATTAGCCCTTGGAAATTCAAGCCTAGCAGCATATCCTGTTTGGCGAGAGCGGATTTCGAATCAGGACCTCTTAGCCCAAGACCCCAAGTTGCAGCTTATTATTATCACAAGCCCACCTTTGCAACAAGCAGCAGAAAAACTAGCAAAATTCAAGTCGAACATCCAAAAAATACCCACTCAAATAGTCACAACAGCTCAAATTTATCATGAATTTTCAGGAGGCAAACAAGATGTGAGTGCTATTCGAAATTACCTGAAGGCTTTGGCAAGTCAGACGACCTTGCGTTATGTGTTGATTTTAGGAGATGCATCCATCGACTACAAAGGTAAGTCTACCGTAGCTAGCGCCTTAGAAAAAAACAGCTACGTCCCTACCTATCAAAGCCTGGAATCCACACAGCCCTTAGTAAGTTATTCGTCTGACGATTACTTTGGCATCATAGATTCGCAAGCGGGAGATTGGGAGAATACACAACCGAATCTCCAACTTGCCATCGGCCGAATTCCAGCAAAAAATCCGATTGAGGCCAACATGTTTATTCAAAAATTAATTGATTACCAATCTAAAACTTCACCCGCAACTAGAAGACCCTACCGGTTTAGTTGGGTCGCTGATGACGGCGATTTCTCCATTCACATGCAGGATGCGGAAGATTTTTCGGCTTACATGCAAGCAGGTAAATTCGCATTTGATTATCAAAAAACCTATTTGGATCAATTTCCAATGGAGGTTTCCAACGGCCAATACACCTCTTCCGCAGCAAAAAAACAAGTTCTTTCCTTATTTACACAAGATGCTGATTTCATCCACTTCATCGGCCATGGGTCAGAAAGTGGATGGACAGATGAAAAGATTCTGACAAACAATGATATCATTGGCCTAAAAAATAGCCAACACCTACCTATACTTTTGACCGCAACTTGCCAGTTCGGAAGGTTTGATGATCCGAACCAACTTTCAGGGGGAGAAATCGCCTTACTTTCTCCACAAGGGGGCTCCATTGCGCTAATCAGTACAACAAGACCTGTATTTCAAAGTAGCAATTATATTTTCGGAAAAGCCTTTTACAAATATGTATCCGCTAATATGAAATCTTCTAACTACCGATTGGGGGATTTATTTCGAGATACAAAAAATGATAGCAAAACGGGAGTCATTAACCGCAATATAAGTTTGTTGGGCGACCCGAGCAGTCCATTACCCTGGCAAAGTAATGCCTTAACAATTGCGCCTGATGGGCCAAATTATTTGGTCAAATCAGAAAGCGAAACGGAAGGCCCATTAACTGCTTATTATTATGCAGCCAATACGGGAGCAAAAACCTTGGGAACGAAAGGCGCTGCATTTAGCTATGAATTACCAGGAAAGCTTATTGGGAAGTCCACACATGTGCTAAAACAAGGAATGTCGTCCATTTCCGCTAACAGTCTACCCACATCGAAAAGCAAAATGGAAATGAAGCTTATTGGTCAAGCGAAATCAGGAATTGCTATTTCAGGGCACCAACTAGTCCAGCGAAAACAGATGGAATTGACAGATACAAAGCCTCCCGTAATTCAGATTACGTTTCCGGATGAACCAATTCAAGGGGTCTTTTCGGCAAATCCAACATGTGAGATTACTATTTCAGATGACCAAGGACTACAGTGGCATGGGCCAAAAAATGAAATTGCCTTTTTAACGTTGAACGATACATTACAAATCCCCATGCTACCGTATTGGGAACCCAGCTTGGACAAACCCAATCAAGGCAGTTTGCGTTACATGTTTACAAACCTGAAAGCTGGCTCACATGATTTACGGGTGAATTGTTGGGATAGCAACAATAATGCGAGCCTACAATCGTTTAAATTTACAGTTGGCGAAAATGCTCCTATTTCCCAGCGTTGGAAATTATACCCCAATCCTGCACAAGAGAAAATGACATTCAGGACGCAACTTAATCGAGTGTGGAGCTCAGATCGATATGAACTTGAAATTTTTAATGTGGTCGGGGAGCGAATATTTCAGCAAACAGGTGATTTGATTCAAATGTCGAATCAAGAAGCTGGATTTGAATTTTCAGTGAATATGCTTGGTACAGGTGGAATGGGCTTTGTTAAGCTAAATGTACTTGATAGCCAAGGTAAAATCATCGAAACCGTTAAATCTAAAATATTGACCCTAAAATAAATTTTGACAAAGATTTTTTTTAAATTTCAAACATTTACCTTAAAAATAACTATTTTTGAATCTAGCTTTAATGCTAAGAGACTCTCTTATAAATTTTATACAATGACAACGAATTATTCGATCATCCAAAAAGTAGTTTTTACTTTAGTTGCTGTATCTATTAGCACGCTAACCTTTGGGCAATTACCAACTACCGTTTTAGGTCAAACGAACGCAGGTCGCGTTCCAACCCCAACCATGTTGTTTTTAAATGTTTCTCCTGATGCACGTTCTGCAGGTATGGGAGACGCAGGTGTTGCCATTTCATCCGATGTTAATGCAATTTATTGGAATCCGGCCAAATTAGCGACAGCAGATAAAGACTTAGGATTCGCTATTTCATACACCCCATGGTTACGTAATTTAGTAAATGACATGGCATTGTATAACATTGCGGGATACAAGAAAACATCGAAAGATCAAGCTTTCGGATTCTCAATCAACTATTTTGATCAAGGCCTTTTCCAAGCTACTACAGCAAATGGAACAAGTGCTGGTAATTTTAATTCCAAAGAATACGCACTAACCTTAGCGCATGCTCGTAAATTATCTAATGCATTATCGTTGGGTGTTAATTTAAAATATATCAATTCAAATTTAACTGGTGGCTACCAGGCGCAAGGTTCTCAGATGAAGCCTGCTCAAACAGTTGCTGCTGATTTGGCATTATATTGGAACTCAGTAACAGAGAAAAATTGGAACTTAACTTATGGTTTAGTTTTATCTAACATTTCAGGTAAAGTTTCTTATGGTGGTTTAGACAAAAACTTCATTCCAACAAACCTGCGTGCCGGAATTGCTGGAGTTAAGAATATCGATGAGAAAAACAAGTTAATCTTGACGTTAGATTTAAACAAATTAATGGTTCCAACGCCACAGTCGGTTGATGCAAACGGAGCCGTAACAGGTACAGATCCTAACAACACAACAGCTATCGGAGGAATTTTCGGTTCGTTGTTTGATGCTCCGGATGGATTTGGCGAGGAGTTAAAAGAAGTAACGGCTTCATTAGGTGCTGAATATCTTTACAATAATACATTTGCAATTCGTGGTGGTTATTTCAACGAAAGTGCCATGAAAGGTGATCGTAAATATTTCACTATGGGTATAGGGTTTAAATTAGACCAAAAATATGGTTTTGATTTTGCTTATTTAGTTCCTACAGGATCTAGCAGCCCACTTGCTAATACATTACGTATTTCTTTATTGGCAGCAATCAATCAAGAAAGAAAATAAATTAACGCTATTTTTTCATCAAATGACATCTCTCGGGATGTCATTTGTGTTTTAAGCCTACCTCCAACTTCCCCTACATGCTTGATCGGACACTTGCTCCCCCTGCCTATCCCATTGATTGGATTCAGTTTCCTACCACAAATACATACACAACTAAACAAGGTGTACATATCCATTCAATATCATTAGGAGAGCAGCCCGTATTTAAATTCGAGTATACGATTCATGCAGGCGCGAGCGAAGCAACAAGGGCGGGTGTAGCGAGTCTTACATCCATGTTGATGAAACGTGGAACGCAACAGCATACCGCGCAGGAGCTAAATCAAAAATTTGATTTTTATGGCGCATTTTGGGATATCCAATCAAGCCTAGATCATGCTACCTTCACCGTATACGGTTTAACCAAGCACTTCGAATCATTGATGCCATTGGTTTTTGAAATCATTACCCAAGCCACCTTTCCGACAGATGAGTTTGAAAAAGAAATCGCCATTGAAATTCAAAAGAATAAATTGAATTGGCAAAAGACCGCTTTTAGCGCTAGTCAAATCTTTCGCTCACAATTGTTCCCCAACGACCCCTATGGGCGAGTAAGCAATGCGGAAAGCCTACAAGAAATTACACGAGAAGAATTAGTGGGGTTTCATCAGACTAATTGGTTAGGCCAACAACCAACCATATTTCTTTCGGGCCAAATAAGTGCAGAGGCCATAGCGTGTGTCGCCTCGTTAGTTGACCTATCCATTACGCCAAAAACAGCCCTTTTTGAACGCCCAGTACTGGTTTCACCACGTGCCACACGCACGCATGAATCACGTGAGCAGGCACTCCAATGTTCGATTCGAATGGGTCAAGTGAGCATGAATCGCCAAAATCCAGATTATTACAAATTCAGCGTTTTGAATACGATTCTGGGTGGATTTTTCGGATCGCGATTGCAAAAAAATATTCGTGAAGAAAAAGGATTCACATACGGAATTTCTTCTTCATTAGTACCCTTAAAGCGAGCAGGGTATTGGGTAATAGGCACTGATGTCAATAAAGAAAATGCAGCTGAAACTTGCAGTGAAATCAGAAGAGAAATCCAAGAACTTCGTACAAATTTAATCCCATCAGACGAACTTGAGATTGTTAAAAGCTATTTAATGGGCAGTTTTACGGGAGAGCTTACGCAGGCATTTGATATTGCCGACAAGCTAAAAATTATCTATTTGGAAGGGCTACCAATTGATTTTTATGATCATTTTCAGCATCAAATCATGGCATGTACATCGAAAGATTTGAGAGAACTAGCAAATCAATATCTAGATCCCTCAAATCTTCACGAAGTTATTGTAGGCGCAATTTAGAAGCGCGCTAATTCACGGAACTCATTCACCCGACCATCTAAATCCTGGTCGGTGATTTCCAACAAACGTTCCGTACCAAATTTCTCCACACAGAAAGATGCCATGGCTGATCCATAAACTATGGCTTTGCGCATATTCTCAAATGAGATATCATCTGTTTTTGCTAAGTAGCCAATAAAACCACCTACAAACGTATCGCCAGCACCTGTTGGATCAAATACCTCCTCAAGTGGTAAAGCTGGGCAGTAAAACATGTCCGATCCTTGGAACAAGAGCGCACCATGTTCTCCTTTTTTGATGATTAAGGTTTTAGGTCCCATCGCCATAATTAATTTCGCAGCAGTGCGCAACGAATATTGTTCAGATAATTGGCGTGCCTCCTCGTCATTAATACAAAGCACATCAACCATCTTTAGCACACGTTTCAAATCATCCATCGCTACATCCATCCAAAAATTCATGGTATCCATCACCACTAACTTAGGGCGTTTTTTAAGACCTTCGATCGCTTCGATTTGAACTTGAGGCGTTAAATTACCTAACATCAAGTATTCGCAATCTTGATAGCTAGCAGGAATCACAGGTTTGAAATCAGCCAATACATTTAAGTCGGTCACCAACGTATCCCGAGAATTCATGTTATTATGGTATTTCCCAGCCCAGAAAAAAGACTTTTCTCCAGCCTTAATTTGAAGACCATCTAAGTTAATTCCTTTGGACTCCAGCGTATCCATGTACGCTTGAGGAAAGTCGTCGCCTACCACAGCGACCACATTTACTTTGGGTTGGAAAAATGCAGCAGACAAAGCAATGTACGTACATGACCCACCGATAATTTTATCTGTTTTGCCATAAGGCGTTTCTAAAGCGTCGAACGCTACGGTTCCAATTGTTAATAAACTCATAAGGGATGATTTTAGCCAACTTTAGCACACCGACTAAACGGCTGATTGGGGTTAAAAAATAAACGATAAGTAATATATGTTTTGTCGTTTGTCGCGCCTAACTGCGAAACAAATCGAAGCATTTTCGGATTAAAATCCCCGACCCAATTCATGTCCATGGTCGTGTAGGGATAAAATGGATTTTCACGTGCAGCCGTACGAAAACGAAGTGCAATCGCAGACTCAACGCCCTTTCCCTGATGTTCCGGAACCACACCAAAAATCAATCCGCACGTGCGCGTAAGCGTTCCACGGAGCTTTAAGAGAACAAACTTAATCATCCCCCAAACATTTAATTTTCCATTTAAATGTTTAACGATTTGATTTAAATCCGGAATCACAATAAAAAAGGCAACCGGTTCTCCGGCTGGACCATAGGCGAACCAAAGTAATTGTTCGTCGATGATGGGTTTCATTTTCTGCACTAGTTTCTGTGCTTGTTCGGAGGACATGGCAGAAACTCCAGGGAACTTAGACCATGCTGCATTAAAAATGATTCGAAAATCTTCTGCATATTTAGGCAGATTCGACTTTTCGATATGTTTAAACGTATAATCCGGATTCTGATAAATTCGTTCTGCTTTTTCTTCGATTCCAGCAGTTACATTGGCTCCCGTAATCGAGGACACAAAAACATGCTGCTTAAAATAATCTTGAAATCCGTAAGCTTCAAAGTAAGCGATGTAATAAGGTTTCGTCCAAGGCATTTTATACGTTGGCTCATACTCCCAGCCCTGCACCATCAAGCCCCAAAAGCTATCGCGTTCCCCAAAGTTAATCGGCCCATCCATGCCCTCCATCCCCTTCGAAATCAACCATTGCTTGCAGGCATCAAATAATTTAAACGCCGCGGTCTTGTCTTCGATACATTCAAAAAATCCCATCCCACCCACGGGTACTTCATCGGATGATTTCGAATAAAATGCAGCCACACGGCCGATTGTTTTTCCGGTATTGTCAAGCAATATCCAACGGATAGCTTCGCCATTTTTAAACTGTGTGTTTTTTTTCGGATCAAATATCGACTCAATATCGTTATCTAACGGACGAATCCAATTCGGATCTGTCGCATATAGTTCTACAGCTATTCTTAAAAATTCTCGTTTAAGAGCTCTATCGTCCCCTATTTCCTTTAAAACCATATTGGCGAAAGCATTTTTTGACCAAAAACATACAAAGATAATACAATTCGCAAGCCCCTCATTTGTTTGGTGAATTAAAAGAATACGATTAATTTTAATTCCTTATACAGAACCCAGATCCGGTATTCATGCAGCCACTCAAAATATACAACACCCTAAGTCGAGAAAAAGAAATCTTCGAAGCGATCAATGCGCCACATGTGGGATTGTATGTTTGTGGGCCAACGGTCTATAATTATGCTCATTTAGGTAATATTCGAACGTTTACCTCCTTCGATATACTCCATCGGTATTTAAAGAAAATTGGCTATAAAGTACGCTATGTGCGCAATATCACGGATGTAGGCCACTTAGTGGGTGATGGTGATGAAGGCGAAGACAAAATTGGCAAAATGGCTAAATTGGAGAAACTGGAGCCTATGGAAATAGTACAGCGGTATACCAATGATTTTCACGAAGTACTGCAGAAATTCAATTTATTACCTCCTAGCATTGAACCCACGGCTACAGGACATATCGTGGAACAAATTGAAACGACAAAAACCTTGCTAGATAAAGGCATGGCGTATGAATCGAATGGTTCAATTTATTTTGACATCGAGGCCTATAACAAACAAGGAGGTGATTACGGTAAATTATCAGGGCGTATTTTAGATGATTTATTAACCGAAACACGGGATTTAGACGGCGTAGGTGAAAAGCGTAGCCCACTCGATTTCGCACTTTGGAAAAAAGCATCTCCTGAACATATCATGCGCTGGCCTTCCCCATGGGGAGACGGATTTCCTGGTTGGCACCTCGAATGTACATGTATGAGCCACAAATATCTAGGTGACACCTTTGATATTCACGGAGGAGGAATGGACTTAAAATTCCCACACCACGAATGTGAAATCGCACAAGCAAAAGCAGCCCATGGACGCGCCCCCGTACGCTATTGGATGCATACAAATATGCTTACTGTCAATGGCCAAAAGATGAGTAAATCCCTCGGTAATTCATTTTTACCCAACGAATTAATTACAGGGAATCACCCGCTTTTGGAACAGCCTTATAGTCCCATGACGGTACGTTTCTTCATGTTGCAATCGCAATACAGAAGCACATTAGACTTTTCAAACGATGCCTTAAAAGCTGCCCAAAAAGGCTATAAGCGCATGGCTAATGGGTTGCGCATCATTAAATCGATGACATATCCTGCGGATCTAAACGAGTCTGTGGACAGTGCGATTTTAGCTGAAATTCATGCCGACATACAAGGATGCTACGACGGGATGAATGACGACTTAAATACGGCCGTAACAATTGCCAGCCTATTTTCGTTATTAAAGAAGATTAATCAATTGTATACGGGCCAACTTAGTTTTGAGCAATTAGGACAAGCTGGATTTGATGCTTTAAAATCAAATTACATCAGCTTTATGGAGGATGTCCTTGGTTTATTAGAGGAGTTTCCTGAAAATCAGGACCAACTAATCAAAGGTATGTTGCAATTGTATCAAGACTTTAAGGCCAACCGTCAATATGACAAAGTGGATGAGATACGAGCTAGTTTCAAATCCATGGGTCTATTAATTAAAGACATGAAAACCCGCATCGACTGGGGCTACGAGGAATAAATATGTTTAGAGATTTAACACCCAACGTTCGTTTATTGATTCTCATTAACGTAGGTATGTTTTTGGCTAAATCGTTTTTGCCAGATGAATATCTAAGTTTACATTATTTTGGCGCGAAGGATTTTTATCCATTTCAGCTGGTTACCTACATGTTTGTGCATGGCAGCTTTTTTCACTTGCTGGGCAACATGTTTGGACTTTATATGTTCGGCTCTTTACTTGAGCGCATATGGGGAGCTCAGCGATTTCTTTTCTTCTATTTCTTCTGCGGTATTGGTGCGGGTGTACTCTATGTGGGGATCCAGCATTTTGTAGATTTTGCAGATATTCGACGCGCAACTGAACTTGTATTAAGCAATCCAAGCTCATTTAATTTAATGGACTACGCGCAGCATTATGCTGTAATTGGATCTCCGCAAGGTGTGGCGCTCAATATCGAATGGGTACATGCCAATTATGACGAATTTATCAATCGCAGTATTTTAGGAGGTGCCTCAGGATCAATATTTGGCATATTAATGGCGTTCGGGTACCTTTTCCCGAATTCAGAGATGTTTTTATTCCCACTTCCGATACCGATCAAAGCTAAATACTTTGTGAGTTTTTATGGCCTATATGAGCTTTATCAAGGCATCCAACAATACGAAGGAGATAATGTTGCTCACTTTGCACACATTGGTGGAATGATTTTTGCGGTGATTTTATTAAAATTTTGGGGAACAAAACGAAATAATTTCTATTGATATGCGCAGCATTTGGCAAGATATGAAGTTAATATTCCAGCAGCCCAATCGTGGTCTGATGCAGTTGATCGTGACCAATGTAGGAATATTTATTGCCTTGATGCTCACAAAGGTTACCCTTATCCTAGCAGGAAAATCTGAATTTTTCGAGTCTTTTTTGGAGCAACTAAGCTTATCATCCGCATTCGCAGATTTTAGTCGGAAACCGTGGACGTTTCTAACCTATTTTTTCGTCCATGTGGATCTGATGCATGTGGTTTTCAATATGCTGTTTTTATACTGGTTTGGACAAATTTTACAGGATTTTTTAGGCCAAAACAAAACGATAAAATTATACTTCATTGGAGGCTTGGCTGGTGCAGTCACCTATATTGGCGCCTTGAACTCCATCCCTTATTACGTGAATCAAGGACCCATTTTTTTAATGGGGGCATCGGCAGGCGTATATGCGATCGTTACCGCCGCCGCCACTTTACGGCCAAATTACACAGTCCATTTGTTTTTAATTGGACCCATTGCAATCAAATACATTTCAGGTTTCTACGTAATCTGGTCCGTGCTAGAAAGCGTCGGTTCCAATGGCGGTGGGAATATTGCTCATTTAGGAGGAGCTCTTGTGGGGGTGCTTTTTGCATTATATAGCAAACGCACACAGACTGCTACCCAGCAAATAGAAAAAGTGCTAACTTATGTAACGGTCGCTGCACAAAAAACCGTGTCGATTACAACTTCAGAAGTAGTTGACGAAGAGGAACTTAACCAGATTTTGGATAAAATTTCTAAATCTGGATTTGATAGTTTAAGTAAATTAGAGAAAAAGAGATTGTTCCAAGCGAGTCAAAAAAATGAATAAGCCAGAAAAACATTTTTACCTTTGTGTGGTTAATCTTTCACTTGAATAAATTTATATCGTGTCAACCCAATTCCCAGCCGGGCCTTTACTGAGCAAGATTCAATCCCCAGCGGATTTGCGCAAGCTTCCCGCGGATCAGCTTCCCGCTGTATGCCAGGAATTGAGACAATATATCATCGATCATGTTTCTGTCAATGGAGGTCACTTCGGTGCCTCTTTAGGTGTCACAGAATTAACCGTAGCGCTACACTATGTTTTCAATACCCCCGACGACCAGTTGGTGTGGGACGTAGGTCATCAAGCGTATGGACATAAGATTTTAACGGGCCGACAGCCGGTATTTCATACGAACCGACTTTTCGGAGGAATTAGTGGATTTCCTAAACGTTCCGAAAGTAAATATGATGCATTTGGAGTAGGACACTCAAGTACGTCCATTTCTGCTGCTTTAGGTATGGCAGTTGCATCACGATATAAGAAAGAATTCGATCGCCAGCATATTGCCGTTATTGGCGATGGTTCCATGACAGCGGGTATGGCGTTCGAGGCCATGAACCATGCAGGAGATATTCCAAATAACATGTTGATCATTTTAAATGACAACTGCATGGCCATTGACCCCAATGTAGGTGCATTAAAGGAATATCTAACAGATATTACCACTTCGCACACCTATAATAAGGTAAAGGACGACGTATGGAACTTATTGGGTAAAATGTCCACCTTTGGAAAGTCTGCTCAGGAAATTGTTTCCAAAATAGAAAATGGATTAAAAGCTACTTTGTTAAACCAAAGTAACTTATTCGAGTCCCTTAACTTGCGTTATTTCGGACCCATTGATGGCCACGATGTGGATAACCTAGCTACAATTCTTCGCGATTTAAAGGATATTCCTGGACCCAAAATTTTACATTGCATCACCACAAAAGGCAAAGGATATTCCTTGGCTGAAAAAGATCAAACGCTTTGGCATGCGCCGGGCAAGTTTGATAAGATAACGGGCGAAATTCATAAAAAGACATTTGATAATCCTCAGCCACCTAAATACCAGGAGGTTTTCGGTAATACCTTACTCGAGCTCGCGGAGAAAAATGAAAAAATCATGGGGGTCACGCCAGCGATGCCTTCCGGATCATCCATGAATATTATGATGCGTGCCATGCCCGAACGCGCATTTGATGTGGGCATCGCGGAACAACACGCCGTTACATTTTCAGCCGGCTTAGCCACACAAGGCTTAACCGTATTTTGCAATATTTATAGTTCCTTTATGCAACGTGGATACGACCAAGTCATTCATGATGTATGTATCCAAAAACTACCCGTTATCTTTTGTCTAGATCGGGCAGGACTCGCTGGGGCAGACGGGGCAACACACCATGGCAACCTGGATTTAGCCTACATGCGCTGCATTCCAAACATGATCGTGGCTGCACCACGTAATGAACAAGAATTACGCAACATGATGTTTACAGCCCAGCTAGATTCATTTAAGGATTTAGGCATGGCCATGTCGATTCGCTATCCACGTGGCGAGGGCGTTATGCCCGTTTGGCGGACTGATTTTGAGCAATTGGAAATTGGGAAAGGCCAACAAGTCTTAGCCGGAAAACAAGTTGCTGTATTGTCCATTGGCCATATTGGTAATGAGGCAGAAAAAGCATGTCATTTATTACGCGAACAAGGTTTAGAACCAGCTTTATTCGATATGCGTTTCGTAAAACCGCTCGATGAAGCGCTATTACATGATGTTTTCAAGGCATACCCCTCGGTAATCACCGTAGAAGATGCATCCATCGTAGGAGGCTTCGGTTCTGCCATTGCAGAATTCATGGTAGATAATAGGTATACCAACCAGCTGATCCGATTGGGAATTCCAGATTCACTAATCGAACACGGAGAACAAGCTGAATTATATCACCTATGTGGGATAGATTCTGTTGGAATTGCACAAAAAATAGAGGAACTATATCAAGTTAAACCTGCACAAAAGGCTGTTCACTCTGTGGCCCACTAAATTCACGCGCGCTGATTTTTAATCAATTAGCACTTTTCAAAGAAATTATACCTACCTTTGCACCTTAAATTCCCCGACTAAGGAGAATTTTAATTCATTCAACGCCTACATTTTTATGCAAAGCATTCGTAACATTGCCATTATTGCCCACGTTGACCACGGTAAAACGACTCTTGTGGACAAAATTATTCATGCCTCTAAAATCTTCCGTGAAAACCAAGAATTTGGAGATTTGATCCTAGATAATAACGACTTAGAGCGTGAACGCGGTATTACGATTACGTCAAAAAACGTATCCGTTCGTTACAATGGGGTGAAAATCAACATTATTGATACACCTGGTCACGCCGACTTTGGCGGTGAGGTAGAACGTGTTCTACGTATGGCAGACGGTGTTATCTTGTTGGTGGATGCCTTCGAAGGCCCAATGCCTCAAACACGTTTTGTATTATCAAAGGCTATAGCTTTGGGTTTAAAACCAATCGTTATCGTCAATAAAGTAGATAAAGAGAATTGCCGTCCAGACGAGGTGCACGAAAGTGTGTTCGACTTGATGTTTAACCTAGAGGCATCGGAAGATCAATTAGATTTCCCATGTATTTACGGTTCTTCGAAACAAGGATGGATGAGCACTGATTGGAAACAACCAACGGATAACATTATCCCATTATTGGATGCAATTATCGAGCATATTCCAGCTTCTAAAGTTCAAGAAGGTACTCCTCAAATGCAGATTACTTCGTTAGACTATTCTTCATTCGTTGGTCGTATTGCGATCGGTCGTTTAGAGCGTGGAACTTTGACAGAGGGAATGCAAATCGCGCTTTGCAAGGCAGATGGAAGCACGAAAAAAATGCGAATCAAAGAGCTTCAAGTTTTTGAAGGTCTTGGTAAAGTTAAAGTTGACAAGGTAGAATGTGGCGAAATCTGTGCCATTACAGGTATTGAAGATTTCGAAATTGGTGACACCGTTGCTGATGCAGAAAATCCAGAGGCTTTAGCACGTATTGCGATAGATGAGCCTACGATGAATATGTTGTTCACGATCAATAACTCCCCGTTCTTTGGTAAGGAAGGGAAATTAGTTACCTCGCGCCACATCCGTGATCGTCTGTTCAAAGAGACGGAGAAAAACTTAGCTTTAAAGGTTGTTACCACAGAAAGCGAAGATAAATTTTTAGTTTTTGGCCGTGGAATTCTACACTTGTCCGTGTTAATTGAGACCATGCGTCGTGAAGGATATGAGTTACAGGTAGGTCAGCCACAAGTTATCTTCAAAGAAGGTCCAAATGGTGAGCGCTTAGAGCCTATCGAATCATTAGTCGTAGACGTTCCGGCTGAAGTGGCTGGTAAAGTAATCGAATTAGCCACGCAAGGAAAAGGCGAATTGTTGATTATGGAACCGAAAGGTGACTTGCAACACTTAGAATTCAACATTCCATCACGTGGTTTAATTGGATTACGCTCAAAAGTATTAACTGCTACTTTTGGTGAGGCAATCATGGCCCACCGATTTATTCAATATGAAGAGTTTAAAGGTGCGATTCCTGGGCGTATCAACGGGTCTTTAATCTCGATGAATACAGGTCCTGCGATTCCGTATGCAATCGATAAATTACAAGACAGAGGGGTATTCTTCATTGATCCTGGTGAAGAAATTTATACAGGGATGGTTGTAGGCGAGCATAATCGTCAAAACGACATCGAAGTAAACCTTCAAGCAGCTAAGCAATTAACGAATATGCGTGCTTCAGGTACGGATTCAAATACCAAAATTGCTCCTAAATTAAACTTCTCATTAGAAGAGTGTATGGAATTTATCCAAAAGGATGAATACTTAGAAATTACACCTAAATCTTTACGTATGCGTAAAATTTGGCTAGATCCAAACGAGCGTAAACGTAACGAGAAGAAACCAAGCTAATTTAATTCAGGCTGCCTCAAAAGGGCAGCCTTTTTTGTGAAATTAACCGCAGGGCCTTCGCTCAAAAATGTTACCCCGCGAGAAGGTAAACCTCGGATTTGACTCAACCGGTAGATACTTGGCCTACGTACAAAATACCAATGAGACATCGGCCAAAATTTTAACCACCGCAAATCTCTATTTACTTGATCAGGCTCAATAATCAAGTCGGTGGCGACATGCGAACCCGGCGCACAAGGTTTACTCGCCACAAAAAAGCTTCGCCCCGCATACTTCCAAGCACGCGGTAAAATACGCGATATGGTGTCTTGAACGTGCGAGGATGCCAACAAAGGAACAATGTTCGATTGCACCCAAGACGGAGTTATCTGTCCATAAAGTACCGCGTGTGCTCCAGCTACCTGAACAGCTATAGCCCGATTCTCATGAACTGTAACGAATAACTCATCTTTAGGCACCCAACATATTCGCTGAAAAGTTAAACATAGAATCAGCGCCCCCATCAAAAAAATCACCCCAATTGCACGCCTATACCACCAAATCACGAGTAAACATACCATGAAAAAATAAGCAACAACCTCCCAAAAACTTAGTTGGAGCAATGGAATTACCGGTTGAAAATAATCGGCAACAAAAAACAGTAGCCCATGAAAACATTGGAAACAAAAGGAAAGTAAATAACCCAACCAAGAGAAATTAAATGGGCTTAATGCCAGAAATATAAAACCGACCGCTAACGTGATACTTGACAAGAGAATTAAAAGCGGGTTGAGAAGAAAAAAATAGAACGGATGAGGGAATTGATGAAAATAATACAAAACCAAAGGCCAAGTAAGTATTTGAGCCGCAATCGCCACACACGTAACTTCCCATAACTGATTGACTAGCCAGAATTTACTTGTATACCAATTTTTCATCTTAGACTGAAACAGGATCAACCCAAGAACTGCAGCATAGGACATCTGAAATCCAGCTTGAAAAATGAATTGAGGATCCCAGGCCAAGAGAACTAAACAAGAAAATGCAAGCGTATTGACGGGGTGATGATTTTGACGAAATGACTTAGCCCCCAAAATGACAGAAAACATCCAAGCGGAACGCAAAACAGGCCCAGAGAAACCCGTCAAGCCTGCATAAGCCCACAGAAAAAGCATAAACATCAAAAAATGTATCCCCGGCGAGCGGCGTAAAAAGCCAAATATAAATGCTAAACCTAGATACAGAAAACCAACATGTAAACCCGAGACAGACAAAATATGTATTGCCCCTAAAGAAGCATAGCGCTGCATCGTCTCAAAATCAATGGTAGATGCTACACCCAAAAACATCGCCTCCGCAACATCGCGATCGACTCCCGCGGGGAGGGCACGCTGAAGGGCCGTTTGAAAATATTTTTGACTGCGTGCCAACCAATCCCACGAATATTCTATGCTACCAAATTGCTCCCATTGGTCGTTTTTGACATATATTTGCCCGCCTACACCCTTTTGTGCAAAGTATGCCGACCAATCCATACCGCCAGGAAATATAGGTGCTGGCATAGGATTTAAATAACCAATGACTAAATAAGTAGCTCCGCGCTGGGGTGGGCGTGCCGACTTCTCAAAATAGACGCGCCAAAATCCAGAAGCGGAATGCCATGTGCCCTGATCACGCAAAGCGAGCGCACGACCTACAACTAACCATGTTTTCGCCTTTTCGATGGGTGGCTCCACTACCTCCACCACACATGCACGCATGGCTGAATCATGGGCTAGGGAACAAGGAATTTGTACTTGATCAAAACGAAAAATACTGAGGGTAATTAATGCGAGTGCGAACAAAAATTCAGCTTGAAAAAGACTTAAACAAAGGCCTAACGTGGCTAAAGGAGCCCAAGTCCATTGCGGACAAAATCGTGCCATCAGCGTTCCGAGAACCCAATAAATCAATAAACGAACATAAGGAAATGGACTAAAAAATGAATACACGACCTGAGGCGAAAAGGCCTAAAGGTAGAATTTTTTAATATCGATTTGTTGCTCCACTTGATCAGGAACTAGATATTTTATGGATTTCCCACGTTGAATACACGCGCGAATATAGGTTGCCGAAATCTGTAAAACAGGTGCATCAATTCGTGTAACATGTTTGTGATGCCACAAATCACTAATTTGCTCCTCCCCTCTTGGATAAACGAAAAGACCATAATAATCAAGTATTTGGTTATAGTTTTTCCAGCGCGTAAACTGTTCTAAGTTGTCGCCACCAAGTATAAGCGTAAATGTATGATTTGGGTGCCGTTCTGACAGATGCGTGAGTGTATCAATCGTATACGATGGTTTACGCAGATGGAACTCGATGTCGCAACTCTTAAAATTAAAATTCGCCTCAATTGCACGCTCTACCATATCAAGCCGATCGAATTCATGCAATAAAGTCTTACTTTTCTTAAGCGGGTTTTGTGGTGATACAACAAACCAAATTTGGTCCACATCCGTTTGATTCAATACGGCTTGTGCAATGATTAAATGGCCATGATGAATGGGGTTGAACGAACCAAAAAATAAGCCAATTTTCATACTATTGAGTAAGATTGTCAAATAGGCGTTGGGCTTCTTCCACCGCATTTTCTAGCACATCGTTCACCAAAACAACGTCAAATTTATCCTGAAAAGCCCATTCAAACTTCATTTTAAATATACGCTTGGAAAGCGATTCTTCTGTTTCAGTCCCGCGCGAACGAAGCCGCTCTTCCAAAATGTCCAGGGAGGGAACTTTGACAAAAACTGCCAAAGCCCGTTCTTTGTAATACTGTTTAAGCGCTAAACCACCTTTGACATCCACATCAAAAATCACATGTTTCCCTGACGCCCAAATACGTTCAATTTCAGATTTCAAGGTGCCGTAATAGGCCCCTGGATACACCTCTTCCCACTCAACAAAAGCTCCTTCATTAATTTTGTTACGAAACTCATCGGGTGATAAAAAATAATAATCTTGTCCATCTGTCTCTGCACGACCTCGTTTATCTCGGGTACACGCAGAAATAGAAAATCCCAGATTGGAATTATTTGCGAGTAATTGTTTAACAATTGTTGTTTTTCCCGAACCGGAGGGCGCAGAGAATATGATTAATTTACCTTCCAAGGTTATTGATTTAAGCTAACAAAATAAGGGAATTAAGATGGAAATAAGGATTAAAACTAAAAAAAGTTTTGCCTCAATGCGCGTAAATAAGTCCGATGGACAAGAGACGGAACATTTAGTTTTAATCGCGTTTTTCAAGGATTGTTCTAAGTTGTACCCTTCTTGACAAGGTAAACACTGATCTTTATTAGCCAAAAATTGAGCCTCTTCGGCTGATGTTGCTTCCTTATCTAAGATTCGCTGAATCACCTGAAGGCATTCTTTATGATGTGTGCAACTCGTTTTCATACCCTATAGCTTACATTTTGGACTCATACCTAACAATGGTCAAGGTCATTTTAGTTCGTTTATTCAATGACAAAGTGTCATACATATCCTTTTGATCTAGCATAGGTAGTCAAAGCCTCTTTAAGTAAAGTCCGCGCACGATGTAGTCGCGAACGCACGGTGCCAATCGGGATATTCAAAATTCGAGCCATTTCTTCATAGCTAAATTCTTCAAGATCACAGAGTATAATGATCATGCGAAAATCGACAGGTAGGGCTTGAATCGCCGCCGTAATTTCATCGCCAAGCATTTCATTAACAGTTTCTGCCTGCAAATCAGCTTGAAAGGCAGGTTCCGAATCTTCATCCCCTGTGATTGATTGCTCGACCCATTCAAACTCAACTTTGGATGGCCCCCGTGATTTTTTACGGTAATCATTAATAAAATTATTCTTAAGTATGCGAAATAACCAGGCTTTGGCATACGTCCCTGGCTCGAAGGAATGAATAAAGCGGAAGGCTTTCATGCACGTATCCTGTACCAAATCACGCGCCTCATCCACGTCATTCGTTAATTTTAATGCGAAATTGTACATCGCATCCATGTGTGGAAAAAACTCTCGCTTAAAAGTAGCATGCGCCACAGTTGGAGAAATTTTAGAATTTTCTATTAGAATATCCATAAGTTAGGCATTTAGGCAAAATTTTGCGTGCACTAACTCTTGCAATTCCGTATCCAAAAAATTTCGAAGAAATAATCTGCCAAAAAGACTTATTGGTCCCGATTGAAAAATTCCAATAACCCAAATACGAGTAACCCTAAAATAGCTGAACTGAAGGCGCGAACTAAACTAAGGCCAAACATCGCAAGATCACTCGCTTCAAAAAGAAACAAAATCAAATGATGCGATACGAGCATTAAACCTACATACGGAAAAAACCACAGCCATTTCATTTCAGATAACGAGATTTCAGACCGCTCATCATAGCCATTTGCAGGTGTTAAAATCCGAAAAAAAGTAGGCCGTAACAAGGCAACTAGAACCGTCCCAAAGGCATGTAGTCCATGGGTATTATAAAACACATCTATGATCCAACCAGAAAAAAAAGCAACCACAAGTAATAAAGGGGTGGCTACACGCATGGGCGCTTTGATAATTACCCACACGTAAATAAAGCAAAAAGCTACGTTGGCAAACGCAATATCCCGCAAAAATAAAACCTGCAAAGCCATTGCTGCCGTTGCCCCCAAAAACCACTTCACCGATAAGCTCGTATTCATGCTATTCCGCTTTAGGTTTATTTTGCTCCAATTTAGCTTGTTGGTAAGCTAGTCTGTTCTTTATCACATACACATATGTCAACGTAGAAAACTGTGTGAGCAACATTACTTTTATGTCATGAAATGTATCATCCTTTTCAATCCCTACTTTCGCAACGATCCCAATGGGGACGTTGGGAGGAAAAACGGCATTGTAATCAGAAGTTACAACAGTATCCCCTTTAACCACTTTCTTATATTTTGATACATCCATTAATTCACCTACTTCCGCTTGGTAGCCAGACCACTTCATATAGCCCAATTCCCCTGAAGATTTCAATTTAGCAGAAACGGTATTACTCGTATGTAATACGGAAACAATCAGCGACAAATTTTGAGTACACGACATGACTTTACCCACAATTCCCGTGGATGAAATCACCGCCATTCCTGGTTTAATTCCATCCGCAAGTCCTTTGTCTATTGTCAAATAATTTTGAGCCAATTGCGTCGTTTGATCCATCACTTTGCAGGCAACAGCTTGATAGCGATTTAATAGCGCCGCACTCGCAAAATAAGGTATTTTTCCAGTTGGTTGCTGCTGACTACGCAACTGCAATAATTGCGTGTGTAATCGTGCATTTTCCGCGGCTAACTGCGCATTTACAATACGTAATTGGTGATACTTTTTAACCTCCTGAGTGGTAGATAAAATCGAAGCAGCCCACTGATTAGTGGTATTAAAATACCAGGTATGCTGGTATGAATTGTAACTAAAAATCGCCCAAAGATTCACAATTTCCAACACCAAAAACAGGAGGAATGTCCGCTGTCTCAGTAGGAATTGGAACAATTGATTCATGCCAAACGCAATTAAAAATGAATGGAAAATCTAGGTAATTAAAACTGCTTTATATTTTTCCAAGTTTTTCAAGATTTCTCCCGTACCGCGTACTACCGCCTTCAGCGGATCATCAGCCACGTGTACTTTTAATTGAGTCTTCTTTTCGATACGCTTATCCAATCCGTGTAACATCGCTCCTCCACCGGCTAAGTGAATTCCATTGTGGAATATATCCCCCGAAAGTTCAGCTGGAGCACGTTGCAAGGTTTCCATGATGGCTACCTCAATTTTCGTAATCGAACTATCCAATGCGTAGGCAATCTCCGAGTAGTTGATTAAAATTTCCTTGGGAATACCCGTCATTTGATCACGTCCACGAATCTCAAAATCTGCTGGAGGATTATCTAATTCCGGTAATGCAGCGCCAACTTGTATTTTAATTTGTTCAGCAGAACGCTCTCCGATAACCAACTTGTGCTCACGCAATAAATAATCTTTAATGTCACGTGTGAATTCATCTCCAGCAACACGAATCGAATTTTCAACGACAATTCCACTTAAGGATATGATCGCAACTTCGGTTGTTCCACCACCAATATCAACTACCAACGAGCCATTAGGCTGCTCAATATCAATACCAATACCAATAGCTGCGGCAATAGGCTCATGAACCATGTAAACCTCGCGAGCGCCCGCATGCTCAGCTGAATCCTTTACCGCACGCTTCTCAACTTCCGTGATACCTGATGGTATACAAATTACCATGCGCAATGCTGGAGTGAAAAAGGAATTACCCTTGTCCATCATTTTAATCAAACCGCGCATCATTAACTCTGCCGCAGTAAAATCAGCAATAACGCCATCCTTTAAAGGACGAATAGTTTTAATATTATCGTTGGTTTTCTCGTGCATCATCATGGCTTGACGACCAACAGCCAACACTTTATTTGTGTTCCGGTCGAGCGCAATGATGGATGGTTCATCCACAACCACTTGATCTTTGTGAATAATCAAGGTATTTGCAGTTCCTAAATCGATTGCAATGTCCTTGGTAAGGAAATTAAATAGTCCCATGGTGTTTCAAAAAAGGGCGTCAAAGCGCCGCCTAATTTCATAAAAAACAAATTTACAGATAAAAAATGACCTAATAATTTATTTTATTTCAATTTTCTGCCAACTCTAAAAATAATTATAAAAAACAGACTGGCATTGATTTATAAAGTTCTCAAAGCCCTCAAACGAAGCTTATAGGTATATTACAATAATATACGTCAAAAATGATTTGTCATTTTCGTTAAAATATTACGCTAAATAATTTGGAATTATTATCTGATTTATTAGTTTTGTCCAAGTTTTTAAAATCAAAGTAGCGTTTAGAGCCATTAATTCAGCATTTTATGGAAGATTATAATAAGATCATCGAGTCCCTTGGAGTTAAATTTATCAAGGCCCGAAACATTAGAATATTACAACCTATTCGCATCAAAAATTACTACGATGTAGAAAACTCCCTCTTGATTTTGTACAAAGGGGAGGTTTCATTTGGCGAAGAAGATACTCCTGTAGAAGAAGGTGATATGCTTTTTATTCCAGGCGGTAAAATGGTTAGCGTAACCTATGGTAACGCTGAAAAACCAAAGGCTGTCAATAACGAGGAATTCATGACACACCGTGAATTATATTTTGATCTGAATATGGATTCTTCCCTAATTGGATCACATCAAAATTCATTTGGTATGGTTGCTTTTGAGGCAAAAGTTTTTGATTCGGTCAATTTCTTTACCTCCTTAGACATTCCTCCTTTTTTGATCAAGAAGGACGAAAAATTAGCACAAACGATCAAGGAGATTTTGCTCGAAGATTTATCGGATGAAATCGGGAAAGGCCGTATTATAAAAATTAAAACGGAAGAAATTGTCATCGAAGTTATTCGGTACATTATCCAAAACCGTTTGTTCGTCGAGCAGCTAGCAACGAACAGTACGTATTTCAAAGATCCACGTTTAATAGATATTTTTGCGTACATCAAAGATCATATTGGTGGCGACTTATCCAATAAAGTGCTCGCAAATGTTGCGAACGTTTCCGAAGATTACGTTGGCCAATATTTCAAAATGTTGACCGGTATAAATCCACAAGACTATATTGAATATCAACGCATGGAAGCGGCCGTTGGCCTACTTCGCACAACTAAGAAATCCATCCGTGCGATTGGTTCTGAAGTTGGGTACAAAGACACGGCCTATTTCTGCCGTCGATTTAAAATGATGTTTGGTATTCCTGCAGGAAAAATGAGACGCCGCGAATCATTGATGAATATTTAATATGTACTTCCAAATCAAAGAAAAGGCCCGATGAGAATCGGGCCTTTTCTTTGTTATAATAGGTACTTCAACTTCACTAACTCGCGCTCTGTTAGGTAGCGCCAACTTCCTCGAGGTAGATCTTTTTTAGTTAACCCTGCAAAAGTTGTTCGGTCCAATTTAGTCACTTCATAACCCAAGTGTTCAAAAATACGACGAACAATGCGGTTTTTACCTGAGTGAATTTTCACGCCAACGACATAGCCATCGGGAGTTACTTTCGCCAAATCATCTACTTTAACTTCACCATCTTCTAAAGTTAAACCGGCCTTGATTTTCTCAAAGTCCTCATCCGTAAGCGGTTTGTCTAATTCGGCTTGATAGATTTTTTCAATCTCATTCGATGGGTGCGTCAATTTATCTGCTAATTCGCCATCGTTTGTCAATAAAATTAAGCCCGTTGTGTTTCGGTCCAAACGACCTACCGGATAAATACGTGCTTCGCCCGCATTTTTCACTAATTCCATAACAGTCTTACGATCTTGAGGATCTTCCGTTGTCGTTAAGAAATCCTTAGGCTTATTTAATAATACATAGGCTGGCTTCTCGCGGTTTAATCTACGATTACCATATTTCACCACGTCGGTCGGGTTCACCTGATAACCCATTTCGGTTACCACTTTGTTGTTCACTTTGATTTCACCAGCCTCAATCAACTTATCCGCATCTCGTCGCGAACATATACCCGCATTGGCAATGAAACGATTTAAGCGAACCTCGTCTCCTCTTCGCTCCGTTTGAGCAATTTTCTTTTGAATTTTGGCAGGAGCGCGCTCCTTATAACGATCTAATTTATATTGTGGGGTAAATGCAGGAGCTTCATCATGCCGATTTCTACTTTTGAATGTTTCTCGTTGCGAAAATTTAGTTTTTCTAGCACCCTCTTCACGTGGGGTAAAAGAACGACTTTCCTCTCTTGGTTCAAAACTTGGTTTTGATTCGCGCGCAGGTCGAGGCTCGAAATCTCCCCCGTCGCGGCGGTATGGTGTAGGCGTATTTTCTCCTCCGTCAAATTCTTGTCGTGGCGTCCTAGGAGTAAAAGGTTTTCCATTATATGCACGGCGCTCACCACCTTCTTCACGAGGAACACGAGGCGTGTACGGGCGATCACTAGATTCTTCCCGGTTGTAAGGCCGACGTTCACCATCATCTGCACGTGGTGCGCGAGGCGTGTACGGACGATCGCTAGAACCTTCGCGGTTGTATGGTCGGCGTTCACCATCATCTGCACGTGGTGCGCGAGGCGTGTACGGACGATCACTTGATCCTTCCCGGTTGTAAGGTCGGCGTTCGCCACCTTCTGCACGTGGTGCGCGAGGTGTATACGGACGATCGCTTGATCCTTCCCGGTTGTAAGGCCGACGTTCACCATCATTTGCACGTGGCGCGCGAGGCGTGTACGGACGATCGCTTGATCCTTCCCGGTTATATGGCCGACGTTCGCCACCTTCTGCACGAGGTGCGCGAGGTGTATACGGACGATCGCTTGATCCTTCCCGGTTAAATGGTTTACGCTCTCCTCTTGACTCGCTGCGCGGTCCTGTCGAACTATCTCCAAAATTTCTTGCTGATGATCTACCTTCAGATCTTGATGCGGACGCGTTACGCGGTGCATCTGAACGACGGTTGTCGTCCTTTTGAATTCTTTTTCTCATAAAACATGCAACATCACTGCTGTATTAATTCGGAATAATATTCCTTACCTATTTGATAATTTCTACAAATGTACATGAAAATAATGAGCATAGCTTATTACATTTGAAAGTTCTTACTTACGCTATGCCTCGATTCATATCAAATTTAGCCTGTCCATTGATTTATGTCCTGATTATTTCAATCGGGACCGGCTGCAGTTTCATGCAATCGGTTACACAAAAAGGACAAAACTATTTTGAACGAGGAGAGTACGATTTGGCGATTCAAACGCTAAAACCTTTAGCAACCAAAAACAAGCTTGATAATCAATCCGCGTATATAATTGGCGAATCGTACCGCCTCTCTAACCGCATCAGCAACGCGCTTCCCTATCTCGAAAAAGCTTTAACAGCCGGAATACCAGACGATTTACTCAGCTATCATATCGCCATGGCCGCTAAGTCTACGGGTGACTATGCCAAAGCCAAAACTTACCTTGAAAAATTTCTACTCGCTAAACCCAGTCGGCCTAATCAAATAAAAGCCGAAATGGAATTAGAAAACCTAAGCAAAATTCCCGATTTAATTAAGCAAAAAAGTCTTGTTCAGGTTTATCCAATCATTGGAAATACAGCTCAAACTGAATTTGCTCCAGTTTTACAGGGGGCCAACTTACTTTTTACAAGTTCGAGTAAGCCACTGATTTACAAGAATAATGGATTACCCTTTTTGGGTTTAGTGACTGCCCCATTAAAATCCGAGCTTGAGATTGGCACACCCACATTTTTTAGTAAACAAATCTATTTAGAAAATGCGAATGATGGCACCCCAGCCTTTTCAAACGATGGTAAAAAAATGGTTTTTGCGCGCGGAAATACGGGCAAAAAAGATGCTTCGCCTGATGTAGATTTATTCATTTCTGCCAAAATTGGGGATTCATGGTCCACCCCAGAACGACTGGCTATATCAGATTCCGTCGCATGGGATGGTAGTCCATGCTTTTCAACCGATGACCGGACCCTATATTTCAGCTCAAACCGAAGAGGTGGAAAAGGTGGGCTCGATTTATACCGCGTTAATATTGATAATTCGGGAAGATTTGGCCGACCGATTAACATGGGATCAACCATAAATACCCCGGGAGATGAAGTATTTCCACAAGTAAGTGACGCCGGTAAATTATATTTTGCTTCTGATGGACACCCTTCGATTGGAGGTCTGGATTTATATGTGGCCAGTCGGAACGAAAATGAAATCGTTGTTGAACACCTAGGCACACCTCTGAATTCCATTGGGGATGACTTTGCCATTTGCTTCTCTGATTCCACTTCTGGATATTTTAGTTCAAACCGACCAGGTGGCAAAGGAGACGACGACATCTATTATTTTAAATCACCTCAAGCTGAGAATACATGGTGGGGAATCGAAGATCCCAAAAAACTCAAAGAAAGCCCCATTAACAAAACAGTCGCTTATCATTTAAAAACGCGTGTCGTAAATTTAGAAGGGCAAGCAATTCCTGGTGCGAGCGTTAGCATCAAACGCGAAAATGAAGAAGCTCAGGTATTCAGCTCCGATAAACAAGGGTATTTGCCCATTTTTGACCTACTGGAAACAGATGAGCTAAACTTTAAGGGATCAAAAGAATCCTACCTAACCGTTCGAAACGCATTCTCCATGCAAGGTCGAAACATTCCTGTAAGCAAGCTCACAAAGGACCAAACAGATACAACGTATACATTCGAATTAGCGATGGACCAACCGGAAGTAGGCCAAGAAATTTCCCAATTATATGGAATCTCTTCCATCTATTACAATGTAAATAAATCAGATATTAGGCCAGATGCCGCACAGGAATTAGATAAAGTCATCTATTTTCTAAATGATAATCCACAAATAAATTTAGAATTAGGTGCGCATACAGATGCTAGGTCAACGAAAGCCTATAATCAGAAATTATCGCAAGCGAGAGCTGAGTCTGCAGTTAACTATATTTTAGCTAAGGGAATTAGTCAAACACGCATAAAACCTAAGGGTTTTGGCGAAAGCCAATTGCTGAACGCGTGTGTGGATGGCGTGGATTGTCCGGAAGAGATGCACCAACAAAACCGTCGGACGGAATTCAGAATTACCCAAATCAAAATCGATTAACATGGCTCAGTATCTATTGCAGAATGCCCAAATAGTCAACGAAGGAAAAATCAGTTCGGGAGATATCCGAATTAAGCATGGACGTATTGACCAGATTGCATCGCAAATTAGTGCCACACCTGCCGATACGGTAATTGACTTGACGGGCAAATATATCTTTCCCGGGATGATCGATGATCAAGTTCATTTTAGGGAGCCTGGTTTGACACATAAGGCGACAATTGCGAGTGAAGCGCGTGCCGCAGTGGCTGGTGGCGTAACTTCCTTTATGGAAATGCCCAATACCGTTCCCAATGCATTGACTCAAGAACTATTAGCTGATAAATACCACATAGCGCACGAAAATTCGTTGGCCAACTACTCCTTTTTTATGGGGGCGGCGAATGACAATTTAGAGGAAGTGCTTCGCACTAATAAACAAAATGTATGTGGAGTTAAGGTATTTATGGGTTCAAGTACGGGAAACATGTTGGTGGACAACATGAAAACACTTGAAACCCTATTTGCTAGTAGCGAAATGTTAATTGCGACACATTGCGAGGATGAGTCTACCGTGCGCGCGCGGTTGGAATTGTTTCGTTCAAGGTATCCAGAGGATGCTCCATCCTTCATTCATCCATTGATTCGAAATGAAGAGGCATGCTATTTATCGTCCTCTATGGCTGTGGACTTAGCTAAAAAGTCAAACACCCGCTTGCATATTCTGCATATCAGTACAGCGGAGGAGATTGCCTTATTTGAAACGGGGAAAGCTGTCAAAGATAAACGCATCACTTCCGAAGCCTGTGTTCACCACCTGTGGTTTGATGCATCGGATTACGAAACCTTAGGTGACTTAATCAAATGTAATCCGGCTATAAAGGAAGTAAGACATCGCCAAGCAATTCGGGCTGCATTGCAATCCGGAGCAATTGATGTTATTGCAACGGATCACGCGCCACATACGTGGGAAGAAAAACAACAAGGATATTGGAAATCACCTTCAGGTCTGCCTTTAGTACAGCATCCACTTTTGATGCTATTGGAAATGTCCACAGAAGGCGTCTTGAGCCTGGAACAAATCGCTGAAAAAACGGCTCACCATGTTGCAGAATGCTTTCAAATAACGGAAAGAGGATATATTCGCGAAGGTTATTGGGCTGATTTAGCTATCGTCGACATGCAAACTCCGTATACCGTTTCTAAGTCAAATATTGAATACCAATGTGGGTGGTCACCTTTGGAAGGACACATTTTTCCGCACAGCATCAGCCACACATTTGTATCCGGCCATATAGCTTACCAGGCGGGTAAATTTGATCTTTCGAAAAAAGGGGAACGTTTGTTATTTACGCGTTAACTATAAAATCTCGTCGAAAAAGACACGCATGTAAAAACCAAGTGATTGATTGCGTAATTCACCTGGTTTCGTGGAAATATCCATAAAACCCGTTTGATACGTAAGACCAAAGGAAACAAAGTTTTGTGTTACTACGCCAATACCCACTTTAATACCCATATCTAAACGGCGAATATCCCGAGAAAAACTTTCACCGGTAGTTGTAACCGTAGCAAAATTTCCTGCCGCTGTCTGTGCCCGCTTTTCATACGTTGAATTATCCCACAAACCTATGCCCAAATATGGACCACCCCAAATAGAATAGCCACTACCAAACTCAGATAAACTACCTAGCTTGAATTCAAAATTTGGGCTTACGTCTAAATACTGGGTAGTAATATTACGTTTGGTATATGCCGAATCAGAGAAAGTAGTCTTGCCACTGAAACCGCGCTGTGATAAGGTTAATTGAGGGCTAAAATTCACACGCGATGTAATGGGATACTGAATACCAATTCCTAACTCCAATGAGGGCTTGAAATAGTAAGATTCGTTTGAAATGCCGCTGCCTACAAATCGCGCCGACTTTGCCTCTAAATGGAAAATCTTTTTCGGCTTGTATTTTTGAGCGGAGATTTGGCCAACGAATGCAAAAATGAAAATAGTAAGCAGTGTAATTTGACGTAACATAAGGATACCTTTGGAAATAATCTTCAATTTTAACCCATATTTATGTAATCACCAAGTATTTTTGATTAATGGGTACATTATATGCAAAATAAAGTGAGTACGCTTTTATCATATTATTCACCGAATGGGATTGAGGCTGGACTCGACGAAGCGGGTCGTGGGTGTTTAGCAGGCCCTGTAGTCGCGGCAGCTGTTGTTTTATCCAAAGACTTTTATCATCCCCTATTGACCGACTCGAAAAAACTATCGGCCAAGCAACGAGAAACACTCATCGAAGTCATAAAAACCGAATCCATAGCGTATGCAATCGCCGAAGTAGATCACGCGAAAATTGATGAAATCAATATTTACAAGGCCAGCGTACACGCGATGCACCTAGCGGTAGAACAGCTTTCCATTCGTCCCGATCATTTGTTGGTGGACGGAAACCGCTTCATCGAATATCCATTTATCTCACACACCTGCATCGTCAAAGGGGATTCGAAATTTTTTTCCATTGCAGCCGCTTCGATATTGGCCAAAACCTACCGCGATCAATGGATGCGCGAGGCAGCACTCCAATTTCCAGGATATGGATGGGAACGAAATGCAGGGTATCCAACCTTAGAACATAGAAAAGCTGTACTAAAAAAAGGATTTAGTCCAATCCACCGAAAAACCTTTCGTGTGGAAATAAAAGAAATAAGCTAAATTAGATCTTTACTTTAGTAACAACATGCAGTCGAAGGCCTCGCCTCAATACCTAATCTGGTTGCTTTTTACCCTACTCTTGGTTGGAAATAGGCCACTTTTCGGTCAAGCCAAGTCGCTTTATCGGCTGGATGATCAATTAAGTAAACGACAAGCCAATGCAACAGCATTCAGTAAATCAAGCGACAGTTTATTCCAAAAAAGTCAGGCACAAGCTAAAATTAGGGGGCTTCATTTGAGTGAGGACCTTGGTGAGGGGATGAAAATTGTGTTCCAGCAATTTAATGAAATCGGTGAAGCCATGTATATGACCCACCACTCCAACCGGTTCGCGGGGCAGATGACAAGAACGGATCAGCTATATCGAGGTGGTTCATTAGGCCTCTCTTTGAGTGGCGGATCAGACACACTTTCGGGATGGCTCGGGCTTTGGGATGGAGGAACACCCTTAACTACCCACCAAGAATTTACCGGCCGAATCATGCCACAGGAATCGGCAATCACCTCTGATTCGCACGGCACACACGTAGCTGGGACATTAATCGCGTCAGGAATTAATAGCTCAGCACGGGGTATGGCTTTTGGGGCAAATCTAAAAGCTTGGGATTATACGAACGACAATTCCGAAATTAGCGCCGCATCTCTTAAATTATTAATAAGTAATCATTCCTACGGTTATCAAGCTGGCTGGGTGTACGATTCCACGAAATCCAAATGGCAATGGTGGGGAAATGATGCAGTCAGTTCATTGGAAGACTACAAATTTGGCTTTTACGACAGTAATACACAAGCCCTCGATCGCATCGCTTTTAATGCCCCCATGTACCTAATGACCAAATCTGCGGGGAATAGCCGCAACCAAAATGGTCCTACAGCCGGCTCATTTTACCTACTTCGAAATTCGAGAGACTCTTCCGCAATTTCACGCACCAAAAACGACGGATTCGATATCATATCAACAACCGGAAATGCAAAAAATATATTGACAGTAGGTGCGGCTGAGCTAAGTACGCAAGTGCCAATGTATGGCTCAGATGTTCAAATCAGCGAATTTTCAAGTTGGGGCCCTACAGACGATGGACGTATCAAACCAGACGTTGTAGGCATAGGGACCGATGTTTTATCCACAACAAATACAGGCAATTCTTCGTATGCCTCATTGACTGGAACCTCCATGGCATCTCCACAGGTTGCCGGATCACTCTTTTTATTACAACAATTATACAATCGTCTAAATAAAGGGGCATTCATGCGTGCCGCAACACTAAAAGGGCTAGCGATACATACCGCGTTGGACATCGGAAATGTGGGCCCTGACTACAAAAGCGGTTGGGGTTTAATCAATGTTGAAAAAGCTTCCATGGCCATCCAAAACAAAAATGGTGCATACCGCATTACTGAGGGGGCTTTGGCCACCGGAACAAAACAAACCTTTCCGCTCATCGCTTCCGGGAAAGGGGATCTCGAGGTAACCCTTTCATGGACTGACCCTGAGGCAAATGTGCTTTCAATAACACCCGAAAATCTGAACAATCGTAGCCCTCGGCTTGTCAATGATTTAGACATTCAAATTCAAAATGCGCAAGGTGTATCCCTTCCTTATATTTTAGATCCGGAAAATCCAGGAAATCCCGCTACCACAGGAAACAACTTCCGCGATAACGTGGAGAAAATCCGCGTTATCGGCACCATCCCAGGCCAAACATATACCTTAACCCTTTCCCATAAAGGCGTTTTAAAACTAGATAAACAAGATTTTAGTTTGATCATGTCGGGCATCGGAGGAAGAGGGTATTGTGTGTCTGCGCCCACGACCAACAATAATAACATAGCTAAATCTAAATTTGGATCCATTGAATTTAGTGACGCGAGCACAGGAGATTTTACCCAAAAAAGAATTCAAACGGAACAAGGGTCACAATTGGATTGCCAATTTGATTTCACAACAGCACAATCAAAAGAAGTAATCCTACTAGCTGACTGGAATCAAGATGGGGACTTTGACGATGCAGATGAAACCATTAAATCCTTCCAAGCTAACCTAACTTATCGCGAAAGCCTCAGTATTTCTTCGTTGGCAACCGCCGGTAATTATTACCGCATGCGACTCATTTCGAGCACGAATGGACGTCCGAGTACCTGCGGCAACTATGCTGCCGGTGAAACGAACGAGTTTTTACTGGAAATCACCCAAGCTTCAAAAGATATCGCAGCTATTTCACTGAATAGCACGACCGGATTTAACTGTGCCACAACAGGGTCAACCACCCTACAAGCGAAAATTAAAAATGTAGGTAGCAAGGCACAGTCACAAATTCCTCTGCGCGTACGTGTGCTTTTAAATCAAGTAGAAATAGGCCAAATGACCGGCACGGTTCCCAACCTCGCTTCAGGAAAAGAAACGTTAGTTTCAGTCAGTGGGCCAATTTCATTGCAGCCAGGAAAAAATTACCAATTTGTCCTTCAATCGAACCTTCCCAATGATCAATTTACCGGGAATAATGAGGTCTCCATTCAATACCAAACTGAAAGCCCAATTGCCCCTACCGCAACTGGAATTAGTTGCCTAGGAGCAAACAACTTAACATTAAGTGCAAATAGCGGCAATCCTCTTTGGTATGCAAATAACACACTAATAGGCGCAGGGTTAAAAGTTTCCGCCACTCCCGGGCAAACCTATTTTGTGGCAACGGGGGATTTTAAAGGTGATTTTGGGCCAACGACCAAATCGGCATTTGGTTCAGGGAGCTACTTTGAAAATTTTGGCCCAACTCCAATCTTTGAAATTAAAACCCCGGTAATTTTAACAACGGCACGTGTATATGTGGGCACCTCAGGTACCATCACATTCTCTGTATTAAATAAGGATACTGGCGAATTAATTTATTCCATCGCCAAAGACCTCGTTGCTACTCGGACACAACGTAATTCCACTAGAATAAACAGCCAGTTAATTGATGACAAAAATGATCCCGGCCAAATTGTCGAACTTAACCTCCCATTCCCGAAAGCTGGTAATTACATGATTTCACAAAATTGCAGCAATGGAGCAAGTATCTTCCGAAGTAACCGCTCCTTGAATGATACAATTAATGCCCCCATCAACTTAGGTTACCCTTATTCAATCCCATTTGTTCTATCCATGACAGGTGCTTTATTCAATGGAGCACCCATCACATCGGGTTTTTATTACCTATATGACATGAAATTTAGCTCATTGGGTTGCCCAAGTCCTCGGGTAAATGTGCCCCTTAGCGAACTGAAATCCCCAGTCATTAGCTTGGATAAAGTTGGAACGAAAACAATCTGCAATGGGACAAGTGAAACACTAAGCGCAGTCACAAAAGATAACGCAGATTTAAGTTGGCAATTCAATGGAGTACCAACAGGCCAAACGGGACCGAATATCACGGCATCAAAAAATGGGACCTACCAAGTTTTAGCTAGTTTTGGGGGTGTTTGCCCAACACTTTCAAATACATTCACCCTGAATATTACAAACCCCGTATCGCCGCTTGTATCCTATTCAGATGGCTACCTGAATTCGACAACGGCAGGAACAAATATGCAATGGCTACTAGATGATAAAAAAATTACAGGAGCTACCGAAGCGAAATTTTTACCAACCCAAACCGGAGCCTATCAAATTCAGTTAGTTGATATTAATAAATGCTTGGCCTTATCAGATAAGATTTTTGTTAGTATTTTGGGTCAAGAAGCAGAAAATCCATTTACCCAAATTACGGCCTATCCGAATCCAACACAAGGTGGAATACAAATGGGCATCCCAACGCGTTGGAAAACAGTAAGCGCGCGCATCGAAATAGTGGATTTAACCGGAAAACGATGGTTGGAAAAGCCCTTGAACAGTGAATTTATTGATCTTCGCAGCATACCTGCTGGGGCCTATTTCATCCAATTCATTGGCGTGCCCGGCCAAAAACCCATCAAATTCATTAAATTTTAACGAGGTAACGCCCGGATGAGCGACCAGCTAAGAGCTCATTCAGGATTTGAGGAGCTTCGGAAAGTGAAATTTCAGTCGTGAAATCACCCAATGCAATCGACCAGTCTTTTGCCAATAATTGCCATATTTCTTGCTTCCGAGCTAAAGGTGCATCTGCTGAATATATGCCAATTAACCGCACTCCACGAAGAATGAAAGGATAAACTTGCAAAGGCAATTCAATGCCTACCGCCATTCCGCAAGCAGCGACAACACCATCGTATTGTAAACTTTTCAACAATTTTACGAGTACCTCTCCGCCGAGCACATCAATCGCTCCGGCAAATTGCATGGGATATAATGCCCTTGGTTTCTCGGACAAATAATCTTGTCGGCGCACAATCCGCTTCGCCCCCAAACCCAATAAAGTTTCATCCAATTCAGGTTTGCCACACATGGCGACTACATTAAAATGCAAGTGCGTTAATAACTTGACAGCAATCATCCCTACACCGCCTGAAGCTCCAGTCACTAAAATTTCTCCAGATTCAGGCCTAAGACCATTGCCTATTAATGCTTGGACCGCCAAACCCGCCGTCAGTCCCGCGGTTCCAATTTGCATCGCAGAGCGCGCATTGAGACCTTCGGGCATTACAATTACCCAATCCCCCGGTACAGCAACAAATTCAGATAGCCCACCATGACTATTCATTCCTTGGTCAAAACCTGTTACCAAAACGTGATCCCCGGCGCGAAAAATTCCACGTTTATCTGAGACCACCGTTCCTGCAGCATCAATCCCTGGAATATGTGGAAAATCCCGTGTGATACCGCGGTGGCCACTGGCCGACAGCGCATCTTTATAGTTTAGGGATGAATAGCTTACTCGAATAAGTACATCTTGCTCACCTAACGTACTAAAAGGCAATGCGTGCACTGATGTTTCGAATTTTCCATCAGCCATTTCTGATGTCCAAAGTGCTTGAAAAGTTTCCATAGCATTTATTTTTTCACCCAAATGAAAACCATTCGAGGAGAGGTATTTTCATCGAATGGCGCAAGGGAATAATCTCCCATTAAATCTACTAAAATTAGCCCGGACTCGGCAGCATACGTGAAAAAGTCCTGTTTCGGAATCAATTCAACTTTTTCCTCAAACTGAAAATCCCTACCCTTGTCTGAGAACTTAATCGATTTATATAAAAAACTGTTGGCCTCCCAGCGCTTAATCGAAAACGTAATTCCACCATGCTGCACCTCTTCCTCGCGCACCAAATTAGCTAACACATACGTTGGGTTGAAAAAGTCCATAACTAACATTCCTCCTGACTTTAATGCATCTGCAAAGGCATGAAAAGCCAATAAATTATCTACCTTTTCATCAAAATAACCAAAGCTTGTAAAGAAATTAAAAACCACATCATAGCTGAGGCGCTTGGGCACAGGCACGCGAATATCGTGCACAAAAAACGTTAGATTCTCGGAAGCTAATTCATTCGCCTCTTGAATATTTTTGGGGGACAAATCGTACGCATCTACCTGAAGGCCCAATTGTTCGAGCGTTTTGGCATGGCGTCCTTTTCCACAGGCAGCATCTAGCACGTGGGCACCTACTTGAATTTGCAAATGTATTTGCAACGATTGAATAAACATGGCTGCTTCCGCTTCGTCACGCTCCGCATACAAAATGTGGTAATAGGGCGAATCAAACCAGGCACTAAACCACTCCAGCTCTTTTTCCATTATTTGCGAATCGTAACATTCGCCAAAAAATCTTGATAGGCTAATTGAATACCATCAGCAAGCTCAATATGATGTTTCCACCCCAAGCCGTGTAACTTATTCACATCCATCAGCTTACGAGGTGTGCCGTCAGGACGCGAAGTGTCCCATTTGATAGTTCCCGTAAAGCCAACGATCCGTTGGACTGTTTCTGCTAACTCCTTAATCGTCACATCAACTCCGGTACCAATGTTAACTAATTCGGCATCATTGTATGTTTCCATAAGAAACATACATGCCTCGGCTAAATCGTCAGCATACAAAAATTCGCGCATTGGAGACCCTGTACCCCATAATTCCATCGACTGATCACCACGTTCTTTAGCTTCGTGAAACTTTCGAATCATTGCCGGCAAAACATGTGAATTTTGCAAATCGTAATTATCATTCGGGCCATATAAATTGGTGGGCATCACTGAAATAAAATTACAACCATATTGGGCTCGGTAAGCTTCGCACATCTTAATGCCTGCAATTTTGGCAATCGCATAAGGTTCATTGGTCGGCTCTAAGAGACCTGTCAATAAATAAGATTCTTTAAGTGGCTGAGGGGCTAATTTAGGGTAGATGCACGAAGATCCAAGAAACATTAATTTAGTTACCTGATTCACATAAGCGGCATGAATGACATTATTTTGAATAGCCAAATTTTCATAAAGGAAGTCGGCGCGATACGTATTATTTGCTACAATCCCCCCCACTTTGGCAGCTGCTAAAAAAACATAGGCTGGCTTTTCGGTTGCAAAAAAGTCCGCAACGGCTTGTTGGTTCCTCAAATCTAGCTCCGCCGAAGTCTTTAAAATAAGGTTTTGATATCCTCTTTTTTCAAGTGACCGAACGATGGCAGAACCGACCATCCCGCGGTGCCCAGCTACATATATTTTTGCGTGCTTTTCCAATGCGTAATTTGATTATTTATCTTCTTGTAATAAAAAACGTTACAAAAATACACAAACTACCCGAGGGAAACATTTAAATTCCTATTTTTGGAAAATTTTTTTGGACGTTGAACGTTCCATACATATGAAATTTAATTGTGTCTTTTTCTGTTTGTTGCTGTCCATTTGCTTCTTAAGTGGGGCGCAAGACAAATCCATTTTTTCAAGCAATAAGCCCTTAACAGATACGACGAAAAAAGCAGGAGGTTTGTTTGGCGGTCGGCTCAGTACAGGACTCGAGCAAGGGCTGGAATCAGCTAAAAATATCAAAAATGAAAGTCAGGCGATTTGGGAAGATGTAAGCCTAAAAGCAAGCATGACAGCCCGGCGGTTGAAAAAGAAAGTCCAACTTAAAGACGAGTACGAGGGTACTAAAACAGAACGTAGAGTTGGAAGTTACGGTACAGGAGGAAGAGCTACCATTGAAGAATTCAATGTCGTCAAGTATGTCGAAGATGAATCTGTAAGCCCCTATGTGCAGGAGATTTGGTGGTACGATCCCGGCCAATCTCGTATCGTAAATACGCCATTAAAGGAAAACCAACGCGCACAAATTTGCCATGGTTCGTATCGAAAAATAATCAATGAGGTGCTCGTCGAAGAGGGCTACTTTTACATGGGGGCGAAGAATGACCGATGGGAAGCCTATGATTCAGAAGGTATACTTTTGACGAAAAATTATTTTGACCGTGGATTTCCTGCAGGGTCCGAAATAAGTTATTTTGATGCGGCTAAGCTTAAGATTAAAGAGGTCATTCCGTTCGTTTATGGGAAGTCAACGGGCCAGTATTTACTTTTTTTCCCGTCTGGGAATTTAGCGATTGAGGGGAAACTAGACGAAGGTATTCGCGTGGGTAGATGGCGTGAATTTTACGAATTTGGATCGGGAGGCCGATTAAAAAAGGAAATGCGCTATGGAAAAGATAAATTTGAGGATATTGAACCTATTGTCGTTCAGGAACGCGATGAAAAAGGCAAAATAACGAATCAGACTAAAATTAAATTCGACTAATGCGTGCGATAATCACTTTATTGATTTGCTTACTGAGCTTCTCGCAAGTACAGGCGACGACGTATGCGCGTGCCTCCGCGCCATGTCAACTTACAACGCAATCTGATCATCATTCGAAGCCCGTAAATCAAAAACAAGAAAATCAAGAGGAGGATGAAATAACGGATGAGGATCAGGATTTTTCAGATGAATCAATTTATTCAATGGAATGCAGCTTACTCCCAGACTCTTTTCATAAAAATATTTTAATTAATTTTTATTTAGTAAGGAAAACAAATGCGCATGTAAATCCGATCCTAACCCCACCTGATTGCATGCCCTGACCTAACTAACTTTTCATTAATTAAAATATAAAAACATATGAATCATTACATACAGTCCTTTCTCAAAGGAGATTGGAAATCGGGCATTGCTGTATTTTTAGTAGCCCTTCCTCTTTGCTTAGGGATAGCACTTGCATCAGGTGCGCCCTTGTTAGCTGGCCTTGTGGCTGGTATCGTGGGAGGAATTATCGTTTCTCTTTTATCTGGATCTGAGCTATCTGTCAGTGGACCCGCCGCTGGACTTACGATCATCGTAGCGACTGCCATTATTGATCTAGGTTCATTTCCTGGCTTTTTAGTTGCTGTCATACTTGCCGGTGTAATTCAAATTGCACTTGGGCTGCTTAAGTTGGGGAAAATCGGTGGATTCTTCCCTTCATCTGTCATTCGAGGCATGTTAGTTGCAATCGGAATTGTCATCATTTTAAAACAAATTCCGCATGCCATTGGGGATGATTTGGACTTTATTGGCGAATTTGAATTTGACCAAAAAGATGGAAAAAATACCTTTTCGGAGATTTTAGCATCCTTTACTACCCTTAAATCTGGGGCCTTACTCATCTCGACCATTGGATTAATTATTCTGTTTTCTTGGACGAAGCTAGGTGAAACATTTCGATTTATGAATGCGCTTCCTGCCTCCTTATTTGTGGTTTTGGCGGGAGTGGCGATGAATGAAAGTTTTGCTTTTTGGGCGCCTGACTGGTATTTAGGGGATTCTAAAGATCATATGGTGAATCTGCCCATTTTTGCTTCGACTAGCGAGGTTTGGGGTGGATTAGTTTCGCCTGATTGGAGTTTTATTTCGAATTCCAAAGTGTATTCCATCGCCTTAACATTAGCGATTGTCGCATCTTTAGAATCCTTATTGTCCTTAGAAGCAACAGATTCTTTAGACCCTTTAAAAAGAATCTCTTCACCAGATAGAGAACTTTTAGCTCAAGGGGCTGGAAATGTAGCTAGTGGACTATTAGGCGGAATTCCGATTACTTCGGTGATTGTACGCTCCTCCACAAATATCTATTCGGGTGGAAAAAGCCGCATGTCAGGGTTTTTCCATGGTATCTTGCTTCTCGCAGCGGTACTTGCTTTGCCGTTGTACCTGAACAAAATTCCATTGGCCTGTTTAGCGAGTGTTTTATTGTACACGGGCTATAAACTTGCCCACCCTTCCGCTTTTAAAAAGGTAATTGCAGAAGGTTGGAAGCAATGGGTTCCCTTTTTAGTCACTATCGTCGTAGTCGTAGGTGTTGACTTATTGTGGGGTATTTTTGTAGGAACCTTGGTGGGCCTAGTCTTCGTCTTAGTGACGAATTATTCGTCAGTTTTCACCGTTTTCCAAAATGGAAATGAAGTATTAATTAAATTCCAAAAGGACGTAACTTTTTTACACAAAATGGCCTTAAAAGAAGCGCTACGGAAGATCCCAACTGGCTCTGAAGTGTTTATTGATATTTCCAAAGTGCATTTCATGGATCACGACATTAATTTACTTATTCAAGAATTTATCGCCACAGCTCACGAAAGAGGCATTGAGGCAGATTTAAAAAAGAAATAATCATGAAAGAATACAAAAAATTACTACTGAGTAACAAAGCTTGGGCTAGCGAAAGACTAGAATTAGACCCGACCTATTTTGACAATTTGTCAAAAACCCAAACCCCTCTTTTCCTTTGGATCGGTTGTGCTGACAGCCGCGTCCCTGCGGAAGAAATTACGCATGCGGATCCAGGTGATATTTTCGTTCACCGGAATGTGGCCAACATGGTCGTCCATACGGACATTAATTTATTGTCGGTGCTTCAATACGCCGTCGAAGTACTTGAAGTAAAACACATCATTGTTTGTGGGCATTATAATTGTGGTGGGGTGAAGGCAGCGATGACCAATCACGATTTTGGACTAATTAACAAATGGCTACGTAACATCAAAGAGGTCTATGAAAAACACTACGAAGATTTGCATGACATCAAGGATGAAACGGCACGTTTCAATAAACTAGTGGAATTGAATGTTGCGGAACAGATCCAAAACTTAGCCAAGACTTCTATCGTCCAGAAAGCTTGGGGAAAACGCCAATTCCCTCACTTGCACGGCTGGGTATTCGATATCCACAAAGGCGAGATTAAAGAGGTGTTGAATATCAATGCCGGCGAATGGAAAAGTCCTGTTTTCCATTACGATTTTTAAAAAAAAGAGGGGGCCGCTGCGCGGCCCCCTCTTTCATTATATTCACTAATTTAAACCGTCGTCTTAATCTTCAATTCATCCAACTGTGCTTGCGCCAATGGAGAAGGAGAATCGATCATCACGTCACGTCCTGCGTTATTCTTAGGGAAGGCAATGTAATCCCGAATTGAATCCGTACCACCGAACAACGAGCAAAGGCGGTCAAAACCAAAGGCCAAACCACCATGCGGCGGCGCCCCATATTCAAAGGCATCTAATAAGAAACCAAATTGTGCTTGCGCTTCCTCTGGAGTGAATCCAAGCACTTCGAACATTTTAGACTGAAGATCTTTTTGGAAAATACGAATCGAACCTCCTCCTACTTCCACGCCATTCACGACTAAATCGTAGGCGTTCGCACGAACTTTTGCAAATTCGCCCGCTAACATCAATGGAATATCTTCCGGTTTCGGACTTGTAAATGGATGATGCATCGCAAACCAGCGATCTTCCTCCTCACCGTACTCTAATAGTGGGAAATCAACTACCCAGTGAACTTTATAATTATTCGGATCACGTAATCCCATACGCGTTCCCATTTCTAAACGTAATTCATTTAATTGCTTGCGCACCTTGTCACCTTCCCCTGAAAGAACTAAAATTAAGTCGCCAGGCGCCGCATTAAAAGCTGCTGACCAAGTTGCCAAATCTGCTTCTGAATAAAATTTATCCACCGACGATTTAACAACTCCATCCGGTTGAACACGGGCATAAATCAAGCCTTTGGCCCCGATTTGCGGCCGACGAACAAAATCGGTTAATTCATCTAATTGCTTCCGCGTATACTCAGCAGCACCCTTAACGCAAATACCCACTACGGTGTTCACCGTATCAAAAACTTGAAAATCTTTGCCAGACGTTAAATCCACGCCTTCGCCTTTCAATTCCACAAACTTCATATCAAATCGAATGTCCGGCTTATCCGAACCGTAATATTTCATCGCATCCGCATAGGTCATACGTGGCACTTGGCCGATGTCGAAGCCTTTCACATTTTGGAACAAATGACGAATCAATCCCTCAAACATATTCAGAATATCTTCTTGCTCCACAAATGACATTTCGCAGTCGATTTGCGTAAACTCAGGCTGGCGATCTGCGCGTAAATCCTCATCCCGAAAACACTTCACAATTTGGTAGTAACGGTCGAAACCGGAAACCATCAATAATTGCTTAAATGTTTGTGGAGATTGTGGTAAGGCATAAAATTCACCTGGATTCATGCGCGAAGGCACGACAAAATCACGCGCTCCCTCCGGAGTGGATTTGATTAATACAGGCGTTTCAACCTCAATAAAATCTTGCTTATCTAAGTAATTACGCACTTCGCGACCTACGTGATGGCGCAATTGCAAACTCGCACGAATCGGATTACGACGTAAGTCTAAATACCGGTATTTCATGCGGATATCATCCCCTCCATCCGTTTCATCTTCAATCAAAAAAGGTGGCAGTTTGGCTGGATTTAAAACCCGAATTCCCGTCACTTTTATCTCAATGTCGCCCGTGGGCATTTTGTCATTTTTCGCCAAACGTTCTACAACCACACCTATCGCCTCCACAACAAATTCACGGCCTAAACTACGGGCGATTTGTAACGCCTCTGGAGTCGATTTCCCCTCCTCTAGCATCAATTGCGTAATCCCATACCGGTCACGTAAATCAACCCAAATCATCCCTCCTTTGTCGCGCGTCTTTTGTATCCAACCACATAAAGTGACCGTTTGACCTACATGGCCCATGCGCAATTCGCCGTTCGTGTGTGTACGTAGCATATTTTAAATTAAAAATTCGTGCAAAATTACAGAAAATGAAATGGAGTGTAAAACATTTACCCGTTTATTCTTATTTAGTTAATTTAGAGCTTCAAAAATAAATCAGTGGCGCAAATCGGAATCGTAGGATCAGGAATTGGAGGTATCGCTTTTGCGATTCGAATGGCATGCTTGGGCCAACAAGTTCACGTGTTTGAAGCTAATGCCTATCCTGGCGGAAAATTAGCCGAAATCACGCTCGATGGCTATCGATTCGATGCGGGGCCGTCGTTATTTACATTACCGCAACTCGTTGATGAATTATTTACCCTTGCTGGAAAAAACCCACGAGAATACTTACAATACGAACGTCTGCCGGAAATTTGTCGGTACTTCTGGGAAGATGGGACACGCCTGAATACCCATCAAGATCCTGATAAAACTTCTAAGGAAATCGCCGAAGTACTTGGAGAATCAGCCACCAACATTCGTAATTATATCGCGGAGGCAGGAATAAAATATAACATCGTAAGCGATCTTTTTCTAGACAACTCCTTACATAAATTAGCTACCTGGACAGGCAAAAAAGCACTAACGGGATATGCCAATTTACACCGCCTCGGTCTTTTCGAGACCATGCATACACATCACCAAAAAAGATTTTTAAACCCCAAAACGGCCCAGTTATTCGATCGATATGCCACCTATAATGGGTCTGACCCCTATCAAACACCGGCCACTTTATCCATTATTCCACATTTAGAATACAATTTGGGGGCGTATTTTCCATCAGGGGGAATGATTGAAATACCTAGATCTTTAACCCGCTTGGCAAAAGATTTAGGCGTTGAATTCCACCTGGAAGAACCGGTGACCAACATTCGATGTGCTGGTAATCAAGTTACCGGGTTGGACACAACAAAAGGAACTTATGACTTTGACTACGTAGCTAGCAATGCAGACATTCGTCCCACATATGATCGATTATTACCTGAAATCACCAAACCGAAAAAATTACTAAATCAGCCAAAATCAAGCTCAGGAATTATTTTTTATTGGGGGGTAAACCGCACATTCGATGAATTGGGCGTGCATAACATCTTTTTTGCAGAAAATTATAAGCGGGAATTTGACGCAATTTTTAAAACGCAAACAATGGACGAAGACCCAACGGCCTATGTTCACATTTCAAGTAAAGTAGCTTCAGAAGATGCACCTGCAGGTTGTGAGAACTGGTTTGTTTTAATGAATGCCCCGGCAAATAGCGGGCAAGATTGGGACAATCTAGTCGCTGAAACACGTAAAAATGTAATCGCAAAAATTAGCCAAATTTTAGGGGTGGATCTTGAAAAACACATTGTTTCCGAGGACTACCTGGATCCCCGCCGTATCGAAACGCGTACCTCCTCTTCAGGTGGTGCCTTGTATGGCAATGCATCCAATAATAAATTTGCGGCGTTTTTACGGCATCCTAATTACCGACCGAGCATCAAAAACCTCTATTGGATTGGCGGAAGTGTCCATCCAGGAGGCGGGATTCCTTTATGCCTCAGCTCAGCAAAAATCGCAGCCAAGCTATTTCAAGAAAATGCTTAATTTTGCATCAAATTCTTAATACGTATGATTCAGAGACCACAATCCCTTTTATTAGCCTTAGTAATTATCGCCAACAGCCTTGTTACATCAACGGGCTGGCCAATATGGAGTAAAATAGGTGCATCAGGACAAAAAGCAACCCTTTTCTTCAATGAATGGACAGTATCGCAAGGGGAACAAATAACAGCAACTCACCCGACGATCGCGATTGCGATTTTAATCACCTTATCCACCATCATCACCATAGTAACGATTTTTTCATTTAAAAACCGCGTCCGCCAAATGATGTTGGGCTTAGTCAATTCCTTATTACTTGCAGGCGCGATGGCCTACGCTTTTTGGGTGATATTTAAAGAGGCGATGCCTACATTTGATCCGGAAATTCAAGGAAAATATGGCTATGGATTTTACGCGATGGTGGTCGCGCTACTAGCAAATATGATTGCGAATCGGTTAATTCGGAAGGACGAAATGCTCGTGCAGTCTTCGAATCGCATGCGCTAATTTAGACAATTCCCTCTTTTAAAAGGTCGTGGATATGGACAAATCCCACGGCCTTTTTATTTGCAAGCACAATCAATTGCGTAATATTTAAGGATTGCATAATCGCCAATGCCTCCGTCGCATAAGCGTCTGAATCAATGGTTTTTGGGGTTCGATTCATCATATCGATGACCTGAATAGCTGACCAGTCGGCCTGCGTTTCTAACATACGGCGCACGTCGCCATCCGTAATAATCCCCAATAATTCACCGCCCTCTACTACAGCGGTGGCCCCAAGCCGCTTCGAACTAATCTCGTGAATTGCCTCTTTAATAGTTGCCGCAGACACAATGGAAGGAAAATCATGCTGAGGATATAAATCAGAAACCTTCAAATACATCCGCTTTCCAAGGGCTCCACCGGGATGGTATTTGGCAAAATCTTGAGCGGTAAACCCTTTGCATTCCAACAAGCAAACGGCTAAGGCATCACCAAGAGCTAAGGCTACGGTCGTTGATGTTGTAGGCGCCAAATTCATTAAGTCCGCCTCTTGTTCTGCGAACGCATGTAAAATATAGTTGGCCTGCTGCCCCAAATACGACTCTCTATTCGAAACCATGGCAATTAACGAAACGTCTAGACGTTTAATTAAGGGCACAAGCACTTTGATTTCGGGGGTATCGCCGGATTTGGAGATGCAAATCACGGAATCACCCGACTGAATCATTCCTAAATCTCCATGAATGGCATCGGCAGCATGCATAAACAAAGCGGGCGTCCCCGTTGAATTCATTGTGGCAACAATCTTCTGAGCAATAATGGCAGATTTACCAATTCCCGTAAATACAATCCTGCCCGGGCGAGCTAGCAAATGTTCAACACAGGCTTCAAATTCGGAATCGATTGCTTGACTTACATGTAAAATGGCCTTCGCTTCTTGCGTTAAAACTTTTTTTGCTGTGGATTGAATATTTTTGCTTAATTTCAATGTTAGTAAGGATTATAAGGGTTCAAAGATAAGACAATCAAAAAGAATTCCGCCAAGTAACAAAACGCAAACGCCACGATCAATCGTATGACCAATCCCATTTCACCTAATGTTTTAAAAGAGCAACTCAAAAAGACATTTGGCTTTAGTCAGTTTCGAGGCGAGCAAGAGGCGATAATCCAAAATACAATTGCTGGAAACCACAGTTTTGTCCTAATGCCTACGGGCGCCGGCAAATCACTGTGCTACCAATTACCTGCCATCATCATGCCAGGCACAGCAATCGTCATCTCGCCTTTGATTGCATTAATGAAAAACCAAGTAGACCAAATGCTTGCTTTTGGCATCAATGCTCAATTTTTAAACTCTTCATTAAGTCGGGCCGAAATCAATCGCGTCAAAGCAGAAGTGATTAGTGGTGTCGTCAAATTATTGTACATCGCGCCTGAGTCGTTGAATAAGCAGGAGAATTTGAATTTCCTCCAACAAGCCAATATTTCATTCGTGGCGATCGATGAAGCGCATTGCATCTCCGAATGGGGCCATGATTTCCGACCTGAATACCGTAAGATCCGAACGATCATTGAGAATATAAATGCAAAATTACCAATTATTGCGTTAACGGCGACGGCGACTCCGAAGGTCCAACAAGACATCCAAAAAACATTAAATTTAGAAGATGCGACAGTTTTTAAAACGTCCTTTAATCGGAAAAATCTTTACTATGAAATTCGATCTAAGAAGGATATTGACAAACAACTGATCCGCTTCATTAAAGGTCATTCCGGAAAAGCGGGTATCATCTATTGTTTAAGCAGAAAGCGTGTGGAGGAAATTTCTGACCTGCTTTTGGTGAATGGGATAAACGCCCTTCCCTATCATGCCGGCTTAGATCCGCAGGTTCGTATAAGCAATCAAGAGGCATTTTTGAATGAGGAAGTAGACGTGATGGTGGCGACGATAGCCTTTGGAATGGGCATCGACAAGCCGGATGTGCGTTTTGTAATTCACTATGATGCGCCTAAATCGCTGGAAGGATATTATCAAGAAACAGGTCGAGCAGGACGTGATGGCCTGGATGGCACATGTATCTTGTTTTATACCTACGACGATATACTGAAGCTTGATAAATTCAATAAAGACAAAGCCGTTTCCGAAAAAGAAAATGCCAAATTACTCTTGAGTGAAATGGTCTATTATGCCAATTTGGGGGTTTGTCGGCGCAAGCAACTACTCAGCTATTTTGGCGAGCACATGGCTGAAAATTGTGGTTTCTGCGATAATTGCAAGCACCCAACGGCCACATTTAAGGTAGAAAAGGAAGTTCATTGGGTCTTAGATGCCGTGAAACAAACGGGGGAAAGGTTTGATGCAGAGCATTTAGCGGATGTATTGGAAGGGAAAAGCAATCAATATACCCAAAGTTACGAGCATGAAAAACTGAGTTGCTTTGGGATTGGGGCAATAGCACCTTGGAATGTTATTGAACCGGAGGATGACGAGGATGACGAGGATGATGAAGACGGAGATGACGACGCGCCGAAAAAACCAAAGCTACTTAAGAAAACAAAAAGAGAGCCAAATCCGGAGAGCCAAAAATCACCTTGGATCTCGTTTATAAAGCAAATGGTCATCTATGACTTACTTGCTAAGGACGTGGAAAATTATGGGGTCTTAAAGCTTAATGAAAAATCAGCGGCCTACGTAAAAGATTCGTATCCATTAACGTTCGCGCGTGATCATGATTATGAGCAAGAGGCGATAACGGCTGAAAATGAGGAAGAAAATGCGGCATTGGGCGCAAAAGCGTATGATAATGCATTATTTGAAATATTAAAAAACTTACGTAAAAAAGTAGCGAAGGAGAAAAACCTTCCTCCATATGTAATTTTCCAAGACCCATCACTAGAGGAAATGGCGACTACCTACCCGACAAATCAGGAGGAAATGGCGCAGATTACAGGTGTGGGAATGGGCAAAGTAGTCAAATTTGGAAAGCAGTTTATAGATACGATCATTCGCTATGTGGATGAAAACGAAATTGAAACTGCTAAAGAAGTGGTGGTCAAGTCGACGGTCAATAAATCAAAAATCAAAATTTACATCATTCAACAGGTTGATCGCAAGATTGATTTAGATTTAATTGCCGAGCAGAAAGAATTGAACATGTCGGAATTGATTGAGGAGATTGAGGCTATTTGTTATTCAGGAACCAAATTGAACTTGGATTATTTTATCAATCAAGTAATTGAACCGGATAAACAAGACGAAATATTCGACTATTTCTTATCGGCAGACACCGATAACATCGCACAGGCACTGGATGAATGTAATATTGAAGATGTGAGTGAAGAAGAATTGCGTTTGATGCGCATTAAGTTTTTGAGTGAATTAGCCAATTAGATTTATGAATGTTTTAATTATCGGTTCGGGAGGTCGTGAGCACGCATTTGCATGGAAGGTTTCCCAAAGCCCATTACTTAGTAATTTATTTTTTGCTCCGGGTAATCCGGGCACAGCCACTTTTGGCACAAATTTACCTGTAGGCGTTGCTGATTTAGCGGGTATTGTTCAGGCAATCCGCGAAAATCAAATTGAATTAGTGGTTGTAGGGCCTGAGGAGCCCCTTGTAAAAGGAGTTCGAGATTACATCGAATCACATGCCGATTTAACGCATGTGGGTATTGTAGGTCCAGGCGCGGCGGGTGCACAATTGGAGGGAAGCAAGGATTTTTCAAAAAAATTCATGCATATGTATGGCGTCCCAACGGCCGCTTCGGAAACATTCACAAAGGATACTATTGAGGCTGGTTTAGTCTATTTAGAAAACGAATCTTTACCAATCGTATTGAAGGCCGATGGGCTCGCTGCTGGAAAAGGGGTGATTATCGCCCAAACATTAGCGGAGGCTCAAAGCTCGTTGAAAGAGATGTTGTTAGACGCAAAGTTTGGTGCGGCATCCGAAAAAGTAGTCATTGAGCAATTTTTGCGTGGTATTGAAATGTCTGTATTTGTTTTGACAGATGGCGAAAATTATGTGGTTTTACCGGAAGCGAAGGATTATAAGCGGATTCGTGAAAATGATGAAGGATTGAATACGGGTGGAATGGGCGCTGTTTCGCCCGTACCATTTGCAACGGCTAAGTTCATGAGTGCCGTGGATCAAAAAGTGATTAAACCGACGCTTGCTGGATTGAAAAAAGAAGGCATTCCGTATAAGGGATTTATATTTATTGGTTTAATGAATCACGAAGGGGAACCTTATGTGATTGAATACAATGCAAGGATGGGTGATCCTGAAACCGAGGTAGTCTTACCTAGAATCGAATCGGATTTCTTATCTTTGCTGCTTGCAGCTGCACGTGGCACTTTGCACGAAGAGAAAATTGAAATCTCGGAGCAATTTGCCGTAACGACAATGGTTGTCGCTGAGGGCTACCCAGAAGAATATCGGAAGGGAGACGTAATTAGCGGATTGGATTTAGTAACAGATGCAATTGTCTTCCAAGCGGGAACGCGAGAAGAAAATGGACAAATTTTGACTAGTGGGGGGCGAGTTATTGCTCTCACAGCAACTTCAAATACCCTAGAGAAGGCGATACAAAAGTCTCAAAAGGCGGCCCAATCGGTCCAATTTGAAGGTAAAAACTTTAGAAGAGATATTGGTCTCGACATCCTACGTTATAAAGGATAAGCGATCGATGGAATCAATAGCTTATGGCATGTAAATCGTGTTCAACGGGATCTTGTGGATCCAAAAGTGTAGAAGGAGAAGTTTCGGGCTGCCAAAGTAATGGCGGTTGCGGCACAGGTGGGTGTAATAAGATGAATGTTTTTGATTGGCTGTCTGACTTGGATGTCCCTCAATTTCAGCGTTTTCATATCGTCGAAATCAAATTCAAAGGAGGTCGTAAAGAATATTTCAGGAATTCGAATGGGCTCATGCTACACACAGGTGATGGTGTCATGGTGGAATCATCCTCGGGAATACACATGGGAGTTGTTTCCCTGCAAGGCGAATTAGTACGCCTGCAATTGATGAAAAAGTCAATTAAAGACGATGATAATTTAAAAAATATCATCCGGATCGCTAGCGATAAAGATCTCGAAAAACATAACCAAATGATAGCGCGGGATATGCCTACGATGTATCGGGGCCGACAAATCATTGGGGATCTTAAATTAAATATGAAGCTTTCGGATGTTGAATTTCAATCAGACGGAACGAAAGCCATCTTTTATTATTCGTCGGAAGATCGCGTCGATTTTCGTGAATTAATCAAATTATTAGCAACGGAATTTAAAGTGCGCGTAGAAATGAAACAAATTTCTTCGCGACAAGAAGCAGGCCGCTTGGGTGGTATTGGCGTCTGTGGGCGTGAGTTATGTTGTTCGACATGGCTGACCGACTTTAAAAATGTAACTACTTCAGCGGCGCGTTATCAAAATTTATCGCTTAACCCTGTTAAATTAAGTGGCCAATGCGGTCGCCTAAAATGTTGTTTAAATTACGAATTAGAGACGTATATGGATGCACTAAAAAGCATCCCAACAATTGAAGGCCGATTAAAAACTAAAAAAGGGGAAGCTGTTTTACAAAAAACAGATATTTTCAAGCGCATGATGTGGTTTGGGATTGTGGGAGAAGAAGCAATCTGGATACCTGTTAGCTGTGACCGCGTTAAAGAAATCATTGATCTTAATAAAAAAGGAATCATTCCTGAGTCATTTAGTGACTTAAATCCAGATGCCCCGGTAGTTGAAAAGCCAACCTTATCCGAATTAAATTCGGATTTAGAGCGGATGGACAAAAAATACGGTGGTAAAAAACCGAGTTCTGGAGGCGGAAAAGGGGGCAATCGCGGAGGCCGTGACCGATTTGAAAATAGAGGCCCACGCCCTGAGCGTGGACCAAGACCGGATAACCGGGGACCACGCCCAGATGCAACAACTCAACCGAACGTGAATGCAAATCCGACAGCAGAAGGTGGTTTGACAGATACAACGGGCCAACCCAAACCCTTCAAAAAGAAATTTAAGAAGAAATTTAAGCCAAGACCACCACGTGAAGGGGGATCTTCCGAAGCCCCATCAGCCTAAAACGACATGAAAATAACCTCTAGTATTTTATGGGTTATGGTATTGATAAGTCTCCTGAGCAGCTCTTGTCAGTCGGACGCCGTTTTTGACCAAACTGAATCCTTGGCAGAAAATGGCTGGGTGCAGAAAAAACAAATCGTTTTTCCTTTCGAAATTAAAGACACCGTAACCGTCTACGATTTACGCGTCGCGATTCGGCAATCAAATGAATACCCCTTTTACAATTTATATTTTAATTGTTGGCTCATCCAAGAAAAACAAGGCGTTTGGAAAAAAGCTTTTGCTGAAGCGATACTCTATGATCCCAAAACAGGCAAGCCAAAAGGCGGCGGTTTAGGGGATATGTACAGCCACTCATATACTATTTTAAAGGGTTTGAAATTTCCACGTCGCGGAAAATACCGCGTAGCTTTGGAGCAGTATATGCGAACTGATACACTCAAAGGTGTCGTTTCCGTCGGCGCATCATTAGTCCCTAGCCCACTATAACAATGGCCAAGATAGACGATATTGACAAACAAATTTTGGCATTTCTGCATGAGGACGCATTCTTATCTAACAAGGAAATGGCCACTCGGCTCGGAATGAGTGCAACACCTATTCACGAGCGCATTAAACGGATGGAAAAAGAGGGGGTCATTACCGGTTACCGTGCGATGATTAATCCGAATAAATTAGGTAAATCACTTACCGTATTTTGTGATATCTCCTTAAAAGAACATGCGGCTGATTACCTCAAGCAATTTGAAACGGATGTCATGTCGCTTTTAGAAGTACAGGAATGTTATTGCGTTTCGGGACACAGTGATTTTTTGTTGAAAATCGTGGTTTCCGACATGGATGAATACCGGAATTTTATTTTACATAAATTGGCCAGTATCAAGAATATCGGTAACGCTCAAAGCCATTTTGTGATGAATCAAATACAAAATGAACAAATTTTACCTTGGCTTAATCAAGGAAAGAAAGAATAAACCTACAATTGAGGATAGCGCAGTTAGCCACACTCAGTAATTTTAATATTGATTTAAACCGTTGACCATTTAACCATGAATAAAGTAACAAAATCGATCCTTGGAATTTTGATCCTAGCGCTTGTTTTAGGACTCGCCTTTTATCCAAAAATCAAAAAAACGTTTAGCAAAGAGAAAACGGAGGATGCAAAAAAAGACAAAAATGGCAAGGGCGGTAAAACTTCCGTCGTCGTTACAGTGGTCAAATCTACCCGATTAGACGATTTAATTAGCTCGACTGGATCGATATTGGCGAACGAAGAGGTAGAAGTACGCTCAGAAATCGCCGGAAGAATTATTTTACTTAATATCAAGGAAGGCGATGCGGTTAAAAAAGGAACGGTATTATTCCGTATCAACGACGACGATTTACAAGCCCGTTTGCGCAAGTTAGGTTTCAATAAGAAATTAGCCGAGGATAACGAGGCACGCCAAAAAGTACTTTTACAAAAAGAAGCGATTTCCCAGCGGGAATATGACATCGCCGTTAACTCGGTCAATACGATTTCTGCTGACATTGAAGATCTGAAAGCCCAAATATTAAAAACGACCGTTTTGGCCCCGTTCGCAGGAACGATAGGTTTCCGCTATGTGTCTTTGGGTAGTTATATCTCACCGGCCACACGGATTGCGACGTTAACGAATACAAACCCAGCTAAAATTGAATTCTCCATTCCTGCAAAATATGCGACGGCTATTCGCAAGGGAAGCACAATCGAATTTATTACGGAGAGTGAAGAAAAAATGTACCGCGGAAATGTATATGCGATTGATCCTAAAATTGACCCGTTGACACGTACGGTTCAAATACGTGCCTTAGCACCTAATCCATCAGGGAATTTAGTGCCCGGAGCATTTGCAAAGGTAAACTTGATCTTGAAAACCAAAGGTGATGCCATTCTTATTCCTACCGAAGCTGTGGTGCCGGAAGCAAAAGGAAGTCGGGTATTCATTGTGAAAAATGGAAAATCTATTCCTGTAAAAGTAGAACTGGGTAACCGTGGGGAAAAGAATGTGGAAATCATTTCAGGACTAAGCATTGGGGACTCGCTAATCACCAATGGTATCATTCAAGTGAAACCAGACGGCGAAGTTGAAATCAAAGAAGTTCTTCAATAAATAAACATGTTTTGGAATCTGTCAGTTTGGCAATATAAATGGCGCAAGCTAGCTCACGTGCTAGCGGCTCAAATTGCCTATGTTCGATTCTATTTGCAAATTCGCGTACAAAAATGGAGGCGACCAACTGATAAATTCATAGGAATATTGCTCGCCGAGCACCTCGGTGATATCGTTGCGGCAGAACCGATAATTGAAGCTTTATGTAGCAAATTCCCCTCGGCAAAAATTGTGTGGATTATAAAGCCCGCTTTTCGCTCAATACTTGAAAATCACCCGAAAATCGAATTGCTCGTCGACGAGCAAAGCGTGTTGTTCAGCATGTATGTAACAAAAAAACATCCATTTGACCTATTTTACAATTTGCACCTTGGTTATTTACGAAGTGACCCTTTCTTCCCGGGACAATTTTTAAAAAATACCAAAGCAGCTGAGATGGGAATAACAAAGGAAAACTACCTTCACCATTTCAATCTATTAGAAGTTGTTTCGCAATTAGCCGACCTTGGAAAATTGAGCGGATATCCACATATCTACCTCGAAAAAGGGGTAAAAAACACGCTATTACAAAAACCATATTGGATTATTCATCGCAAATCCAATGCCCAAATGCGTGATTGGCAAGATTCATTATGGTGCCGATTAATCGATCAGATTATTGCAGAAAACGATGTTCATGTCGTTGAAATAGGCGTAATTGAGCCATTGGCATATCAATCGTCACGATTCACATCGCTGGTAGGAAAAACTAGCCTCTATGAAACCTTGCAGATTATCCGCGATGCGGAATATTTCATAGGTGTGGAGTCTGGACCAGCACATATTGCAAACGCGTTTCGTATTCCCGCACTAATTCTTTGCGGTCGATTTGTAAATTTCGATCAATACAATGTATATTCTGGCGCATATCAACATGATGGTCTTGCTCAGATAGTATTTAACTCAAAAGGCACCGCGTCCGAATTAACATTCGAAGACGTTTATGCCCAACTACCACAAAAAAACCTAGCTTAACATATGGCCTCTTTATCAGAAACTAGCATTAAACGTCCGGTCTTATCCATTGTGATGTCGGTCTCAATTATCGTATTTGGGTTAATTGGCTATTCCTATTTGGGGATTCGCGAATATCCTTCCGTAGATCCACCTGTGGTTACAGTCCAGACAAGTTATACAGGTGCGAATGCCGATATTATTGAGTCTCAAATTACGGAACCCCTCGAGGAGTCCATCAATGGTATCGCCGGGATCAAGACGCTTTCCAGCTCAAGTCGAGACGGAAGGTCCAGCATCACAGTTGAATTTGATTTGTCGGTGAACATTGAAGATGCCGCAAATGATGTTCGCGATCGTGTCTCACGTTCGTTGGCATTATTACCTAAAGATGTTGATCCGCCCGTCGTATCCAAAGCGGATTCGGACTCAAGCCCCATCTATAACTTGAATATTTATTCCGATACGCGGGATTTGTTAAGCTTAAACGAAATCGCAACACGTAGTGTGAAGGAAAAACTGCAAACAATTCCAGGGGTTTCTTCTGTTCAAATGTGGGGCGAAAAGAAATATGCGATGCGCTTAAATATAGATCCAGAACGCTTGGCCTCATTCCGGTTAACAGCACCCGATATCGTGAATGCGTTAACGAAACAAAATATCGAACTTCCTTCCGGCAGTATCGAGGGAAACAATACGGAACTTACGGTGCGCACGCAAGGCCGATTAGCCACGGTGGAGGATTTTAATAACCTAATCATCCGCGAGGAAGGTGACCGCATCGTGAAATTTTCGGACGTTGGCAATGCCGTCATAGCGCCCGAAAACGAAAAGACATTCTTTAAACGAGACATGGTGCCCATGATTTCGATTGCTGTGATTCCACAGCCAGGTTCAAATCAAATCGAAATTGTCGACCAGATTCATAAAAAAATGAAGCAAATTCAAACGACCATCCCTAGTGATGTGATTTTGAAGGAGGGATATGACAATACCAGATACGTGCGTAAATCGATCGAAGAGGTAGAGGAGACGATCTTGATTGCTATCTTGTTGGTGACAATAGTTATCTTCCTATTCCTACGTGATTGGCGGTCAACGATCATTCCGCTGACAGCAATTCCTGTTTCGTTAATTGGTGTTTTCTTTTTTATGTATCTAGCAGGATTTTCAATCAATGTACTCACATTACTCGGAATCGTATTATCCATTGGTCTTGTGGTAGATGATGCTATTGTTGTTTTGGAAAACATATATTCCAAAATCGAGGAAGGCTTAACACCTTGGCAGGCGGCTTTAGCAGGTTCAAACGAGATTTACTTTGCCGTTATTTCGACCACGGTTACACTAGCAGCGGTATTTTTACCCGTTATCTTTTTAGAGGGTATTACAGGTCAATTATTCCGTGAATTTGGTATTGTGGTTGCTGGTTCCGTCATCATATCCGCCTTTGTGTCGTTGACCTTAACACCTATGTTAAGCTCAAAATTACTCAAAGGAGGTCATTCAAAACCTTGGTTTTACAGAGTAACCGAACCATTCTTTGTCTGGATGACAAAAGCATACGAAAATTCACTTAGTGCATTCCTTCGGGTTCGTTGGGTCGCTTGGGTAATCATGGTCGGCTTAATGGGCTTGATTTACACACTTTTCAAAACAGGTGCTATTCCTTCTGAATTGGCTCCACTTGAAGACAGAGGTCAAATGCGGATTAGTGCGACGGCACCTGAAGGAGCAACATTTGATTATATGCTCAACTATACGGATGAAATTTCGAGATTTCTTATGAAAGAAATCCCCGAATCAGAACGAACTTCGATTTATACGATTACTTCTCCGGGATTTGGGAATGCAGGTTCAAATTCTGGCTTCGTTCGTATTTTATTGAGGGACACGACGTCGCGTAGGAGCCAACAAGCCATCGTAGATGCGATTCAACCCAAGGTAAAGAAATTCACGGGTGCAAAATCAATCGTCACTCAAGAGCCAACTTTACAAACGGGTCAGCGTGGTGGTGGAGGCTTGCCAGTTGCGTTTGTCGTACAAGCTCCCAATTTCGATAGGTTGAAAAAAATGATGCCACAATTTATGGCGAAGGTACGTGATTCCCCAAAATTTGAAATTTCAGACATAAACTTAAAATTCACTAAACCAGAATTACGCCTTGAAATCGATCGTTCAAAAGCGCAAAACCTAGGGGTATCGATTCAAGATGTGGCCCAAACCTTACAATTGGGACTTTCGGGTCGTCGCTTCGGGTACTTCATCATGGATGGAAAACAATATCAGGTTATAGGTCAAATAAATCGTTCCTCTCGAAATGATGTTAACGACCTCAAATCCCTATATGTAAAAAATAATCGGGGCGATTTGATTCAATTGGACAACATGGTCAAAATAACTGAGCAAAGTACGCCGCCACAATTGTTTCGTTTCAACCGCTATTCAGCAGCGACAGTGACCGCACAAATGGCCAAAGGTGTAACATTAGGTGAGGCACTTGATGAAATGGATAAATTAGCCGAGGAGACATTCGACGAATCATTCTCAACAGCATATGATGGTCAAAGTAAGCAATTTAAAGAATCAAGCTCCTCATTACTTTTCGCGTTTGCGTTAGCAATCTTGTTGATCTACCTGATTCTTTCAGCGCAATTTGAAAGTTTTGTTGATCCATTTATCATCCTATTTACGGTGCCTTTGGCCGTTGCCGGAGCACTGTTATCCCTTTGGGATTTTGGTCAAACATTGAATATTTTCTCTCAAATTGGTATTATCGTGTTGATTGGCCTCGTGACCAAAAATGGTATTTTGATTGTTGAGTTTGCGAACCAACAAAAAGATACGGGATTGATGAAAATGGAGGCCGTAAAAAATGCAGCATCTGCTCGTTTCCGCCCTATTATCATGACATCGCTTTGTACCATTTTAGGTATTTTACCTATCGCGCTAGCCCTAGGTTCAGGCTCACAAAGCCGCGTTTCAATGGGTATTGCGGTCGTAGGAGGTATGTTATTCTCAACCACATTAACACTATACATCATTCCAGCAATTTACAGTTACATGTCATCAAGCCGGAAAAAAGTTGAACATGACTAAAGACGAAATTTGGATGCAACGTGCGCTAGACCTGGCCTTGTTAGGCGATGGGCACGTTGCACCTAATCCGTTAGTCGGCTGCGTAATTGTACTCGAAAACCAGATCATCGGTGAAGGGTATCATGCCCGATATGGTGATTCGCACGCAGAGGTAAATGCGTTTAAGAGCCTTGGTCATACAGCAAAGGGCGCAACCGTTTATGTTAATTTAGAACCGTGCAGTCATTTTGGGAAAACGCCTCCATGCGCTGATTTGTTAATTCGAGAACAGGTCGCTCGCGTCGTCATCTGTAATTTAGACCCCAATCCACTCGTGTCAGGGAAAGGAATGCAGCGACTTTTACAAGCGGGAATCGCAGTTGACATAGGCATACTTGAATCAAAAGGAGCCTATTTAAATCGGCATTTTTTTCATTTTCATGATAAAAGCCGGCCGTGGGTCACACTAAAATTTGCAGAATCTAGCGATGGATTTATTGCGCGTGAAACGGGAGAGCCTGTTGGCTTTTCAAATCTACTTAGCCAAAAATTGGTGCACAAATTACGCACACAGCATCAGGCAATTTTGATTGGCGTAAATACGGCCAATGCTGATAATCCAAAATTAAATGCACGATTTTGGCCGGGCAATACCCCAATACGTATGGTCATTGATCCTCACAACCGTATGCTTCGCGACATAACACTCATTACTGACGAAAGTGCGGTCACCATATTTACACAAGATTTCTCGTATGAAGAAAGTAATAAACAATGGATAGCGCTTGGAGAAAATCTACTTTTGGGGATAATGAAATATTGTCACAACCAGGGAATTCAATCAATTTTGGTAGAAGGAGGTGCGCAAACCTTGGAGGCATTTTACGCGGCAGGATTGTCTAATGAAATCCTGAAAATCCGATCAGATGTATCTCTTTTAAAAGGAATCAAAAGTCCATTTAAAGATATTATGTGGGACTCGATCGAACAAGTAGGAAATAATAACCACTGGCTACGCGCCAAAGAAAATCTGCGCTAATAAATACAAATTAAGACTTAAGATTATGGCGCTTATGATCCATGCGCTGACGGTCAACCAAGGTGCGTTTACGAATTTGCCCATCTTTTTTACATCACTCGTAAACAAAACGAGCGGAATCACCGCAAAGCTAAGTTGCATGGAAAGAACAACTTGACTAAAAATTAATAAATCACCGATCTTACTTTCGCCCCAGACCCAAGTAATAAAAAAAGCGGGTAAAATAGCCAGCATACGTGTAATCAAACGACGAATCCAAGGTTTCAAGCGCCAATCTAAAAACCCTTCCATAACGATTTGACCTGCTAACGTACCTGTTAGCGTAGCATTTTGCCCAGAAGCTAATAAGGCAATAGCAAACAAAATAGCAGCCCACCGACTCCCTAGGGCAGGATTTAACAATTCATACGCATCCCGAATATCGGCTACATGCTGTTGTCCACTCCAATGAAACGCCGCAGCTGCCAAAATAAGAATTGCAGCATTAACAAAAAAGGCAATAGAAAGTGAAAGCGTTGAATCCCATGTAGCAAATTTAATGGCTTTCGTCCGTTCTTCATCTGTATGAGCAAATGCACGCGTCTGAACAATACTTGAATGTAAATATAAATTATGCGGCATGACGGTCGCACCTAAAATACCAATTGCTACATATAATTGATTGGAATCCTGAAAAATTCCCGCCGATGGAATCAAGCCTTGCAATACAGGGCCAATCTCCGGCTGAGCAATAAAAATCTCGTAGATAAAGCAGGCACTAATTACACCCAAAAGTGCCAAAACGATTGATTCAAGAACCCTAAATCCTCGATTTTGAAAATATAAAATTAAGAAAACATCTAAAATTGTAATAACAATTCCTCCCAAAATAGGTATCCCAAACAATAAATTTAAAGCTAATGCCGAACCTATAACCTCAGCTAAATCACAGGCCACAATCGCAAGTTCACAAATCACCCATAAGAAAATTGCGACAGGTCGGGAAAAGGCATCGCCACAAGCTTGAGCCAAGTCACGTCCAGAGGCGACCCCTAACTTTAAGGCTAAGTGCTGCAAAAGAATAGCAAATAAACTTGATATTAATATAACAGATAGCAACGTGTACCCAAATTGCGCTCCACCAGCTAAATCCGTTGCCCAATTTCCGGGATCCATATAGCCAACAGCCACCATAAAGCCAGGACCCATGAAAGCACGAAGATTCTTCCAAAAACTCCCTCCTTTCGGAATAGGGATACTCGCATAAACTTCACTCAGTGAATGAGTTTTAACTTCAGAACGCCAAGGCTTAGACATAAATGAAAATCAAAAATCAAATATATAGAATATTCTAAAATAATTTTTAGACTTACCTAAAAATATTAGAACAAATTTTTTGTACTTTTGATTTTCAAATCAATAATATGGCTATTTCCTTCGCAGAAGAAAACTATCTGAAAATTATTTTTAGGCTATCCGAGTCAACTAAAGAAGACATTTCAACCAATGCCATTGCTGAATTAACTCAGAATAAAGCGGCTTCAGTGACAGACATGCTTCGTAAAATGTCAGAAAAGGGTTGGGTAAACTATCAAAAATATCAAGGCGTTCGATTAAGCAGCGTAGGTGAAAAATTAGCATTGGATATTGTTCGTAAGCATCGCTTATGGGAAGTGTTTCTCGTAAAAAAAATGGGGTTCAATTGGGATGAAGTGCACGAAATCGCAGAGCAACTCGAACATATTGAGTCGAAAGAACTCATCGACAAGTTAGATGCCTTTTTGGACTACCCGAGGTCTGATCCACACGGCGATCCTATTCCGAACAAAGATGGAATTTTACCACAATTAGGGTATGTTTCGTTGGCCAATATGCCTATCGGAAAAGCGGGCAATCTAGTAGGCGTAGCTCAAGACTCCGCCGTTTTTCTACAATTGCTGACCAAACTTAACTTAAGATTGGGGGCGACGTTAGAAATAATTGAAATAAATGCATTTGATTTATCGGTATCACTCCGCATCGACAATAATCCGCCGGTATTGATTAGCCACGAAGTGGCCAAAAATGTATTGGTAAAACGCTAGCTTAATAAATCCAAGACCTCGTCTTCACTCAAAGCACGTAAAATACTTTCATCTGACGTAACTAGATCATTCGCTAAATCCAATTTACGTTGTTGGAGCGAAAGAATTTTCTCCTCTACTGTTTCTTTGCTAATAAACTTATAGGTAAACACCGTTTTCTTTTGACCAATCCGATGGGCTCGGTCAATCGCTTGTGCCTCTGCAGCTGGATTCCACCATGGATCCAACAAAAATACATAGTCGGCAGCCGTTAAATTCAAACCTACTCCGCCGGCTTTAAGTGAAATTAAGAAAACGGATTGCCCATCATCTTTTTGAAAACTTTCCACTTGACCCATACGGTCAGATGTACTACCATCTAAATATGCATAAGCGATACCTCGTTCGTCCAAAGCCCTCCGAATCAATCCCAAATGCTGAACAAATTGGCTAAAAATCAACACTTTATGATGTTGCTCTAACACCGTTTCTAGCTTTTCTAACACCGCTTCCATTTTACCTGATTCCCCAGTAAATCCTTCTTCACACAAGGCCGGGTGATTGGCTAATTGGCGTAATTTCGTTAAACCTTGCAACACCGAAAAGCGCGATTTTTGTAATCCTTCATCCTTAATCTGCTTTAAAAGGATGTCACGGTAAAACGATTTCGTTTTATCATACAAGCGTTCTTGCTCCTCCGACATAGCGCAATACGTAATCGACTCCATCTTTTCAGGTAAGTCGGCCGCCACCTGACGCTTCTCTCTTCGTAATAAATAGGGTTTAATCAAAAAGTATAAACGCTTTTTCTGATCACCATCCGCCTTTTTCTCGATAGGTATTTGAAAAGAATCCTTGAAATAACGTTGCGTACCAAGCAGGCCTGTATTGACAAAATTCATCTGCGACCACAAGTCCATCGTGGAATTCTCCAACGGTGTGCCTGTCATAACTAAACGAAATTTGGCATTTAATTTTTGCACTGCCTTGGTAATATTTGCGAGCGGATTTTTAATCGCCTGCGACTCGTCTAAAATAACATAGCTAAATGACTGCTTTTCAAACCAATCAATATCCGAACGCACCATTCCAAAGGAACACAAAATCAAATCAACCTTGCCAATTTGAGCCTGTAATTTCTCCCGTTGGGGCCCACTATAAACCATTACACGAAGCTGAGGTGTAAATTTTTTAGCCTCCATTTCCCAGTTATACAACAAGGAAGTGGGCATCACGAGTAACGTTGGAAGTGTCTCTCCTTGCTCCTTTAAACTTTGCAATAAACACAGTGTTTGTACCGTCTTTCCTAGACCCATGTCATCCGCCAAACATGCCCCTAAGCCAGCCACTTGACGCGTTCGCATCCACCGGTAGCCTTCAAGCTGATACGGACGGAGTGTTCCTTTGAAATTCTTTGGAATCGGAAATTCTTTCGTCTCTAACTTCAGGTCATTGAGGGTTTTTGTCTTCAATGAAGTCTTGACCAAATCCTGATTTTCCCACTCCTGAATCAACTGAAAATGCTGTCTGCGCAGATAAACGCCATCATCACCGGGACGTGTCTCGGAGAAATAAAACAAATCTTGGTAATCGTGAAACCAGTTATCTGGAATAATGGCGATGGAGCCATCCGGCAAATGAAATTCCTTTTTCTTCTGAAGAATTAATTGACGAATCTTCAAAAATGGAATTTGAAATTGGCCAAACGAAATAATGGCTTGAATGTCAAACCAATCAAATTTCTCACCAATACGAATACTAATTTCTGGCTTACCTAAGAAGTAGCGCGGAGCTGAGCCATCTCCTTTAAAGTGAACGGTAAATCCAGCTTGATCTAAATCTTGTTTGTGAGCGGTCAGCCATTGAACGGCATCTGAACGAGAAATCGTGGCCCTTCCATCCGATTCCATCGGCAAACCCATCGATTTCAAACTTTGGAAACTACGTTTTTCCTTGACAAGCGAACGCATGATCTTTTGAAATGCAAAACTATCGGCTTTCTTCTCAAACAGAACATTCGCCTCCGCCGCCAACCCATCCCACGGGAAACGGTTGTTCCCATACTGAAATGATAAAACAAATTGCCAACGATCCGCCGCTTCCAATGCCTTTTTCGAAGTTGGCTTATCATCCCCATCATGCTTAGGCACAATCGGGCCATAGGATAATAAGTACTGGCAATTCTTCTCCGTATTCGTTATTTCAAACCCTTTGGCGTGCACCGGATAACGGGCAACCATCGCTTTTACAAATTTTCGAAAATAGTCTTCCTCCATATTTTTGGGGATGACAACAAATTTTTTGTTCAGAAAAGCACGTAATTTTTTACCCTCTAACTGGGGCTTAAAGTGATATAATTTTTGATTTAAAAGCATCCAAGCTGGTTCATCGCATAAAATTAGCGCATCCTTATATTGGAACTCAAGCTTGTTTCCTTGATATTTTAATGTGGGGAAATAATTCGTATTCTCTTCATTACGCATGAAATGAAACAAAACCTCAACAGCTTCAGCCTGGATTTGCACCGGCTGCCGCATGGGGTTTCCATCATTCCCCATGATGAAAAGCGTTTTATCTGGGCAAATAAGTTCAAATATTTGAGCCCGCCGACGCTCAATATTAGCGTGTACTGATTCCGCAATCTCCTTATCCCCTTTCTCAGGATCAAAGGTTTTGAGATAAAATTCCTCAATCGTTTTACGCTTCGATGTATTGTATTTTTCAAAAATGGCCGCAGGCTTCATTCCTTCAATCAACTTCACACAAGCCTCATCGCGCTCATCCAAGCCTGCAACAAATTCATGGTAATTGCGGGTGGTAAGGGTTTGATATTCCCAAGTCAACTGACCCTTCTCATTTAATTGCACGACAAACACCTCGAACAAGTAGCCCAAGCATTCATGTGATAATAAAGAGTAAACAACCTGAAAGGGTTTGTTTGGGGAGATCTTCATGTGCTATAAAAAACTCGAACCAACGAGTTATATGCGTAAAACCTTCAAAAATAAGGTTTTTTCATGAATTAATGACTTTTTTGCCGATATTTTAATCTAAGCCTTTAACAAACGTAGACACGCCCATTGCTCTTTCTCAGATTGAACCTGCAATGTAAGCCCATGTAAACTGGCTGCTTCGGCCAACAAAGATACGTCGGACGTATAAAACCCACTTAAGAACAAATAACCTCCAGAACGAATCCGCTTCGCATATTCTTCCAATTCGTCAAGTAGAATATTTCGATTAATATTTGCAATCAAAACATCGTATACGGTTGCATCTTCATCCCGAATATTTCCAAGTGAAAAAGTCACTGAAGTACAATCATTGAGTCCAGCATTCTCTATGGAATTCTCCACGGCCCATGAATCAATATCAAAACCATGAACACGCAAAGCACCACGCTTACAGGCAACAAAAGCCAAAATGCCTGTGCCTGTGCCTGCATCAAGCACCGTTTTATTGGTCAAATTTATTTCCAACAAAGCCTCTACCATCAACGCCGTAGTTTGATGATGACCGGTACCAAAAGACATTTTGGGATTAATGATAATTTCAAGCGGAAATGATTCATCAGTCTCATGAAAACTAGCTCGAATATGAACTTCATTTGAAATGCGAATCGGATCGTAATTGGTCTCCCAAACTGCATTCCAATTTTCCTTTTCGATGTCATTGTAAACTACATCGATTGAACCTAAAAAGCGATAGCGATCTATAATTTCTTGCGCTTGATCAGCATCATACAAAGCTGCCGGGCAATAAGCAGCAATCCCTGAATCAAGATCCTCAAAAATATCAAATCCAATTTCGCCCAATTCGGCCATTAAAATATCCGTTATTTCAACAGATGCCGAAATAAGCAATTGCTTCGTAGCCATGTAAGGGTCTATTTATCAGTGGGCGGATTGGGGTCTTTTTTCCCAAAAACAGAGAAATGTATATAACGCTTCGGCTGCGTTCTAAAATCTATCAATAGGCGATCTAGATCTACAATCGTCTTATTCAGGCCCGTATAAAGTGAGTCGTTTGTCAAAAATTTACCCGCACTTCCCTGACCTTGTTCTAGTTTTGTAACGATTCGTTGGAGCGAAACAATCGCCCGGCTAGCCTCTTGTATGGTTTGCCCAATCCGTGCCGCCTGAATGGAATCGGCTACCGAATTAAACTTTGTTAGTAATGGTTTTAATTCTTTCTCAGTCTCAATTAAACTCTGTGACAGATTGCGCATATTGGCCGTAATTTGCTTGATATTTACACTATTTTCAGCTACCAGCGTATTCACTGAGCCATTAATGTTAGATACAGCACTATTGGAATTTTCAATTAATCGATTTAGGTACAACCCTGTTTTTTCAAATTTAGAACTCACTTTACGGAAAGTAACTAGCAGTGAATCAGCATTAGACAAGACGGGCAATGCACGCTCCTTTAATAACGAAGAAAGCCCTTTTTCATTTATGCCAGGTATCGTTGATTCGTCGGCAATCGCCCCTTTACCCAACAACTCTAAGCGAATAACTTTTCCTCCAAGCAAGGCTCCGTCTGATAAAATGGCAACTGTTTTATCCGGTAAAACCAAACCTTTATTTACCCAAATTTCAACTTTGATTTTATTCCCGTCTGCTGGATCCAAAAATACCTTTTTCACTTTGCCTACCTCAACACCATTGACCATAACAATGTTGGATGCCGTGAGGCCATCAACGTTATCGTATTGAATGTAATACGTATTCGACTTCGAAAATAGGTCATTCCCTTTCAAGAAATTAAACCCAAAATAGAGGATTAAAAAGGCCAATAGGGCCAAAAAACCTACCTTTAATTCGTTGCTTTTGAACATTTGGGCTATTTTTCTATGTCTTCTTTGTACTTCTTAAATGCTGTTGCAATGGCATCTGCCACTTGGGATTGTCCGTGCTCTGAGTTTAAATATTCCTCTTCCTCGGCATTAGTCAAAAACCCCGTCTCCACGAGTACGCTGGGCATGGCCGTACGCCAAATTACCAAAAATCCAGCTTGCTTTACCCCAAAACTTTTCCGTTTGTAGGTTTTTGCAAATTGGTCTTCTACTAATGAAGCAAATTTGACCGAGCTAGCCATAAAGGCACTTTGGTAATTTGCCATCATAATGTGTGCTAATGGTGAACTTGGATCAAATCCATTATAAGCAGTCTGGTAATCTTTCTCTTGTAGGATAACCGAGTTTTCACGCTTTGCAACATTCAAATTACCGTCTGTTTTGTGCAAACCCATGGTGTAGGTTTCGGTTCCGTAGGCCGACTTATTCGTCGCTGCGTTACAGTGTACCGAAATAAACAAATCTGCTTTGTTCCGATTCGCAATATCAGCTCGCTCGAATAACTCAATAAATTCATCTGTTTCGCGGGTATATATCACCTTTAAATCTGGGTATTCTGCCTTTAATTTGCGTCCTAATTCTAAAATAATCTTTAACGTAACTTTCCCTTCGCGAGCACCCTTGGGGCCTAAGCAACCTGGATCTTTTCCTCCATGCCCTGCATCCAAACAAATCGTCCGAATTACATTCTTTTTAGTTGGATTTGTTGAAGGCTGCAGTTCCGCTTGTGCATGACCGTAGACCAAAAATAAAGCCGCAATAAAAATAACTCGAATCGCTGAAAACATTATTTTTTCAATTATTAGACGTATGGTAAGTGGCAATGATGTAATTTTACAAATTCCATTGCCACACGCAAAGATAATTTTTAAATTCCATTTGGTAAAGCAATCCACATATTACCTTTTTCTGTTCATAGGACTATTCCTTGTTGGCATATCGGATTCTTTCGCCCAACGGATTATTGTGAAAGATTCGGCTCAGTCGCGCGTCATTCAGGGAGATTCGCTAAACAAATCCCAAGATTTACAAACTACCGTATATTATTCAGCTTCAGACTCGACTATCTTGGATGCGGCAAACCAGGTTGTTTATCTGTACGGAAAGGCAAAAGTTAAGTATGGAGAAATCGTACTAGAAGCTAACTACATTCGGCTAGATTGGGAAACAAATGAAGTATTTGCCAAGGGGACATATGATTCAACTACCCATAAAATGGACGGATTACCCGTATTTACCCAAGGAGGAGATAAATATGATTCGGACGAAATACGCTATAATTTCAAGAGTAAACGCGCGGCGATAAAAGGAATTGTGACTCAGCAGGGCGAAGGATATGTTCAAGGGAAAACTGTCAAGAAAGATGAGGAGGAAAATCTTTACATCCGAAACGCTATTTATACAACTTGTAATTTAAGCCATCCACACTTCCACATCAATGCGAGTAAAATTAAAGTAGTAGGTAAAAAAGAAATTATTTCTGGCCCCTTTCACTTCGAATTAAATGATATTCCTTTGCCAATTGGACTGCCTTTTGGCTTTTTTCCTTATTCCCAACCAAAAGAGGCGGGCAAATCGGGTATATTATTCCCTACCTATGGAGAAGAGCCTACAGGCCGTGGGTTTTATCTTCGTGAAGGTGGTTACTATTGGGCGGCCAGCGAAAATATTGGTATACGTTTTACCGGACAAATTTATTCCAAAGGTGGCTGGGGATTGGGCGCAAATTCACAATACAATAAACGTTATCGATATAATGGAAGCTTTAATTTTGCTTTCAACAGAAATAGCAATGGAGCAGAATTTAATCCAACTAAGCGGACAGATTTCTCACTTCAATGGTCGCACAGCCCACGTAGTCTAGGGAATTCTAGTTTCTCCGCATCAGTTAATGTCGCATCAAATTCCTTTAATCAATTCAACACGTTTTCAACGCAACAGTACCTGACCAATACCATCGGATCCTCAGTTCAATACACGAAAAATATTGGCCAAATCGTTCGCAGTGGTGTTAGTTTACGGATCAACCAAAACACTACTACACGCGTTTTTGATGCAGGAACAGAATTTAACTTTGGCTTGAATCAGTTCCAACCATTCAAGCGAAAGAATTCAATTAGCGATCGATTTATGGACCAATTTCGACTGGGATTAGATTTTTCAGGAAGTATTTCATTGACCAACCAAGTTTCGGATCCTTTTACACGCTACGAGTTTGATGTTTTTCCTAGAGCGTCTAATAGTCAACGGGGGACCGTTCAAAGACCGTTTTTGCCAACTACCGCAGGTGAACTACCGCCAGGAGTTATCCCTGTAAATGCTAGTACAATCCCAATGCTATGGGAAAAAGCGCAGACGAAATTTCAGTATAGTGTTCCACTTTCCTTACCCAATATAAAGCTTACACCGTACATCAACCTGACTCCAGGCGTTTCATTGGCTGGAAATATGTTTACCCGATCCTACAAATACACCTACATGCCGATAGATTCGACCGTCCGTATTGATACCGTGGGGGGATTGCCAAAATTCAATTCCCAACTTTCATTTTCGGCCAGCATGAATACGCGTGTATATGGAACAGCGCGTTTCAATAAAGGTCGCCTAGAAGCAATACGTCATACGGCTGTTCCCAGTATTAGTTTGAGCTATGCACCAGATGTTTCTGATCCATCGTTAGGTTATTTTCAAGACGTCCGCATCAATAACCGTAAGTTTATTAATGCTGAAGGAGTAGAACAAATAGGAGATATTCGTCGTATTTCAAGCTTTGATCCACGAACATTAAGTTATGGGGGTGCTACGGGTGCAGTTAGTTTTGGCATTCAAAATACGTTGGAGGCAAAACTGAAAACCAAATCAGATACCGCGACCAAACAAAGTGAAAAAATTAACCTAATCGACAACTTTGGGATTAATGGAAGCTATAACTTTCTAGCAAAAGAGTTTCCACTATCCAATCTGAGCTTCACAGCTAATTCGCGTGTTAGGGAATTTGATGTCAACATCGGAGGCAGTATTGACCCGTATCTATATGTTCAAGACAAGGCATTTTTTGATATGGGCCGACGAACCAACGACCTGATGTTTGGTAAGGGCGAGGGATTGGGCCGGCTACAAGGACTTAATTTATCCATAGGCCGCAGGTTTGCTCCTTCAAAAACAAAAGAGAAAATAAGCAAAGAAGGGAGTGAGTCTCAATTACGTCAAATTAATCGCAATTTGGATGATTATGTGGATTGGAATATACCTTGGACTTTTTCGTTCAGTTATCAATTTAGTTACAACCGGATGGGCTTAGCCGCTGCGCAAAAAATCGCAGGTTTGACTTTTCAAGGAGAATTGAGCCTTTCCGAAAAATGGAAACTTTCCGTGTCTTCGGGATATGATTTCAAATTTAATGGGTTAACCTACACGAATATGTCGGTGCACCGCGACTTGCATTGCTGGGAAATGAATTTTAACTGGACACCTATCGCAAGCCCATTTTATGGTCGAGCGAGTAATTATTCATTCGACTTGCGTGTAAAGTCGTCCTTGCTCCAAGATTTAAAATTATCTAGGAGAAGAAGTTTTTATGATAAGGGAGGATTCTAATTCAATTTATCTTTAAACGCCTTAAGGAATTTATCCATTTTAGGCTTTATGACGATCTGGCAATATGGTTCAGTGCCATTTTGATTGAAATAATCTTGATGGTAATCTTCAGCTGGATAGAATGTAGACTCCGCAACAATCTCTGTCACAATCGGATTGGGGAATACATGTTTTTCATTCAAATTACGTTTCCAATTTTCCGCTGCTTGTTTCTGTGTATCATTGGAAAAGAAAATAGCTGAACGGTATTGCGTCCCAACATCCGCACCTTGTCTATTGAGGGTTGTCGGATCATGCGTCTGCCAAAACACCTCTAATAAGGTTTGAAATGAAACGACATTCGGATCATATGTAATCTGGCATACCTCTGCGTGCCCTGTCAACCCTGTGCAAACTTCGCGGTAGGTAGGTTGTTTGATTTTGCCACCCATATATCCTGAAGTAACGGAATATACTCCTTTGACCCGCTGGTATACGGCTTCTACACACCAGAAACATCCGGCTCCGAATGTAATTGTATCTAATTTTGCGACTGAATTATCTTGCATGGTTGGCTTTTTTATCGACGTACCTCCGCACGAAAAATGAAGAAAAGCACCAGCTATGCTAAGTATTAATCCGACTTTTTTCAAATAGAAGCTCATATCTTTTTTTATTTTAATGTAGTTTTGCGAACTTAAAATTACTGAAAGATAACTAACAAAGTGGATGAATAGTTTTAAAAAATCGATTCCCGCTGCCTGGTCTATCGCTTGGCAAGATAAGCAATTTCGGTGGCGATTGATTTTAGCATTAGTGGTATTCGCTATTTTCCCTTGGCAAGCGGCTGAATATTTTCAGTGGATACAGTTACGTGATGGCAAGGTTTGGCCTGATTTTTTATTAGCGCAAATTCCTTCGGCAAATGTATCATACCTGATTTTTGGGATAATTTATTTCAGTGTTATTTATTTACTAATTCGCTTACTGGCTAAACCCCATCAATTTCTGTGGTTTGCATGGGCTTTCAATATAGAAACCTTAATGCGTTTTATAAGTATCTATTTTGTCGCCTTAAACCCTCCACAAGGTCTAGTGGGCTTACATGACCCCATCGCTGAACTTTTTATATATGGAGATACTTTACCGATAACAAAAGATCTCTTTTTCTCTGGCCATACAGCAACGATGGTATTTGTTTGCTATTATTTAAGGGGTATAGAACGAAGGATCGCACTTGTTTTAACAGGAATTTTGGTTTGTCTTTTGCTGATTCAGCATGTGCACTACACATGGGATATTTTGGCAGCACCTATAGCTACGCTTGCTTCTATTTGGATTGCGAAGCGACTGATTAACGCTTGATTGAAAAAGACTTACGATCTAGTTTTTCGAATACTGAATTATTTGACTTGTATTCAGGAATGACTTGCTTGATTTTTGCTACCAGTTCATTATTACCTCCATCCGCTAATAACTGAATCATCTCGGCTACTTGAATTTCCATGAATGCATAGGTAGGCGTATTAACTTTCGCCACCAAAATTTTAGGATGATGTGTTGGCAATGAATTTTCATCGTTATTCAAAAGCTCCTCGTACAACTTTTCACCTGGACGAAGCCCTGTATATTTTATTTCGATGTCACGATCTACGCGCAATCCACTCAGCGTAATCATCTTTTTAGCTAGGTTGACAATCTTAACTGACTCACCCATATCAAAAACAAAAACCTCGCCGCCCTCACCCATCGTTGCAGCTTCTAACACCAGTTCACAAGCTTCCGGGATGGTCATAAAGTAGCGTGTAATTTCGGGGTGGGTTACCGTTACAGGTCCTCCGCGTTCAATCTGTTTCTTAAATAATGGAATAACAGAACCGTTAGATCCTAATACGTTACCAAAACGTGTCGCAATAAATTTGGTACGCATGCCATCTAATTGATTCATAGATTGCGTATACATTTCGGCAAAACGTTTAGTCGCACCCATCACGTTGGTGGGATTTACTGCCTTATCCGTGGATACCATCACAAACTTATCCACGCCATTTTCAGCTGCTAATTCAGCCAAAACTTGCGTCCCGATAATATTTATTTTAACTGCCTCATATGGATTTTTTTCCATCAATGGCACATGCTTGTACGCTGCGGCATGAAAAACAATACTAGGCTTATGCGTCTTGAAAATAAATGCCATTCGTTGGTAATCCGACACATCCGCAACCTTAACCACTAGTTCTGTATTGGAAGGAATTAACCCGGATAGTTCGTATTCCAAATCAAATAATCCCGACTCAGCCTGATCTACTAAAATAATTTTGGCTGGGAAATAAGCGATTAATTGGCGGACAATCTCACTGCCAATTGATCCTGCGGCACCGGTCACCATGATGGATTGCGAATTCATTTCTTCGCTGATCCGTTTATTATTCATTTGAATTTCCTCTCGGCCTAATAGGTCTTCAATTTTGACATTATGGATTTGATTAATTGCAAATTCCCCGCCTACCCATTTATCAACTGGAGGCAATGTTTTAACAATAACTCCTCGGTCTAGAAATACATCTGAAATCTTACGTTTGGCTTGTAACCCGATGTTATTTATGGCCATAATGACCTGTAAGCCTTCGTAATTGTCAACAAACTTATCTAGGGCCTCGACCAGACTATACACGCGAATACCCTCGATCGTTTTGTTAATTTTGGACTCATTGTCATCAATAAAACCAAGCACTTGGTAATTGATTCCTCGGTCATTTTGAATGACATTTTTGGTTAACAAGCCAGAATAACCTGCGCCGTATATAAGTACCCCCACGGCAGGCTTAAACTCGTTAATAAATGATTCATAGAACGATTTGACAAGAAATCGAAGTGTCACCATTAAGAATAAACAGATGAAAAAATCGATAACTAGAATGGACAAAGGAACATATAACAACATATCCAGTCCACTGTAATATCGAAGTGTAATCGAAAAAAATGCAGCAATAAACGTACCGGTAAATACCGCTTTTAAAATTAAGACAGCGTCTTCAATACTTGTATGCCGAATGATCCCCGTAAAGGATTGAAAGTAAAGGAATGCTCCTATTCGAATTAGGAAAAGAAATAGAAAATGAAATTGAAAGTTATACAAATCAATTTCTTGATATCTAAAATTGGTTCGCAATAGGGTTGCTAACGTAAACGAAAACATGACAATCCCCAAATCAATAACTAATACCAGCCACCTAGAGAGGAAGCGGTTTGAGTATTTACGAATGAAGATAGATTGAGTCATGAAACAAAGTTACCAATAACTTGATAAAATATTTTTGAAATTTATTTTACGGAGAAAGATTGCCTCAATCGAGTGTATAGCTAGTTAGCATTTCGCGAACTCGGGGAATATCATTCCACATAAGTATGTCAATTATAGATAGGCCAGGAATAAATCGTTTTCTAGTTGATTCTGAATATTCAGGTAATTCAGGGATTAAAAAACGTAATTTGACATTGTGTTTTGAAAAGAGATTTTTATCGTACAAATGCTTCCCATTAATAGCATTTATATACGTGGAATCATTAAAATAATTTGTTATTGAAATCAAGCGCTCTACCCTTCCGCATTTTTCACAATCTTCGAGTTGTGAACTGTAATATATATTCTTTTTTATTCCCAAATAATTAAAAACGGAAATTATACTTTCACCCGCAAATTCTGCCAAATTCGAGGGTTTCTTGTAAATCACATTCTCTATAATTCCGATAACCTGGTTAAAATATGGTGCCTTTTTATAAGAGGAATGTAACTGAACAATTAATTTAGATGAAAAACCGGCATCCCAAGCTATCAAAGTGTCTCTGATAGTTTTGTTTTGACTTAACTTTTGAATGGGGGCCCTTATCCAAAAAATTCTATTGTGGTTTGAAATTCGGTTACGATTAATCCAACCTTTTTTAATAAACATCACATCATCATACAACACAAAATGATCCACTGCTTGAACTAATTGAAAATAGCCTAAGTAAGGAAAAAAGTAAGGTTGCATGATTGCTACTGCCATGACTTATGCGCCGAATCCGGGGGCTGTTAGATTTACCAACTGATCTGATTTCATAACAATGACACGTTCATCTTGCTTATCAGTCATATAACCAATCGCCGTGACATCCGAAATTTTTTCAATTTTGTCATAGTCGGCCTGCGAAACCGTAAAAACCAATTCATAATCTTCTCCCCCATTTAAGGCCGCGGTCAAAGGACTGAGATTGAATTCGGTTGCCGACAAATATGTCTCATCGTCTATTGGGATATTTTTTTCGAAGATACGTGCTCCGGTGGCTGATGCTTTACACAAGTGTAAAATTTCAGCAGCGAGGCCATCCGAGCTATCAATCATGGATGTAGGAACGACCCCTAAATCCCGCATTTCATGTAAAATATCAAAACGCGCCATAGGTTTAAGCTGGCGTAATACCACATAACTCTTATTATCTAATTCGGGCTGCATTTCTGGATTGGCCAAAAATACCTGCTTTTCACGCTCCAATGATTGAAGCCCAAGTAAAGCCCCTCCAAAATCTCCTGTAACACAAATAACATCATTGGGTTTCGCACCGGAACGTTTCACTAATTCCGTAGAATCGACTACCCCAATCGCCGTGACAGAAACAATTAATCCTTGGGGAGAAGCCGTGGTATCTCCGCCCACTAGATCAATTTTGTATTCCTCACATGCATTTTTTACCCCCACATAAAGTTCCTCAACAGCCTCCACGGAGAATCGATTACTCAGTCCTAAACCCAAAACGATTTGGGCAGGAATCGCATTCATCGCCGCCAAATCAGCCAAAGCCACACTTACAATCTTATATCCTAAATGCAAAAGTGGCGTATACGATAAATCAAAATGTACACCTTCAATCAATAATTCAGTGGTCGTAACGGTTAATTTACCGCCTGAATTCAATACCGCTGCATCATCACCAATACCAACAGAAGTCCACCCTTGGTGAGTCTTAAATGGTTCGGCCAAACGATTAATCAATCCAAACTCCCCAATACTGCCTATTTCTGTTCTGTTTTCCATATATAAAAAAAGCCGTCCTAATAGACGGCTAATCATTCAAAATAATATTTTTATGGGTTAACCAATGTTAATCCAACACGCTTATTACTTGCCTTAATATAAGTTGATGTTGTCTCTAAGCCTAACGTTGTTGCCGTGGGTATTCCTACAATTCGAAATTCCAACGTACCATTTGATCCAGTAGGTGCCCCTTCAGAACCTTTTAAATTACTCAACGTTATTTTAGTATTATCCGATGCCAACAAATATGTTCCCGTAAATTGCTTTCCATCAAATTCGGTCAAAGTTACCGAGCCAACTACACTTAGGTCTAATTTAAATTGTGCATACCCATTAACTAAATTAGAACTACCTCCCTTGGTGTATTGTGTGGTTCCATCCCACTGTGCGGAACTAACAGACCAAGATTTTTTAATCAATTCCGAAACTGGTGTTGGCTCATCTTTACTACATCCAAAAAACATGAAAGCCACAACCGCAATCCAAATAAAATTTTTCATCATTCATTTATTTACGCTGTAAAATTAAAAATCTTTAGGAATAAAACGGGGTTTGGCACTTTTTATTTAGTTTCGTGCAAATTAACATAACCGTGCCAACTGAGCTTCCTAATTTCACAAAATCACAATTATCCCTTCGCAATGGGCAAGATAGACCTGAAATTTGGATTGCATTTCAAGGCCTAGTCTACGACATGACCACATCAAAATTGTGGAAAAATGGCAAACATTATGAGCATTGGGCAGGACAAGACTTAACGTCTGAGTTGGCTGACGCTCCGCACACGGCAAACGTATTTGAAAAATTCACGCCAATCGGGAAATTAATATGATTTTAATCGTTGAAAGTGGTTCGACAAAAACCGAATGGCGCTACATTTCCGGCCCTACTCAAGCCTATGAAAGCTTCTTTTCAGACGGTATAAATCCGTATTACCAGTTGGCCGCCGACATCACCGCGGCCCAACGACCTACTTTGGAAAAACTAAGCCAAAAATCTATCCAGTATGTATTTTATTATGGAACGGGTATCACGGATGAGGGTAAAAGTGAAATAATCAATCAAGTACTTCGACCATTTGTGGGAGATGCCCAAATCTCGGTAGCGAATGACTTAATTGCCGCAGGCATCTCGTTGTGTGGAAATGAGTCCGGAATTGCTTGTATTTTGGGGACAGGTGCCAACTCGGGATATTTTGAGGAAGGAAAGCTAAAAGAGCAAATTCCACCCCTCGGATTTTGGTTGGGAGATGAGGGTAGCGGGGCGAACCTCGGTAAGCGGCTCGTGCTAACTTATTTACATCATGAACTACCGATTGATTTACGTGAATTATTTATTAAACGATTTGGAATATTAAGTAGGCTAGATATATTTGAACACGCCTATCAAAAAGAATTCCCCAATCGCTGGTTCGCAAGCTTTTCTAAATTTCTGTTTGACCACCGCAAACATCCCTTTTGTTATGAGCTAATAGAAAAGGCATTTCAAGATTTTTGTCAATTGTATCTTGTTAAGTATGATTCTGCAAAAACGGTGCCTGTGCACTTTACGGGCTCGGTTGCATTTTATTATTCAGACATTCTAAAACGGGTTGTAACGAATTCTGGCCTACGTGTTGGAATCATTAGTGAGGCTCCTATGGCCGGGCTTACGCTTTTTCACAAAAAATTGATTTAGGATTTTTACAAGAAAATGAACCGAGCTTCCGGAATAATTTTTTAAATTGCACATCGCCTAAACACCATCAACAAAACACGCATGACAGCTTCTCTGAAGTCCATTGGGACGAAACAAAAAGCATTGAACATCAACTTAGATCGTAGTATCTACGGGTCATTTGCTGAAATTGGAGCTGGGCAAGATGTAGCTGCTATTTTTTTCAAAGCTGGGGGTGCCTCAGGAACCATTGCAAAAACAATTTCCGCGTATGACATGGCCTTTTCGGATGCTATTTACGGAGAGGAAGAGTCAGGTAAATATGTTTGTGAGCCAAGATTAATGAAAATGCTCACGCGTGAATTTAAATTGTTGAAGGTTCGCTTGACTGATACAGCAGATGAAAAACGATTTTTTGCTTTTGCGAATACTGTTTCGGCGTTAAATTATCAAAAAACGAACGATGCGCATGGTTGGATTGGCTTGCGATTTCAACTAAAACCAAATGGGCCGGTAAACAATTTAGTTATCCACGTGAATATGCTGGATAACGACAATATTTTACAACAACAAGCGCTTGGAATTATCGGAGTTAATTTATTGTATGGATGTTTTTTCTTGCATGGAGATCCAGAAAAATTACTTTGTTCGTTGTTGGATGACTTGTCAACTGACCGTATAGAGATTGATATGATTCGTTTTGAAGGCGATGATTTTGCGGATGTTGACAATCGCCTGATGTCCTTATATCTGGTTAAACACGGATTTACACAGGCTGCCGTTTTCGGACCTGATGGAACGGTGATGCAACCTTATAATGCCTTATCTAAAAAACACATTATAGCTATTCGTGGCAGATTTAGGCCAGTGACTAACATATTTTTGGATATGTTGAAGAAAGGCCAAACGCAATTTGAACAAGAATCCGACGTAGATGATGATAAAATTTGCGTGTTATCAGAGCTGACATTACGTAATTTAGAAGATGGGTCCCATCATATAAATGAAAAAGATTTCTTAGATCGCGTAGACATTTTATGTTCTTTAGGTCAAACCGTTCTCATCTCAAATTTCCACGAGTATTTTAAGTTGGTTGCCTACCTATCCCAGTTTTCACCATTGAAAATGGCATTAATCATGGGTATGCCAAACTTGGAGTATATATTTGATGAGAAACATTATGCGCAAGTAGATGGTGGTATTTTAACCGCGTTTGCTAATTTGTTTGGCCATAATATCAAGTTGTATTTATATCCCACAATCGACGATAAAGGAGCGGTTTTGAATTTAAAGACCTTCAAAACTGTTCCACACCTTCGTGGCTTGTTGCACTATCTGCTCGACAACAAAAAGCTGGAAGATATCAAAAAGTCGGATGAAAAGTTGATGAATATCCGCACAGACCAAGTTCTAGCGATGATTCAGCAAGGGCCTGGAGATTGGGAAAAATTAGTCCCTGAATCAGTAGCTAAACAAATTAAGGAACACGCCTTATTTGGTTTTCCGCAGTAACAAATTATCAGTTTAGCAGCCCATAAAGCGCCAAAAAATTCCTATTTTTGTTCCCCAATTGAACACTAAAAATCACCCAATGGATTATTTGGCCGGCCTTAATGAGCCCCAGCGTCAAGCAGTTGAACATATCGATGGACCGTTAATGATTATAGCTGGTGCGGGCTCTGGAAAAACCCGTGTCCTGACCTACCGAACTGCCCATTTAATCGAGAAGGGTGTCGATCCATTTAGCATTCTTTTGCTAACATTTACAAACAAAGCAGCCGGCGAAATGCGCCATCGGATAGAGACTGTGATCGGTTCACAAGCCAAAAATATTTGGATGGGAACTTTTCACTCCGTTTTTGCCAAAATTTTACGTTTCGAAGGTGCGCGTTTGGGGTATACATCCAATTTTTCTATTTATGATACGGACGATTCAAAATCGCTAATTCGTGCGCTGATTAAGGAACAGAATTTAGATGACAAAATTTATAAAGTTAATTTAGTCCTTAATCGAATTTCCAATGCAAAAAATAGGCTAATTGGTCCAGAACAATACATGGCTAGTTCGGTCCTAGAGCAGGAGGATCGCTTTGCCAAAATTCCGATGCTGGGTCAGGTGTACAAAATGTATTGTCAGCGTTGTTTTCAGGCAAACGCCATGGATTTTGATGATCTCTTATTTCAAACCAATATTCTTTTTAGGGATCATTTAGACGTTTTAAATAAATACCAGCATAAGTTTAAGCATGTGATGGTAGATGAGTTTCAAGATACTAACGTCTCTCAATATCTACTCACGAAGAAACTTTCAGCTGTTAATCAAAATATCTGCGTGGTAGGTGATGATGCGCAAAGTATATACGCATTTAGAGGAGCGGATATTCAAAATATCCTGAATTTCGAGCGGGATTACCCTGATTTGGCAATGATTAAATTAGAAGAAAATTACCGGTCAACGAAAGCGATTGTGGCGGTAGCAAACTCGATTATCGCACGAAATAAAACGCAATTAAAAAAAGACGTATTTACGTCAAACGAAGATGGCGACCAGATTGAAATCATTCGAGCAGGGAGTGATAATGAGGAAGGGCGAATCATCGCATCGACTATTCTAGAAACGCGGCAGCGTGATGGACTGATCTGGTCGGACTTTGCTATTCTCTATCGAACAAATGCCCAATCGCGTTCTTTTGAGGAATCCCTGCGCCGATTAAATATCAAGTACAAAATTGTAGGAGGCTTGTCTTTTTACCAACGAAAAGAAATCAAAGATGTGTTGGGCTACCTGCGATTTGTTGTCAATCAACAAGATGAAGAAGCGTTTAAACGTATTATCAATTTACCTAAACGAGGGATTGGCGATACAACTATTGCAAAAATAGCCATTACTGCAGCCGAGCAAAATACCTCTGTTTGGGACATTGTGTCTAATATTCAACAATTTCAAGGGGTACGTGGGACGGCACCGATTGAGCAATTTGCCGACTTGATTAAGTCCTACAAGTTAATGGTGGAAGTGGATGGAAAAGATGCCTATGAAGTTGCTAGTCATGTAGCAAAAACATCTGGTTTAGTGCGTGAACTTTATGAAGACAAAACGGTAGAAGGCCTTGCTCGTTATCAAAACGTTCAAGAATTACTAAATGCCGTCAAGCAATTTGTCGACTCCGAAGAAAATGAAGACAAATCACTTGCCACCTTTTTACAATCTGTTTCCTTGCTGACTAATGCAGATACGACAGAAGACCCCAATGACACAGATAAGGTCACATTAATGACCGTCCATTCTGCAAAAGGATTAGAATTTAAACACGTGTTTTTAGTTGGCCTAGAAGAAGACCTTTTCCCAAGTCAAATGATGCTTCAAAGTCAGGCCGACTTAGAAGAAGAGCGTAGATTGTTCTATGTTGCGATCACGCGAGCGGAGAAAAAGCTGATGATTTCCTATGCGGAATCGAGGTATCAGTTTGGCCGATTAAAATCTTGTGAACCTAGCAGGTTTATAGATGAATTAGATAGCACCTATTTAAAGATGGCTAAAACACCTGGGAAAAAGGATGTGTCTAATTATCGCCCAGTACAAAAAACGGGGTTTGTTGAAAAATCGACAAATGTCTCAGCGGCTCAATTGATTCAGAAACCTAAGCAAAATACAAATTACCAACACGTTCCCTCGGCTGATTTCAAGCAATCAGATCCAATGAGTTTGCAAGAAGGACAGCGGGTCGAGCATCAAAAATTCGGCTTTGGAATGATCACTAAATTGGAGGTCAATGGGGCAGAACGCAAAGCACACATAAACTTTGAACAAGGTGTGGGAGAAAAAACGCTTTTGTTAAGTTTCGCGAAATTGATGATTGTTGTGTAGCCAAGTTGATAAATAGTTATGTTTGAAAACATACTATTAATAAGATAATTATTAAAAGGCTACTAAATTTATTCCACATTTTAGTCTGAATAAGTCAATTTGACTTAATTTTATAGATTATTTGTATGAATCTTTATAAATCAAAGAAATGCTTCTGAAGAACAAAACTTCAATTATTACTGGCTGCAATAAAGGAATAGGGAAAGCAATTTTAGAATTGTTCGCCCAAAATGGGTCCGATATAATTGCATGCATCAGAAGGGAATCAGAAGATTTTGATTTATTTATTGACACAATTGAGAAGAAATATCAAATCAAGGTTTATAAATTCTATTTCGATCTTGAAAATTTGGATGAGATCAAATCCTGTATTGGCAAAATAGCTGCATTAAAAATTAAGATTGACATATTGGTAAATAATGCTGGGATAGCGGCAGGTTCATTTTTTCAAATGACTCCGATGCGTGATCTTGAAAAAATGATTCAGGTTAATTTTACTTCTCAAATTTATTTCACGCAAGGTATATCTCGCCTCATGTCGAAACATAAAATTGGTTCTATTGTAAATGTTGCCTCTACAGCTGGTATATTAGGCGATATAGGAACGTTAAGCTATGGCTCAAGTAAAGCTGCTCTGATATTTGCAACAAAGACAATTGCCGCAGAATTAGGGGCATCCAATATCCGTGTCAATGCAGTTGCCCCAAGCGTAACTAAAACCGAAATGTATTACCAAATGGATGAGAAGTCACGTGATAACCTGATTCAATCTTCCATCTTGAAACGAGCATGTGAACCAATTGAAGTCGCCAATGTTGTTTTATTTCTGGCAAGTGATATGTCATCATTTGTTAATGCGCAGACGATACGAATTGATGGTGGGTTTATCAACTAACAAATGACAGATATATGATCTTAGGGATATATTGTGCTGGAGGGTTTGGAAAAGAAGTGTTTGATATCGCATCTAGGCAAAATGGTATTTCTCAGCAGTGGGAAAAAATAATTTTTATTGACGATTTTGCATCAGATGATTCAGATGTGTATTTGACCAAATCTTATAAATTCGATTCGTTAACGGCTAAATTTGACAAATCAAACTTAGAAATTGTCATTGCAAACGGAGAGCCATTTCATAAACAAGTTTTATTTAATAAAGTAGAGCAAGCTGGATACCATTTCGGTCGGGTTCAAGATCCTACCGCCATTGTATCACCTAGTGCAGAAATCGGCCAAGGAGTTATCATTGCATCCTTTTGTATCATTGCAAGCAATTCAAAAATTGGGCATAACGTAGCAATTAATGTGCATTCAATTATTGGGCATGATATTGAGATAAAAGACCATGTAATATTGTCGAGTATGGTCAATATTGGTGGCTTTTGCCAAATTGATACTGGGACTTACATAGGAATGAATGCTCAAATTAAAGATGGCTTGCGCATTGGTAAAGATGCCATTATTGGAATGGGGGCAGTTGTTCATCATAACATTGAATCGGATGTAATTGCGCTCGGAAATCCAGCCCGTCCCATGAGACGCAATACTGAAAAAAGAGTATTTAAGAGTTGATTATTTTGACTACCTTTGCCGATTCATATTAGTTACAAGCTACTTTTTATACGTCCTATGGATATTGTACATCTTGAAAAAATGGCAATTGAGATGCGAAAGAAAATTCTACAAATTTCTTTAGCATGTAAAAACAGCGCTCATTTAGGAGGCGGACTTTCGCTTGTTGAAATATTAACCACATTATATGGATCAGTTATGAAATTTGATCCTAAAAATACAGAGTGGGATGAAAGAGATCGATTTATTCTAAGCAAAGGACATGGCGTATTACCCTATTTTACCGCACTTAATCTGGCAGGAATAATCTCAGATGAAAAACTTTTTAGTTTCAAAGAGAATGAAAGTGATTTAATCGCGCATCCCGTGATGAATATGGCTCTTGGAATGGAATCTTCCAATGGAAGTTTAGGACATGGCCTTTCCATGGGTGTAGGTATAGCTATCGCATCTAAAAAGAAAATGCGCTCCAATCGAGTTTTTGTTGTACTAGGGGATGGGGAATGTAATGAAGGTTCTGTATGGGAAGCGGCTATGTCTGCAGCACATTTTAAACTAGATAATCTCGTTGCAATATTAGATTACAATGGGTTACAAAGTGATGGCGATTCTCAAGTCGTCTTAAATCCAGGAGATTTTAAAAGTAAGTGGCTAAGTTTTGGCTGGGAAGTAGATGTGGTTGATGGTCACAATATCGCAAAATTACATGCTAGTTTAAATCATAAATCTGATCCTTCTAAGCCAAAAATAATAATAGCTAAAACGACCAAAGGGAAAGGTATTTCTTTTATGGAGAATAATAATGAATGGCACCACAATAGACTTACGCAAGGTTTTTACGACAAGGCAATGTCAGAATTAGTTTAGTTTACAATGATCGCAATAACAGAAAAAGAAAACCGAAATTGGTCTAGAATGGGTTCTAGGGCCACATTTGGAATTGCTATATTGCTATTAGCCGAGCAAGAAGAAAATTTAATGGTTTTATCCGCCGATTTGGGAAAATCCTCTGGTCTTGATCGATTTTGCAACGCTTATCCATCTAATTTTCTTAATGTTGGTATTGCTGAGCAAAATATGATTGGTATTGCCGCTGGATTAGCTAAAGAAAACTACAAGGTATTTGCCACCTCATTCGCTCCTTTTGTTTCAATGCGCGCTGCAGAGCAAATTCGCATGAACTTAGGGTATATGAATTTGAACGTGAAAGCGGTCGCAATTGGAAGCGGGGTTTCAATGGCTTTTTTAGGTAATTCACATTTTGGATTAGAAGATGCAGCTATCATGCGCTCGATTCCTAACCTTACCGTAGTTTGTCCATCAGATTGCGCTGAAATTGTCAAAACAGTATTCGCTGCAGCAGAATTTAACGGTCCTATGTACATTAGACTTACGGGTGGTGTGAATAATCCTGTCGTTTATAAAGAAGATTATGATTTTGAAATTGGGAAAAGCATTTGCCTAAGGACTGGAACAGATATTACTATTTTTGCAACTGGTAGCATGGTCTATGAATCATTGGAGGCCGCCAAAATATTAGATGAAAATGGGATATCGGCAACCGTTATCAACATGCACACTATAAAACCAATAGATTCCGATGCCATTGATTTAGCATTGGCCAAATCAAAACTTGTCGTAACTGTTGAAGAACATTCGGTTATCGGTGGTTTAGGAAGTGCCATTTCAGAATATATTTCAAAATTCAGCAATACCCCTGCTCAATTAACAATTGGCCTCCCTGATGAATTTATAAAAACAGGCGAATACCGTTATTTATTAGAAAAATATGGTCTTGTAGCAGAGCAAATTGCGGAAAACATTATTAATAAATTAAAACAAAAATGACAAATAGAGAAAAATACGTACAGGTATTTGTGGATTCCTTCTCAGTAAATCCTGATCAACTTGACGAGAATTTTGTATACCAATGTGTTCCGGAATGGGATTCGATTGGACACATGGGAATGATTGCAAGCTTGGAAGAAACTTTTGATATAATGATGGAAACCGACGATATAATTGATTTCGGATCCTTTACAAAAGGAATTGAATTATTAGCCAAATATGATGTAACAATTTAATTTCAGATTAATTAATGGATTTTATCACTAATCTGAATTCCTTTTCTACTCGGCCATGTGTAACTACGCAAAACAATAGCTATACATATGCTGAAATAATTGAGTTTAGTGAATCTTTAGCAAGTCTATTTGTAAATAAATCATTGGTTTTTTTGCTTTGTGGCAACAATGAAGAAACATTGATTGGCTATTTAGCCTGCTTAAAATCAAAATCTATTCCTTTACTGATAAATGAGCATTTAGACGAAAAATTATTAGCTAATTTAATCTTACATTATCAACCAAATTACATTTGGGGGACCCAATTAACTAATCATTCATTTTCAAGTATCTTCTCTTGGGGGAATTATAATTTACAAAAAGCGGATATTGGGATTGATCATAATTTCCATGACGATCTAGCTTTATTGTTGATGACATCAGGAACAACAGGTAGTTCCAAATTAGTTAGACTCTCCCATAATAATATTGATTCAAATACGAATTCGATAATTAATGCTTTAAAAATTGACAAATTAGATAAGCCAATCACGACATTACCTTTTAACTATACCTATGGTTTGTCGATCATAAATTCACATTTAGCATCCGGTTGTGAACTGATATTTACTGACAGTAGTATTGTAAATAAAGAGTTTTGGAATCTATTAATCCAAAAGAAAGCCACTACTTTTGGAGGCGTTCCCTATACCTATCAGATGTTAGATAGATTTGGATTTGAGAAAATGGATTTACCGTCAATTACAAAAATTACACAAGCGGGCGGCAAATTGACAAAAGAATTGTCACTTAAATTCAGTCAAATTTGCGCGACCAAAGGAATTGAGTTTATTGTTATGTATGGCCAAACAGAAGCTACGGCACGAATGTCATATTTACCGAATTCGTATTCAATTTCAAAAGCTGGTAGTATTGGCAAGGCAGTTTCAGGTGGCCATTTCCACCTAATTAATTCCGAGGGCAATAAAATTAAAATCCCAAACGTGGAAGGTGAACTAATTTATGAGGGGCCAAATGTTTGCTTGGGATATGCTGAAAATTCATTTGACCTATCCAAAGGTGATGAAAATAATGGAATCTTGCATACTGGGGATATTGCCATGATTGACGAGGAAGGTTTTTATTATATTAAAGGCCGTTTAAAAAGATTTATCAAAGTTTTTGGAAATAGAGTAAGTTTGGATGAAATAGAATCAATTGCAATTGAAAATGGGTTCAAATGTGTCTGTACAGGGAAAGAAGATAAGTTAATTATTGTGACAGAGGATAATGATGTACTAACACCGTTAAAACAGACTATTTCCAAAATAACTAAAATTCATCCAACATCAATTTCGGTAAAACACATTGATTTAATACCTCGAAATGAATCTGGGAAAGTATTATACAACGAATTGAATCGATTAATTAATTTATAGGATTGTGTTAAACTTTGACGTTTTTTTCGAAAATTCTCCTTTTGCATTCAATCAAATGCAAAAGGAGACCTATTTTTTCCCGGCGATCAAAACACTACATCAAAGTCATCTGCAAAATTGCCCTGAATTTGAAAAAATTTCTAGCCTTATTGGCAATAAAGATTTACGTCAAGTAGAAGATTTGCCATTTATTCCAGTTAGACTTTTTAAAGATTTTGATTTGCTAAGCATTGATAAATCTGAGATTAGGAAAACCATGACCTCTTCTGGGACGTCTGGAGGTTCTCCTTCTAAAATTTATTTAAATTCAGAAACGGCACAACTTCAAACTAAGGTTTTAACCAAAATTGTTAATTCATACATTGGCACGAAAAGACTTCCTATGCTTATTATTGATTCAAAGTCAGTATTAAAAGATCGGAACAATTTTTCAGCTAGAGGTGCAGGCATTTTAGGATTCTCTATTTTTGGATATGATATTCATTATGCGCTTGATGATGACATGAATATCGATATTGAACAGATAAATGAATTTTTGCAAAAACATGAACATGAGCAAATCCTAATTTTCGGATTTACATTTGTGGTATTTGAGAATTTTATAAAGAAATTACAAGCGTCAAATACGAAGTTGAAGTTAAACAACAGTCTATTAATTCATGGGGGTGGTTGGAAAAAACTAGCGGAAAATGCCATGGACAATTCATCTTTTAAGGCCCTCATTAAGGAATGGAGTGGAATTAGCCGCGTATTTAATTACTATGGCTTAGTAGAGCAAACAGGGTCTATTTTTATGGAATGTGAAAATGAAAATCTTCACGCATCCATTTATTCAGATATCATATTTAGAAAACCAGAAGATTTTTCAGTTTGTGAAATAGGGCAAGAAGGTATCGTTCAATTGTTATCGCTCTTACCACACAGTTATCCAGGTCATTCGATACTAACAGAAGATATTGGTAAGCTAATTGGTGTAGATACCTGTCCATGTGGAAGAAAAGGTAAATACTTTAAAATTTTTGGTCGAATTAAAAATGCGGAAATTAGAGGTTGTAGTGATACGATTCAAAAATAATAATTAATGACTTCTATAAATGAAACACAGATCGCATGTATGATTGGGGAATTATCCCAATTGGACACTATGCGCCCAAATAAACCATTTAATGAAGACGTTATTTTGTTTTTAAGCGAGCTTTCTAATGCCCTTATAAAAACAAAAGAATCTCGCAACTTCCCTGATGTAATCACATTTGCCTATTGGTGTAGAAAGTCAAACATCACAAAACTTTCTAAAGAATATATTCATGTTAAAAACAGGATTGGTCTAGGTCTTGTTTTTCATATCACTCCAGCTAACGTACCCGTTAATTTCGCATTTTCATTTGTTTTCTCCTTATTGGCTGGTAATTCAAATGTAATTAGAATCCCCTCAAAAAATTATCAACAAATAGACATTATATGCGAAGCAATCAGGCAGCTATTTAGAGAGGATCGATTTAAAAATATAGCACAAAACACCTTATTGGTCAAATATCCACATAGTAAAGAAATCAATAGCTTTTTCTCTACTAAATGCAATGCTCGAATTGTTTGGGGAGGCGATTCCACAATTAATCAAATACGAGAAAGTAAGATACCCGCTAGGAGTTTAGATATCGGCTTTGCAGATAGGTATTCCTTTTCGATTATTGATCCAACTTCCATTAAAACATGTACCGAAAAGGAGCTTTTCAGACTTGCTGAAAAATTTTATAACGATACCTATTTGATGGATCAAAACGCATGTTCATCTCCACATTTAATCGTATGGAAAAAATCAGATAAATCAGATGCCAAGGCTGAGAAAGATAAATTCTGGAAGGCCGTACATCAGATTGCTCAGAAAAAATACGAACTTGATTCCATTCGTGTTATTGATAAATTAACTTTACTTTGCTCAGATGTCATTAATCATCCGATTAATCAGGTAACCATGACCTCGAATTATTTGCATCAAATTAAATTAGCTTCAGTCCCAAACACCATCGTAAACCTTTCGGGTAATTCTGGATATTTTTATGAAGTAGATATTGCTGAATTGAACGAGTTAGCCCCGCTTATTGAAACAAAAATTCAAACAATAACTTACTTTGGTTTGAATAAGGAAGAGATCTTAAATTTTATACTAAATAATAATTTAATTGGGGTTGATCGTATTGTCCCTGTTGGCAAAGCATTGGAAATTGGGCTAACTTGGGATGGATATGACTTAATAAACACATTATCAAGAGTAATCGCGACTGAATAACGCAAGAATAAAATAGAATAATTATGGAAGGATTTAGCCTAAACTTTATAGAACTACAAGAATATCAACCAAATAGATATCCTTTTTTAATGATTGACCATGTAGAAGAAGTTATACCTGGGAAATCAGCAAAGGGGCATAAAAATTTGACATTAAATGAATGGTATTTTCCTAAACATTTTCCAGGCGCGCCTAATATGCCGGGGGCATTGCAATTAGAGGCATTAGCTCAAATGCTGACAGTTGCAATTACTACTTTACCGGGACTTCAAGGAAAAGTTACACATGCGCTGCAACATACGGTTAGATTTAGAAAGGAAGTGCTACCGGGTCAAACATTAAAAATTGAAACAACCGTTATTTCATGGAAGCGAGGAATTTGTAAGGGAAGAGGTGTGGGTTATACGGACGGCGAAATTGCTTGTGAGGCAGATATGTTAATTACAATCCCTGAAATTCTTGACCAATATTTGCCAAAAAGTAGCAAATAAAAATATACCAAAATGGCCCCCGAAGTTGATGTATTAATAATTGGCGCTGGCGCATCAGGAGCAGCTGCAGCATGGAATTTAAGTAACTTAAATTTAAAAATTGTATGCCTGGAGCAAGGAGAACATACCAATCCAGCAAATTATCCAAGTACAAAAATAGGTTGGGAATTATTCAAGAATAACGAATATCACGTAAGTCCAAATGTTCGTAAACTAAAATCAGACTATCCAATTAATGATTCCAGTTCTCCTATTTCTATTGCTAATTATAATGCAGTGGGGGGATCTACAATTCTATATTCAGGTCATTTTCCTAGATTTCATCCATCAGATTTTAAAGTTAAATCACTTGATGGCGTAGCTGATGATTGGCCGTTAGACTATAATGAATTAGAACCATTTTATGACTTAAATGATAAAATGACTGGGGTCTCGGGGCTTTCTGGCGATCCAGCATATCCACCAATAGAAATATATCAACAAGCCATCCCACTAGGTAAATTAGGAGAAACTATGGGTAATGGTTTCAATAAATTAGGCTGGCATTGGTGGCCTTCATACAGCGCAATAATTACACGAGAAATACAAGGTCGAGGTAAATGTATCAATTTAGGGCCTTGTAATATGGGTTGTCCTCAAGGAGCTAAATCTTCCGTGGATGTAACGTATTGGCCCATCGCATTAAAAAATGGTGTTGAATTGCGGACACAATCTCGAGTGAGAGAAATTACGGTTAATGACAAAGGACTTGCGACTGGTGCAATTTATTACAATGCAAAAGGTGAGGAATGCATCCAAAAAGCAAAAATTGTAATCATCGCTTGCAATGGTGTAGGAACACCACGACTATTGCTTAATTCAAAAAGTAAGTTATTCCCAAATGGTTTAGCAAATCGTTCCGGCTTAGTTGGTCAGAACCTAATGCTTCATCCACTTGGTTATGTAGAAGGGACATTTGATGAAATGTTAGATTCAAATATAGGTCCCCATGGATGCTGCATACAAAGTCAAGAATTTTATGAAACTAATGCAGAAAGAGGATTTGTTAGGGGGTATACCATGCAAATATTACGTGGTCCAGGCCCTGTAGAAACCGCTACTTCAGGATTATTAAGAAAAGAAATTCAAATAGGTCATCAACATCATGAGCAATTTGATTCCAAATTAGGCCGTACAATTGGCATGGGAATCATTGTTGAGGACCTGCCAGAAACGCACAATAACGTCACATTAGATCCGGAATTAACTGATACGAATGGCATTCCGGCACCTAAAGTAAATTACACCTTAAGCGATAATAGTAAAAAAATGCTCGCACATGGTTTGGGCAAAGGTGTTGAAGTGATGGAAGCCGCCGGAGCGAAAAAAACACTTAAGTTTGGCCCAGTAAAAAATACAGGCTGGCACCTCATGGGTACAGCCAAAATGGGCAATGATCCAAACAAATCAGTAGTAAATAAATGGGGAAACTCACATGATGTAAGCAACTTGTTTATCGTAGACAGTAGCATTTTTGTTACTTCTGGAGGTGTTAACCCAGCATCGACGCTACAAGCACTATCCCTTTATATTACGAATCACATCATAAAAAATAGAAACAATTTAATTGTTCCATAATTTTCTGTTGAATGAAAGAAGAAAGATTTAGTTCAGAACAATTACAGATCCTTTATGATATTTTGGGTTTAATCATTCCATCATCAGATGAATATTTAAAGCCGAGTGCTTCTATTATTTTAGAGAATTCTGCTAATTTGACTATAGAATTCAATCTCCTAGCAAATTCTGTACTTCACAAAATACAGGAACTAGGTATTTCCTCTTTCAATAATGATTGGAGAAAACTAGAAAATGAAGATAAAATAAGTTTAATTAATCTTTTTCAAAAGAAGGAGAACCGACTTTTTACTAATTTTTGCTTGTCCATACTTAACGCCTATTATACGAATGCATTAGTCTTAAAAACAATAAATACGAAGTCAATCCCGCCATTCCCAGAAGGAAATCATTTAAAAGAATTTGATTATTTAATGCTAGAGAATGTATTTCTAAAAGGAGAAATTTATAGAAAAATAGAATAACTCCCTCGCTTACTTTTTCTTGTAAAAAAATAAACGAGCTGCGACTCCTTCTCCAAGAGTATAATAGCCCGATCCATCAGCTGCAAAACTAACTGCCTCTCCCTGAATTTCTTGGCCCGTTCCATCTGAATTAATCCCAGCATAAGTAACTTTTATAGGCGGCCTTTTCAATGCCGAAGGTATTGACTCTCCTGAACTGCGCTTCCAATAATGCATTTCGAAATAATTCTTAATTAATATCTCCGAATTATCAGCAGAAACTGCACCACCAGAAATAAAATTAACCGCAATAACACGCGGATCTGAAATGATCGGAGTAGAAAAAGTTAGTTCCTGTACAAATTCAGCTTGCACATTGGCCGAAGGAGTAACACTGGAAGCCGGAATTTTATATAAGCGCTTATTATTTTCACGTTTGGAAATAATAAAAATATCTTTGGTTTTTTGATCAATCAAAAGGCATTCCATATCCCGGGCGCCATCGGGTAATTTAAACTTAATTGAATTAACGTTACTTATTTTTGACAAAGTACTCGCATTTACAACTGGTTCTCTAAACCAATAAATCGTATAATCTGTGTATGCAGCATTATTATCGCCGAAATCAGCCACATAAACGGTTGCTGATCCATCCGATTCTCCCACAATGGCCATATCTTCCCAATCGCGGTTTTGGGTACCAACCAATTCAAATTCACGAAGGCCTTTACCCTTATCATCAAAATAATAAAGTACGTTAGGGTTTCCTGAGTCATTGTGTGACCAAAAATATCCTGGATTCACGCGGCTTGCAGCTAAGCCAGATGCCTCTGAAAGTCCTGGATTTTCTACATCTCCCAGGTCAATTGATGAAAGAAATGTTGAACTTGCTGTGTCAGGCGCAACAGGAACTAGACTAATGTCACACGCGTTTAGCCACAAAGAGCTAAAACATAATAGGCTGATTTTAATTAGTCGCTTCTTCATCCTGTTTTTCTTGTGTGGTTACTTTAACATGCACTTTTTTAACCCGACGCATATCTACGCTCTGTACTTTAAACACAAATTTTTCAAACACAACCTCTTCCCCTGCATTAGGAATTCTGGCAAATAGTTCGATCATCATCCCTCCCAACGTCTCACTCTCCCCGCGTGATTTTTCGAAATAAGTGCTCTCTAAATCAAAAACTTTGCAAAAATCATTGAGTGATGTTTTTGCCTCAAAAATATAGGTTGATTCGTCAATACGCTTATAATCTTTCGTCTCATCATCAAATTCGTCGTTAATCTCACCCACAATCTCTTCAATAATATCTTCCATCGTTGCGAGTCCCTCCGTCTCGCCGTATTCATTCACAACAACTGCCATGTGAACGCGTTTCTCTTGAAAATCGTACAACAAATCATCTATTTTTTTGTTTTCCGGCACAAAAAATGGTTGGTGTAATAATGAAATCCAATCGAAATTTTCATCTTTATCAACGTGCTTCAGTAAATCCTTAATGTATAAAATGCCTTCAATTTTATCAATTGTGTCCTTAAAAACAGGAACTCGAGAGTACCCATTCTTATTGATTTTATCCATCAACTCATGAAAATCCATCTCCGTGTCAAAAGCAACAATATCACGACGCGCTTGCATGACAGATTTAACTGATGTATTACCGAAATTCAGAATACCACGTAAAATATCTTTTTCTTGTTCGGTTGTATTTTCGTCCGTGGTAATCTCTAAGGCATGATTTAACTCATGAGCCGTGAGCGTATATGATTTCTTTTCGATTCGTTTTTCAATCAAATTTGAAATCGCCAACAAAGATTTTGCTAAAGGCAAAAAGATCAACGTAAAGAATTCAATAAATGGAGAGGTAAAAAGGGCAAACTTAAGGTTGTTCTGCTGAGCCCAAACTTTGGGAATCAATTCCCCAAAAAATGTAATTATAAATGTAACCCCAAACAACAAAAACAAAGTGACGACTAATGTTCCGACAGATTGTGGGCCCAAAATCATTTCTGTCAAATAATTAGACAGTGTAATAAAAATAATATTTACAAAATTTATAGCAATTAAAAGTGTTGCGAGTAACTGCTGAGGCTTATCCAAGAGGATACTGACCGCCTTTTCCGCAGATTTATCACTTTCCCGCAAAGCAATACGCTGGTCAGCATTTAAGGAAAAAAAAGCTACTTCTGAGCCGGCCAACAAAGCAGAGAGGCCAAGTAAGGCAAGTAAAATTAGGCCAATGACGAATACCGATGTGTAGTTGAGCTGAGGCTCAAGAATGGTTACTAATTGAATCGTATAGGGGTCGGCGTCCATGTTATAAAATGCGCATTTGATGCAAATTTAAGAAAAAGGGAATAGAGTCGCCTATTATTCCCTTTTTCTTACATAAAATTTAAAATGGCAAAACATCCCCCTCTTCCATCATCGGCGGAAAGGCAGCTCCACTTGCTGATACGGCATTTCCCAGATTAACAGGTTCTGGCCGTGGTCGGGATTCAGGTGTTTCTCCGGCAGGTCGATCGTTCCGACTGCCAATTAAATTAAGTGAGGTAGCTCGAATTCTATACCCTCTTACTGTTGCACCAGCTTTGTCTTGCCATTCCTCTGAGCGAATTTTACCTTCAATGTAAACCTGATTACCTTTTTTTAGGTATTGCTCAGCAATATTGGCCAAATTGTCCCATAATTCAACACGATGCCATTCCGTCTGTTCGACCCGCTGGCCATCTTTTCCGGTATAAGATTCTGAAGTTGCGATGTTGATATTCGCAACTTTCATTCCACTAGGCAATGCGCGTACTTCTGGGTCCGCACCCAAATTGCCCAAAATAATCACTTTGTTTACTCCTGCCATGGTTATACTATTTAAAGGTTAGGTTTATGTGAAATTGATGGCTCAAATGTACCGCTTCTATTAAACAAGCAATTCATGTAAAACCAAATTATCAGTTATCATATTTAAAATCAAAACAGGTTTTCCGCATTTTTCGAAGTCCTGTGCGTCCATCCACTGAAAATCCCCGAACAAGGCTAGGTCAACAAAATCAGGAACTTGGATTAACCAGGCCCTCGAAAAAATTCGTTGGTGACTTAATAGATGCTTACCCGGAGACCTCAGTTCGGTGGTGGGGAAGGCCAGCAAATCTCCGAAAGGGCCAATGGCTTCAGGAAGCTCACAAAGTTGGCTCGTTTCATGCTGGACAAACTCCCACAGTCCTTGCCAAATATCTTTCTCGCGGCGCATATGCACCAGAACTTTATGTTTTTGAACAACAATGAAATAATTAAAATATCTATTTCGGGGGGCTTTCCCTTTCGATTTGATTGGCAATGTTTGCGTCCGATTGGTCGCGAAAGCCACACATGAAACTCGAAGTGGGCATGTTTCACAAGCAGGCACTGGACTACATTGCAAGGAACCAAACTCCATAATGGCTTGATTAAAAGTTGCCGCATACGCTCGTGGGATTAAACTTTGGGCTATCTCTGTAAATTCTTTCCGAGCGGAAGAGTGCATGATATCTGTCTCAATACCAAAATAGCGTGAAAGAATACGAAAAACGTTCCCGTCCACAACGGGGACTGATTCATCAAAAGCAAATGAGGCGATAGCTGCGGCGGTGTACGGACCAATTCCGGGCAATTGCACAAGCTGCTCGTACGTCTGCGGGAACTCGCCATTAAATTTTTCGACCACTAAACGAGCCGTTTTATGCAAATTCCGCGCCCGACTGTAATACCCCAAACCCTGCCAATTGCGAAACAATAATGCCTCATCCGCTTTGGCAAGATGATTAATGGTCGGAAATACATGTAATAATTTATGAAAATAGGGCAACCCTTGTGCCACGCGCGTCTGCTGGAGTATGATCTCAGATAACCAAATCACATAAGGATCGCGCGTTTGACGCCAAGGAAGTTCGCGCGCGTTTGCAGGATACCAGGCTAACAAACTCTCAGAAAAGGGATGCAGTGCGTCTTTATTCATCATCTGACTCAAATATACGGGCTACATTCAAAATTTTAATTTTTATTCGAGCTTTTCATTTGCCTCTGTTAAAGAAAAGCCTTACTTTTGTGTCCCTTTTGGAATAAGAGGAAAGCGTAAAATTCAATCAACGATTAACTTAAAGAATTCATTACCGTGACTAAGGCAGATGTAATTGCTGAGATTTCCAGCAAAACAGGGATTGATAAGAAAGATGTTTCTGAAACGTTAGAGAACTTCTTTCAGGTTGTAAAAGACAATTTAGCGAATCAGGAAAACATTTATGTTCGTGGATTTGGGAGTTTTATAAATAAGAAAAGGGCTAAAAAAATTGCTCGTAATATTTCTAAAAATACGTCTATTACTATTGAAGAGCATTTCGTGCCAAGCTTTAAGCCGGCAAAGGTGTTTATTGAACAAGTTAAAACAAGCACTGACCCTGCAAAAGCTTAATTTATTAAGTTAGGTCAATAAAATGAATAAAACGCTTGCGCTCATTTTATGTATTGGCCTGGGATTAAGTGTCCTCATATTTCAATTACCCAAGGGGAATGTGAGTAATAAAACTGGGCAAGTTGCCTCTGGCGAAGCAAATCGTGACGCAGTAAATGCTCCAAAAGCTAAAGTCGAGGAAGAAGCTCACGCTACTCCACTGACCCCAAGCCAGCAGAAACAAATAGCTCAGTTAAAAGCTAATTTGACAACAGCAAAAACTGAAGCCCTTCAAGTAGGTGCTTTAGAGAAGTTGGCAACAACTTTTATTCAGCTTGACAAATACGACAGTGCAGCTTATTATGCTGCTCAGTTTGCGGACCAGCATCCCGAATTGTCGAACGTTCTGCGTGCGGGACAATTGTATTTTGAAGCACAAACGTTTGCCATTAATGTATCCAAAGGGAAATTAATGGGGGAGAAAGCCCGAAATTATTTTGAAAAAGCGTTAACGTTAGATCCGAATAACCTATTGGTTAAGACGAACATGGCGATGACTTATGTAGATACACCTACACCGATGAAGGGAATTACACTTCTGAGAGAAGTAATTGAACAAGAGCCGACTTTTGTGCCGGCAATTTTCAATTTGGGGATATTAGCCATTAAATCGAATCAGTTTGGCAAAGGCCAAGAACGATTCACACAAATATTGAAGCTGGAACCTACTAACTTTAAAGCCGCTTTAAATCTCGGTTTTTGTTTAGCCCAGTTAGATAAAGAAGTCGAGGCAAAAAAGATCTTAAAACGTGTTCTTACAGAAAGTAAAGATGCGCAAGAGATCAAAGCCGCGAAAGAATTGCTGACAGAAATGCAGCATTAAACATTGTTGAGTTCATTTATTTGAACTTCTCAAAAAATAGAAAAGCTGAAAGTCAGCTTGGTAAATTATTAAAAACTTAAACGCTAAAAGCTATGCCTTGCGGAAAGAAAAGAAAACGTCATAAGATTTCAACACACAAGCGTAAAAAACGTCTTCGTAAGAATCGTCACAAGAAGAAATAGTAACAGCTAACATTCTTCATTTTTAGATTGTAAGACATACCCAAAGACAGGCATTTTATTTAGCAATAAATAGCCTGTTTTTGGTGTTTGCTTACCTGTATATTATATATTTGGGTTTTACGCCTGAATGAACATTCTTCTCGTCAAACATTGTGAGTAATGAACTAATCATAAATTCCACACCCAAGGGTGATCGAATTGCCCTTTTGCATGACAAAAGGATTGTTGAATACCACATTGAACAGTCGGAACCACAATTCTCCGTTGGAGATATTTATTTAGGTACGATTAAGAAATTGGTTTCGGGATTAAATGCCGCATTTATTGATATAGGTTATGAAAAAGATGCATTCTTGCACTATCATGACCTTGGGCCAAATTTAGCTACCCTTCAAAAATTCACTCGGGATGTTTTAACCAAAAAAGGTAAAAATGTTCGGATTGAGAATTATAAATTAGAAGAGGAAATTGACAAATTAGGCAAAGTAGAGAAAGTATTAACTCGTGGTCAGTTAGCCCTTGTTCAAGTGGTTAAAGAACCGATTTCCACGAAAGGTCCTCGGTTATCTTGCGATATTTCCATTGCAGGAAGATTCCTTGTGCTTGTTCCCTTCTCTAACGGAGTGAACATATCGAAAAAAATCACGTCCAAAGCGGAGCGCAATCGCTTGCAAAAGCTCATGAGCTCCATTAAACCAAAAAACTATGGTGTCATTGTACGGACCGTAGCCGAAGGGAAGGCCGTTGAAGAAATGGAGCGTGACTTGAAAGAGTCTATCGCGAAATGGGAGGACGGAATCAAAAAATTGGTAGACGCAAAACCGGCCGACCGGATTATCGGAGAGATGAGTCGGGCTACCTCCATGTTACGCGATTTATTGAATAATGATTTTGATAATGTCATTGTGGATAGCCCCGATTTATACAATGAGGCCAAAGAATATGTCCACAACGTCGCTCCAGAAAAAGAGAAAATCGTTAAGCTCCATACCGGAAAAACAAAATTGTTTGAACAAGTAGGTATTGAAAAACAACTTAAAATGTTGTTTGGCCGCTCTGTTTCACTTCCTGCTGGTGGGTACCTTATCGTAGAGCATACAGAGGCACTCCATGTAATCGATGTGAATTCTGGAAACAAATCAAATTCAGAAGATGACCAAGAAGCCACTGCTTTAAGTGTAAATAGAGAAGCAGCCAAAGAAATTGCGCGGCAATTACGTTTACGTGATATGGGTGGCATTATTGTTATCGACTTCATCGACATGAAAAAAGCGGATAATCGCAAGATGATCCAAGACATCATGCGCGATGAAATGCGTGGCGACCGTTCAAAATACACAATCTTACCATTAACCAAATTTGGATTGATGCAGATTACACGCCAACGGGTTCGTCCTGAAATGAACGTGTCTACGCATGAAACTTGTCCAAGTTGCGCGGGAACTGGAAGTATTACGGCCAGTATTGCTGTCTCTGAGATTATCGCCCAGCATGTCGAGCATCTTGTAACAAAGCAGAATGAGAAAAAATTAACCTTATTGGCTCATCCATTCTTGTCGGCTTACTTTACCAAAGGTTTCCCATCGATTCGGATGAATTGGTTTTTGAAATACAAAACATGGATCTCCATCATGGAAGACTCCTCATTTGGCATTACAGAATTTAAATTCTTAAACCAAAATGGAGATGAAATTGAAATATCATCTTAAGTGTTTTTTACTACTGATTAGTTTACTACCATTGGCCTTCAACATGCAAGGTCAATGGTGGAAATTAACTGAAGAGGCTGAAAAAGAACGTTCCAAAGGGATGCTACTTCTTACCGCCGAAGTGCAAATTGAGGCAACCGCTGCCATCAATCAAATGTACAACTTTCACTTCCCCGAAGCTGAACGCGAATTCAATTACCTAAAAGTCAAATACCCCAAACATCCCCTACCCGATTTCCTTCTCGGCCTTATGCAATGGTGGAAAATTGTACCCAACACCAAAAGTGAAGTATACGATGAGCGACTAATCCAATACATGGATAGTAGCATTGAAAAAGCAGAGCTTATTTGGGACGAAACAGAAAATCCTGAAGCCGCTTTTTTTATGGCGGCAGCTTATGGATTCAAAGGACGATTACATGCAGAAAGGAAGAATTGGACTCGAGCTACATTAGCCGCCAAAAATGCCTTGAAATATCTCGAATATTCACGAAATTTTGCCGACTTCAGTCCTGAGCTCATGTTTGGTGACGGCTTGTATAATTATTATTATCATTTTATTAAGCAAAATTTCCCCTTGTTAAGGCCTGTACTTTGGCTATTTCCAAAAGCCAATAAACTACAGGGAATCAAACAATTAGAACAAGTAAGCTACCAAGCTTTTTATACCCGAACCGAAGCGCGTTATTTCTTATTGCAAATTTATGCCATGGAAAATATGGCAGATAAGTCATATGACATGGCTAAATACACGCACGAAAATTTTCCGGAAAATCCATTTTTTCATCGATATCACGCGCGGGCAGCTTTTATGGTGGGCAAATTAGACGAAGCTGAGGAACAAGCCAAATCAATCCTTGATCGCATCGAAAAACACCAAGTTGGCTATGAAGGAGTCTCCGGACGATATGCCAGCTATATCCTTGGATATTATAATTTATATGTTTTTAAAAACACGATTGAAGCGAAAAAACGCTTTTTGCAATGCCTGGAATTCAGCAAGCAAACGGAAGGAATGGAATCGGGCTACTATTGGGCCTCCGTTTTGGGCCTTGCACGTATCGCCTTTCAAGAATCAAATTATGATTTAGCTGTCAGCTATTGTAAAGAAGTATTAGACAAGGCAGATAAAAAATCAGCCCAACATACCGAAGCAAAAAAGCTCCTATCAGAATCAAAAAAGGCAAGAAGAAGGCAAAAATAGGTACGATATTTACGTATCTTTGGGGCTGAAAATCGACTATGAAAGCGGAATTAATTAAAAAGTATTTTCCCGAAATTACGGAAACACAATTCCAGCAATTCGAACAATTGTTCCCCTTATATGAAGAATGGAACGAAAAAATCAACGTCGTTTCCCGTAAGGACATCGATAACTTAATGATGCATCATGTGTTGCATTCATTGGCAATCGCCAAATTCTTACAATTTAGACCAGGCACGGAAATATTAGACGTAGGTACTGGAGGTGGATTTCCCGGTATCCCATTAGCAATCCTATTTCCTGCATGTACATTTTTGCTAGTTGATAGTATTGGTAAAAAAATAAAAGTTGTCGAAGGTGTCACAGAAGGACTTGGATTAACAAATGTACAGGCCCAACATATCCGTGCAGAAGATGTAGATCAAGACTTTGAATTTATTGTTAGTCGGGCCGTCACACGCCTAAGCCCTTTTTACAATTGGGTACGAAATAAAATTAGTCCCAACCATTTCCATTCGAAAAAAAACGGTTTAATCTTGCTTAAAGGAGGCGATTTAAAAGAAGAAATTGAGGAATTAGAACGCAAAACAAAAGTTGTCAAACTTCCTTCTTATTTCGAAGAACCATTTTTTGAAACGAAAAAACTCGTATACGTTCCCATGTAATTTATTGATATGGAGTCAATTTCAGTAGCTTTATGTACGTATAACGGGGAAGAATTTCTACCCAAACAACTTGATTCAATCAAACAACAAACATGCCAAGTGCATGAGCTTATCGTTTGCGATGATGGATCACGCGACGCGACGCTTACGATATTAGAGAAATTCAAAGACTCTGTTCCTTTTCCCGTACACATTCACCAAAATAGCAGCAATTTAGGAAGTAGTAAAAATTTTGAGCAGTGCCTCCAAAAATGTTCAGGAGAAATCATTTTTTTATGTGACCAAGATGATGTTTGGATGCCAAACAAAGTAGAAATAATGCGCGCGTACTTTCGGCAAAATCCTTCTCAGGATGCCGTTTTTTCGAATGCTCAAATAATTGATCAACGCGGGCTAAAAACCGGGCATACGTCATTTAATCAAATAGAATTTAATCAGGAGGCACAGGCCAAATGGCTTGCAGGTGGATCATTTGAAATCCTGTTAAAAGGATATGTAGTCACGGGAGCTACTATGGCTATACGAAAAAGTTGTTTGCCCGATTTGATACCCGTTCCAGATATTATCCCCGAGTTAATCCATGATGGATGGATGGCGCTTAAATTAGCGATACATAATCAAATCGGGTATATAGCTGAGCCTTTGATTCAGTATCGGGAACATGAAAGCCAGCAAGTCGGATTGAAGGCGAAAAATGAACGCGTTTCTTTATTAGATCGATTCACTCGAACCAGAGTTGATAAATTAACACGGATTGAGAAAAAATATCAGGATGCAAAAGCGCTCTATTTATATATCTCCTCATTACCTAATATCCCTGCTGACGTAATCGAAAAAATTGAACATAGACATGAATTTTATTCCATGCGTGCACAATTACCAGCAAATCGATTGAAAAGAATATCCCCAATTTTAAAATATGTACTAGCAGGCTCATATAGAAAATTAGAGGGCGGTAAATGGTGGAGACCCATTTTAGGTGATTTATTTGAATAGCATGCAACAAGTAGCAATCGTCATACCTGTCTATCAAGCAAAGCTTTCCATAAATGAGCAGATTTCGTTGCGTCAGTGCCAACGAGTTTTAGGAAAACATCCATTAATTATTGTTGCGCCACACCAACTAAATACAGATTTTCTCACTGAATACATCGACGCCTACACTGTTATTCGATTCCCTGACACCTACTTCGTAAGCCCAAAGACCTATAATCATTTACTGGTTAGTGAGGCATTTTATCAAGCATTAATCGAATTTGAATATATACTGATTTACCAATTAGATGCCTATGTATTTGAAGATCAATTACTTGCCTGGTGCCAGAAAGGGTATGACTATATAGGAGCACCTAAATTAAAAAAGGCCCATTTTACAGGTGACAGTACCCTATTACATGAGCCAATACTAATGAATGGAGGATTATCGTTGCGAAATGTCAAATCACTACTTCGCTACATAAGATACTATGGATATTTTTTCAATGAATGGAAAGCTAACGAAGATGCCATGTTCTCGTTCGCACAACGTCGCTCCTATCCCTTCAGGTGGCTTTTGAAATTACCTAGTTGGCAGGATGCACTCGCGTTCTCTATTGAAAAAAATCCAGAAATTGGTGTAAAATTGCTTGGGGGCTCTTTGCCATTTGGGTGTCATGCGTGGGAAAAATATAGCCCAAGCTTCTGGCAAAAACACATTCGCTAATTATGCGAGCGTTTGAAAATATTCTTTTAATGGTCGAACTTGTCTTCGTGAAATTGAAATCACTTCATCATTAACTAAGCGTATCGTTTTTTGTGATTTGAAATCAATGTGTACAATAGCAGAAGGGTTAATCAAAGCAGATTTAGAAGGGCGAATAAAACCATCCTCGCTTAGCAAATTCGCAAAATACTTTAGTGTACGACAAGAAAGAATTTTACGGCCGTCTTTCAGGAAAAAATTAGAATAATTTCCTTCTCCGCGAATGAATAAAATATCAGAGGAGGGAATGCTTATAGTGCCCAATAAAATTGTACTTAAACCTTCTTTTTCGTTGACCTCCATAGCTTAACAAAACGCTTATATTTAGATCAAATTTAGTTTAAAGTAATAAGGGAAATTATAAGATTTGCGTTATTTGTGTTATTGTTGTTTTTAATATAAAAAATCGATTATTAAAAGGTAATGTAAAATATTTTCATAATGCGTATAAACACAATTATACCTAATGAAACATAATTAGAATAGGTAAAAATATGATAGAAATATAGCCAAAAACGTATTAAACGGGACAATTATTTAACGATTAAAATGCTACATTTAAAGGCAGAAAAACAGCCATAAATATATGAAAAAAAGGAGATTTGGAAGAACAGAATGGAACGTAAGTGAAATGGGCTACGGAATGTGGGGACTGGCAGGATGGACGGGCTCAGATATAGAAGAAGTTACTAAATCATTAGACCATGCTGTATCACTTGGATGTAATTTCTTCGATACAGCTTGGGGGTACGCAGAAGGGAAAAGTGAACAAATTTTAGGAGCATTGGTTAAGCGTCATTCAGACACCAAAATATATGCTGCAACAAAAATTCCTCCAAAGAATTTTACGTGGCCTTCTAAATCTGGATTTCTTTTAAAAGACTGCTTCCCGGCAAATCACATTATTGAATACACGGAGAAAAGCTTAAAAAATCTAGGGGTTGAGCAGATTGACTTACAGCAATTCCATGTTTGGGAAGATGCGTGGGCGAATCAGGATGAGTGGCAATTAGCGGTTGAAAAGCTAACAAAAGAAGGGAAAGTTGCTCATTGGGGAATATCTGTGAATCGGTGGGAGCCAAATAATTGTTTACAAACATTGAAGACAGGTCATATTTCATCCGTACAAGTGATTTATAACATTTTCGATCAAAACCCAGAGGATTTACTTTTCCCTCTTTGCAAAGAATTAGACGTCGCCATTATTGCACGTGTACCCTTTGATGAGGGCACTTTAACGGGAACCATGAACTATGACACTAAATTCCCCGCAGACGATTGGAGGTCGACCTATTTTGTTCCTGAAAATTTAATTTCCAGTGTTGATCATGCGAATGCACTAAAGCCGCTTATTCCTGAGGGAATGGATATGCCCGAAATGGCACTACGATTTATCTTATCAAACCCAGACGTGGGAACAATTATACCGGGCATGCGCAAGATAAATCACGCAGCAAATAACATTGCCTGTTCAGATGGAAAGGGTTTGCCAACAAATTTACTCGACAAATTAAAACTTCACCGATGGGATCGCCAGCCTACTGAATGGTCCCAGTAGCCTGAACAAATAATTCTTTGAGTTTTGGCTCTTCACGAAATCCCGATGTTTTTTGCAGTAATTTGCCCTGGCGGAATACGATAAAACTCGGGATTTCATCTATTCCATACGCCTGAAGTATGGACTGATTGCCGTCGGCCTCCACTTTTAGGACAGTCACTTTCCCTTTAAACTCCCCTGCCAATTTATCCACAAAAGGCATCATTTTTAAACATGGGGCGCACCACTTGGCATAAAAATCAATTACGACCGAATCATTATCTTTGACTAATTTTTCAAAATCAGTCAAACTCCAAGCAGCATCATGCTTAACAGCTGGAACTCCTTCTAATGGCTTCATTTTGGTCGTCCATTTCAAATATCCACCTTGTAACTCGGTTACTTGAAAACCTTTGGCTCGCATCACTTCAGCAGCTTGTGCAGAACGCCCACCCGAAAGGCAATAAATGAGTACAGGCTGGCTCTTGTCCAGTTTATCTATTTCCTGAGCAAAAGAATCAGACCGAAAATCGATATTTTGCGCTTTAGGTAAATGGCCTCCACCAAACTCACCAGACGTGCGTACATCTAACAATGTGGCCTTGGGCAATTCAGTGATTTTGGCTGAAAAGGATTCAACATCAACGACTTGAGCTTTAACAGTAAAACAAGAGATGGTTAAAAACAGGATTAGAAAGGAATAATTTTTCATTTTGGAAGGAAGCAAGGTTATATAATCATGATTAAACACAAATTCATCTAAAATTATCCAGATTTTGCGTTATTTTGCAAGGCAATTTAAGCAATTACATCGTAATCATTTATTCACACTAACAATAAAAAGATGAGTGCAATACAGTACGTACACGCCAGACAAATTTTAGATTCACGCGGAAATCCAACAATCGAAGTAGATATTAAGACGGAAGATGGTGCTTTTGGTAGAGCAGCAGTTCCTTCTGGAGCTTCAACCGGTATCCATGAGGCTGTTGAACTTCGTGATGAAGATAAATCAGTATACGTTGGCAAAGGCGTTTTAAAAGCTGTTGAGAATGTTAACAGAGCTATTGCTGAAGAATTATGGGGCTTAGAAGTTTCTGAGCAAAACATGATTGACCGTTTAATGATTGAATTAGATGGTACGTCAAATAAAGGCAAATTAGGAGCAAATGCTATTTTAGGTGTTTCAATGGCCGTTGCGAAAGCTGCTGCTCAAGAAGCAGGATTACCTTTATATCGTTACATTGGTGGAGTTAACGCCAATACATTACCAGTTCCCATGATGAACATCTTGAATGGTGGATCACATGCCGACAACTCAATTGACTTCCAAGAATTCATGGTAATGCCTGTGAAAGCTGAGTCATTTTCACATGCGTTGCGTATGGGTACGGAAGTTTTTCACGCGTTGAAAGGTGTGTTAAAATCAAAAGGGTATTCGACAAACGTAGGTGATGAGGGTGGTTTTGCGCCGAACATCAAATCAAACGAAGAGGCAATCGAAATCGTATTGCAGTCCATCGAGAAAGCGGGTTACAAGCCAGGTGAAGAAATTTTCATCGCCATGGATGCCGCTGCTTCTGAATTCTATGATGAGAAAACAGGCCTTTATACATTCAAAAAATCGGATGGCAAGCAATTGACCAACATGGAAATGGCTGCATATTGGAAAACTTGGGCAGACAAATATCCAATCATTTCAATCGAAGACGGTATGGCTGAGGACGATTGGGCTGGCTGGGCTGAGCAAACTAAATTGATTGGTTCTAAATGCCAATTAGTTGGCGACGATTTATTCGTCACAAACGTAAAGCGCTTACAAGAAGGTATCGAAAAAGGAGTAGCAAACGCGGTATTAGTTAAAGTAAACCAAATTGGTTCATTAACAGAAACAATTGATACGGTGAACTTAGCGAAACGCAATTCATACAAAAACATCATGTCGCACCGTTCAGGAGAGACGGAAGATGCGACAATTGCCGACTTAGCTGTTGCGCTGAATACAGGTCAAATCAAAACGGGTTCTGCGTCTCGCTCTGACCGTATGGCTAAATACAACCAATTGATTCGTATTGAGGAAGAATTAGGGGCAAATGCCTATTTCCCAGGATTGAACTTCTAAGAAATAATGAATTTTGTCAAAAGGCTTTTTTGGGGAGAATATCGCTTTTATTCGATTTCAACAAGCGTCCTATTTGTTTGGATGTTTGTCTTGGATTCGAATGACCTGACTATACAATATCGTTTGTGGAGTGAGTTAAGTGATATGAAAGCTGAAAAAGCCTTTTACCAACAAAAAATCAAAGAATTAGAAAAGGAAAAACGAATGGTTATCGGGAATCCCGCCCTGTTGGAAAAATACGCCCGCGAAAAATACCTCATGAAGAAACCGAAACAGGACATCTTTGTGATTGTCGACGAGGCAAACCAACCCATTGAATAAAATAAGCCCTTCTATTGAAGGGCTTATTGTTTAAAACAACGAGACTCCCGTCATTTCTTTTGGCTGAGGCACACCCATTAATTTTAAAATAGTAGGTGATACGTCGCCTAATTTACCATTATTTAATGTCGGGTGAAATTCGTTATCCACCAAGATACACGGTACTAAATTCGTAGAGTGCGCTGTATTGGGTGAACCATCCTCATTCATCATTACATCCGCATTTCCATGGTCCGCAATGATGATAAATGAATATCCATGAGCCAAACCTTCCTTTACAACAGCCTCCGCACACGCATCCACAGTTTCAACTGCCTTAACAACCGCCTCAAAAACACCAGTGTGACCAACCATGTCCGGATTTGCAAAATTCAAACAAACAAAATCAACTTCTTCTTTTTCTAATTCTGGAATTAGGGCATCACGTAAATCAGCTGCCGACATCTCCGGCTGCAAATCGTATGTGGCAACTTTAGGTGAATTGCGCAATATATTTTCTTGCCCTTTGAACAATTGCTCGCGACCACCTGAGAAAAAGAACGTCACGTGTGGATATTTCTCCGTCTCAGCAATCCGAATTTGCTTTTTACCAGCACCTTCCAAGACCTCTCCCATGGTCATCGGTAAATTCGAATCATTGAAAATCACCTTCACATGTTGGAATTCTTTGTCGTATTCTGTCATCGTCAGATAATACAAATCCAATTTGTGCATATTTTCCTCATGAAAATCTCGCTGCGTTAACGCTTGTGTAATTTCACGACCACGATCTGTGCGGAAATTAAAACAAATAACCACATCACCTGAAGCTATTTTTGCCAATGGCTTCCCTGTAGCGTCCGTAGCAATAATTGGCTTAATAAATTCATCTGTCACCCCAGCATCATAACTTGCTTGAATAGCCCCTAAAATATCTTGAGTTGGCGCACCTTCCGCATCCACCATGGCATGATAAGCCAATGCAACTCGTTCCCAGCGATTATCGCGGTCCATCGCAAAGTAACGACCTGTCACTGAGGCGACGGCCGTTCCTGTTTTTTTGGTATGATTAACTAAATCGGTCATGAACTTCATCCCCGATTTCGGATCCGTATCGCGGCCATCCGTAAATGCATGGACAAAAACATTTGCCAAACCCGCTTCAGATGCAGAAGTTAATAAAGATTTGATATGTTCAATGTGTGCGTGAACACCTCCATCTGAAACCAAGCCCATGAAGTGAACTGATTTGTTTTCTTTTTTCGCATATTCAAAAGCCTTAGCTAACTCAGGTTCTTGACCTAATGTATTTTCGCGAACAGCTTTGTTGATGCGTACCAAATTCTGATAAACCACACGCCCTGCACCCAAGTTCATGTGTCCTACCTCGGAATTACCCATTTGGCCTTCCGGCAAACCTACGGCCTCGCCAGATGCTTCCAACTTTGAATGTGGGTATTTCGTATATAATGAATCAATAAACGGGGTATTTGCCGCATCAATAGCTGAAACTTTTGGGTTGGTAGCGATTCCCCAACCATCTAAAATCATGAGTACAACTTTCTTATTCACAGGTTATCATTTAGTATATCGTACAAAAATAGCCAAAAAGCTATAAACGCATGCGCATTTGCTTGGCTAATGCCAAAATATCATTCCCTTCAATGGTTTTTTTAGTCGAACCGAAAATGGAAACTTCCAACATCGCCTCGCCTAACTCTTTTAGCGTACAAGCTATATGTGGAGCCAACATATTCAAAATCGGGAAGACCCAATTGATGTACTTATAAAATGGTAACGCATTTTTTAATCCGGGAGTTGGCTTAATCATCGCAGGTCTAAATGAATAATAGTCTCCAAAACCCAATTTCGATAGTTCATTTTCAGTTTTTCCTTTCACACGTGCCCACGCCAATCGTCCTTGCTCTGTCGAATCAGTTCCTGCCCCCGAAATATAGCTAAACGACATATTCGGGTTTTCTTCGTGTAATACGTGCGCAAATCCTAGTGTTAAGTCATATGTTTTTTGTTTATACTCCTCGGCATTCATCCCCACAGAGGAAACGCCAAGGCAAAATAAACAGGCATCATAGCCTTTAATAGCTTCGCGCATTTCTTCAGGTTTCAAAAAATCAGTAAGTAGATATTCTTTGACCTTTGGATGATCCACTCCACAAGGTTTGCGGTTGATGACCAAGATTTGGCTAACAAAAGGGGATTTGATCGCCTCATGTAACACGCCTTCGCCCACCATACCTGTTGCTCCTGTAATGATTAATTGCTTTTGTAAATTTTCCATTGTAGACTTGAATAATATTTAAAACCTATTTATGACTTCGAGAAGAAATTTCCTCCAACAAGCCGGAATGGCAACAGCTGCGAGCAGCCTTTTACCTAATGCAAAAACTTCTATGACCTTTGTTCACCACGTCTTGTTTTGGGCTAAAAACCCAGGCAATGAAGCAGAAAAAACACAATTATTGACCGCTTTAAAACAATTAGGCACTTTGCCAATGATACAAATGGCACATGTAGGCCGACCGATCATTACGGAGTTCGACAAAGGAGCCACGGATGGAAGTTATACTTTTTCTGTCGTTTTAGTGTTTGAAAATGCGGCGAAAGAATCCGAATATTTATACCATCCATTGCACATGAAGTTCATTGATGCCAACAAACACCTATGGGGAAAAGTTCAGGTTATTGATTCCGAATTGATTTAAATTAGTCAAAAAACGAATTGACACTTCCATGGAGAGGCCCTACATTTAGGACATGAAACCACATACCCGGAAATTATATCAATTAGTTAGAGCCAAATTACATTTGGGCGAGCGAGATGGCATATATGAGGAGGAGAGCCACATAAGCGTTGACTTTGTTATTCGGGCATTTGAGAAAATGGAGCGCGAATTGATCAGATGGATGTTTATTCTTTGGATTGGGCAAGTAGCTATTACTTTTATGATGATATCTCTACTGGTAAAAAACTGATAAATATCGGATTATTCATGTATCGAATTGACTCATCTAATGTGTTTTTGTAGGTTTGAAACATGGAAGCGAAATCAATTCAATTGTATCAATTAGCGCATAAAAAACTCCACTTAGTGGAAAAAGATGCCATGGAATTTGTAGACCTAGTTCAGGGAACTATTGAGGAGCGAACGGATGAGTTGGTGACCAAGGAATATTTGAACATAAAGTTGATGGAGTTAGAAATCAAGATGGTTAAATCTGAAAAAGCACTTATTATGTGGATGTTTTCATTTTGGATAGGCCAACTTGCCGCTATGTGGGGCTTTCTCTATCTATTCCTAAAACATTAGGCTTTTCGTTTTGCGAGTACAAACATCCCGATGACGGAAATGAGTAACATTCCGAGGCTCGCGACATCTTGCCAACGGACCATTTCGGGGTGATTAAGCAAGTTGGTCCACGAAGCCGCCTGCATACCAGTCCACAAGGCAATCAGCGTCCGAGGTAGCATACCCAGCGTGCCTCCTACAAAAAATTGCCGTAAGGGAACTCCCAAAAAAGCCATTAGCGCATTTGTAATTGCAAAAGGAAAAATCGGAGATAGTCGAGCCAAAAATACCCAAGCAAAGGATTGCGCCTGTACATTCTCAAGAAAATCAGCCGCTTTAAACTTGACACGAATCAATTCAATTAGCGTATCTCCTTTCATTTTTCTAGCCAAAGCATACCCAATTATGGAGGCAACGGCGTAAGCGATAATCAAAGGAAATAATCCCGACCAGCCCCAGACATAACCCGTGAACATGGCGAAAAAGGTCGTAGGGCATAAGGCAAGTCCCATGATGAAAACCGCACTAATCCAGAAAAACACAAATTCAAAAAGCGAAAAATTGGTAAAAAAACTTGGGTTAGCGAGGGCAAAATAACCCAACAACATACTTGAAAGAACAGGTAGAGCACCCATCCAAATTAAGTATAACGTTTCAAGAAAGATCCGACGGTTGATGGGCATAAGGCCAACAAAGATACGCTTCTTTTCATAATCCAAGCCCTTTTGCCTACCTTTGCAGGGCATTTTGCCCATTAAAAATACGTCCATGGAAATCGCAATCATCAAATACAATGCCGGGAATGTGCAGTCGGTCATGTACGCCATGGACAGAATTGGGGTAAAATACACCTGGACAGACGACGAAAGGGTGATTGAATCTGCCGACAAAGTCATCTTTCCCGGAGTAGGCGAAGCGAGTACGGCGATGGCCTATTTACGTGAAAAGGGCTTAGATCAATTGATTCCCAAATTAAAACAGCCTGTCTTGGCCACCTGTATTGGTATGCAATTATTATGTCGTGACTCTGAGGAAAATAACACGACGTGCATGGGGGTTTTTGATGTTTCTGTTAAACGATTTGTTAGCACTGATTTGAAAATTCCGCATGTGGGCTGGAATTCCATTCAAGCTTGTGGTGAAAATACCCTAATGGAAGGGCTCAAAAAAGAAGAATATGTATATTTTGTGCATTCATTTTATGCCCCTATAAACCCATATACATCAGCTACTTGTGCCTATGTACAACCATTTTCTGCCATGATGCAGAAAGACAATTTCTACGCGGCACAATTCCATGCAGAAATTTCAGGATTGGTAGGTCAAAAAATCATTCAAAACTTCTTAGCGCTTTAATCTATGTTCCAACTCATTCCAGCCATCGATATTATTGGAGGACAATGCGTTCGGTTAACGCAAGGGGATTACCAACAAAAGAAAGTCTATAGTTCTGACCCTTTAGAAGTTGCCAAAGCATTCGAAGGAGCTGGAATCCAACGATTGCATTTAGTTGATTTAGACGGAGCCAAAGCAAAAGAAATCGTCAATGCAGCCGTTTTAGAGCGTATTGCTTCGAATACATCGCTACACATTGATTTTGGCGGAGGCGTACAATCCGATGAAATGATTGACCGAGCCTTTTCGGCCGGTGCAGCACAAATTACCGCAGGAAGTATTGCCGTACGTAATCCAGAACTCGTTCATAGTTGGTTCAAAAAATATGGCACCGATAAAATAATCTTGGGTGCTGACGCATACAACGAGCAAATCGCAGTGTCCGGTTGGCAAGAAAACTCAAATATTTCCATTTATGATTTTCTCACCGATTATCAAGCTGCAGGTGCTCAATACGTCATTTCAACTGATGTGGCGAAGGACGGCTTGCTGCAAGGGCCGAGCTTTGATTTGTATGAAAAAATCCAGACAAATAACCCTGGATTAAATATTATTGCGAGTGGTGGGGTTGCCAACATGCAGGATTTGGAACAATTGCGCGCCATGAATTTATTCGGCGTGATTGTTGGCAAAGCCTTTTATGAAGGCCGCATTACACTTGAAGATTTAGCCACTTTTGCCAAAGAATCTCTATGCTAACGAAACGAATTATTCCTTGTTTGGATATAAAAGAAGGTCGGACTGTGAAGGGGACCAACTTCATTGATTTGCGTGATGCGGGAGATCCTGTGGAACTAGGGGCTTTGTATGCGGAACAAGGGGCAGACGAATTAGTCTTTTTGGATATCACGGCCACAGTAGATAACCGGAAGACCTTAGTCAATCTAGTTCGTGAAGTTGCGCGCCATGTGAATATTCCATTTACGGTAGGTGGCGGAATAAGTAGCATCGAAGATGTTTCAGCCTTATTAAATGCTGGCGCCGATAAGGTTTCCATTAACTCTTCGGCGGTTCGTCGGCCTGAATTAGTGGATGAATTAGCCATGCAATTTGGCTCTCAATGCATCATTGTGGCGATTGATACCCGTTTTGTAAACGGGAAAAATTGGGTACATACGCACGGCGGGAGGAAAATCACTGAAATTCAAACCTTAGCTTGGGCCAAAGAAGTGGAATCGCGTGGTGCAGGAGAAATCTTATTGACCTCTATGGATGCTGATGGGACAAAAGCAGGTTTTGCAAATGACTTGACGAGTCAGATTTCATTACAATCCTCGATTCCCATTATTGCCTCGGGTGGAGCGGGCACGATGGAACATTTTTATGAGGTTTTTACGGAGGGGAAGGCGGATGCCGGTTTGGCAGCAAGCATATTCCACTTCAAGGAAATTGAGATTATCGAATTGAAAAAATACTTAGCGAACAAAGGAATTCCCATGCGGATATACTAATTTAACCCTTATGAGTTTAGAACCAGATTTTTCAAAAGGCTTAGTTCCCGCTATCATTCAAGATGCGAGCACCCTAAAAGTGCTTATGCTCGGGTACATGAACGAAGAGGCCTACACCAAAACACGTGCAGAAAAACGGGTAACCTTTTTTTCCCGCTCAAAAAATCGCTTATGGACTAAAGGTGAGGCATCTGAAAACTATTTAGATGTGGTCAATATATCCATTGATTGTGATCAAGATACCATTTTGATTCAAGCGAAGCCAGCAGGGCCAACTTGCCATTCGGGAACAGATACCTGTTTTAATGAATCAAATGTAGATAATGCGGCGTGGTTAGATCACTTGAAGCACATTGTGCGATCACGTAAAAATGCGTCGGCAGATACGTCATATACAGCTTCCTTATTCGATGCAGGCACGCACAAAATTGCTCAAAAAGTTGGTGAAGAAGCAGTCGAATTGGTCATAGAAGCCTTAATGAAAAACGATGATTTGTTCAAAGGGGAAGCAGCTGATTTAATTTTCCATTTATTGGTTTTATTGGAAGACCGAGGAATTGGGTTAGAAGAAATCGTTAAGACATTACAAGCTAGACATCAGAAATAACATGATTGGATTTATTATTCGCTATATCATTATTGCCGGAGTGGTCATGATTATACCTCGTTATTTGAAAGGAATCGCCGTAGATGGGTTTACAACGGCATTAGTAGTTGCGCTAGCTATGGGATTTTTAAATTCCTTCGTTAAACCTATTTTGAAAATTATCAGTTTGCCGATAACCTTTATGACACTAGGGCTATTTTCGCTGGTAATTACCGTAGGAATGGTGTATTTGGTCGAAGTATATGTACCCGGCTTTAAGGTAAGCGGATTCATTGCTCCTCTAATCTTCAGCTTCGTAGTTGGATTTACAAATTCAGTGGTGGGGATGATAACCAAATAAATTACAAAGGAACACCGTTTTGGAATGTAATTTCAGTGGCTAAACCCATGGCGCTAAAACGAAAAGCTATCGATTTTGCTTGTGAAGGCTTTTGTGAACATTGTTGGCCAGGCTCCAGAAAATAGATGTAATATTCTTGATTCCTATCGGCAAGCTGTTGCAAATCAGGCTTCCCTAAAATATCATCTATATTATTTGAGGTAGCCCCTTGAAAATTCATTTTATGCGCTTTTAACCAGGCGACTTGTTGGCCACGCTTTCCCCCACATGCCCCACGATCTTGCTTAAATGCTTCCGCATCAAAACCTGTGAGATCTGGCTGATGTGTACAAGCGCTAAATAATAGGGCAAAGATGAATAAAATGAAATACTTCATATAGATGAGTTAGAGCACAAAAGTAAAGAAATGTCAGTAAATTGAACCATTAAATTCAGCGCGTGAATATTTTAATTTGTCCAGATAAATTCAAATCATCCTTAACGGCTCAAGAAGCGGCAGAAGCATTAGCCAAAGGAATTTTAACCAAACGGAAAAATTCTGTCATCCAAATCGTTCCACTCGCAGATGGTGGAGAGGGTACGCTAGAAATGATACAAAAAATTCATGGGGGGGCTTGGCAAACGCATACTGTGAAAGATCCTCTAGGCAGACCTGTAAATGCAGCATTTTTGTGGCTTGCCGACCAAAAAACTGCTTACATTGAAATGGCGCGTTGTTCTGGACTTCAACTACTAAGCAAAAAGGAACAAAATCCACTAAAAACGAATACGTTTGGCACAGGAGAGTTAATTCAGCAAGCGGCTAACAAAGGGGCCGAAATGATTGTTTTAACAATAGGGGGCTCAGCTACGAACGATGCGGGAATAGGCATGGCGGCTGCGCTGGGTTATCAATTTCTTGATAAAGCCGGAAATATCTTAGAGCCAATTGGTGAAAATTTAGTCCATATCACCCAAATACAAGGACAAAATCCATTCCCTCAAATCCAATTTATTGTACTTACAGATGTCGACAATCCTTTACATGGACCACAAGGTGCGGCACATATTTTTGCCAAACAAAAAGGAGCAAGTGCGACATCGATTAAACAATTAGATAAAGGTCTAATTAATGTAGCCAAATGGCTTCCCTCGGATATCCCTGGAGCTGGCGCTGCAGGTGGATTGGGGGCAGGTGCCGTTTATTTCTTAGAGGCAAAAATAGTCTCTGGAGCGGAGTGGCTTCTGAACAAAGTACATTTGGATCGCGCCATACGCAAGGCTGACTATATAATTACGGGAGAAGGGAAAATAGACCAACAAACATGGTCGGGCAAATTAGTGGCCAATGTAGTGGGGCGAGCCGACAAGCAATTTAAACAGTCCATTTTGGTTTGTGGGACGTTTGAGGATGAAGACAAAATACCTCTATTTATGGATGCAAAGGATATTTATAGCGTTCTGAGCGAATCTAAAAGTACAGCAGACGCGATGGCTAATGCGGCTTCTTATTTAGAAGTGATTGGCGAAAAAATAGCGCTTAAGTACTTATAATTGCGCAAGTTTTTGAGCGGCTTCTTTCAAAACATCGTCATTTTTGGCGAAGCAAAAACGCAAAATCCGGTCTTCAGGGGGTGTTTCATAAAATACGGAAACAGGGATCGAGGCAACTTTTAACTCCTTGGTTAGTCGTACCGATAAATCCACATCGGATTCATCACTAATTTCCGAATAATCCAAACACTGAAAAAAGCTACCATGTGAAGGTAAAATCTTCCACCGGGAACCTTTGAAATAGGAAGCAAACAAATCACGTTTTTGTTGGTAAAATGAGGATAAACCCAAGTAATGCGCAGGTGTCTTTAGGTAGTCGGCCAATGCATATTGCAAAGGGGTCGCACTCGAAAAAGTGACCCATTGGTGCAATTTTCGAAACTCTTGGGTCAGATATGGGGGTGCTAAGCAATAACCAATTTTCCAGCCAGTAATGTGATACGTCTTGCCGAAAGACCCACAAACAAAGCTTCTTTGGCGTAATTCAGGATGTAAAAGTACGGAAGCGTGCTTTGCCCCATCAAATACAATATGCTCATAAACTTCGTCTGAAACGATTAGAATATTGGTTCCCTTAACCAGGGAAGCGAATGCCTCAAGGTCTTCCATGGACCAAATTGCCCCCGTGGGATTATGGGGCGAATTGACCATAATCGCTCTAGTTTTGGGTGTGATTTTACGACCTAATTCTTCCCAGTCAATCTGAAAACTATTGGATGATTTTAGTGGAATATGCACAGGAATACCACCTGCTAGACGCACGATGGGGTCGTATGCATCGTATGATGGATCAAACATGATCACCTCATCCCCCGCAGAAACACAGCAATGAATTGCCGCAAAAAGTGCTTCCGTCGCCCCAGAAACAACGGTAACTTCGGTGTCTGCGTCGAGTGTGACTCCGTAAAATGAGTTAGTTTTGTTGGCAATACTTTGTCGGAACACTGGAACACCGGTCATAGGTGCGTATTGATTGTGTCCTTTAGCGTAAAATCTAACGAGTTCCTGCAGCTCTTCTGAACAATCGAAACCGGGAAAACCTTGGGATAAATTTAAAGCACCCTCCTCCGTAGCGAGTTGGGACATTTTTGTAAATATGGTCGTTTGAACCTGAGGTTGTTTCGATGGAAAATTAATCATCTTCTAATTTATCAAAGCTTCCCCATCATACCAAACCTGCTTCACGTGCAAATCATCCGAAAAATGAACAAAACAAGCTCTTTTCCCGGCGCCAATTGATCCTAAATTTACCAAATTCGCTACTTCAGCTGGGTAAACTGTTGACATACGAACAGCTTCTTCCAGCGATATTCCTGCTTTTTGGACACAATTCCGAATCGCTTCATCCATCGTCAAGGCTGAACCAGACAAGACTCCTGCCTCATTGGTAAACCGGATACCATTTTTAGTGAAAATATAAGGACCCGATTCATCATGCGTCACAGCGTCTGTAATCAAAAAGAGCTTTTCACCCTTTAATTGTTTTGCCAAACGCAAAGATTCAAAATCACAATGTAGTCCATCAGCGATGATACTTGTCCAGGCATCTGAGCGAAAGCTGGCGCCAACTAAGCCCAAAGACCTGCTTTGCCATTGGGACATCGCATTAAATAAATGGGTAATCCGAGATATGCCTGCCTGTTGGGCTTGTTCATAGGTCGCATCTGAATGGCCCATTGAACACATGATGTGGCTATTTTTCAATAAATTTAAATCTTCCGGCGCAAACATTTCAGGTGCAATGGTCATGTACGTGGGCAGTCCTTGCGTACGATCTATAATTTCTTGCACAAATTCCCTGGTGGGTTCCTGGACAAATGCTTCCGTATGCGCACCACGCTTAATTGGGTTAAAAAAAGGTCCTTCCAAATGTAATCCCACCAAACCCTTACCTATGTACGATTTGCATGCCTCTATAGCAGACCACATGGATTGCTTAGGTGAACAATTTAAAGTGATTTGAAAAGCAACCGTTCCTGTTTTTACATGTTCGTCAAAAGTAGCTTGAATGGCCGCTTCGGTTTGGTGATTTGAAAAAAGCAGACCTCCACCGCCATATACTTGCAAGTCAATGAAGCCCGGAACTAGAAACCCATCAGAGATTCCTCCAACTTCGTTATGCAGTGAATTAATGAGACCATCCTCGATGGATATCGCTTGATTTGAGAGCCATTCATGGCCTGTATACACGCGTTCGAATATCAGTTTTTGCATCTTCAAATTACTTTTTTTCACCTACCTTTGGCAAACCTTGGAGGATTGCCAAAGGTAAGGGGGTAAGGGAAAGTTTAGTACCCTGCGGCTTGCCCATCTTTCCGCGACTCCGTCGCTCCGAAATAAACTTTACGCACTGGATCCCAACGAATACACTGGTAACCTCCATAAGTACCATTTATATACCCAACCTGATGTCCTTTTTGCAATAATTCCCGAATCACCTCATACGGATAGCCATGTTCCAAGGTAATCATACCACCTGTAGTCTCCATCTTCTCGCCCGTTGGCTCCGAAGACCCCTCATGATTCATCCGCGGAAAGTCCCCAGCCTCCTGCACATTCATCCCAAAATCCACCACATTCATAACAATCTGTACGTGGCCCATCGGCTGAAAGGCTCCACCCATTACACCAAAACTCATAACCGGAACCCCATCCTTCGTCATAAAGGCTGGAATAATGGTTTGAAATGGTCTTTTCCCCGGCGCATAGGTATTGTTTTCCCCCTCCTTTAAATTATATAATTCTCCGCGATCCTGGAACATAAATCCCAATCCATCCGGCATCATGCCTGACCCAAAACCACGATAATTGCTTTGAATCAACGAAACCATGTTGCCGTCTTTATCAGCCACAGTTAAATAAATCGTATCGCCTTCTTTTAAGGCCGGATTTCCCGCCTCGTAATGGCGACCCGCGCGGTTTGGATTGATTAATGCACGGCGTTTAGCTCCATACGATTCTGAAATCAGCTCTGCCACTGGGATTTTGGCAAACTCCGGATCCGCATAATATTTCGCACGGTCTTCAAAAGCCAGTTTTTTGGCCTCTGTAAATAAGTGTACGTGCTCTGCAGAACCCAACTTAATTTTGGAAAAATCATAGCCTTCTAAAATCGTCAACATCTGCAAGGCAGCAATCCCTTGGCTATTAGGCGGCAACTCCCACACATCATATCCGCGGTAATTCACAGAAACCGGCTCCACCCACGTAGATGTATGCGTCGCCAAATCATCGTAACTCAAAAAACCTCCATTCTTCTTCATGAAGGCATCCATCGTCCGCGCCATATCTCCCTTGTAAAATGCATCCCGACCATCCCGACCAATTTTTTCAAGCGTATTTGCGAGGTTCGGATTTTTGAAAATATCACCTTCCACAGGCGATTTCCCAGTTGGATAATAATGCTGAGCCACATTCGGGAATTTTCCATAATTTGCCTCCACGCGCGTTAACGCCGAAGCAAATTCGCCATGCACCGGAAAACCGTTCCGTGCATACGAAACTGCCGAATTCAACACCTTGTTCATAGGCATCGAACCGAATTTTTTATGCAACTCGAACCAAGCATCCACCGCACCAGGTACCGAAACAGGTAAAGGCCCCAAGGAAGGAATATGCGTCAAACCACGCTTTTTAAACTCGGCTAAGGTCAATGATTTTGGCGAACGACCTGAACCATTTAACCCATAAAGTTTTTTTGTTTTGGCATCCCACACGATTGCAAACAAATCCCCTCCAATCCCATTTACATGTGGTTCCACCACACCTTCCATCGCATTCGCCGCAATCGCAGCGTCTATAGCATTCCCCCCCGCTTTTAATACGTCCAGGGCTACTTGCGTCGACAAGGGGTGTGACGTCGCAACCATGCCATTTTGAGCCATAACTTGTGAGCGCGTTGCCCATAGTTTACCATAGGTGCGATCTTGGGCAATTAGCCCAAGTGGCAGTAAAAGCAATCCCAATAAATATTTCATAAATGATGATTTTTTTTGAAAATCTAAGTTAACCTGATTTTTCGCTTTTGACAAAATTGAGGCCCCTAGTTCTGACCTGAATCCACCAAACAAAAAGCCCCCGAACATTGTTCGAGGGCTTTCACAATCTAGTTGAACCACCAAAAATTAAACTCTTTTTGGAAAAAACTTCTGCTTAATTCGCTCCGAGATATAATACATACACGGTACAATCAACAAGGTTAATACGGTCGAGAACGTCAATCCGAAGATGATCGTCCACGCCAAAATTCCCCAGAAATCTGCCGACTCCGAACCAAAGAAAATATGTGGATTCAATTCCGTAAACATCGCCACAAAATCAATACTCAAGCCTACGGCCAACGGAATCAAGCCCAATACGGCCGCCGAAGCAGTTAACAAAACAGGCGTCAAACGAATTCCACCCCCTTCAATGATCGCTTCCTTCAAATCATAGCCACGCTTGAAACGCAACTCCTCAATGAATTCAATCAACAAAATTCCATTCTTCACAACAATACCTGCCAATGCGATAATTCCCACACCCGACATAATCACTGAGAATGTCATACCAAACGCCATAAAGCCCAACAATACCCCAATCAAGGAAAGTAAAATCGTCGCAAATATGATAAATGGCTTAACCGCTGAATTGAACTGCGTAGCTAATATCAAATAGATTAATACCAAGGCCGCCAAAAAGGCTACTCCCAAGAATTCACCTGACTCTTTTTGCTGCTCCTGCTCGCCACCCATACGGATTTTATATCCCTGAGGCATGTCAATCGTCTCAAATAATTGTTCCAACTCACCCACAATCTCATTCGCATTATACCCTTGAACCACATCGGAACCTAAGGTAACCACGCGCTCTTGATTCTTCCGGTTGATCTGGCTAAAAGATGTCGCATAGTGAATATCAGCAATTGAATTCAAAGGTACTTGACGCAATGCACCCCCCATGTTCATATCACGATACGTAATATTCATCGACAATAACTTCTCAATTTGATTTCGAGAATCACCTTTCAAACGCAATTGAATAGGATATTCGTCCTTTACGTCACGGAACTTCGAAATCTCCGCTCCAAATAAACCCGTACGAACCGCCATCGCAACCTGTGCTGAAGATATACCTTCGCGACTCGCCTTCTCGCGATTTACATCGATAATGATTTCAGGTTTATTCGTCACCAAATCAGACTTCAATTCCTGAATTCCTTCAATGCCCGACTTCTGAATGATCTTCCGAACTTTTTGCTCCAAATCCTGAAGAACAGCAAAGTCATCTCCGGCAATTTCAATCGAAATCGGTTTACCTGTTGGCGGCCCCTTCGCCTCGCGCTCAATCGCCATTTCCACACTTGGAATCGGTTTCTCAAAAAACTCTTTCTGAAGTTTTTCCAACAATACACCTGAAGAAATTTCACCACGTTCCTGCTTAGGTGAAAAAGCAATGGTTACTTTACTTTTATGCGGAGTCGCTCCACGATCTGGTTGCATCGGATCCCCAGCATTTTTACCCACATTCGATATCACCGAATTAACGGCCTTGCCTGCATTTTCCTTTTTGATGAACGCAAACACACGCTGCTCAACAATTTTCGTTACCGAATCCGTCACTTTCGAATCTGTACCAATCGGCATTTTCGAATAAATATAAATGTAATCTGGATCAGAAGCCGGGAAGAAAATAACCAACGGCTTAACAATACCCATCAGGACAATTGTTAATACCAACAACCCAAACGCACTTAAAGTAGCGTAAACCGGTCGGCGACCTTCCAATACCCATGAAATAGCCCGGCGGTACGCATTTTTAAATGCAGGCAATGTTGTTTCTTGGAATGGAACTACCCATTTTGGTGTAACGACAAAGTGGTTAAACACATAAAGAACTAAGGCCAATAAACCGAAATTTCCAAAGCCAAAATGACCTAATCCCAAGCCCAGCACATATCCAAAGACAGTCAGACTTAGTAAAATCACAACTGTCCGACGGATATCCGCAAACTTAGGATCCTTAACGTTATTCGCCTCCTCATCATGACGCTTCATAAATGAAACCGCAAAAACTGGGTTCATTACATAGGCCACAAACAAAGACGCAAACAAAGTAATGATCAAGGTAATAGGTAGGAATTTCATGAATTCCCCTACGATTCCCGGCCAAAATAACAACGGTAAAAATGGAGATATCGTTGTCAATGTACCCGTCAATACCGGGATGAACACTTCAGAAGCGGCCAACTTGACTGCCTCTGTGATCGTCAATTTCTTAAAGTTATTGAACAAACGATGCGCGTTTTCAATAACCACAATGGCGTCATCCACCACAATTCCTAAGCCTAATAGGAAGGCAAACAAAACGATCGTATTCAGCGTGAAGTCTAAACCTGGCATGAATAAGAATGTCAATAAGGCTGACAATGGTACTGAAAGGGCAACAAATGCCGCATCCCGCACTCCCATGAAAAACATCAACACGATGACCACAAAAATAAATCCAAGGATTACCGTATTGATCAAATCTGCTAAATCACCACGCGTACGCTCAGACTGATCGGCCGTGACAGAAACGACTAAACCTGCAGGGAAACGACTCGCACGATACTCCTCAATGGTCTTTTCAATACGATCAGCTGCATTAATTAGATTAGCTCCACTGCGCTTAATTACGTTTAGGGTAATCACCGACTTATTATCTAAACGTGCAAAATCTTGCTTCTCTTCAAATCCATCTCGCACATCTGCAACATCCTTCAAACGAACACGCGCACCTGTGGATGAGCCCACCACCAGATTGGCTAATTGATCCACCGACTTAAACTCGCCCACCACACGTAGTGAACGGCGCACGCCATTCACATCTAAATCACCGCCAGAAATGTTCACATTCTCACCTTGAACAGCAGATTGAATATCATAAAATGTCAAGCCATAACTCTGCATTTTATATAAATCCAAGTTCACCTGAATCTCACGCTTCAGTGCTCCTACGATATCTACACGCGTAATCTCAGGCATTCCCTCGATTTCATCTTGCAAATCTTCCGCATATTTCTTCAACTTATCTAAGGGATAATCACCCGCGATGTTGATGTTCATAATCGGAAACTCGGAGAAATTCACCTCGGCAACCGCTGGGTCACGTGTTAGGTCTTTCGGCAGGTCATTGCTGGCTTTGTCAACCGCATCTTGAACACGTTGCTTCGCCACAGGAACAGATACATCCGTATTAAATTCAACAATAATCACAGAAATATCCTGCAATGCATTGGACTTTACACTCTTAATTCCGGTAATCGATTTTAATTGTTTTTCAATCGGTTTGTTGATCGTATTTTCAATATCCGCAGGCGTTGTTCCTGCATATACCGTTTGTACCACCATTTGAGGAACTACGATATCCGGGAATTGCTCTTTCGGTAGGCTTGAATAAATACCTAAACCGGCCACAAAAATGATAAATGTAAATATGTAAACAGTGGTACGGTTTTCGCCTAACCAGCCGACCATATTATAAATCAAGCCTTTCCCCTCGGGCAGTTGCTCGTTCTTTTTATTTTTTTCCATGGTTGGCCTAGAATGAAATTGCTTGTCCGTCTACTAAATCTTGGTAGCCAGATGTGATTAATAAGTCACCTGCTTGTAAGCCTGTGGCAATTTCTGCTTGACCATTATATGAAAGACCCATCGTTACAAAACGTGCTTTCGCGACTTTTTTACCATTTTCCTCTACGGCTACATATACCAAATTCCCCTTTTCAGTCTTTTGGATGATGTTTTCATCGACCACTAATGCATTCGATTTCGATGTATCATTGATGTTGATGACAGCTAATTGATTTGGTTTCAAATCCCCACCTGCGTTTGGAATACGAGCTTCGATATCAAACGTACGTGTTAATGGATTAACCATTTTGGACACTAAAGAGATACGCGCTGTAATTTCTTTGTTGATGTCTGGAAACTTGATCACAATCGGGTCACCTACTTTAACGGAACCAACATACGCATCGGCAATCTTTGCGGCAATTTTCAAATTACTTAAATTCACAATTTGTACAATTGGCATACCTGGAGCAGCCATTTCGCCTGCTTTTTGACGTACTAATTCAACCGTTCCAGAGATAGGCGCCACCACGCGAGACAAGCCTAATTGCGCACGCAAAGTCACCAAACGCTTCTCCAACGATTCCTTGTTTGACTTCGCGCTTAAGTATTGTACTTCCGTTCCAATTTGTTGGTCCCAAAGTGTCTTTTGCTTCGTAAATAATGTTTTTGCTAAGTCCAACTGATGCTTAACCTCTTCCATCGATTCAGTCAAAATGCTGTTATCCAATGAAGCGATTAATTGTCCCTTGGAAACTTGTTGGCCCGCTACCACCGGCAACGTAATAATCGCACCACCTGTTTGTGGACTTACCAACACTGTATTTTCAGCGACAACATTTCCTTGTGCTTCCACAAAGTGCTTGAAGGTTGTTGCTGCCATTGGACTTACAGCCACAGCAACCACTTTACTCGTAGCCGACTCCGTTCCTGCACCTAACTCCTTCTCTAACGAAGCAATTTTAGCATTGATTTCTTTGGCTTCTGATTTCAAGTTGGCCAATTCTGTTTTCTTATCGACCGACTTATTGCATGCCGCAAATAAGATGATCGCGCTTAGGAGGATAGTTATTTTTTTCATGATTATTGTTCTGAATATAAGGTTCCGTTTGATTTAGCTAACTCTACTTTGGCGATTAACGCATTGTAAAGCGCAGTAAAATAATTTGCTTGCGACTCTTTTATCGATGTCTCCGCATTTAATACTTCAAGATTTGATCCCACACCTTGGGTGTATTTAACGCGTGAAACACGTGAAATCTCATTCGCCAAATCTAAGTTGGCCTTCTGCTCTTTCAAAGACTCCAAGGAATTCTTCAAGGAAATTGCCGACTGATATCTTTGTAGGTCAATGGATGATTTCAACAAATCGAAGCTTTGACGTACTTTTTGTAGGTTGTTTGCCGACTGGATGGCTTTGTATTTCTTCGAGAAACCGTCAAAAATTGGGATTTGCAAGGAGAAACTAATCGTTGCATTATCAAACCATGGTTTAGTTACTAAGTCGCCAAAGCTATTCGCACCAGCGTTATATCCATAACTAGCCCCAGCCACTAAACGAGGATAGTATCCGGCTTTAATGCTCTTCAAATCCAATTCAGCCAAATTTTCTTGTGTTTTAAGAATTGAATACTCGATGCGGTTTCCGTAATTAAAGGGAACATCTTGGTCAACAAGTAAGTTTTGGCTTAATTCAATCTGCTCTAAGGTCTCGCTCAATCGCATGGGCTCCTCCATCGGGTAGCCCATTTGAAATTTCAATAAAGAATAGCTTAATTCTTGCAGGCGGTACACATTTTCTAATTCGGTCCGCAAGTTATTTGCTTGCACTTCAAGGCGTTGAACATCAATCTTTTCAACAAAACCCTGCGCATTTAACGCTTTAGTTTCCTTAAATAAGGTGTCCAAGCGACCTACATTCAATTGCAGAATTGATAAGCGTTTTTCGTTTACCAAAATCCCATAATAAGCTTTCATGACATTTTCGGCCACTTGTTGCTTGGACTGAGTTAAGGATTTCACCGACAAATCTTTGTACACTTCAGATGCTTTTAGGCCTAGCAAATACGTACCATCGAATAGCAGTTGGCTTAAGTTAACACTTGACTGACCCGAATTGGTCACGCCAAATTTAGCCGCAATTAATTCCCCTGGTTTAGCAGCTGGATTAAAAAGGTTAGCGGGAATAAACACACGCTGAAGAATAAGGCTGTTGCCATACCCAACACCTGCGTTAAGTTGAGGCAGTCCAATGGCCCGAATCTCGTTAATCTTGGCACTTGCATTCTGCAAGTCAATTTGGCTATTCTTTACTTGAACATGGTGTATAATGGCGTAGTCTACTGCTTCTTTGAGCGTAAACGATTGCGCATTGGCACTGAGCGAACCAAGTAAAAATAGACCAGCACAAATTTTTCTTAGGCGGATCATGATTGTAAATTGTTTTGGTATGAATTATAAAGAGTTAAACCTTTCTCGGTCAAAATTCCGCGCATGAAAATGTCCATCAACGTAAGTTGGGTATCATACAAGGATAATTTATTGGTAGGATAAAAGTCAGGGTCAAAAGCGAGATTAACTTCAGCCATCCGTAAACGAGCTAGCAGCTCAAAATCGATATCTTTTCTAAAATACCCGAATTGGGCTCCTTTTTTAAAGTCGGCAATCAAATTCTTATGAATGCATTTTTCGCCGTGCTCTGCGAAAAGTTGATACGCATTCGGGAAGTATTTTTGAATCTCATACAGCAGACGTGGGTTCATCTGCGTAAACAAATCCTTCGTCATTTCAAAAGACTGAAATATCTTTTCAATCACGTTTGGATATAGCCTGTCGAGCTCATCCCATTTAATATCGTCCTGTTCTATGAAGGCTTTAACGACCTCATATACCATCGAATCTTTATCAGGAAAATGTTGATAAATCGTTTTTTTAGAAATCCCTAATTCAGCCGCTATAGCATCCATCGTCACCGACTTGACGCCGTAACGAAAGAATAATTGCGTTCCTTTTTCTAGAATACGTGATTTCATTTGCTAAACCCGTTGATTTATCGGGTAGCAAAACTATGGAAACTTTTGTAGACTACAAAGTTTTCTTGTATTATTTTTAGATGGCCGGCGAGAAAAAAGTATTAACGGCCGAAGTCATCTTGTAAGCGGACGATATCGGATTCGTCTGATGGAAACTCGCTATCTGTATGTTGCCAAATCTCAGCAACAACGCCCCAGTTAGCTAAACCGATCAACCGATGGCGCTGCCCAATGGGCAAGGTGATGCATTCCCCCTCTTGGTAAATCCCCGGTTCTGGCTGATCGTCTATTGGCGAAATCGCCACCCCTACTGGTCCGTTTACCACAGTCCATAGTTCAGCCCGCCTAAAATGGTATTGCCAAGATAAGCGCTTCGATGGCGCTACGACAAGAAACTTGGGACTAAGTTTTTGGGTAATTTGAATGGCGTCTAAGGACAGGTGTGGGAAAAATTGTGCCGCGAATTTGGCAGCTTGATCTTCTTGCAGGACGAAAAATCCACCCCAAGGACGATTGTGGTCTTTATCAACAATGTGATAACCTTGAGAACGTATAAACGATTCTACTTGACTAAAAATTTCTGTGGGGGTACTTTCTGCCAACTGCATATTTAATATTTTGACAAAAATAAAAAAAAGACGGGAGAGGGCCCCCGTCTTTTCGATTTAACCTGTGAAAACTTATTACATGGTCCAACCTGCACGATATTCGCGCTTCACGAATTGGTTCGCAGGTTCAAAGTTGGTGATACGCATATTCGCAGCATCCCACTCAAGCTGTTGGCGCCCAATATATTTTGCCGTACGGCCTTCGCCTTCACGCAACATATACGAACGAATAGCCAAGTTACCCATCAACACAGACTCCGTAAACGGACCTGCATAATCAAAAGGAGAACTAACTTCCATGTTACCGTAACCAGCTTTACAAGCTTCTACCCACTGGGTATTGTGACCGCCATCTCCGCCAATAACGCGTGGCAATGTTGCCTTTGGCAATTCTGCCTCATCCACACGCTTACCATTTTTGAAAACTTTTGGATACATACCATACGTACCACACGTCATGATTCCCTTTGTTCCAATCAAAATAACACCGTTAGTTCCATCCAAATCTCCGATGATCTCAGTTGCTGGAATTCCAGCTGGATGAGGAGCACGAAGGCCACCGTCGAACCAGGTCAACTTAACATTGGACTTATTTTTTGCGGAAGGACCATAATTCAATGTCACCATCGATGATGGAGGACATCCTTCTGGAATCCACTCAGGAACCCAGTCATTTAAAAATACGGAACCTACCGAACATTCGACGTTCAAGGCATCACGGATACCCAAAACTTTGAATGGAGGATCTAATAGGTGGCAACCCATATCACCTAGGGCACCTGTACCATAATCCCACCAGCCTCTCCACTTGAATGGAATAAACGCAGGATTAAATTCACGGTATTTAGCAGGTCCTAACCATAAATCCCAATCTAACTCCGCAGGTACCGCATGACCGGCAGCTGGATATGAAATCCCTTGTGGCCAAACCGGACGGTTTGTCCAAACTAAAACCTCAGAAACTTTTCCAATCACACCACCATCGAACCATTCTGTCATCTTCCGAACGCCGTCCCCTGATGAACCTTGATTACCCATCTGCGTAACCACCTTCATTTCACGGGCTTTCTCAGTCATCATACGCGCTTCATAAATGTCGTGTGTTAATGGCTTCTGCACATAAACGTGCTTTTTGCGACGCATCGCTTCCATCGCAATGGTTGTGTGCGTATGATCTGGCGTAGACACAATAACGGCGTCAATATTGTCGCCCTCTTTCTCTAATGCCTTGCGGAAATCTTTATAATAATTTGCATTGGGAAAACTCTTCCGCGATTGTGCTGCGCGGCGATCGTCTACGTCAACTAGCGCAACGATATTTTCAGCGCCCTTGTTGAATGAACTCATAATATCGCTTTGGCCTTTACCGCCAGCTCCGATACCCATGATATTTAATTTGTCAGAAGGAGCTTTATACCCTTTTCCGAGTACGTGACGCGGTACGATATAAAAGCTTCCAGCAGCTATTCCAGCTTTTTTTAGAAAGTTTCTTCGTGAATTATTTCCCATTGTTTAATGATTTAGTTTGATTGACTTTAACTAGGCCAAAGACCCTAGAAATGTCAGGGCGCTAAGTTGTTAAAATACCACCAAAAAAGCAATTATTTTCTTGATATTTTGCAAGTCTATAGGCCCAGCTCAGGATACAAAAAAGGGGATTCGTTTCCGAATCCCCTTTCACTATTTCGCTAAGAAAAACTATTCCGCTTTCTTAGATTTCTTCTCTAACTTTTTGATCGCTTGCTCACGCTCAACGCCTTCCATTTGCTCTTTCAAAGCAGATAAAGCTCCGATATCACCCATTGTCGACTTCTCCGCAGTTGCTGTAGCTGTCTTCTCTGTTGTTTTTGTAGCTTTCTTCTTCTCTACTTTTACTTCTTCAACTGGCGCACCTGAGAATGTACGCATGTGCGATAAGATAATCTTACGCTCGTCCTTGTGGAATTCAGTAACGACAAAATCCAATGCCTCACCTATTTCCGCAGCCGACTCATCTGCTTTCGTTAATTGCTTCAACGGAGACAATCCTTCGATACCGTAAGGTAACTCAAGTGTGGCCATCTTATCGCTCTTCGAAATAACAGTTGCCTTGTGCGTAGAACCGATGGTGAATACACTCTCAAATGTATCCCATGGATTCTCTTCCAATTGCTTGTGACCTAATGCCAAACGACGATTGTCCGCGTCTAACTCAATCACAATAACATCCAAAGAATCTCCTACTTTAACAAATTCAGATGGATGCTTAATTTTCTTTGTCCATGACAAATCAGAAACGTGAACCAAACCATCAATTCCCTCTTCTAACTCAAGGAATAAACCAAAGTTAGTTAAGTTACGAACCGTTCCTTTGTGCTTCGTTCCTACTGCATATTTAGACAACAAATCTGTTTTGTTCCAAGGATCTTCAGTCAATTGCTTGATACCTAATGACATCTTGCGCTCAGAACGATCTAATGTCAACACAACTGCTTCCATTTCATCGCCTACTTTCAAGAAATCTTGTGGGTTACGCAAGTGCTGAGACCATGACATCTCAGAAACGTGGATCAAACCTTCAACGCCTGGCAATACTTCCAAGAAAGCACCATAATCCGCTACGTTAACAATTTTACCCTTTACCTTAGATCCCACTTCCACATCAGCTACTAAAGCTTCCCATGGATGTGCTTGCAATTGCTTCATACCCAATGAGATACGCTTCTTGTTCTCATCAAAGTCTAATACAACTACTTGAATTTTCTGATCTAATTTCAACACCTCTTGTGGGTGATTGATACGTCCCCACGAGATATCTGTAATGTGCAATAAACCATCCACACCACCTAAATCGATGAACACACCGAAATTAGTCATGTTTTTGATCACACCTTCTAATACTTGACCTTTATCTAAGTTGTTCAAAATCAATTGGCGTTGTGCCTCAAGATCCTTCTCAATCAATACTTTATGAGATACAACTACGTTGTCATTTGTATGGTTGATTTTCACCACCTTAACTTCCATATTTTTGCCAACAAAAATATCGAAATCACGAATTGGCTTCACATCAATTTGAGATCCTGGCAAGAACGCCTCGATTCCAAAAATATCTACGATCAAACCACCTTTGGTACGACGCTTTACGAAACCATTGATGATTGTATCTTCTTCCAAAGCTTTCTCAATGTTCGTCCACGCACTCATTACCTTAGCTAACTTACGTGACAAGGTTAATTGTCCGTTTGCGTCTTCTTGGTTCTCGATGTACACTTCTACTTCGTCACCTGCTTTCAAATCCGGCATATCGCGGAATTCAGATGCAGATACTAAACCATCAGATTTGAATCCAATGTTGATAATTACTTCACGGTCTGTTTTGCTCACAACAACCCCCTTCACAACTTCCTTCTCAGTTACCGAGTTTAGAGTAGCTTCAATCGCTGCCTCCATTTGTGCTTTTTGATCCGAAGTATAGTTACCACCGAACCCTTTTCCTTCAACTAAATCCCAGTCGAAATCCTTTTTTACTTTTGTCATATGTACTTGCCCTAGATACATCAACGCGCTGGGCTAACGTGCTGAAATTAAGTGTTAAACAATTTTTAAATTGGGGTGCAAAGATAGGGGGAATTATTTTATTTTCAAGCAAATTCTTTAAATTGGAAGTTCAATAACCTGTTTACCATGAAAAAATCAGTTTCTTGGCTTGCAACAGCCATTTTTGCTTGCACCTTTTTTATGGGTAATGCGCAATCTAACTCACTCAAAACCAACATGTTTCTTTCCGAAAAGCCCTTTGGCAAAACAGCTGCCAACGAACCCGTTACGCTCTATACGTTGAAAAATACGCAGGGGATGGAGGTTCACATCATGAACTACGGTGCCATCATCACCAAAATTATTGTTCCCGACAAAAACGAAGTCATGGAAGATGTCGTACTCGGATTCGAAAATGTGGCCGATTACATCAAAGATTCGCCCTATTTTGGTGCCATAGTAGGTCGCTACGGGAACCGCATCGCTGCAGGAAAATTCAGCCTCGATGGGAAAAGCTATACACTTGCGGCGCAAAATAATGGCCAACACCTACATGGTGGATTAAAAGGTTTCGATAAAAAAGTATGGAAAATGATCGGTAAAAAAGAGGGCAGTATTACCTTAAGTTATTTATCCGTGGATGGAGAGGAGGGGTTTCCGGGTAATTTAGAAATTCAAGTAACATATACGTTGAGCGAAGATAATGCCATTTCGATGGACTATAGCGCTAAAACAGACCGGGCAACGGTTCTAAATATTTGCAACCACTCCTATTTTAATTTATCGGGAAATGCTAAACGCGATGTGCTTGATCATGTGATCCAACTTAATGCACCCCATTTTATCCCAGTAGACAAGGTGCTAATCCCCACAGGTGAGGTGAAATCGGTGAAAGGTGGTCCTTTTGATTTTACTTCTCCTAAAAAAATTGGCTTGGATATTAATGCTGCCGATGAGCAAATTGCTTTTGGCAGTGGCTATGATCATTGCTATGCGTTTGATAAAGCGCCTGGGGCTTATGGCAAAATCGCACATGTTGAAGATCCAATTTCTGGGCGAATTATGGAAGTTTTTACCACTGAACCTGGGGTTCAATTCTACACAGGAAATCATTTAAATGGGCGCCTCACGGGTAAAAATGGCGCTGTTTATACGAAGAGATCTGGGTTTTGTCTTGAAACACAGCATTATCCAGATTCGCCAAATAAGCCTAACTTTCCTTCGACGGTACTACGTCCCGGGGAGACCTACACATCGAAAACAGTTTATCAGTTTTCTGTGCAATAAGTAATTATTTTTCGCGTTCACCGGTAGACGCTGCCGGGGTTGAAGACCCCGGCAGCGTCACCTTCGCTTCGTTCCAAAGAACATCCATTTCTGCGAGGGTCATATCCTGTAAATTCATACCCATTTCGGCCGCACGGCGCTCTAAATGCTGAAAACGATAAATAAATTTTCGATTTGTTCGTTCAACTGCCTGATCCGGATTAATATCGATAAAGCGCGCAAAATTCACCAAACTGAAAATTAAATCACCTAATTCCCCTTCCGCCTCCTCCTTTTGAGCTGGCGTTAATTCTTTGCCTACAAAAGTCTCCTTAAACTCCCCCAACTCCTCTTCCACCTTCTCCCAAACTTGCTCTTTTTCTTCCCAATCAAAACCCGCACCCCGTGCCTTTTCCTGAATGCGCATGGCCTTCACTAAAGACGGTAGAGATCCCGGAACCCCTGACAAAACAGATTTATTTCCTTCCTTTAATTTCAACGCTTCCCAATTGGCCTTCACTTGCTCCTCCGTCTCCGCAACCACATCCCCATAAATATGCGGATGGCGGCCTATCAATTTTTCGCATAACCCGTTTAAAACATCGGTCACATCGAAAGCGCCTTTTTCAGAACCAATTTTGCTGTAGAAAACGAGGTGTAAAAATAGATCCCCTATCTCCTTGCGGATTTCGGTGAGATCATTTTCCATGATCGCATCCGAAAGCTCATAGGTCTCTTCAATCGTCAAATGGCGCAGCGTATCCATGGTTTGCTTTTTGTCCCATGGACATTTTTCGCGCAAATCATCCATCATACACAACAATCGATCAAAGGCCTCCGCCGCTATTGGATATCTCATATTTATGGGTTTAATCCGTATACGCGGACATAATCGATTAAAAATTTATTAGGGAAAATAGAATCGTCAACCCCTTTTTGGCCTCCCCAATTTCCCCCAATCGCCAAATTCAACAAGATATGTTGCTTTTTATCAAACGGCCACTCTTCCCAACCTCGCCCCGAATTTTCAAATGTAAAATATAATTTTCCATCAATATAGGACTTGACATATTGAGGCGTCCACTCCATTGTATAGACATGAAACTCCTTATCGAAATCATCCATCCGGGTCGTTGCCGTTTTTTGCGTATTAATCACGTGGTTAAACGCTTTGGTATGAATTGAAAAATGCATGACCCCCGGATTGTAGCCCACATGCTCTAAAATATCAATTTCCCCATTATCAGGCCAATAAGCCGACCCGTAATCCGACTGACTTGCCAACATCCATATAGCCGGCCAATTTCCACGGCCCGCTGGGATTTTGGCCCGAACTTCCACTTTTCCATATAAAAAATCTTGCTTTCCTTTGGTTACAATCCGGGCTGAAGAATAACTCCTTGCCCCTGTTGGTTCCTTGCGCGCTTCAATCGTAAGCACACCATTTTCAATATGGGCATTGTCCAAATCTGCATTCGTATAGTATTGAAGTTCATTATTTCCCCAACCAGAACCGCCAACATCATACGACCAAAATTTATCGTTTGGCAATCCGGGAATATCAAATTCATCCACCCAAATTGGCTTTTCCGTAAACGTATACACCTTAGGAGGGGCAGGTGGCGTAGGAACAAATGGCTGCGCAGGGGCTGGAGTTTCTGCTTGCGAACAAGCAAAAGTTGCCACTAATGCCACACCACCAAAAATGGAAATCAATTTCGTCATGGAGATATTTTAAGTAGCCAAAATTAAGTGGAAGTACACCATAAATCCTACCGATTATGTACTTTTGATGCATGGAATTTAAACTATCATCCTCCTATAAGCCTACTGGCGATCAGCCTAGTGCGATTAAGCAATTGGTGGATGGTATTAACAAAAACGAAAAATCCCAAACACTGCTGGGGGTAACCGGATCTGGCAAGACGTTTACGATTGCGAATGTGATCCAACAAGTCAACCGTCCCACCCTTATCTTAAGTCATAATAAAACTCTGGCGGCGCAGTTGTACGGCGAATTCAAATCGTTCTTTCCAGAAAATGCCGTTGAATATTTCATTTCCTATTACGATTATTACCAACCGGAAGCGTTCATTGCGTCAACGGGTACCTACATTGAAAAAGATCTTTCGATTAATCAGGAGATTGAAAAATTACGTTTAGCCACGACGGCAGCCCTGATGTCTGGTCGGCGAGACGTCATTGTCATCGCCTCCGTTTCATGTATTTATGGTATGGGTAATCCGGATGAATACAAGAATTCCATCATGCGGATTGGTGTAGGTGAAACGATTTCTCGAAATCAATTTTTGTTTCGTTTGGTTGAAATTCTGTATGCCCGTACGGAAGGCGAGTTTTTGCGCGGCACGTTTCGGGTCAAAGGCGATACAGTTGATATCTTTTTGGCCTATGCTGATTTTGGGTATCGGGTCATATTTTTTGGAGATGAGATTGAAGAAATTCACCGCATTGATCCGTGGACTGGCAAAAAGATTTCGAAGGAAACAATGGTAGCCATTTTCCCGGCCAATTTATTTGTCACGGGACGTGAGACGTTGAACAATGCGATTTCGGATATTCAGGCAGATTTGGTGAATCAGATTTCCTACTTTGGAAAAGATGGCCGACTTCAAGAGGCGGAGCGAATCAAGCAACGAACTGAGTTTGATTTAGAAATGATGCGCGAATTAGGTTATTGCTCGGGTATTGAAAATTACTCGCGTTATTTTGATCAGCGCAAGCCGGGGCAGCGTCCGTTTTGCTTACTCGACTTTTTCCCAGATGATTTTTTGATGGTCGTTGACGAAAGCCACGCCTCCATGCCCCAAATTCGGGCGATGTATGGCGGCGACCGCTCCCGGAAAGAGGCCTTGGTTGAATATGGATTCCGTTTACCTTCCGCGATGGATAATCGGCCTTTAAAATTCCAAGAGTTTGAGGACTTAGTAGGCCAAACGATTTTCGTTTCAGCCACCCCTTCCGATTATGAATTACAACTTTCAGAAGGTGTGGTGGTTGAGCAAATAATACGGCCAACTGGACTTTTGGATCCGTTGATTGATGTAAGGCCAACCAAAAATCAGATAGATGATTTAATGGATGAGGTCTATGATCGCATCAAAAAACAAGAGCGAACGTTGATTACTACGCTGACAAAACGCATGGCGGAGGAGCTTTCCAAATACATGGATCGAGTGGGAATCAAGTGCCGTTACATTCACTCGGAAATTAAGACGCTCGAGCGGGTAGAGATTTTACGTGAATTGCGATTGGGTGTGATTGATGTTTTAGTAGGCGTCAACTTGCTTCGTGAAGGGCTTGATTTGCCTGAGGTATCGTTTGTGGCCATCATGGATGCTGACAAAGAAGGATTTTTACGTGATATACGCTCATTGATTCAGACGATTGGTCGGGCTGCGCGAAATGAAAATGGAAAAGTTGTCATGTATGCGGACCGGATGACAGGGTCGATGGAAAAGGCGATTAATGAAACGAATCGCCGAAGAGAGCGCCAACGTGCGTACAATACGGAACATGGAATTACGCCAAAGACTATTTGGCGGAGTCATGACGAGATTATGGAGCAAACGTCGATTGCGGATAAGATGGCTAAGCCAATGAAGGCCTATGGAATTACGCCAAAAGAGCGTTTACAAGCGGCTGATCCGCTTTTAGCGTATCTGTCTAAGCCGGAATTGAAGAAGCAAAAAGAGGCCGTACAAAAAGAAATGGAGCTTGCTGCGCGCGAGTTGGATTTCCCACTAGCGGCTAAGTTCCGAGATGAATTGCTGGCGATTGATAAACTACTTGCCGTCTAAATCTTTTTAGGTACAGCTCTCCCAACAAGTTTATTTTCAGCCCCGCGATCGCCGCCTTCGTGGTATTCGGCGTCTTCGTTCACATCCCACAAGTTGTACAATTCCTTCCCTGCAACTATATTTTTTGTCGCCAGCATAGCCGTCATCATACTGTGATCTTGGTTATTGTACTTGTGCATGCCGTTACGTCCGATCAAACTAAGACCTTTATAGGCTTCTAAGTCTTCACGAATCGTTGCCAAATGATCTTTGTATTCGTGGTCATAAACCGGATAAGCTTTCGGTTGGCGAACCACATACCCATCTAGTACCGAACTAGGATCTGTCAGGCCAATTTGGGCTATTTCCTTCTTACCTAAGGCGATCAAATCTTCATTTGAACTTGCCCATAAACCGTCACCTTCAAAGCAGAAATATTCTAAGCCATAACAAGCCATGGAAGGATCTGGAACCATGAAAGGGCTCCAAGATTTGAAGTTTTGGATACGGCCTACTTGAACGCTTGGGTCGTGAATATAGATCCAGTTGTCGGTGAAAGCATCTTTATCGCGGCAGATGAGCACTACTGTTAAGAAATCTCGGTAGTTTAATTTCTGCGCGGCTTCCAGGGATTTGGCTGGCATTAGTGGCAAAATATTGGGGATTAACTCGCGCATGGGCGCAGTGGATAACACGTGAGAGAAATCGCCCACTTGTTTACCATCGCTCGTGTGTATTTGCCAGGTGTCTCCGGATTTTTCAATTTTTTGCACGCCGGTGTTCATCGTAATTTCAACGCCTAGGGCTATACTTTTTTCGGCACATACTTCCCACATGCGGCCAGGGCCGGTTTTGGGATATCTAAATGAGTCGATTAAGGTTTTGATTAGAGCGTCCCCTTTCTTTTTCTTATTTTGGCTGGCAAATAATGCGTTCCAAATGGCACTGCTTAAAGAAAGTCCTTTAATTCGTTGCGCTGCCCAATCAGCCGAAATTTGGTTACAAGGAATACCCCAAACCTTCTCTGTATAGGTCTTAAAAAAGATATTGAAAAGTCTTTTGCCAAATTGGTTAGTCACCCAATCTTCAAAATTTTGAGGATTCTTAATTGGGAAAACCTTAGACTGCAAATAACTCAAAACACATAATATGCTTTCGAAAACGCCTAATTTGAACAGCGCCTCCATAGCCACAAGTGGGTATGAAAAGAAATTTTTATTGTAAAAAATCCGAGAACTACGGGGACGTTCAAGCAACTCGTCACCTAAAATTTCTGTCCAAAAATCTTCAACTTCTTGTGATTTAGAAAAAAATCGGTGCCCACCGATGTCAAAATGGTAGCCTTTGTATGATTCGGTACGGGAAATTCCGCCTACATAAGTTGGGTCCTTTTCAAAAACTTGAACTGATACGCCACTTTTTCCTAATAAGTAGGCCGCAGTTAAACCAGCTGGACCTGCCCCGATAATCGCTACTTTTTTCATTCTAAGATTTACCAATTTGAAAATATGATGACAAAAGTATGCAATTTATGTGGCAATTAAAATTTGAATAGCCGCTGAACAAGAATACTTCAAATGTTGAATTTTCAATCTGTCTTGATTGATTTATTAAACGGGATGCCTACTTGAAATTTTAAATCAGAATCATTATTTAACGGTAAAACATCTAGGCCGTATTGAATTTGATCGGCAGGCATATCGTGGTATGTACCAAAAATACGATCCCAAATCGAAAAGATATTTCCATAATTTGTATCGGTCTGTGGCCGCACATAGTGGTGGTGAATCTTATGCATATTAGGGGATACAATCAACCAGGTAATCCCTCGATCTAGCCATGTGGGCAAGTTGATGTTCGCATGATTAAATTGGGATAATAAGGCACTGGCGCTTTGGTAAGCCATAACAAGCCACATGGGTGCGCCACAAACAAAAATACCGATGATGGCAAAAATGGCTCGAAACACACTTTCTCCGGGATGATGACGATTTGCTGTGGTCGTATCCACCATGGTGTCTGCGTGGTGAATCATGTGAAATTTCCAAAGTACTTTAACCTTATGCTCAATAAAGTGGATCAGGTAGGCGCCTACAAGATCCAATAAAAGTAGGCCAACAAGTGCAAAAAGCCACAAGGGCATTGGGAACCAGTAAAGTATGCCAAACTGATTTTCCACAGCCCAATCACTCGCCTTAACTAGGGCGAAAGCGAAAGCGAAATTGATGATGACGGTGGTAAGGGTGAATAATAGGTTAATTTTCGCATGTTTCCATTTGACGTATTTGAACTGGAATAGGGGGATAATCCCTTCGATAATCCAGAAAAAAGCGATTCCGCCGGCTAAAATAAGGGCTCTGTGTGAGCTGGGTATTGTATCAAAATAATGGGTTAATGATTCAAGCATAAGATTAAAGGGGTAATTGTTCTCAATGATAAAAATAAAATATGGAAGATGGGTGAGATTTTTCATAAAAATTTCGTTTGGGTTGACGCTGCCGGGGTCTGCGACCCCGGCAGCGTCTAAATTAAAGGGTTTTTTGATAAGTTTCTTGATAGATACAATTTGCAGGGAAAAATCGGCCTCTATTAGGCTATATGGGCATAAATTATACCTGCTTTATGCTTAAACTGATAAACTGCACCCATGTTTTTCGCCATAAAGACACACCTGACGTGTATCTTATTTGCCAAAATAAAACATGATATCCCCTTTTAAAATCCGCTACAGGGATCTCATACCCCGGCAGCGTATATCGCAAATGAAAAATTTGTATGATATTTCACAAACCGCACCTCATTTTATCAAAAACATGATAAATTGAAGCCTTAAACATGTTAACCCTATGAAAAAAATCGCACTAAGCCTTATCGGACTACTCATTATCATTCAGTTCATCCATCCAGAAAGGAATACGAGCAACGACAACACCTACGCAATTTCGAAAAAATACCTCATCCCAGATCATGTGAATACTATTTTGACGAATGCATGCACCGACTGCCATTCAAATCAATCAACCTATCCTTGGTATTCAAATATTCAACCGGTTGGCTTTTGGCTAAATCATCACATCGAAGAAGGCAAAGAGCACTTGAACTTTTCTACCTTTTTGAAATTACCTATCGCTGTTCAAAACCATAAATTAGAAGAAGTCATCGAGACCGTGGAAGAAGGCGAAATGCCGATGCCCTCGTATACTTATTTGGGGTTACACTCGAAGGCAAATTTAAGTGAAGAAGAAAGAGGGCAATTAATCGCTTGGGCAAAAGCGCAGATGGACACGTTAAAAGCAACGTATCCGGCCGACAGCCTTAAAATGAAACCTCGTCCGAAACGAGACTAAATAAAATAAAACAAGGCGATCGCCCCAATTCCTAAAACGAGCCAAAGCAACCCATTGGCTCGTTTTTTCTTTATAAATAACAAAAGAATCAAGCCCGTAATCGAAATTACCGTCATAAAAATAGCCGAAAAATCAATCACCCACTTCCAGCCCTGACCCGTATCTCGACCTTTGTGTAAATCATTTGCCCAAGCTATAACGCCAAGCGATCGCTCTGATAAATGATAGCTTCCTTTCGTTCGATCCACAAAAACATCCGCCGTATATCCTGGGCCTTGAAAAGAAATAGAAAATTCTGATTCATCTATCCGGAAATCATTTAGTTGGCCCTTTACCTGATGCGAAGCCCGCAAAAATTCGACAATTTCCAGCTTTTTTACCTTGGCCGTATCCGTAGCATTTACCCAAGCAGGATTTAAACGCCCATCCAATTCATTCAAAACCTCCTTCTCTGGAAACCAATCCAAGTGATTGAGCGTCAATCCCGTCACTGAGAAAAACAGCACAATAACAAAACTGAACATGGACAAATAGATGTGCAACCACCTCGACCATTCGGCAACTGTTCTTTTCATATTTATTTGGTTCGATAAACTAAACTGGCTGCAGACAGCTCCTCGTTGCCAGCGATGGCTTGCGTTTTGGCTTTACCATCAAATTTCATGGGCTGTTTCATCAACTGATATGAACCGTGCTCACGTGCCGCTTCGATGTAAATCGTATAATTTCCTTGCTCGACAAATTGGCCCTGATCGTTTTTCCCATCCCACACCAACGAGTAATTTCCCGCTGAACGCGTGGCCGATGTAATGGACATTAAGTCAATTGGTGACTCTCGTTGCGCTTCAGAGAACGAACGTAAATCCGGTAGCCAGCGCGGTTTTCTGTACCAAAGTGCCAATCGACGCACCGGCTTATGATTCGCATCTTCTACCCACACCGCGACGTACGGTCGGCGCGCTCCCCCTCCCAAATCCGCTACTTGAATATTGATCAATAATTCTTGATTTGCTGCCCATAATTTCTCCTTCAAATTAACCAATGAAATAGATGTCGCAACCTCGGAGCGGACACCAGACCATGATTCACTCGCTATCTTTTCGCCATTTTTGGTGACAATTAAATATTCAAGATCTTGATAATTTGTGGCTAAAGCTGACGACTCAGCAACTGACAACACATTAAATGCCGTTGCCAAAGCTCCCGCCGTCACCGCGTTTGCATGAATAACCGTTGCCGAAACAATTTCTTGAGCTGGCATTCCTGTTCGCGGATCCATGATATGTGAAATCCATTGGCCATCGAATGCCTCTCCCCGACGGTAATTTCCACTCGTTGCAATTGATTTATTCTCCAAAGAAACAACTCCAAGCGAAGCGCCATTTTCCGCATCCAAATGTGGATCACTCACGCGAACCGGTTCCGTCCAATCTCCTTTTACCAATATATCACCTCCTACGTTCAACACAAGACCATGTACACCTGGAGAAGCCATAGCCACAGCTGCAGCTTTTTCCATCACATAGCCCTTCGTAAATGTGTGTAAACGTAATTCAGCATCTGTCAAACGCGTCGCCGTCCCCTCACCTAAAGTCCAATGTGCCTCATTCACATCTACTTTTCCTTCTTTCCAATGACGCGCAATTTCCTCCGAAGCCGCATTAATGGCTCCATCCGTTTTCGCATTCCAATCATCAAACAAATTCAATACCTCAGATATCTCCGCAGATACAGCTATAACCTCGCCTTTTGAACTAGCCATCCAAAGCGCAAATTCATTGTGCGATCCCGCGCTACCTAAAATTTGTTGGAGCCGACTGATTTCCGCTAAAACTTGCGCCTCCGCCTTTTCGGCCATCTCAAACGTCTGAGCCGCAATTTTCATATCGAGCGAAGTCCCTAGAATATTTTCTAATTGAGTAGACAAAACACCGGAAGCGGTAGCATTTGCGTTTGGAACAGCAGCAAGAACAGCTGCCAAAGAACTTGTTATCGGATTCATACTAGGCATTTAAAATGAGAAAGCCCAAAACTAGAATTTCAAGATTCAAGTCAGTCCATTTTTAGACCAAATACTAATTTTCGTCTACGACTTGTTGAGCGAAAAAGTGACGCTGCCGGGGTCTTCAACCCCGGCAGCGTCTACCGCAAGCTCCGAAAAATCCCTATAAGTATCCTGATAATTTACAAGGTCTTCATATCTATTACGAAACGATACTTCACATCCGAATGAATCACCCGCTCATACGCCGCATTCACATCCACCATCGATATCATCTCCACATCAGATAAAATACCATGCTCCGCGCAGTAATCCAACATTTCCTGTGTCTCCGCTATACCACCAATCATCGAACCGATAATACTCCGACGCTTCGAAATCAATTTCGCCGCCCCAAACGCATTGTCCTCCGGCGGAATTCCCACCAACAACATCTTGCCTTCCACCGTTAATAAATCAAGAAACTTATTTAAATCATGCTTCGCAGCGACCGTATTTAAGATAAAATCAAAGGACCCCGCCAGCGCCTTCATTTGCGCAGGATCAGTAGATAAAGCAAAATGATGCGCTCCCAAAGCCCGTGCATCCGCCTCCTTCGACGGCGAAGTCGACAACATCGTAACCTCCGCCCCAAAAGAAGCCGCAAATTTTACCGCCATGTGTCCCAAGCCACCTAGCCCTAAAACAGCCACTTTATGACCCTTACCCACACCTGCAAATCGTAAAGGCGAATACGTCGTGATGCCCGCACATAACAATGGAGCCACACGCGCTAAATCCGCTTCTTCAAAATTGACATGCAAGGCATAATGCTCATCTACCACATAATTGGCCGAATACCCCCCAAAAGTCTGGGTCTTTCCATCCCGATAAAAATCATTATACGTCGCCGTCATGTCCTCATCGCAATACTGCTCCTGACCCTTTTCACACGATGGACAAGTCCGACAAGAATCAACGAAAACGCCGACTCCCGCTGTTTGGCCTACTTTAAACTTCGTTACATGCGAACCAACCTCCACAACTTTCCCCACAATTTCATGCCCCGGAACAATCGGATAAATCGACGGCCCCCACTCACTACGCACCATGTGAATATCCGAATGGCAAACCCCACAATACATAATATCAATCTTTACATCATGCGGTCCAACCTCGCGACGTTCAAATGTAATCGGCGCCACCAGTGCCTCCGCGCTCGTAGCGCCATACCCTTTAACTTGCATCATGTAATGTTTGGTTTAATGTGTCTATAAATACTTGAACAGGTTCCGCGCCAGATATGCCAAATTTTCGATCAAACACGAAAAATGGCACTCCACGAACCCCTAAATTGACTCCTTCTTGAATATCTTGACTGACCCGATACGCTAGCTCCTCACTTGCAATCGCTGCACGTACATCCGCAGCCTGCAACCCAACCGATACTCCCAGCGAAACAAGCTCATCAACCGAAGCCAAATCTCGACCCTCCGTAAAATAGGCCTTAAAAAACACCTCTTCTATTTCGTTATCTAATCCTTTTTCTTTGGCTAATTGAATCACCCGATGTGCATACAATGAATTAGCGACAACCGCCTTGTCAAACTGAAAATCCAACCCCACCGCAGCAGCCATCGCTACCACACGATCATGCATTTGCACCGACTGCTCCATCGACCAGCCCTTCCGCTCCGCTAAATATTCATAAACGCCCACAGGAGAATCAAAATCCATCGGAATTTCAGGGTCCAACTGGTAACTTTTCCATGATATTTCAACCGCATCACGCCCCTCAAATGCCAAAAGCGCCTGCTCCAAATGCCGCTTGCCGATATAACAAAACGGACACATAATATCACTCCAGATTTCTATTTTCATAAGAGGCAAATTTACAAAAAAACCCTAGGCGACTGACCTAGGGTTTCTTAAAAAAACAATTAAATCTTACTCCACAACGAATGGGTAATCTTCTTGCATATACACATCTTTGTACGCCTCATCCGGCGTAGGGAATGGAGATGCCTCCGCAAAATCCACCGACTCCTGTACTTGAATCTTAATCTTCGCATCGATCGCATCTAAATCTGCTTGCGTTGCTAACCCATTTTCCAAAATACGGGCCTTCACTTGCTCGATTGGATCACGATCCTTGTAGGTTTCAACCTCTTCTTTCGAACGGTATTTTTGTGGATCCGACATCGAGTGACCCCGGTAACGATACGTTCTAAACTCTAAAAATGTAGGACCTTCACCGGCACGTGCACGTGCCGCAGCACGAGATACTGCCTCGTGAACCGCCTCCACATCCATGGCATCTACCGGCTCAGACGGCATATCGTATGCCTCACCGATGGTATATAATTCCGTCACATTGGACGTACGCGCTACTGACGTTCCCATCGCGTAACCGTTGTTTTCTACGACAAATATCGCAGGCAATTTCCATGTCATCGCCATGTTAAAGGCCTCGTGCAAAGCACCTTGACGCACGGCACCATCACCGAAGTAGGTGATCGAAACATTACCAGTTTTCTTATATTTTTCAGCAAATGCCAAACCCGCTCCTAACGGAATCTGCGCACCTACGATTCCATGACCACCTACAAAACCAACTTCCTTATCGAAAATGTGCATTGAACCACCTTTGCCCTTGGAAGCACCTGTAATCTTACCATATAACTCGGCCATGATTGCGTTAGGTGATGTACCTAATGCCAAAGGAATGCCGTGGTCACGGTAGGCAGTGATGTATTTATCGCCCTCAATCAAAGCAGATTTTGCACCTGATGAACACGCTTCTTGTCCGATATATAAGTGACAAAAACCTTTGATTTTTTGCATCCCGTACAACTGACCGCATTTCTCTTCGAACTTGCGTTGCAATTGCATCGACTCATACCAGTACATGTAGGTCTCTTTGGAATACTTTAGTGCTTGCGTTTCTTTCTTCGCCATCTTATTGATTGTATTTAAAATCGATGCGAAATTAAAACAAAAGCGCCACGCAGCCAAAAAATCGCGTATTATTCTTTATTTTTACAGCTTTCCGCCATTCGGATTCGCCCTATGTACCTAAAATCGTTACAGGTCAAACAGTTTAAGTCTTACGAAGAAGCGCAATTTGAATTCATTTCAAATATCAATTGCATCGTAGGCGAAAACGGAATCGGAAAAACCAACCTGCTCGACGCGATTCATTTTCTTTCCCTAACCAAAAGCGCCCGCGGCGTAGCCGATCCCCTTTGCATCCGCCATGGCGATTCCTTTTTCATGGTTCAAGGTTCTTTCATCTTTCAAAAAGCCGAACACATCCCCGAATCTGAAACGCAAATCACCTGCGCCGTTCAGAAAGGTCAAAAGAAAAGCCTGCTTCGCGATCAAAAACCTTATACGCGCCTCGCCGATCACATCGGAAATTTCCCCATTGTACTGATGGACCCACATGATACGGACTTAGTTCGTGACTCGAGTGATACCCGAAGGAGATTTTTTGATGGCGTCATGGCGCAACTCGACCGCACCTTTCTAGAGAATTTAATTAGGTATAATCGCATCGTCCAGCAGCGCAACAGTCTACTCAAACAATTCGCTGATTCCGGCCAAATCGATTCGGTGATGTTGGCCAGCTACCACGAGCCACTCGTGATTCTAGGCGAAGCCATCAACCAAGCACGGATTATTTTTTTAGCAGATTTCTTACCTAGATTCCAAGCGCATTACGCCACGCTTTCCGACGATCGAGAGCAGGTGACAATAAGACTCATCTCCACGTTTGAAGCAGGAAAATTAGATGAGGCATTGCTAAATTCAGAAAGGCAGGATTTGGCGGCCCAACGGACCACTGTCGGAATACACCGCGATGATTTTGACTTTGATATTAACGAGTTTCCGCTCAAAAAATACGGTTCACAAGGCCAAACAAAAAGCTTTGTTGTAGCCCTCAAGCTCGCACAATTCGACGCGCTGACTGCAGCTAAACCACGAAAACCGCTCCTATTATTAGATGATATTTTTGATAAACTAGATGACCGCCGGATTCAGCGATTGATTGAAATGATGGCTGAAGACCATTTTGGGCAGGTTTTCATTACCGATGCCCGTCCTGAACGGACCAAATCATTATTAAAAAATCTGCGCACTAAGATTCAATACATCGCGCTATAGTATCCCCAAAGGTCTGAATGGAATTTTCCGCAGCGACTTTTTGGCACGCCTCCGCATCCACCTGCAATCCTTCTGTTTGAATCAATTGCAGCACATTCCCCACGGCCAACGAATCCGTCGCATCAACCACGCGACCCAAACCACGCGCACGAATCAGTTCGCCAATCACCCCGAGCTCAGTTCCCAACATCGCCTTCCCCGCCATCGCACCACGCACAAGAACCGAACTCATGCCCGTATGTCCTTGATATAACATCAGCACCACATCCGCCAATTCGAAACAAATCTGCACCTCTTGCGCCGGCAAGTATCCAAATAACGTGATCACTTGAAGCGAAGGAACGCGTGCAATCGCCGCTTGAATCTGCGGTAAATATTCCGGGGCAATCGGGCCAGCTAACACCAAACACATATGCGCATGCTCCGAAGGTGGCAATTGACCACAAGCCTTTAAAAACACCTCTATTCCCTTGCGCTCATCCAAAAACCCAAAATTCAAATACACCTTTTTATCCGAAGGTATACCATGCTTCACCCGAAATGCCTCACGCACATCAAAAGAAATCGCATACGATTTAATCGGATCGCTCAAAGGCTCAACGCGCGCAGGACCCGCGATCGAACGGATTGTAGGAACCAAGGATTGAACGAGGCAAAAGAGACTGTGGATTTGGCCGGATTGAAGGGCGCGGCCTAATAGCCATTTTTTTAGCAAAGGATAAAAACCAGTAGCGTCCTCAAAAAAGTCAGTCCGGAAACTGATCCCAGAAACAGGTATGGGACTGCGCTTTCCGAGCCAAGCAGCTAATGGAAAATAATCGAAATACATAAATAGGGCATGTGTGGCTTGATGCGCAGAAGCATAGTCCAACATTAAATTCCATTCCACAAACGAGCGGCGGTAAATATTCATCGCGTGCAGGCGTGTGATTTGATCCATCGGGATCCCGGCAAATATCACATTCGAACCCCACACAAGCTGGTCGGCGATGCGGCGCGACTCCACATCCGTGCGGAATTTCTCCCCAGATACGACCACGATCTCGACATCCTGCCGACCGCTAAAGTATTCGACGGCATACAGCAAATAATCCGGGTGGTGCCCGTCCAAAATGGTGTCAAAAAGAAGTATGCGGTGTTTCACAGGGTATAGAAAAAAGCAGAGACGCTAAAAGCGCCTCTGCAAAAATAGTCTTACAGACCGTATTTATATTTGTAGCGATTGAACAACTGCGTGTGCTTGTTGTCCAAATTGATCGCACGTCCTTGAATAAACGCGTGCGTTACAACGCTCGATTTCATATCCAAGATGTCGCCCGTTGAAATCACGATATTGGCATCCTTCCCATTTTCTAAACTTCCAGTCCGATCCGCAATCCCCATAATTTTAGCTGGATTCAACGTGATCGCAGCCAAAGCTTCTTCTTTCGTTAAACCATAGGCCGACATCGTTCCCGCTAAAAATGGCAAATTCCGAATTTGCGTGTACCCGTCTCCTGAATCTTGGCAAATTGAGAATAAAACACCTGCTTTTTGGAGCTGAGCACCTGTTTTGTACGGCTGATCCACCGCATCGTCATCCGTTGCAGGAAGCGCATGTGGCTCATGCAAGATTACAGCCACGTTATTTGCTGCTAAAATATCCGCAATCATGTAGCTGTCTGCACCGCCTGCAATAACCAATTTGAAATTAAATTCTTTGGCAAAATCAATCGCCACTAACATTTCTTTCACTAAATCACAATGCACATAAAGTGTTTTTGAACGGTCAAATAATCCGCGCGTCGCCTCGAATTTCAAGTTGGTGGCTGCATGTGTTTTCTCCTGTAAATAAGCCTTCGCCTCACGGAAAAATACGCGACCTTGCTCAATCCGCTCCAAGCCTAATTTAACCGGATCCGAATCTCCACCTCTTCTGCGCATTTGCATTGGACGATTAATCAACGCAGGAAACGTCATGTGTATGCCATTATCAAGTGCATACGCGGCATCTTCCCAGTTCCAAGCATCCAATTGTACAACCGTAGAAGAACCCGAAATCAATCCACCTTGCGGTACGATTTGCGCCAATAAAACCCCATTCGAACGAACGGTATTGATTACTTTACTGTCGGTATTGTAGGCCACGATTGAACGAACGCTTGGGTTCATGTCGCCTAACTCATCAAAATCAGCTGTTGATTTAGTTGAAGCAACCTCCACCAAACCCATGTTGGTATTTGGGGCAATAATCCCCGGGTACACGTGCTTGCCTGTGGCATCAATGCGCTCAACGTCGCCGGTAACAGCAGCCGTTTCAATTTTAATTTTACCCTTTTCAATACTCAGGGTTCCATTTTCGATCACTTGGCCATTGCCAATGTGTAGCGTGCCGCCCGAGATAACAATCTTTTTGGTTTGGGCTGGCGATGGATGCATGGTTTCTTGGGCGTTTAGTCCCAAGCTGGCCAACATCAATAATGCGAATATATTCGTTTTCATATGTGTGTCTTTTAGTCGATGTTAACAAAACGGTGTGAAATACGCTCCCATAAACTGCGCTCGTGGTTGTGATCCTCTTCGCACATGTTTTCCGGTTTGTACGAAGGAGTTGCTGGGCGAGTCGCCGCACCCCCTTTTTTCGCACCTAACATTTTCATCACCAAACGCTGCTTTTCCGCTTTCAATGCCTCTTGTAATTTGGCATCTTCAGCGCGGTCAAAAACGATGGTTCCGTCTACGATTGTTTGCTCGGATTTGGCATAGATACTTAATGGATTTGCCGACCAAACAACTACGTCTGCGTCTTTACCTTCTTTGATACTACCTACGCGATCTGCTACGTGAAGCATTTTCGCAGGGTTCAAGGTCACCATTTTCAAGGCATCTTCCTCTGACATCCCAGCGTACTTCACGCTTTTCGCAGCTTCATGGTTTAGGCGACGCGCCATTTCAGCATCATCTGAATTAATCGCTACGTTCACGCCATTCTTTTGCATCAAATAAGCATTTTGCGGAATCGCATCCAATACCTCCATTTTGTAATTCCACCAGTCGGCGAACGTAGAAGCATTCGCACCATGCGCCTTCATTTTATCAGCCACTTTATAGCCTTCCAAAATATGTGTCAACGTATTTACGGTAAAGCCAAATTTGTCAGCCACCTTCAAAATCTGGTTGATTTCACTTTGTACGTACGAGTGGCATGTGATAAAGCGCTTCTTATTCAGAATTTCCAAAAGCGTCTCCAATTCTAAATCGATGCGCTTGCCCGGTCCTAATTTTTCATAGTCACGTGCACGCGTAAATGCGTCCATTAATACTTGCTCCACGCCCATGCGGGTATCTGGGAAGCGATTATTGGCTGTATTGTACGAACGTTTTACGTTTTCACCTAAAGCGAATTTGATGAATGGATCCCAATTCCCAAACTTCAGGTCTTCGGCATTTTTACCCCAACGGAATTTCAATAATTGCGTTTGGCCACCGATCGTGTTACATGAACCATGCAAGATGTGACTAGCTGTAACACCGCCTGATAATTGACGGTAGATATCAACATCTTCTGGGTCGATCACGTCGGCGATGCGCGCTTCTGCTGTTACGGATTGTGAACATTCGTTGATGCCTCCCGAAGCTCCCACGTGTGAATGCTCGTCGATGATGCCGGCCGTTACGTGCTTACCCGTTCCGTCGATCACGCGGGCAGACGCATCTTTTAAGCCTTTTCCGATTGCGGTAATTTTACCTCCCTTTAACAGGACGTCTGTTCCCGCGAGAACACCTGATTTCTCGTTGGTCCAAACCGTTGCATTTTTAATCAAAATAGTTTCTTGTTTGGCAATCGTCTTTTTACCCAGACCGGTAAATGGATATACCACATCCCCGATTACCTCTGGCTTGGCTGGTTTAGCTTTTGCGGCTGTATCTACTGCAGCAGCGGAGGTGCGTACGGCTTTCCAAGAAACCCATTCGCCCGAAGCGAGCTGGCCTGTTCCGCCGATTTCTGTTCCATTAAACGTTCCGGATAAACGTGATTTGCCGACTTTATTGGTTAACGATAAATTCACAAGGGCCTCTTTTTGTGACATGTCAACTTGCATCGTGTCTTTGGCCATCATGGTCACTTTATAGCTTCCTGGGTTGCCTTTGATCACTAAGGTTTTCTCGTCTTTGCCCAATTGCAAGCGGTAATTCCCAGCCAACGTTTTCCAGTTTTCTGATTGGATCGCATAACCGGCTCCTTGGATCCAGTTTTCGATCACGACTGATTTTTCGTCAAAAATCGGGCCACTGGTAATTAAGAAGTTCGCCCATTTGCCTGCATCTAGTGTACCCACTTGATCTGCCACTTGTAAGATTTGCGCAGGTGTTTGGGTTAATGCTTCGAGTGCTTTTTGTTCTGTTAAGCCAAATTGCATGGCTTTACGTATGTTTGCCAAAAAGCTCGATTGATCTTTCAAACCATTTGATGTTAAGGCAAATGAAATACCTGCTTTTTCAAAAGCGCCTAGGTTGGTAGGTGCTAATTCCCAGTGTTTCAAATCTGCGACATTCACAAAACGTGCGTCTGTGGGATCGTCTAAATCCATCGCTTGTGGGAAATTAAGCGGGAGGATAAATGTCGCTTTGGTCGACTTCATTTCGTCGATGCGCTGATATTCATTTCCACTTCCTTTAATGATGTATTGCACGCCAAATTCATCGCCGATTTTATCCGCACGAAGCGCCGACCACTTATCGTTGGTTTCAAAAATTTGTGGCAAGCTACTATTCGCGTTAAATCCTTGAAGACTGAGATTTAGTCCTTCTTGTACGGGCTTGCTTTGGTACCATTTGGCATCTAAGTATTGCTGGCGCAATAAAGCGATGCTTCCCATCAGGGAGCTAGGATAGTCTTGCGTCGAGGATCCTTTGTCGAATGAAAACTGAGCGGCAGCTTGTTCTTTCAGGATGACCAAATTTTCTTTTTGGTTTGCCAACGAAACAAAAACTGATGTCCCACGTGAGATGCCGTCCATTTGGTGGGAGGCTACGGAACCGAATCCGATTTTACGTAGGTCCTTTGCTTTCGCATCGTCTACATTAAATAGTTTTGCGTGATTGAGCTCCGACTTCAGTGCTTGGTTCCAGCTGTAGGGACCTTGCGTTTTGCTAATCATTTGGGAGGGAGACCGGTACGATCCGCCGCCGCCTTGTGGCGCGTCGAAACCATAATCGCTGTAGGCATCGATGAACGATGGGTATAGAAATTTGCCTTGGCAATTGATGATGACCGCTTCCTTTGGAATGGGCAGGTTAGCGCCTACGGCCTCAATTCTACCTTGTTTAACCAAAAGCGTTGCGTTTGTCAACGTGGTTTTGGCATCTTTAATGATGGTTGCGTTTGTGAAGGCATAATATCCCGAACGGGGATTTGCGATGTCGTTCGCCGGATAGGTTTGTTGGGCAATGAGGGGGCTCGAGGCACAAAATAAAATAAATGCAAGCCACCTGAGGGTAAATTTGTTCATAGAATCAGGTTCATTTGTTGAGCGAACAAGATAAATATAAATTGGCTAATTTTCTGAAATATTGTAAATTGAGCCTTTAAAAAACTGATTTTCTCTGCGCATGCGTCTGAAACTACAAGTAATTATTTTGGTATTATTGGCCAGCGCCTTCGCTGTTCAAGCGCAGAAAATCGGCGACATCACGTTTAATAAACTCCCACAAGATTTCCAGTTGGTTCCCCGTGAGTCCACGAATTTGGCTCCTGTCCCGGTGACGGGTGCGGTGACGAATCCAGCGGTGACGGGAGTGAGCGTTCGTGTGTTACGAAATGGGACATTATTTGCCTATGTCAAACCTGCGCTTTCAGCTTCAAAGTTTTCGGCCTCTTTCTCGATTCGGGCGGAGTTGGCCCAATATGATGTCGAAGTCTATGCCTTTAAAGGGGCGGATTCGAGTTTGGTGGTTCGCAGGAAATCGGTCGTTGCGGGGGATGTGTATTATGTTTCGGGGCAGTCGAATGCGTGGATTGGGCCGATTGATGATTTGGTCTATCAGGGAGAATGGGTTCGTTCGTTTGGTTTGGTTCAAGCCAATGACAATTATGGACCCTATGTTTTAGCGGACACCTTGTGGTCGCTGCCGGTGGGTAGGGCAAGAATAGGCCCTTGGGCGGCGGAGATAGCGAAGCAGTTATATGAGTCGGAGAAGATTCCAATGGCATTTATAAATTCGGCAGCGGGTGGATCGTACATCGACTTTCACTTGATTTTGAGTGGAAATGTAACACCTCCGATCACGGGTGGTGACATTATGTATTATAAGGCGTTGAAGTCGGGGACGGTTTCAAAAGTGCGCGGGATTATTTTCAGGCAGGGAGAGGGTGAGGTCGCGTATGAATCTGGCACTCCGAATTTATGGGGGGCAAAATTTTTAACCTTAAAGGAAAAATGGGAAAAATACTTTCCTTCGATAGAGAAAATATATTTACCCCAGTTAAATGTGTATGAATATCCATATGACTTGGCGGCACTTAGTCGGGAAAGTCAGCGCAAATTACATTCCCAAGATCCTTTGATAAGTGGCTATGCGACTGTGGGTACGCTGGGATTTGACCGATTACATTATTCAAATCCAGGATATCGGCAATCGGGGCAAGAACTTGCCCGGATTATGTTGAAGGAAATGTATGGCCGTACGCTATCGCCTCAAATTTATAGCCCAAATATCCAGCGGGCTTATTTTAATTCGAGGTCAGAAAGGAACAAACTATATTTAGAATTTGAGGAGGGTCAGGAGATGGTGGCGACATTGGACACGACTGTTCGGGATGAACAAGGAAATTTAAGAAGCCGTAAACTTGGACAAAATTTCTTTTGGGATGATTTTAATGCCAAATCTTTTGATTCTTTTATAACAAAATTTGAGGTAGATGGCCGAAAAGTAATTTTGACATTTAAAGAACCGTATGATCGCAATGTGATTTCATATTTACCAGATTATCATCGTGATTTTGTGACCAATATCAGTTCATATCCTTTCCCCGGTCCATTTTTAAAGAACAAATTGGGGATGCGGGCTTTTGGATTTACGCGCTTTCCTGTGGGCTACAAGGATGAGCAATTTATTGAGTATACCATATACCCTAATCCGGCGAAAGATGTTGTGTTTATACAATGGTCAAATTTCGTAGACGGTACGCTCGATGTATTTAGTATGTCGGGCCTGAAGATTTATTCCCAACAAATAGAAGGCGTCAAGACGGCGCAGTTCCCTGTTTCTTCGTGGGCGCGGGGTAATTATTTCGTACAGTTTACGGGCTTGGATGGGAGGAAAGTGACGAAGAGGTTAGCGGTGAATTAGTGGTCAGTGGTCAGTGGTCAGTGGTCAGTGGTCAGTGGTCAGTGGAAAAGTTGCCGTAATATTCTTATTTACTCAATACATTGAATAATAATTTCCACTAGAGTTATATTAAAAGACTGATTACTGACGACTGGCTACTTAGTCGTGTAACACCCCCTCCTCTCCACCATCCCAATCTTAGGATAATAATCCATGGCTTTCGGGGCAGCAACTAGAATAATTTTTGCATTGGGAGTATGCGCTTTCATTGCGTCAATTAATGCTTTTCCGATGCCTTGATGCTGATAGGCTTCGTCTACGGCTAAGTCGGCCAGATAGGTTGTATAGGAGAAATCAGTCATAGCGCGGGCAATACCTACAAGTTTTTCCCCATCGTAAGCGCCAATGTACGCATTGGCATGGTCGAGCATCAATTGCATCGCGTTTAAATCATGTAGTGGTCTACGTTCGCCGAGCGTTGATTTATCCAAGATATTGATAAAATCAGTTAGGCTGAGACTAGGGTTAATGCGGTATTCGATGGCCATGAATAGGATTTAAAAAAGTTTCTTTTTCAAATTTAGGAGGTTTGTGGACATGTGCCTCCATCGCGCGGTATATTCGTGACTTAATCTACCCTCATGATCGCAGAAAAGTTCGCCAAAATCACGTCCGATGCCTTTACGCATGCCCAATTTTTGAACACATTGTCTTACATGGAAAATGTAGGCGCAAAGAAGATTTCCAAATTTGAACCAAAAACGGAGGTGAGCTTGATCGTGCTGAAACATGCGGCGGAGGAACACCGACATGCTTATTATTTGAAGAAGCAAATCAGTAAGTTGTGGCCAACTGGTTTTGAAACGTATGCAGATGCCTGGTTGCTGAGTCCACAAGACTCGCGTCATTACTTAGATATGTTGGACGTTCGCGTTTGTCAATATGCCAAAAAGGTACTCGGCCTAGCTGGCGCCGATGTGAAATGGGCGGCCTATTTGTTGGTTACCTATGCCATCGAGGTTCGAGCAGATATGCTCTACCCGATTTACCAAAAAATCTTAACCGAAATTGGCTCTAAAGTCCAAGTAAAATCCATCATCGTGGAAGAGGAAGGACATTTAGAAGAGATGATTGTGCAGTTGAAGGCCTTCTCGGCCAACTGGGAAAAACATGCTGCTGTGGCTTGTGGATTTGAGGAAGAATTGTTCAAGGAGTGGATTGAGAGAATCGCTTAGCTAATAGTATAAGTCACTAATCTTGGGAGTACAAATTACCATGTCCAATCGTTTGTGTTGTCGTCTGTATTAAGCCATAACTCATCCGCTAAAGTAAGCGTTGGCTTCAAAGCAAGTTTAAATCGTTCATCCCAGTCGGCTCGAGGTTTTCTCGTTGCTAGGATCAAAATTATTTCTGGACGTAATTGAATGACAATGGAGGTGTCAAATTCATACATTCCCAAAGTGCTTTGGGAAGCATAACATAGGAAGATTTTCCTCGCGTAATCAGTTTCGTTTTCATGAGATTAGTGGTTGGTAAAAAGCTTAAACAAAGCTAGTTAATCAACTGATTATCAACTAACTGATTTAAACATTTCTCATTCAAAAAAGAACTGAAATTCCCTTACCTTTGGCAATCCTCCAAGGTTTGCCAAAGGTAGGGGACGCTACTTCCAGCCCCCATTCACAAAAACCTTCGGCTTACCACCACCCGGACGCGTAAATGAATACTTGATAACTTTACCTTTATCCCAGTTCATTGAAAGCGTATAGCCTCCACGCGTTTTCAAACCAGAGACCGAACCAGATGCCCATGCCTTTGGTAAAGCAGGCAATAAATAAACGGCGTCTGGGGTGGATTGCACCAACATCTCCGCGACGGCTGCAGCACCACCAAAGTTCCCATCGATTTGGAACGGTGGGTGCGCATCAAACAAATTCGGGTAGGTACCGCCACCGCGCTGGTAATTCACCTTCACGCCATCCGGCTCCACATATTTCAATAATTCACGGTACATCTTGTACGCATGTTCTCCATCCTGCAAACGCGCCCACAGATTAATGCGCCAGCCTTTGGACCAACCAGTCGTCTCGTCTCCTTTGATCTCCAACGTCTTGCGAGCCGCAGCTGCAATCGCCGGCGTCCCCTCCAAAGTCACGTGCGTCCCCGGGTACAAACCATACAAATGGCTTTGGTGACGGTGCTTCGGATCCTGATCTGCCCAATCGTGATACCACTCCTGGAGATGTCCCGCCGCGCCGATTTGATACGGCAAAAGCTTCGCCAACGCCGCGCTCACCTGCGCCGCAAAGGCAGGATCATTTTTGAGCACTTTTTCAGCTGCCAGTACATCCAAAAACAATTCCCGAATCATGGCCATGTCAGCCGTGCCCCCGTAACTGGTTTGACCTACGTAACCAGTAGGTGTCAAAAACATATTCTCCGGCGAAGTCGATGGCGACGTCATCAAACGCCCCTGCACATCCGGAATCAAAAATGCCAAACAAAATTCCGCCGCACCCTTCATCAACGGGTACGCCTTCGCACGTAAGAAATTCGCATCCTGCGTGAACAAATAATGCTCCCATAAATGCGTGGACGCCCAAGCGGCACCCATGGGCCAGTTAGCCCAACTAGGCTTCCCACTCCCAAAATCCCCCACCGGATTAGTCATCGCCCAAATATCCGAGTTGTGATGGACAACCCAGCCCGGCATGTTGTAAAAAGTCTGCGCCGTCACGCGACCGGTCTTTTCAAGATTCTCGAGAAAGCCCAAAAACGAATGATGCATCTCGGGGAGGTTGGTGTTTTCGGCCAACCAGTAATTCTCCTCCGCATTGATGTTCATCGTATAATTACTACTCCATCGCGGTACGATGTGCGGATTCCAAAGACCCTGCAAATTAGCCGGCACACCAGGCGTCCGTGAGCAACTGATCAACAAATACCGGCCAAACTGAAAGTAAAGCGTCTCCAAATACGGATCCGATTCCCCTTTGGCATAACGACGCAAGCGCTCATCCGTAGGCATGTCGGGCGCCTGTGTGCCGCCCAAGGTCAAGGAAACACGCTGATAGAATTTTTTGTAATCTGCCAAATGACGGGCCTTCAGTACCTTAAGTGGTACTTGGCTCGCAGCTTCCAATTGCTTTTGGGCGATCAAATCATCATTGAGCCCCTCTTTAGATGGACTCTTGTCAAAGCCGTTGAAGCTCGTGGCCATGGAAACCAAGACGACCGCTTCTGTCCCACCGGAGAACGAAAGGCTCGAATCCGTACGCGTTACGGTACCATCCGTGGATTGAATGAGCACATCGGTCGAAAAGCGCGTACCTTGATCCGGACGAAATAGGATTGGGTTGTCTTTTTTACGGATGTAATTCGGGTCCGCACGCACGGGCGCAGTGCCATTTGCATGCAGGTGATTCACCGATGAATGAATGGCAAATTTGAGTTTTGAGTCGAAGCGAACGCGAAATGCCAATGTCCCCTTCTCCGAACTTTTCAGATGAATGACAAAAACCTTGTCGGGATGCGACACGAAATATTCCCGTTGGATCGTATGCCCCTGTGTCTGATAAGACACATGCGCGGTGGCTTGATCGAGACTCAGATCGCGTAGGTAATTGCTTGTATTTTCATGATCAAAATCAAGATACAGCGTCCCCAATGGCGCATAGGATTCCGAGAATTTGCCTTGCATTTTAAGCATGAGCGAATCTGCGGCTGGGTAATTTTCTTTTTGCAGCGCGGCACGAACGGCGGGAAGATGCTTGTAGGCTTCTGGGTTCATGCGCGGGTTCATGGGCTCACCGGACCAAAGCGTGAGGTCGTTCAGGTAAATTTGGTCTGTTTTTGTCCCACCAAAAACCGTGGCACCTTGCTTCCCGTTACCAAGCACGAGTGCTTCTTCGAAGTGTTCGGCAGGTTTGGTATACCATAATTTTAAGGGCTGAGAAGTTTGAGCGTAAATCTGACAAGAAAGACAAATGAGTATAAATAAAATATTTTTCATAAAGTTAATTTAAATTGAAAATTAGAGGGTATTAATTGACAATAAATAGCTCAGAAATTTAAACTTTATAAATTTATTTACTTAAAACTAATGCATTCTATTTTTAATATTTAAAATTGAATTTTGAACTTGACTATTTGATTCCATTAGGCCAACTAATTTATCTGTTCTATTTATTTGACCAATTGAATTGAGGTGATATATTGTATCAAAAAACATGGTATCTGGGAAAACAAAATCAATTGGATTCCCTATAATTTCAATCAAAAGGTCTTTTTTTAAATCACTGGATATTCTAGCAATTACTTCCTTATTTAATTCATAAGCAGATGAGGGGAAACAGGGGTAAATAAAATAAACATCAACATTCTTTGAATGAGCAAATTTATAAAAATCATTCAATAGAGCTATTCCTTCCCAATATCGATAACTAAATCTAGGTCTTTCTATTACATTAACTATCTTACTTGTGGACAATCTTATATTAATATCTCCAAATTTATTAAAAGCACTTCTAGAATAAATTTCTGGCCCAATTCTTCTATTTTCAATTGCTTTTTCAACGCTAAAGCTGCTAAAAAAATCTGTGCGTAATTGGTCTATTTCGCTTATAATTTCTTCACTTAAATCTATATCATAATAATTGGCCGCCTCAGGAAACCCTTTTGTTGCATGCTTCTTCAATTTATATTCTCCATTTGAATCAAGCAGGTATTCAAGTGACAAAAAGATTACATCACCACTTTTCATTGAATATTTCAACTCATTCAAAATAAATAAAGAGCCCAAGCCCGCATGCATGGATAAATTAATTACGGGTATTCCGAACTTGGACTGAATCTGCCTACTATTTAGTCCAAATACCAAATTTGACCCTCCTGAAAATATTAATTTGGCCCCTTTTAAGTTCAATAATGCTTTATGTTTATCTGAAATTGTAGCCAAGTAATCATTATTGGATCTTACTTTTTGTTTAATTAATAATTTAACCCCTAAGAAGACGCAAAAACATATTAAATTGAAAATGAATAGATTTATTACAAATTTTTTCATTGAAATTAAAATTGAAAATATACGAACTGTTGTTCTTTACCTTTGAATAGGAATACGCAAAAAATAATTGCGAAATAAAAGAGCCAGCGAAGCGGTTTATTTTTTATATGATCGATCTTATCTAAGGCGTAATAACCCTCCCTTCCAAACCATTCTATTACCACAAAAATAAAAGTAAGAATAATGGTAAAAAGTGCCATTTTCATCCCCTCAAATTTGGGAATTGAAAAAAATGAAGAAGAAAAAATTGAAGAAATGAAATCAAAAGCATGCCAAACATTTTTAGCGCGAAAAAAGATCCATATAAAAATGGTAAGAGTAAAGGTAATCCCTATCGAAAATGCTTCATTAAAAGACGGAAACCATTTCCCTTTCGCTACAATTTCTTTATTTTTTAATTGGCTTTTACTTATTATTGAAGGAAAAATGAAAATGGCATTTAATAGCCCCCAAACTACATATGTCCAATTAGACCCATGCCAAAACCCGCTAAGAATAAAAATAATAAAGGTATTTCTAATCTTTTGCCAAGTTGATCCCATACTGCCTCCAAGTGGAATATATACATAATCTTTAAACCAAGAGGATAATGATATGTGCCATCTCCTCCAAAATTCTGCCATATTCCTTGAAAAATATGGGAAAGAGAAATTCTTCACTAATTCAATTCCGAGAAGCCTTGCAACGCCAGAAGCAATGTCTGAATACCCTGAAAAGTCACAATATATTTGGAAAGTAAAAAAAAAAGCGCCCAAAAACAATGTGCTGCCTGAATAATTAAAAGAATTATTAAAAATCAAATTGGCATAATGCGCGCAATTATCAGCTATTACAATTTTCTTAAACAGTCCCCAAAGAATTTGCCTTGACCCGTCTACGGCTCGTGCATATTTGAATTCTTTTTTTGCAAGTAATTGTGGTAATAAATGAGATGCTCTTTCAATAGGACCTGCTACAAGTAAAGGGAAAAAACTTACAAATAAAGCATAAACGGTAAAATCCCTCGAAGGCTTCAGCTTGAAATTATAAATGTCAATAATATATGACAACCCATGGAATGTATAAAATGAAATACCAACCGGAAGAATCAAATTCATCAAGGTTATATTAGTTTGCAGCCCAAAAAAAGTCATCAAATCAATAAATGACTCTATAAAAAAATTGTAGTATTTGAAAAACCCCAAAAAGCCTAAATTAATGCAGATACTAAGCCACAATAAAAAAATTCTTTTTCTATGCTCTTGTGCCTCATGTATTTTAATTGCTAAAAAATAATCAAGCATTGTTGAAAAAATCAACAAAAATAAAAATTTCCAATTCCAACTGGCGTAAAAAAAATAACTAGCAATCAAAATAAATTTATTTTGAGCCGCCAATGAACGATTAGCAAGCGTCCAATATATTATGAAAACGACAGGGAAAAAAAATAAAAAATTAAATGAATTAAATAGCATTTGAAAACTTGTATCTCTTAAAAAAGTGAAAAAATCGTGGGAGGAGAAAATTTCTACCAGTTTCGATATCTAATTTCAATTAAAATCGATTGCCACAATATGACGAAATATCAATAGTCGTCCTATGTAACTAATTTTGCCATTTTATCGAATCCAATTTTTGCCACTGTCAAAGGATCTTGTTTATAAAGCTCTTTATTGAATAATTCCAAAGAAATTACCTCCGGTTTTAGAAGATTAAGAATTTTTCTAATAGGCGCTTCCCCATCTCCTACGTAGATCCGGTCGGCATCCGTGATTTGATCAGGTACCAAGGAGGTCATGTAATCATTGACGTGGAAGATCTCGACGGCATCCTGGCCAACGGTATGGAGGCAGTCGACTGAAGATCCTCCTTTGTAAATATGGAACACATCCAATAACAATCGCGCGGAAGGATGGCCAGCTTCGGCGGCTACAAATAGAATATCTGCGACGCGATTCAAATTTTTCGAGTGTCCCCACATTTCGAGTTGGGGCGTTACGCCCATCTTCACTCCAAGCTCCAAAATAACCCGGTAGCGTTCAGCAGCTTGATGCAAATCGAGGCCCGCTTCTTTCGTCGCACCCATAGGTGGCGCGGCAGTACGCATACAACCTAGTTGGGCCAATAAATCCATTTCGCGTTTTAATTGCTCGACGCCGGCTAAACGAACGGTGGCGTCATCCACTATCCATTGGGCGAAGCCGATGGCGTTTTGAATACGCAATCCTAGATCGGAAAGACGCTTGCGCGCATCGGAAATGGTGCCCCCTGATTTCAAATAGGCTTCTAAGGTGGGCATCCAAATCTCACACGAGCGAAAACCGGCTTGGGCGCACACTTCGAGTTCACGGATGAATCCGAGCTTTTGGCCCATGATGGTAGACATGTTAAGGGATAGTTCGGGTTTAACAGCACGCGCTGCGGAAACAGAAGCAGAAGCAGACGTGGAAAAGGGCACAAGCGCAGCTGCTTTGAGCAGGTCACGGCGGTATGAATCAAACATGCTGTAAAGATTAAATATAATATGTTAAGTAGTGAGGTATAAAGGATTCAGTTGATTTTGACATAAAATTACACTTACTTTGGTGGCTACAATAAATTTACATGACTAAATATCCAATATTTTTAATCTTACTTTCGTTATTATCATTTAATACCAATGCTTTAAATTTAGAATTGCCCGCTATTACAGTTGATACTAATGTCCATTTTAAAGCAGAATTAAAAACAGTTGTTTCCGATAATGGAGTAACACCATTTTGGATCAGAAATTTACAATATGGTTCAATTCCATTGAATACACCTGGAGGAATTGCTTTTTTAAATTATCATAAAAACTATACCAAGAATAAAAAGTATGATTGGAAGTATGGCATTGAAATGGCAGGCTGGGCTGGTGTAAATTCAGATTTTATGATTAATGAAGCTTATTTAAGTGGCAGAAGGGGGAATTGGGAACTTTGGCTAGGACGCCGTAAAGAGGTTTATGGATTAGGCGATTCTACATTAACATCAGGTTTTTATTCATGGTCAGGCAATGCAAGACCGATGCCTAAAATTCAACTGGGCACAAAAGACTATCTGAATTTTTTCTGGAAATGGGCTGGGATACATATGACCTATTCGCACGGTTATTTCGATAATAGTGGCCCAATTTCCGGAGCTATGCTCCATCAAAAATCACTATATGGTAGACTTGGCAAGCCAAATTCACATGTAAGTATTTTTGGGGGTTTAAATCATCAAGTTTCTTGGGGCGGGGAAGCAAATGTGAAAAATGGAGGCCCATTTGATTTTTATCCATCCAGCATAAACACTTATTATTATGTAGTTACAGTTTCGAAAAACAGAACACTTGTTCCAATTGATGATTTATCATCGGAGGATGATACAAATAATCAATATGGAAATCACTTGGGATCCATTGACTTTGCCCTCAAATTTCAAACAAAGAATATTGAGATGCTCGTGTATAAACAAACCGCATTTGAAACGGGGAGAGTCTTTTCACTTACTACTTCAGATGATGGATTAACAGGAATAAGTATAAAAAGAAAAAAAAGAGGATTCATTGAAAAACTTGTCATTGAAAATTTATATACCCAAAATCTAGGTTTATACATTGCTCCCTTAGCTAAGTTAGTAGGATTCAAAGATCCCCACTATCCCGAAATAGAAAACTATTTCAATAACGGTGGTCGGGGCGGCTGGGTTTACCAGTCTAAAGGAATTGGCACCCCACTAATTGTATTAGATTCAGAAAGTGCTGCAGGGGGCTCGTCATCTTCATTTAGCTTAAATGCGGTAAGAGGCTATTATTTAGGGCTTTCTGGGTCGTTTACTCCAGACTTTACATGGAATTTTAAAGTGTCAAAATCACACCACGGCTATTTGGTAGGTAGCTTAAGAGACCCTGCAAATCGCTATGTAGTTGATAAACCACAATTTGCATCTGCATTTTCAATGCAAAAATTAATTAATAAGAAAGTTGAATTAAAAGCTCAAATTGGATACGACCAGGGTGAAGTAATAAACAACACGATTGGCCTCCTTTTAGGAGTTCGGTACACATTATTTTAAATAATTATTATACCAAAGCTGAAAAATCATAAGATTCCATAATTCTTTACGATTATTTCTCATTCCAGAAAAATGACTATTTTTTAAACTTTCGACATAGCTATAATTAAAAATCCCGTGCCTTTCTAATTCATTTTTAGATAATAAGTCAGAACATAAATCTCGTAATTCATTTTTTAACCATAGCGATACGGGTATACCAAAGCCTTTTTTGGGCCTATCAATTATTTCTCCAGGGAGTCTACCCCTCATCGTTTCCTTTAAAATATATTTACCATTGAACCCCTTCATCTTAAAATTATATGGCATTTTATTAACAAATTCAACGACTCTATAATCTAAGAATGGTGCCCTTACCTCTAACGCATTCATCATAGATGCTCTGTCAACTTTAAACAAAATATCATCCTGAAGATAAGTTTTTAAATACATATAAATCAATTCATTTTGAGAAGATCGTGACGAATAGCTGTCAATTACACCTAATGAACGAAAATTTGAAACCTTTGATTGAATATCCTTATTAAATAAACTCTTTTTACTGTTTGGTGTAAAACTCCCAAGCCAAAGACTATGTCTTAGCCTAGAATCTGACTCAAATCCTTTTAAAAATTGTCTAATTTTAAAATCGAAAGAAATATTATCATCACTTGCAGGTAATCGATAAATCAAATCAAACAATTTCTTTATAAAGTTTACCGGTAGCCATGAAAAGGCTTTAGCGAACTTTTCTGAAATAAAAGTTGGATAGCCAGCCAATAATTCATCACTTCCATCTCCTCCAAGAGCTACGGTAACATGTTTTCTCGTGAAATTAGAAAGAAGATAGGTTGGCAAAATAGATGGATCTGCAAAAGGCTCATCAAGTGATGCATAAACGGAGGGAATCAAATCCATTGAATCTTTTGCAGATAAAATTAATTCATGATGATTTGTCCCTAATTGTTGAGCTACAAGCTTTGCATATGAACTTTCATCATACGTATTCTCATTAAATCCAACCGAAAATGTTTCAATTTTATTTATTGAATTTTTCTGAGCGTAATAGGCAATTGCACTGCTATCTAGGCCTCCACTTAGAAAGACCCCCACAGGGACATCTGCAACCAAACGAATGTCTGTAGCATTGTTTAAGTAAACATCTAATTGGTCTTTTGCATCATTAAATTGCATTTCTTCTACATCGAAGACTGGAGACCAATAGCTCTCACATGTAATTTTGCCGGATTTATTTACGATTAAATAGTGCCCTCCCTCTAACTTTATTACACCCTCAAAGATTGAAAGTGGTGTAGGTACATAGTCTAATGTTAAATAGTGATTTAAAGCATCAAGATTAAGCTCCTTTTTGAAATCCGGATGCTTGAGTATAGCCTTAAGTTCAGAAGCAAAAACAAATGTATCGTCTAATTGAGTATAATACAAAGGCTTTTTCCCCAAGCGATCTTTGGCTAGAAAAAGCTCTTGTTTGACAAAATCAAAAATAGCAAAAGCAAACATACCATTGAGCCGAGACAAAAAAGCAATGCCATAAGCTTGAAAAGCTTTCAATAGTACTTCCGTGTCTCCACTTGTTAAAAATGGCCCGAAACCTTTATTTTGAAGCTCTTGGCGAAGTTCTTTAAAATTGTAGATCTCTCCATTAAATACAATACAGTAACGCTTATCTTCTGAAAAAAGGGGTTGATTTGCGCTGAAGCTTAGATCAAGTATACTTAAACGGGTATGTCCAAAACCTAAAGAAACATTTGAATCATAATATGTTCCTAAAAAGTCTGGCCCCCTATGCGACAATGAATCAGTCATTCTAGTAATAACAGATTCATTCCCATTTCCCCAAAAACCAGCAATACCGCACATATTAAAAATTTACCCTATCCCTTACAGAAAATGGAGTTGTATTTTGACTTTCAAAGTAAGTCCTCATGAGAATTTCAGAAATAACTCCTAGTAGCACTAAAACAACGCCAACAGTAAAAAACATGGCACTCAAAACAGGCAAAGGAGTTTCGATAAAATCTTTTTGTCCAGACAATTTATAATAGGTAGCTAATCCAAAAGAAACAAAACTAAATAGAAAGGATAAAATCCCAACGCCCCCAAAAAAATGAATAGGGCGAGACATAAATTTCTCTAGAAATCTAATTAACACAAGGTCAAGAAGCACCTTGTAAATACGAAAAAGTCCATAATTTGATTTACCATATACTCTAGAACGATAGCTTACAGGTATTTCTGTAACAGACCCTCCTTGCCATTTACAAAAAACAGGGATGAAACGATGCATTTGGCCGTAAAGCTTTAGATCTTGAACGATCTCCCGCTTATATGCCTTTAATGTACATCCGTAGTCATGTAAAGGGACACCTCCGATTTTAGAAATTAATTTATTAGCCAACAAAGAAGGTAATTTTCTTGTTAGGTATTGACCTTCCCAACGATCTTTCCGCCAGCCAGAAACAACGCCATAGCCCTCTCTCAATTTGTCTATCAGCAAGCGTATATCTTTCGGATCATTTTCCAAATCGCTATCTATTAACACAATGATATCACCAGAAGCTTCTTGAATTCCAGCACTTAATGCAGCCGTTTGGCCATAATTCCGCCTAAAATTCAACAGTTTAATCCTCGGATTACTAGCTGAAACTTTCAATAACTCATTCCAAGAGTTATCTTTTGAACCATCATTGATTGCTATAATCTCAAAATCATATCCTTTTAAAGTGCCTAGAAGCTCCTCAAATAACAAGGGGACTGAAGGCGCTTCATTATATATTGGTAATACAACGGTTAATTCCATTAATTTTTAAATTTCAAGATCCACTGATTAATTAATGTCAAACTTACAAGAACCCAAAATGGATACAATACACAAAAATACCTCTCTTCTGCTTGCTTAAAAACAAAGATATATAAAATAAAAGTATAAGCATTTAACCAAGCAACCCATGTCAAAACGGTAGGAGATTTTAATTTAAAGCCAAATCGGAATACCCCTAATAAGGATAAAATGGAAAAACCCCAAACGAGTCCATTCATCAAATAGATAAATCCTTGTAATAAAATTGCGACAAAAAAGTTAATTCTATTATTTAAACTTGGATTCTGTAAAATATTATCAAAAAAATAGGTTGTAAAAATGATCGACTTTAAGCGGGTAAGATTAGCATTAAAATAATACAAAATGGGCTTTTCATTCCTTATGGAATTTACATAAACTAAAGTCCTATCCCGGATATATTGAATTTCGTTCGAACACTCTTTATCGATGACATGTTTAGTTTTTGAATCTATAGAAGTTAAATAAATAGAGGTTAGGGCATATCTAATTTTAACTAATGAATCCAAATTCATTTTTGATGTATAAATCTCAGCAGGAGGTTTGCGCATGTCATTTTCCTTAAAATTTGGGAAAGGGGTATCTCCAATAAAATAAGGATCAGCAAAACCACCTGAAAAATACCAAGCTGCATCTGAATCTAGTCTCCAAAATTGATGAGAGCCACCATACGAACGGATCAGTTCCTGAACGGATAAATAACCATATATAATTCCGTTCGTGCCTTCTGGATAAAACATCTGATGCGTTAATGGTATAAATTGTTTATACTTTAAAGCATTACGAGAAATCCAAGCTCCTTCAATGATAAGAATAGGAATAAAAAATAGAACCCAAAAACGCAGACTCGTTTTTTGAATAACTAAATATCCAATTAAAGGTAGAATTAATAATATGAAGATAGACTTAACGAATACAAGCCAAATGAAGCATATTCCGAGCAAAAATGGCGATTTACCAGATTTACTGACGATATAGGTAATAAAAACCAATAGACTAGTCGCGAGTGACTCGGAACTCAGGTAGCAATCATATAATAGGTAATAACTTATTTCTAAAAATAAAAAGCTGAGGATGAATAATGTTTTCGAGTTTGTAAATTCAAAAATTAATTGAGCCATAAGCCCTATCGAAATGCCAGAAAAGATGAATTGAAAAAATATAATTAAATACAACGTAACTTGATCAGATTGCGTGATTGTAAAGAACACGAAATACAACCCACCATAACCTGGCATCCTAAAATCTGGAGAATAATCGCCGAAATTTAATAAATGAACAATTGGATCAAAGTAACTCTTGGTATCACCATGGAAATGCAAGAAGTAATCTGGCCGGTGTAATACATGTACCATTAATACATATAAACATGCCATTTTTAGCATATTTACAATCAATCCAATTCGTACAGACTTTGCTGCACTAGACATTAACTATGGTATACATTACGTCAAAAAAATTATTGTTCAATTTAACACCTATAAATTTTATAAAAAATTCCAAATGACTATTGTTGCATAATTTGACCATTAAATAAGTTTCAAAACAATTAAAGTTAATTTAGTGGAGAAATAAATAAGTTAGATATTCCAAAAGCAATAATCATTGTAAATGAAAAATGATAAACTGACTTACTTTTTAAAACTTTCCCCATTTTTAATACTTTACTTAACTTTTGTCTTAGTGGCCCACAGGGATGAATTTGTTGGTGACGAAGCCAGGTATATTCAGTATACCAATAATTTGTTAAATGGATTTTATTCCCCGACTGGAGAAGCCTACTTGTGGAATGGACCAGGCTACCCGATTTTTTTAATGCCTTTTATTTATTTCAATCTCCCAATGCAATCGATAACCATTGCTAATGCGATAATGCATTTTGCTAGCGTTGTCTTACTATACTGCACATTGACCAATTTAATTAAAGAAAAGATCGCATTCTTTATTTCAATTTTTTGGGGCGGATATTTTATCGCATTTCAAGAAATGCCATTTATTCTTACAGAATCCTTAACGATATTTCTTGGTGCGCTATTTCTTTTTTTGACGCAAATTTATTTTCTACATTTGCGAAAGGGCTATTTATACCTGTCGGGAGTCGTTTTAGGCTATTTAATTTTAACCAAAATAATATTTGGTTATGTCATTATAGTGTTAGCATTTCTTTATTTGATTGTTTTTATGCTCAATTTTATTTTTAAATTCAATACAATCCAACGACCAATTAAAGAGTTAAAAATTTTAATAATCGCGCAAATTGTTTGCCTACCTTACCTGATTTACACATATCAAATTACTAGCAAACCACTATATTATGGTAATAGTGGGGGGATGAATTTATATTGGATGAGTACCCCATTTGAAGATGAATATGGAGATTGGATTAATGACGATTTTTTCAAAGACAAATCACTACTTTCAGGAAATTTATATAAGAATCATGCAACTGAAATTAATCAGGTGAAGCAAAATAATTGGATTGTGCAAGATTCGCTGTATAAACATATTGGATTGACAAATATTAAAAATAACCCATTAAAATACGCTAAAAATATAATTTATAATGTCGGTAGACTTTGGTTTAATTTCCCGCTAACAGCATACCCGCATAGTGGCAATGGGGTATTTAGATTATTCCTTAATTCAATCCTATTGACATTTTTCCTAATTTCCTTAGTTTACTGGGCGTTAAATTTTCAAAAACTGAATCCCCATCTAAATTTCATCTCATTAATGTTATTGACTTACTTGGGGTTGTCATCATTGGTTTCTGCATTACCAAGACAACTTTCAGTAGCGGTCCCATGGATAATATTCTTCTGTTCAATTATATTAATTGAACTACATCTGAAACCCATAATAGCTTCTAGTAACAACCCTCACAATTCCAATAATGAAAGATAATAAGACAGCCCAGGCGTTCGCAACATCCTGGAACAATTTACCAGAAGGTTCTATTTATACATTCGATCAGTTTGAAGATTGGTTTTCTCCCTTAACTGAAAAGGACATAAAGAACAAAAAAATAGTAGAACTTGGTTGTGGGAATGCAAGTTTATTAGTTCATGTCGCAAATTGGGAACCTGCTGTCTTACACGGAGTGGACCTAGGTGATAGTATTTTATCCGCTAATACGAATATGATTCGTACGGGATTTGAAAATTTTAAAATTATCAAAGATGATCTTACAAAATTCCAAAGTAAAGATAAGTATGATTTAACCTATTCAATTGGTGTCATACATCATTTGTTTACTCCAAAAGATGGTTTTGATTCTGTCATTACGAATACAAAACAAGGCGGAAAATTTCATTGTTGGGTATATGCAAAGGAAGGCAATTCAATAATAATAACACTAGTTGATCCTATCCGAAAAGTTGCCTCCAAATTACCTTGGTGGATAAATAAATATGCGATTGCTACCCCATTATCAGCTATCTATTTTTTGTATGCACATGCGATAACGAAACTAAAATTGACATTTATGCCTTTGTATTCATATAGTTGCTGGATTTCAAAACGAGATTTTTTATTTTTTAGGCATGTGGCTTTTGATCAGCTAGTAACACCACAAACTAAATATATTGACAGAAAAACTATTGAAAAATGGATGAGTTCTTGTGATCTTATTGATCAATCAACTACCTATATTATTTTCAGAAATGGGAACTCTTGGAAATTCGGGGGAATGTTAAAATAAGTATTATAACTTATTGAATTTGGAGCCAATTAATAAATTTAGCTAATCCCATTTCCAAACTCATTATAGGCTTATAACCTAGTAATTCTTCAGCTTTATGTATATCGGCAAAAGTGCGTTCCACATCACCCATTTGCATGGGACCCCAATTAATTTGAGCCTTTTTCCCTATTACATTTTCCAATGTTCGAACTAAATCAATAAGTTTAATGGGTGTATTAGAACCTAAATTAATTGTTTCGTAAACAATAGAATTAGTTTGTAAATAGTTGATAGCTCCATAAATGCCATTTACAATATCACCAACATAGGTATAATCTCTAGAAGTAGACCCATCGCCAAATAATGTGATTGGAAGATCTTGTAGTATACATTTCGCAAATTTATGAATAGCTAAGTCAGGGCGTTGCCGTTCACCATAAACAGTAAAAAAACGCAAATTCAACACATCAAAATTAAACATATGATGAAATGTATGGGTCAATAATTCCCCAGACTTTTTAGTAAATGCATAGGGTGAAATTGGAAAATCAACTATATCTTCTTCAGAAAAAGGAACCTTCCTGCTATTTCCATAAACAGAAGATGACGAAGCAACAATTAGTTTTTTAATACTCTTTCTCTGCATCCAATCATATAATTTATATGATTGATTAATGTTATTTTCTATGTAGTCAGCTGGTGAATCAATTGAAGGCCTAACACCTGCTTTAGCTGCTAAATGAATAACCAAATCAATATCTGGTTGAATTGGGAGTGTTGAAATATCTCCAACATTTCCTTCGATGAACTGAAATTGAGAATTTGGAATCAATGACTCCAAATTGTTCCTTTTAATTTCGCGTGAATAAAAAGTATCAAAATTATCTATTCCAATAACTTGATAGCCATCATTAACCAACTTTTCACACAGATTACTTCCGATAAATCCGGCAGCACCGGTTACTAAAATAGTATTCATCAATTAATTCATTTTCAAAAGAATTGTACAAAATCAAGATTGAAATTTACGACTAATTATCTATAATGTTTTTAGGATGATTTAAAAAAGTTATCTAGAGGCATTAACATTTGAAAAATCAAAAACACTTTCTAGCCATTAAATATCAAAATGAAAAACTCTTCAAGGTCGCAACAATGAATTTAATACAAAAGGCCCAAGCTAATGCAAGGGCCTTTCAAAATTGAAGTGGTAGATCCCGGACTCGAACCGGGGACACACGGATTTTCAGTCCGATGCTCTACCAACTGAGCTAATCCACCTCAATTACCCGCAGTGTAACGGGAATGCAAAAGTAGGAGAAAATTTAGTTAATCACAAATTGATGCTGACATAAATAAAATTTTAACGCTTTATTGTTTAAATTTATAACAAATTTATTTTAATGCTTAAAGTGAATGAAAACAAAATATGAAATTCATCATTATTATTCTGAAGCATTAAATATTTATTCGAAAGGGTACAATGTTTATATTTTGCATTCAAATGGAACAGTATTTAATATAACAATTCCAAGTACATTTTTAGATAGAATAACCGCTAAATTTCGCATTTTATCTAGGCTGTTTCGTACAGATAAGTGTAATGTCTTCGTAATCAATGAAGAAGATCTCACCTTACTTATTATTCGTAGAGGAATAGTATACTACTTTAAAAAAGGTGCCGGGTTAATTGGGAAATTGCAATTGAAAAATTGTCGAAATTTAATGCATATAGATATATGCCGGCTACCTAATGGTGTGATATGCTTTGGCGAATATGGAAACAATAAAGAAAGATTTCCTGTTCCTATCTATTCTTCACGAGATGAAGGCCAAAACTGGGAAGTAGCATATGAATTCCCAATGGGTGCGATAAAACACATTCATAATCTCAAGTATGATAATTATACCGATACTATCTGGTGTTGCACTGGAGATTTAGTAGGAGAATGCAAAATAGTAATTTTTGATTTGCAATTTAACAAGCTAAAAGTAATTGGTGATGGTTCCCAAAATTACCGAACTTGTGATTTGATATTTCAAAAAGACTCCGTTATCTGGTTGATGGATTCGCATATTGAAACATCCTATGTGGTTAAATTAAATAGAAAATCAGAACTTATAGAGGTTTTAAGCCCATTGCCAGGTCCTGTTTGGTATTGCACTCGGCTATTAAATGGCCAGTATATCGCAGCGACTACTGTTGAACATGGTTATTCAATGAATCATAAAAAAGCGCATCTATTAATCTCATCAAATGATGCGGAAACTTGGACTTCAATTAAAACATTCGATAAAGACTATTATTATCCGCTAGACTTTTTTAAATATGGGGCAATAGGGTTTCCAATTGGGCAGCAGAAAAAGGAAAAATTTAGCTGTTTCGGTGAAGCACTAATTGATTTTGATGGTGTTACAATAACGATTGAAACATAAGTTAATGTCTTCCATCCTGATTAAAATAAAGCGCTTATTGATTCAATTGGTAAAATATATGACCCCTAAGATTATTTAATTGAACAAATCAAAACATTAAATTTTGACATTATCTGGGCATTCATATACTATATTGTGGTAACACAAAGTTAAAATTGATGCTTATCTAGGAATTTAAGCACTACCAATATTTAATTTTAAAAATTAATTTTTCTTTAAATTAAGCTGTTCCATAGTCTTTCTTATACCTGCCTCTGCATCACAAGGCAATTGTACTTTTAAGGCATTAATTAAATTTTTATTAGACACTATATAACTGCCTGAAAGTTTTTCAAGGCTCTCAGAATTAAAAGAGGACCCTAAAAAATCCCCGACTTTGGCCATAAATTTTATCAAAAATTTAGGAACCCGTAAGATGGGCACTTCCCTTCCAATCACTTCTCCAAATACCTTTACTACATAATTGGTTGAAAGAGGCTTTGTGTCGCATAAATTATACACTCCAGATGGGATGTCGGATCGATTTAACAATTCATTTAAAACAAAAACTACATTGTCAATGCTGCAAAATGACCTTTTATTTTCAAATGAACCTAAAGGCCATGGAATGCCTCGTTTGATAAAATTATATAATAAATTTAAGTTCCCTTTATTACCAGGACCATGAATCATACTTGGCCTTAATATATAGACTCTTTTACCTTCAGGTTGAGGTTTACTTAAAATATATTGCTCTGCTAATAATTTGCTCTTCCCGTAATGAGTCTGAGGTCGTGGCACATCCGATTCGCTTAATTCATCATTAACTTTATCTGCACAAGCCTTTACTGAACTAAAATAGATAAATACAGATGCTGAAGACTTAATGTACGCATCAAAGATGGAAATTGTCAATTCTGTATTCGACACATAATAAGCATTAGGATCTGCTACTTGGGCAATATCGTGTGCTTTCCCTGCTAAGTGAATTATACCATCTACCGAAATTAATTGAGGCCAAATCTCCTTTTCTCTATCATAGGCAGTCAAAGCAATATCCTTATGATTTTCAAATTCCACAAACAAATTTTTCCCTACAAACCCACTTGACCCAGTTACAAGAAACCTCATTTATTCAAAATTGAAATATATGATTTCCACTTAAAGAAATATTTTAAATATATCTTAAATAGGTTTGTCCTTATCTTATGCTCCCTACATGCGCATAAAATTTCTTTATTCAATAGCCACTTGTTTTTAAGCGTTGAGCTTACCCCCCCATCTCGCATTTTAACAATGTTTTGATTTAGAAACTTAGACTTGATTTTATGAATATATAAATACCTTAAAAGTAAATCAAAGTCAGCTGATATTTTAAAAGATGTATTGTAAAATCCAAAATTCTGAAATAGATTCTTTCGCACATAAAAGCTAGGGTGGGGAGGCATATGACCGAATTCGAAATCAGATAAAATGAAATTTGAGGAATTGTATTTCCGTACTATTTGATCTAATTTATTAACAATGACAACGTTCCCATAAATACAATCAATATCTAATGAAAAAGATTTTACAATTTTTTCAATTGTATCATATTCATATAAAACATCATCTGAATTGAGTATCCCGACAATATCGCCTGTAGCTAATGCTACCCCTTTATTCATAGCGTCATATATCCCTGAATCAGGTTCGCTAATATATGTTAATTGATTTTGATACTTTTTAAGTACTTCTAATGTACCATCAGTTGAATTGCCATCAATAACAACACACTCGATATTAGCGTATGTCTGTGCAAATATAGAACGCAATGTTTTCTCTATATATTGACCCGAATTGTAAGTAACAGTTATAATTGAAATTTTCATTCAAATTAATTTCTGATCTGTTCGAAAAGTTCAACTACCTTATTATTAAAATTATCAATAGTAAAATACTTTTGATAATGTAATACAGAGTTACTACTACTACTTTCGTAAACGGATGGATTATTTACGAAATACGAAATATTCTGAGTTATAGAAAGAGGGTTCCCATACTCAACAAATTTACCATTGAAATTGTCTATAACCATATCTGGGATCGCTCTAAAATTTGTAGTTATGATTACGCAACCATTGGCAATAGCTTCAATAATTGATAATGGCTGTGCCTCAGTTGAATAATTAGTAGGTAAAATAAAAAAATGACTTTTAGCCAATAAATCTGCCTTTTGTTGATCAAGAACTAAGTTATGGTAATTAACATGACAACTTAAATTATTTTTACGTATAAATTCAAAAAAATCTGATTTCATACTTTCAATAGAATTTGATTTAGGATCATCAAAGCTTGTCAAAAATTCACCACAGAAATCACATGTAATATTCTTAAGGCCTAAATCATTAACCATATAATTAACAGCGGCTAAAACGTCAAAATAACCTTTTGAAAGGATCAAATTAGACATGTAAATTAATTTGACCGATTCAGATGCTGAAAGTATTTTAGGTTTCCCAATTATATCAACCGCATTCTTTATGACAACGATATTATTTCTATTTTCAATTTGCCTAAAATTATTTCTGATAAGCGAACTTAAAATTATAATTTTATCAGGTAGTCTATAAACTAGTTTAAGTAAAAATCTGACGACTAAATTTTGGCTTTCTAAAAACTCATCAATATCGCCACAATGAAAATGTAACACAGTTTTATTCCCAAATATCTTGGAAAACATAAGAAATGGATAATTTCTAAATGTTCCACCAATGGATCTTGCTCCATTTAAATATACAATGTAGTTGCCAGAGTAAGTTAACCTGATGAAGTCTACAAATGACTTAAAATAAAATCCAAATTTATTCAGGCGCAATAAAATTGAATTACTGTGATTCAGACTAGTCAAAGGGAGAAAATCCACATGGTAATTTTCCTTAATCAAAACATCTAATATACTTTTAGTAACTAAAGATTGCCCGTTAATCACTGGGGGTAGCTGGCCAATTACTAAAATTTTAACTGAATTTCTCAATTAATTAGCGCCAAATTTAAAATATGAAGGGAGATATTTAGCCATCAGAATGGCAAAGATTATAGATTGAGGGAAGACTTCCATAAACTGAGTAGTCAATCCAAAAAAGCTAAAAATAATCGTAAAAAACCATAATTCTCTTCTATTATTCAAAAAAACAATAAACAACCAAATCAAATAAAAAAACATAAATATAAAAAATGGCAATACCCCTAAATTAGCAATAATCGTAGCAAAAGTGGACTCCGTACTAATTGCATCTAAGTTTTCGCCCGAAAAATTAGATGCTAAATAAGCTGATGAAGTACCTGATCCAAATCTGTTTGAAAAAAGAGGTATTTCAGAAAACAAATCAATAAATATTTGAACTCTCGGCATAAATGAATCTTCAAAAATATCTCCCCTTCCACTAACAATAATTATCAATCCCGCAAAAACAGGTAAAATAAATGGTATTACAAATACAGATGCTTTCAACATGAATTTAGGGAAATATTGAAAAAACATTAACACAAAAAAAGAAGCAATCCCTGCGCCGGAGGCGGTCAACAATATAGATATTGGAGCAGTAATAACGACGATACTTTTAGCGCTTTTACTAAACGTATAATAATAGGAAAAAAACAGGCAAATAACCACAAAAAAAGAGCTCGGCCCAGGCATAAAAAAAATTCCAGGATTTCTTAAACTAAATTCGGAATCTGCAGATTGCCCAAAAAATTTAGTCATAAAAAGAAATTGCCAAATTTGAACAATAAAATTTAGTATAAATAATAAAAAAAGGACTTTTGAAATTTTAAATAATAGTATTTCTGAAATATGCCCTATTAAAAAAAACATAGCAAAAATGGGCAAAATCCATCTAATTCCTGCAAGAAAAAGCAATAAATTGAACTTTGTCAAAAATACAGCTATGATTAAAGATAAAATTAAAGGAATAAAAAAAATAAAAATTCTAGGGATAGTTTGAGATTTGAATTTTAGAAAAACCCCAATTAAAATTAAAATCACAAAAAACAAATCTTTCAAAAGCTTAATATAAATTGGAGTTAATGCAATGCTTACATCCTTCATAGATCCAGTTAACAAAGCAAAGACTTCGCCAAAAGTATAGATTGGCGTTAATCCAATCATAAGAATTACAATAAAGTCAATTGATTTGTTTGTCCTCAAAATTCTGTGTAATAATTATAATTAAATATGTATTTTACTATAATTGATTATGTAAATCAACGAAAAGGGAATACCATTGATTTAAAATTTTGTTCTTTGAAAAATCTTTGGATCTATCAATTGCCCGCTTCCCCATATCCTTCCGAATAGAAGGATTTTCAATTAGAAAAATTATTCGCTCAGCCAACTCTTCTATATTGCCAGGCTGAACTAAAAATCCACTTATACCATCTTCCAATATCTCACGAGGACCAGCTTCACAATCAAATGAAACAACTGGGATTCCACAACTCATTGCCTCAATTAATACTAAACCGAATCCTTCAAATCTAGAACTCATAATATATATCGAACTCCTGAATAGTTCTACCTCTACATTAGAAGCCAAGCCTTTCAACTTAATTTGATCTTTTAATCCCTTTTGTTCGATTTTGTTCATTAAAAATAATTCCCATTCTCCTTCACCGTATATTTCAAGTACCCATTCAGGATAAAATTTAGAAACAATTTCCCAAACATCAATTAAGATATCAAACCCCTTTTGAGAGTTCAATTTTCCTATACTAATAGCTTTCTTTGTATTTAAATCCCCCATTTTTGTGGGAATAATGGAAGTGAAATTGTTAATCTTGATTACATTCTTGTGTTTAGCTTTTAATGAAATTAAATCTTGTAATGTTAAAACAACAACTTTGTCAAATTTCATGAGTGCCCTTTTAAAGAAAAAATTTGCTAAGCTACCAATAGCCTGCCAAACTAAACCCTTATAATTAGCATTAATAAATTGTTTTTTAAAATTTGAAGAAAAATGCAACTCCGCTATTTTTGCAAATCTACCTGGAATTTTACATAAAAAATCAACTTCTTTACCACATAATGATACACAAATATCAACATCTAATTCATTTAATATTTTAGTTAGTTGAACTCTGTACTTATTAATTTTAATATAATGTTGAATCGCTCTATTAAATAGACTCGAATTAAAATGCCCATCAAAATCTAAATCCAAATGAATTAAATCAACTTTTGAGTTGAGTTCAAAATGAGGGAGATTACCCATCTGATCAGTCGTAACTATGGTTATCTCAAATTCTTTTATATCAGCAAAAAAATTAACCTTTTCAGTTAAAATTCGCTGCATACCTCCCGCTTTATGCAAATGTGGAATACAATATACTATTCTCATAAATTAGCTAAATCGATATAAGCTTGAATTTGCTTATTATCTCTTGATTCAAAATTAAATGAGCAACAATTATTTCTATATTTATTAAATTTCAACTCTATTAAATCTATTGATTCCTTCAAACTTTGCTCATTGCTAGATTCAAAAATTAAGCCTGTTTGAGGATTCGCAACTATTTCGTTCTGGCATCCAACATTACTACTAATTATTACAGGCAAATGATAGTAAACCGACTCTTCAACTACTAAGCCCCACGGTTCAGCTTCAGAAGGAAGTATAAAAATATCATTATTTAAATAAATGTTTGATATCTGATTATTATCAACAAAACTAGCAAATGTGATATTCGAATTCGCATTGGACCTTAGTTCTTTTGATAAAATGCCATCACCAACAATAAGTAAGGGCTTTTTATTCTCATTAAATATCTTGATTAACATAAAAAGATTTTTTTTTTGTATTAATCTGCCAACGTACAAATACTTGAAATTTCCTTCGAAATTTGATTTTTCAATTTTATCAAATGGGATTCTATTAAAAATTCCAACTCCAGATGTTTTAATGATAACACCAGAAAAACTTAATTTTCGCAACAATTGACACTGCATTTCTCCAGAAGGCAAAACGGCTCTATGCCTACTTAAAATTATTTTTTTAACCCAAGCAATAGGTCCGGTTGACTTACTTTCAAATATTGAAGACTCAAATTGCAAGCAATTTTTATTTTTTGATAAAAAAAATGGCAATAATAGGGTTTCCAAATTATCATAGCCACCGAAGATAATTTTTTTAAACTTAAGCTTGTTTAATAAACCCACAACTTTGATCATCGAAATAATTATATTTCTTTTTTCAATCTGCTTGTTAGAAATGATATGGTATGGAAACTTTATTTCACTCCGAAATTTTTCACTAATAACAACTTGATCTGTTAATGCTAAAAAGATTACATGAATATTTATTTTTTTTGACAACTCATTATATAAATTAATTTTATAAAATGCCGGTACGTTATTTATAATCACTAAATCAAGCATAGATAATATGAAAATATAATATTTCTAGAAAATAGGTTGAATTGGATTTAAGTTAAAGATTTAATTATCTTGATAAAAAAAATTTAAACTTAGAAAAAAGAGAGATAAAGAAATAAAAGTATACCCTTAACCTAGGTGACTTTAATTTTGAAATTCTAAACTTGATATAATAACTAAATTTTTGATACCGAGGGATATTGAAATCATTAAATGCTTTCTTAAAGAAGAACTTTGAACTTTCAGAATCCCCTAAAAATCTAAAATAATTCCCTAGATAATAATACTCGTAAAATTCATCAAACAGCGTCTCTTTATGATAAGAAAAATAGGACTCCAACGTTTGAGGCTCAAGTAATAACATACTAATTATATTCATATCTTGAATAATTCTAGTATTATACTTTGCATACATCAATGACGGTAATGCGCGAACTGAGGTATTTATCTTGGATTCTACTTTATAGAAAATATAATCTCGCGATAACTTAATCACCATTTCAACATCTTGCATTGTCCAATTTCGTTCATTAAAAAACCCAATTTCTTCAAATATTGATCGATGAAGTGTAATTGCACAAAAATGCATTCCATTTTGTTCCAATACCTGTCTAACTGAAACGATTTTATCAAATTTAAACTTTGCGACATCGAATATGACTCCCGAATCGTCGATCTTATAAAAATCTGAATATAAAACTTTAGCTTCTCTATTGTGAGAGACAAATTCCATGTCATCCTCAATTCTAGTGGGGCTATATACATCATCATGGCTTAGCCAATATATCCATTGCCCATTAGAATTCATTACCCCAAAATTTAAGGCAGAGGCAACTCCTCCATTTTCCTTTTTAAGGTATCGAACATTTGGATAATTTAATGCAATTCCCTCTGAAGCCCCGTTATCTGTTGAACCATCATTAACGACTATAATTTCAACATTTGGATAGGTTTGGCTAATCGCACTCTCAATTGCTGTTCTTAAAAAATTGGCCCCATTATACACAGGTATAATGATCGATGCTAATGGTAATAACGGTTTAGACATTTTTTGACCAGATTTTTCGATCGATAAAATGAGTATAACTGAGAATTATTTTGACTACTTTATCCGAAACATTATCAACATCATAATCTGAAACAATTTTGGATTTAATACCCGAATCTACCAAACTTCTGAGATAGCTTATTGAATCCAATATAATAGCTTGATTAATGCCTGTCAAAATGACTGACCCCTCTTCCATCCCCTCTGGTCGTTCATGTGCATCTCGAATATTAATCGCGGGAAATCCTAAAATAGAAGATTCTTCTGTTATTGTTCCACTATCTGAAATGACACAAAATGCATTTTTTTGTAAATGTATATAGTCAAAAAAACCAATAGGCTTCATCACATGTACCATCGGATGAAGTGTAAGACCTAAGCTTTTTAACCGATTTTGAGTTCGCGGGTGTAATGAAAAAAATATAGGGAATTGATATAATTCGCATAACTGATGCAAAATAGCACTTAGCGCTATAAGCTTTTCTGGCTGATCTACATTTTCCTCCCGATGTGTACTTAAGACAAAATATCGATTTGGCAGAGCCTTTAGTATGTTTAATACGTTAGAATTTTCAATATTCTCTCTATAAAATGACAAAACCTCGAGCATAGGACTACCCGTTTTAATAACCTGATCTGGCGATAAACCCTCCCGAAGTAAATATTCTCGCGCAATTGAACTATAGGGCATATTGATATCTGCGAGGTGGTCAATAACCTTTCTATTTACTTCCTCTGGCACGCGCTGATCAAAACACCGATTCCCTGCTTCCATATGAAAAATAGGAATTTTTCGCTTTTTAGCCGCAATTACACCTAAGCCACTATTGGTATCACCTAAAAGTAAAAATGCATCCGGTTTTTCAATTTCAAGAACTTCGTCTACCTTGACTAATACATTTGAAATCGTCTCAATCGCTCCTGAAGAAGCAGCATCTAAAAAGTAGTCCGGTTTACGTATTCCTAAATCATCAAAAAATATTTTATTCAATTCAAAGTCATAATTTTGACCTGTATGAATAATTCGATGTTCAACTGCAGAATCCAATTTGGCTAAAACTCTAGAAAGTTTAATGATTTCCGGACGAGTACCAATAAGTGTGATTACTTTCATAGTTATTAATCTGACTGTGTATGCCAATCAGTATAAAAATCTTCAATCATTTTGGGCCATGTAGGTGGCGAATAGTTGAAAACTTGATTAAAATATGTCCCATCCAAAGATCGATCTATTTGAACATGATCAGATGCAATAATTTCGATATCTAAATTATATTTTTCTCTTATAATATTTAAGAGATCAAATTTATTTATAGGATAAGATGCGACTTGAAAAAGCCCCGAAACGCTTTCTTTGGGCAATATATTTTCGAAAATTAATCGCGCAAGCTCAAATGTAGTAACTCCTGAAAATATGGCTTTATTGTATCCTAACACGGTTGATTTTGCCTGCAAAAACCAATCTAATAACCCATGATTATGGCCACTAATTTCATGTCCAATTATGGATGTGCGCAATGTTATCGAATTTCCATAAATGACTTCCCCTAAAAATTTTGACCTCCCATATAAATCATTAGCATTAGAAACATCCGTTAGTTTGTAGTTACCTTTGAGTCCATCAAAAACACAATCGGTACTAATATGAATGAATTTAGCACTATTATCTTGGCAGATTTTTGCTAATTTATGTGGCAACAAAGAATTGATCTCTATCGAAGCAATTGAGTTTTGAGCCAGATCTGATTGTTTAACTATTCCGATAGCATTAATAATTACATCAGGTGAAATTTTTCGAATAATTTCATTGAGCCCAGAATAATTTTGAATGTCATTTAACTCAAAAATGTTATTTAGATTAATATATTTTTGATTCGAAAATAATGATGCCTTATTTCTGACCGTTCCAAAAACAGACATCGTACTGATTTTACTCGCAAATTTTAATAATTGGAATCCAAGCATGCCACTTGCCCCTAATATAAGTATACGCATATTACTTTAAATTTTGCTGAATATAATCTAACCCCAATAACAATGATTTCAGCTGTGATTTATCTAACCTAGTTGTATTGTGCGAATTATATTCGTCAGAATTTGAAATTTTAGAATCTCCTTCCTCAAAATACTTTGAATAATTCAAATCTCTTGTATCCGCAGGGACACGAAAATAGTTGCCTAAATCAATAGATTTAGCATTTTCCTCACGAGACAGGAGCGATTCATATAATTTTTCACCATGCCTTGTGCCAATGATTTTAATCTCATTATCTGCGTTAAATATTTCTTTGATAACTGAAGCTAAATCGCCGATAGTCGCAGCAGGAGCTTTCTGTACAAAAATGTCTCCTTGTTCACTATTCTCAAATGCAAATAAAACAAGATCAACAGCCTCATCTAAGGTCATCATGAATCTTGTCATTGCTGGATCTGTTACAGTTAATGGTAATCCCTTTTTAATTAAATCTACAAAAAGTGGGATTACGGACCCTCTTGATGCCATCACATTACCATATCTAGTCCCTGATAAATTAGTAAAGTCCACAGATAGATTCCTTGATTTAGCAACCATAACTTTTTCCATCATAGCTTTGGACATTCCCATGGCATTAATAGGATATACAGCTTTATCGGTACTCAATACGATTAACCTTTTAACACCATTCTGTATTGCGGCATCGATTGTATTTCCCGTTCCAATTACATTAGTCTGCACTGCCTCCAAAGGATAAAACTCACATGAAGGAACTTGCTTCAAGGCGGCAGCTGAAAAAACATAATCAACTCCTCGCATAGCGGAATTTAACGAAGACAAGTCTCTAACATCTCCAATGTAAAACTTGATTTTATCGTTGGAATAAAAATGACGCATCTCGTCTTGTTTCTTTTCGTCGCGACTAAATATGCGAACTTCACCTATATCCGTTTTTAAGAAACGAGTCAATACAGCATTCCCGAATGACCCTGTACCACCGGTAATTAAAAGTGTCTTGTCCTTGAACATCAAATTTCTTTATTTAAAATTCTATTATAATTACCTATCGCTACTTGTTGCAAAATTATATACTCTGCACTTTTAGAAATCTTTTCAAAATTTAGTTCTCTAGCCAAATCTACCATTTCATCATTTATCAAGGCATGTCGAATCGCTTTTTCAATTTCATCCGTATCTTCAGCATGAACTGAAATGCCAGACTTGAAATTTTCAAACCAATCACAGCAGCAGCTAGAATTTGATTGGATGGGGAACGACCCTCCAGCCATGGCTTCTAAAAGTGAGGTGCTAATTCCATCACCAATACTTAAGCCAATTGAAATTCTTGCACTTGCATGTAATTCTATCATTTTATCATGCGACAGATTATTAGGCAATATTTCTATACTTATTCCTGTATTTGCGCGAAAAATTGCCACGGCTGTTTGAATATCCGCAGCGTTCGATGCTACACTGTAAAGTTTAATTGAATATCCTTCTAATAAATCTTTACATCTTTCAAGGGCTCTTATTCCAAAAAGCGCTCTCCCTGCCCAGCCTTGATAACCTTTCAACAAAATAACTCTCCTTTTTGAAGTACGTAACGATTTTGCGTTAAGAATTTCAAGTTCTGATAGGTCGAATCCACCTGTATTAGGATGAACCGGAAATACAATACCAGTATATCCAAGTTTTTTAGCCAACACAACATCACGCTCACACTCGCAAGAATAATAATTTACATGACTTAATAACGATTTGATTAATAATTTATGATGATCAAAATTTTGAAATACATAAAAATCTGAGCCCCAATTTGTATGCCACCAATTTATTTTTTTCGCGTCAAGCTTTGAATAAATCCTTTCCATTAAATACCCTGCATGTTGAGTCTCTAGCGTATGAATAATGTCTGGATTATACCTATTGATCATCCGATAAAGTCGATTAGCTAAGTAATTGGGGAAATACAGTTCCAATAACTTATTTATGACCATCTCAAACTTAAAAATATGTCTTTCAAGTTTTAAGAAATAAAGTAATTTACCCAACCCATTTAATGGGCCCAAACTAGGTAGATGTGCTAAATCTGGATGTGATTTTAATGCGAATTTTGAAGGGAAAATGAATAGTTCAACTGACGGGTTATCCTTGAGTTGGTTAATCCATCTAGCCGTATGTATGCTATTGATAAAAGAAATAAATAAGATTTTATTCTTTCTCATGTTCAAAAAAGTCTACCACAATATCATATATCAAATGACAACTATTACCTGTACCATATGGGTTAATTGTATTTGCTATTTTATCATAATGTTTAACATCATTCAATAATAAATTAGCCGCATTGATAATTAAATCTGGATTTGTTCCCACTAATTGCGCGACACCTGAATCAACTCCCTCTTGTCTTTCAGTTACATTCCTTAAGACAAGCACTGGCTTCCCCAAAGTGGGTGCTTCTTCCTGAATTCCACCAGAGTCGGTTATAATGAAATATGACTTATTCATAATCCATATTAACTTTGGATACTCTAATGGTTCTATCAAAAAGATATTTGAAATGTTAGATAAATTGTCAAAAACGGGTATTTTAACATTTGGGTTAGGGTGTACTGGAAATACGATTTGTATTTCTTTGTTTGTTTCTGCTATTTTTCGAATTGCGCTACAAATATCTAACAGGGACTTGCCAAAACTTTCTCTTCTATGAAAAGTGACAAGCACTATTTTTTTCCCAAAATCCAAAAAATCAAATCCCTCAAAAAATTCTATTTCCCCCCTATTTTCAATTGTTTTTATACCAAGCATTAATGCATCTACAACAGTATTGCCTACTACGTGGACATTCTTGACAATATTCTCAGCATTTAAGTTTTCTGATGAAAGCGAGGTTGGAGCAAAATGCAATGTAGAGATTTCCGAAGTTAATCTCCGATTCATTTCCTCTGGAAAAGGATCCAACGGGCTTCCGGAACGAAGACCTGCCTCCAAATGTGCCACTTTAATCTTCTTGTAAAAACAAGCTATAGATACCGCTAAAACAGACGTTGTATCACCTTGTACAAATACAAGATCAGGTTCAAATTCCTCCAATACGGGTTTAATGTGGTTAATTATATCAGTTGTTAAACTGAATAAATCTTGACCATCCTTCATCAAATCTAAGTCAAAGTCTGGAGTTATATCAAAAAAATTGTTTACCAAATCCATCATCCCCCGATGCTGTGCCGTAACGCAAATCTTTGAATTAAATTTGTTTGAACTTTGAAATTTTTTAATCAAAGGGGCCATTTTTATTGCTTCTGGCCTAGTTCCATATACAAACAATATCTTCTTCAATACTTGAAAATTTTAAGTAATAAATTCTTAATCATTGATCCATCTGGAGCTATCAAATCACTAAATGAATCACGTTTAAAAAGATTGATGAAATTAAAATTACGTGTAGAAAATCCCATCTTAAGAATTTGATTTATTGCACTATTCATTTTGCGAAAATGAACATCATTATAACCTATGGCAATATCTTTCTGTTGCCCATATTCTAATGCTTTTTTTGGTTGTGACCCATAATACTCTACCTTTTGTGGCGGATGTGGGGGAACATAGGTTTTTATACCTAACCATTTTTTCAAGGAAAAGGACAAAAACATATCTTCGCCTACATATTTAAACTCATATAACTTTCTTGAATTTATCCACATGACACCAAGCCAATCTTTTTCTAAAAACCATGAATGCCCAACCAGATCAACTTCTTTGACAGATTTGGAAGGCCCATCCCATCCCCAACGCCTGAAACTTCTAAATGGATAATTTTTTAGATTCCATGAATCGATTCCTATTGTCCCGTACAATCCTTTTCTTTTAATAATATGCGTATGACAATTTTCTAACCATCTACTGCCAGGAATAGTATCATCATCAAAAAAGCAAACATATTTACTTTTAGAAAGTAAACCACCCGCAAACCGTCCCCATACACCTACATTTCGATCTACTTTAATATGGTTAGATACCAAGTCTGAATCTATTACTGATGTTTCAACCTCCAACTCCCCCTCTACTTTATCGTGAAAAATAATTATTTCTTTTGGTTTTAATGTTTGATTTTCTAGGGCTTTAATTTGTTCTGTCAATTGATCTGGCCTTTTGTAAACGGTTAATACACATGAGACATCCATATTAAACGACGTCGGGTTTGGCATAGAACAATTACGCCGTCCATATTTTGACCACCTATTTTCGTAAGGTCTAGTTTTTGCCCCTCTATAATATCTATCTATACTAGATCCAAAATCAATATAAGTATTGTTGCGATTATTTTGGAATAATCTATATATTATCGGCTCAGACATTGGCCCAGCAGAAACAACAAACAACAAATCATTACGTCCTCCAAAATCCGAAATAATTTGATTCACTAGTTTATCTCCGCTTTCTTCCCAGAAATTTATACAGTCGTCACCTACCTCGTAAAACTTTAAAATATTTAAACTACCAATTTTCGAATTTAAAGCACGGTAGTTTGTAATTACTACCGCGTCTCTAGTCAATTTATCAAATTCTCTTACAAACCTCCCATAATTATTATTGATCCAAAGATTTGCAAAGGTGATATTTTCTTTGTTCGGCAATCGAGAATTATACCAGTAATACGCTTCTTCGTCACAGCAAGGACAAGACACAGCATAATGTGCTAAACGGTCCACTAAAGTCATCGATTGTAATAAATCCTTACCTAATCTGGAAATAAAGTTAGGTGATGACCAGCCCCCTTCCTGTGCAGAAACAGCAACACCAGTCATTATAGCACGTTCCCCATCGGCATATCTTAAAAAGGTGAAATTTTCCCCATTAATCAATTTATTCCAATAGAAATTAAAGTCCTTGTTAAGATACTTATTCGAATCATTAAAAAGAGACTTTAACGAATTAAAATTGAATCCAATCATCAGAAAATACTATATAAAAAATTAAACAAGAAGCTTTAGGAATTAAATTCAAAAACGGTGAACTCGAAAAAAATTAATCAACAAAGCAAGTATGTAACCAATATATCAGTACACAAAAATGTATGTAATGAACCATTAATTATATAATATAAACCTTATTTTGACTTTATAACTACGCAAATGTTAACTAAACATCTTTTTAACATAGCATGATTAACTAAAGCATTTAAACTATTCGCAAAACTACCCAGCCCTTATTTGAATTCTGATAACGCCTTTCTTCTAAAATATCGAATTTAAAAAGTCGTTTTAAGTCATCCAAAAAAGGATAATGATGATAATCGTCAACCAAAATCAATGTTCCCGGTTTGATATACTTGAAAAAAACCGGAAAACAGATAGAGCGACCGTTTCCATGAGGCCCATCGAGAACAATAGCATCGATATTAATTTTGGGGAAATCCGAAGGTTGTAAATTATAAAAAGCCCCTCTTAAAGTTGGGTTTTTAAATTGATCAGGCGAAATATCATGTTTTGAACTATCCCAAACTTGAATTGATTCACTAGGGTTTGAAAACATTCTTTCACGTAAATCATCTTCAACTTGCATTAACTTACAGTATCTAATTAAAATATCTTTGTTTATGATACGCTCTTGTAAATATTTCGCCCACTCAGGATCGTGCTCATAAGTCGTAACTTTTATTCCAACATAATTCGAAAGTATATCCCAAAAAATGGTAGATTGCCCCCCTCCAAATTCACATATATGATAAGCTGATGATTGTTTTTGCATTAATAAATGATAGCAGAAAGCTCTTACAGAGCTCTCAGCTAATGAAAAGTCATTAAACACTCCCTTTTGAGTTTTAAATTCTTTTATTGCAGATTCAGTTATCGAATTATAAAATGTGTTATTTTCTCTATCCTTCTTATTTTCTTGATTATATTCCTCTGCCGAAGCTGAATTTTGAGGTATAACTCGCTTTGTAATAAAATATATTTGTCTTAATACACGATAAAAAACTGTTTTTTTAATATCCATAAACTTTATTTAATTGTAAGAATTGGTTTTAAAAATTGGGAGTAAGGCGTAAATAGATCCTACATTAAAAAATAACTTAATTCAAAATCGTGTTATAGCAATTAATTTTAAAAAGGTAATTAAGAATTGTAATAATGAAATTAGAGAAATAACACATAAAATTTATAATTGGAGGGCATAAGTTAACATAACTTCAAAATTAATATTACATAAAGTGAACAATTGACTTAACTACCTACATTATTAAAATTTAATTTTGAATAATTATGGCTAATTGATGTATCATTTTGCATCCTTCTAATCTCTGATACTAGGCCTTTGTAATTCTGTTTGTGATTCTCAATTACTTTATCTAAAGTCATCAACATGCCATTAATATCATTACATTGATATCCAAAATTGTAATTTTCGTAGTAATGATCAAAGCAATAATTCTTTAAAAATACCATTGGAATGCTATTGGCAATTGCATCAAAAAAAGCGCCACTAGTTGTTAGCTCATAAAGATCCTCTTCATATAAAAATATGAAGTAATCAACTCTTCGTAAAATCTGCTCAAATTCTTCACGTGTAAATCTTCGGAATTTAATTGGATACTCAACATTCTCATAAGTATCTAAAATATCATTTTCATCACCTCCAATTATTATCAATTTAATCTCAGTATTATTTGAATTTTTGAGTGAAAAATAATTTGCTATCTGTCGAAGTTCGGTTTTATTAAATTTACCAAAAGTTGCAAAGGTTAACTTATTTGATGGAGTCTCCTCTCTATTAAAGTTAAACTCACGATAGATATAAGGATGATCAATTGCATTAAAATATTTCAATTCCTTAGGTAAATAATTATTAATTTTAGCCAAGGAGTCTTTTCTCAATACGAAATAGGTTATTTCCTGATTACCAATAAAAGTTAAAGAAAGTTTGAAAAATTTTTCATATAAGAATCTATTTGCAGGCTTAATTTTTAGCACTTTAGTCTTAATATTTAATTTTCTTATTATATAATGAATTAGTCTATTAAAATTTTGCCTGCAGATCACAAAATTTTCCCTTTTGATAAATTCCAATGTGCCATGCATTGCAATATGCACCTTAAATGAATTTTTATATTTATACCTCAATAAATACTTTAATGGAATTAAATTATAAGTGTAAATTGACAAAAACGCTATTTTACTACAATCATTGCTTTTAGCAAAATCTAATAAAGTTTGTAACAACTTAAAATATTGAAAAATTACACTCGGCCTAGCAAGTGCCTTTGTTTCTGGAATTATAATTTCTTTAAAGTGAACGTTAGTTATGGATAATTGAGAAGAATGTGAAATCGCTTTAACGCAGTCAATATGCCCACGCTCAGCAAAAAAAATAATTTCAGATTGAGGATAAGCTAAGCTATAGCCAAATAATAAAGCCGCATTAAACTGTTCATGCTCGAATCCCCTGCACTGTGGCTCAATGAGTACTATCATAACTAATAAAACAACATCAGCTTAGTAAATAAGAAATAATGAAAAAAGGTTTGTAGCTTAAAATAAAAAATTGTGTGCTTCTCAACTTCAATCAATTTGTCTAAATTAAAAAAATTAAAATTAGCTATTAGATTCACTCTTTTTACTGATGTGTTTCAAAAATAATTTTGCTGAATTTACAGAAGTAAATAATTTTGTCCTTTCTACTCCTTTAAATATCAATTTTGAAGTTAAAACATTATCATTTACCAATTCAAACATTTTTTTTGTAACCTCATAATAATTCTGAGGATCAACATAAACTACAGAATCACCACATACTTCAGGAATTGAAGTAGAGCTTACTGTTATAACAGGGCAGCCAAAGGTCATTGCCTCTAAAGGCGGCATTCCAAATCCTTCATATTTTGATAAATACATTAACCCTTGAGAGTGTAACAACAAATTCCCTAACATCTCATCGTTTATATATCCCATTTGAATTACAGATCCGTCATTACGACCTTTTGCAATCAATTCATCCGTTTCTTTTGAAACAAAATACTCCTTACCTATAATAAAAAGCTGAAAACTATTATCATAGATTTCCCTAAATAGAAAAAAACTTTTTAACATATCTTCAAAACCTTTTCTCATATGATAACCTCCAAAATATATAAAGTACTTTTTTTTCTTAAATACAATTTGATCAGGTTTTTGTAATGAAGAAGAATTTGGGATAACGACAATTTCTTTTTTAATACCAAACAATTCAATTATGGATTTTCTTGAAAAATGTGAAACAGTAAATAAATAATCCGCCTGCTCCAAACTGCGGTTCATTGTTTTAATATACTTTTTTTCATTAAAATAAGAATTAAAAAAATTTGGAATTTGCAATGGCAAAACATCGTGAATCATTAATCCAATTGATGAACTATTTTTAATTTTTATATTGGGGATATGACTTGATGGAAAATAAATTAAATCATAAAAATTTGCTTTTGTTCCTTGATTAAACTTCCAGCTATTAACAAATGAATACTTAGAGTTTAAAAAAAAAGATAAATTATTATGCTTAACATCTAAATTTCTTTTTGTATCAAGATTGAAACAATCCAACTCCATATCTCTTAATGAGCTGCAGCTATTTAATAAAGAAATAGTAGATTTTGCAACACCTGTAAATTCATTATTAAATACAGAGGATTCTAATAATATTTTCATAATTAATTTAACGTGTATTTCTCAAAAAGGTTGAAAGCTTAAAATTTATTGAGATAATTATTAAACTATTTCCTAAAGTTATTTAGAATAAATATCGATAATTCAAGCTAGAAGATATTAGACGTGAACTTCTAATTACTTTCTTCAAAATGAAATTGTAAATAAATTATATATTCGAGGTGTTAAAATCTGAAAAATGGCAAATTTATAGCGCGGCTCAAATAATAGTTACAAGATTAAAATCATTTAAGGTATCAAGAATAATTTATACATCGACTTATTAACTACAAAACCTAAATCACTGGGTTTTAAACAATCAAAGTCTAATTCTAATTTAGCGAAAAGATAATCACTTGAGAACAAAATTTTTCAATTTTTACTTTAAAGCTTTAATCAATTCACCCCTAATAAATTCTTTAATGGGTTTAATTGCAATATAATAATGAACAAAAAAGATTTGTCCATTAATTAATTACCCGAACTAAAATCAAATAAGCTATGTAATTCTCTAAACTACATTAAGTACGAATAAATTGTAATTCTCGAATTAAAATTTCTGAAAAATAAAAATGTGACAAACCGATAATTTTGAAGAATGAAGAATCGCATTTATGGATTTACTTTACAAGTGCTTTACGACAAAACATAAAGCATGGGCTAGTTTAGACCAAAACTAATAGACTAGATTAAACTTTTTGTTTATGCTCAAGTGATCTAAATTTATTTTTAAGAACCATAATTATACATTTTCCCTATTCAAAGGAAGCAAATCTCATTCCATAAATAAGCTCAAAACTTATATATGATTTATTGTAAGCCAAAATCCAATAAAATAGAATCAAGAAAGCCAAAATATTATTTCCAACAAAGTCGGCATTTTGAACAATGGGATAAGTAAATAAGAGTTTATTTAATAAATAACTTTTTTAAATTAGAAGAAAAGCTTTTAAAATAACGAACATATTTTATTGAATCATATATCTTTGCTTGATCAAATCCTTCCTTATAAATAAAGAATCAGACTGGCAACTGTCTTTCAACTCGAAATATACCAACTCAAAATTATTACTTCTTAAGAACACTGATATATCATCAAATAAAAATTGTCCTTCCCAGACAGGTATGTTTTCGCCCTCTATCTGGATGGCTTTTACTTTACACAATTCACTACCAAATCCGCTAATCACCTCATAATTGGCCCCTTCGACATCAATTTTAAGAAAATCTATCTCCTGGATTTTATTTTCTACTACAAACTTGTCCATCCGGATACAATTGACTTCAATTTCTTTATAATCATCCTTATCGTTAAAATTATGAGATCTCAATGAAGATATTCCCGAATTGGAATTCTTCATAAGATCAATAGCGAAGAACTTCATTTTGGTATTTTTATCTGATACGGCTAAAGCAAAACTATTAAATTTATATATTCGCTTTGCTTCACTAATAATCTGCGGATGAGGCTCAAATATATATATATCAGAAGGTTTAAGGGCAAATCTTTTTCTCAAATACTCAGAGTCCTGTCCAAAATTAGCTCCAATTTCAAAAACATTCTTTGGATTGTATGTAGTCAAACTAAGAAGAACGTCACAAAATATTGCCATTGATTCTCCAGAAGAGGCCGCTAATGGATGTTTTTTATTATCTAATTTTTGAATAGTAATTTTCGTATTTGTGAGTTTACAGAACGCCTGAATACCTGCTAGAATAGCTTTTTTGACGATATTATTCATGTTATTATCTTTTACTACATTTAATAATTTTTAATTTTAAACCCTAATTCAACAAATCTTTAGTGTATGAGATTCCTTTCATAAATATTATACACTTAAAAATTGTTTATTTTACTCCACAAACCTAATCGTCAAATTATATTTATTGTAATCCCAATAAAGCTCGCTTCAATATTTTAAAGAGTCACTAATTTTCACATGTAATCACTTAGCTGATTTTCATGATGAAAACTTTAAATAGTAACAGTCAAATTTTAATTGGAATAACTTTTGACCTTTAAAGGCACATGTTTCACCAGGAAAATTCATATGGAGAAAATTATTTAGATCAACATAGGATAAATTCTTGACATACATGGAATCGAATTTAAAGGATCTAAGAAACTCAAAGATTGCCACAACATGAAAGGTTAGTATTTTTTTTCCTTCAAACCTACTCATTCCTGAATTTTCCTAATTTTTTTCTCAGGTGGCACCCAATATGATTTATAGTAGGCTGGTTCTACTTTCAGTTCATTATCTTCTAAAAGTATTGAATAGGGGGTGCTATTATCAAACATAAAATCAGTTAAAAAAATCTCTGATGAAAACTCACCATCAGAGTCCAAGCAAAAATAGTTTTCACAAAGATTTAATTCCCAAAAGGAAAGTTTAATTATTTCTAGATTTATATCGCCCAGTTTGAATCCAAAAATGGAATCCGAAGTACGTTTATTATTAAATAATTCTTCACTTAAAAAAATGTTTGAATTCAAAAATTGCTGAAAACCTCAATAACTGATTCTAGTACAACAATGTATAAAGGCATTTATCGCTATTGTATTTGTTAAAGGTAGGGACTAACCTATCTAAAACTTTTAAAACATCGACAAATGTTTTAGTAAAAAAAACTTAAGCATTCATTTCGATATTAATTAATAATCCATTTATGATCAAGATAAACATGTCCGTATGCTGGTAATGTTGGTAAAGCCCCAAATTCAGGCATTACCTCAAATACTTCGAACGAAAATAAATCTAACTCTAAAAAGTAAAACTTTACAAATGGCACATCAATTGCAAACCCAAACCGATAAGTGCCGGAACATAAATTAAATTCATCTATAAGACATGTGATACAATTTTTGCCTTTTTTTATTTTTACATCAATTCCCTTTGTTTGTTTTGTATTAGTCGAAAAAACTTGACCTTCTGTATGGTCGTGAGATAAAGTTACTTGAATACCTATATTATCCAAACTTTTAAGCGCTTCAATCTCTATCTCAATTTGCAATGGTTTGAACGGAAATACTTTACCCCCATCATGTTCATTTATTGAAATCTTGGTGACTACAAGATCAATCTCATTTATAACAATTGGATTAAATGAGTTTGCTTTCTTGGAATTTTTCAGTAGATAATTATCAATTGCAACATTAGTATTTCCTTCGAACGTATTAAAGCCATTCTCTAACAAAATACTTTTATTGCACAGCTTTCGTACAGCTGACATATTGTGACTCACGAACAAAACAGTTCTTCCTTCCCCTTTACTGATATTATCCATCTTACCCAGGCATTTTTTCTGGAACTCAGCATCTCCAACCGCCAAAACTTCGTCTACAATCAAGATTTCACTTTCTAAATGTGCTGCAACGGCAAATGCTAACCTTACATACATTCCTGAAGAATAACGTTTAACTGGTGTATCTATATAACGTTCGATTCCTGCAAAGTCTACAATTTCATCAAACTTACGCGTAATCTCAGATCTATTCATTCCTAAAATAGCTCCGTTTAAATATATGTTTTCCCTCCCAGTCATTTCCGGGTGAAATCCAGTTCCTACTTCTAACAAGGAGGCTATCCGACCATTAACTTTAAATTGCCCCGTAGTTGGCTTGGTAACTTTACTCAATAACTTTAAAAGTGTACTTTTCCCCGCTCCGTTTCTTCCTATTATACCTACTGCATCACCTTGATTTATTTCAAAGTTGATGTCTTTTAGAGACCAAACGTAATCACTCGCTCCTTTTTGGCTACGATCATTACTCTCTCCAATTTTTAGGAACGGATCCTCCTTCCCTCTAACTTTATGCCACCATCTATTTAAATCATGGCTAATGGTTCCAGTCCCAATTTCACCGAGACGGTATTGCTTTGAAATATTTTCAGCTTTTATTGCAATTTTTGACATGTTTTTCTGAATCTATCTAAACGGTGTCCATAAAGTCTTTCTCAACTTTATTATAAATAAGTGTCCCTATTAAAAGGATTCCTAAAGAACTAATAGAAGAATATAAAAGCATCAAAGGTCTAAAAGCTCCTGCACCCAATAAACCGTAACGGAAACACTCAAAAATTCCAGTTAAAGGATTTAACTCAAAAATGAACTTAAAATTAGTTGGTAGTATTGAGGACGGATAAATAACGGGAGTTAGAAACATAAATAACTGAATTCCAAATGTCACCAAAAAAACTAAATCCTTGTATTTTGTTGTCATGGAGGAAATAATCATACCTAAACCCAATGACTGCAAGGCTAGCAAAAATATTAATAAAGGAAAGGCTAGTGCCCAAAGATTGGGATGAATATTGCCTTGAAACAAAAAGTAATAAGTTAATACAGCCAAAAAAATTCCGAACTGAATTCCTAGTTTAATTAAACCCGAAACAACGATGGACAAGGGCATAATTAATCTAGGAAAATAAACTTTTCCAAAAATATTGGCATTATCCTTAAAAACGGTGGAAACTTTATTCAATGATTCTGCAAAATAAGACCATAAAGTAATTCCTGATAGATAGAACAAAAATTGAGGTACACCGTCAGTACTAATACCTGCTATATTGCCAAAGATTATCACATAAGTAAATGTCATAATAATGGGCTGAAAGACAAACCACAAAGGTCCTAAAATCGTTTGCTTATAAAAGGTGACAAAGTCTCGTTTCACAAACATGAACAAAAGATCTTTATAGCTCCAAATTTCTAACCAATTAATTGAAAACCATTTGGTATCAGAACCAATAATTTCGTCAAATTCGTCGTTTTCAATATTTGTTTTTCTTTTCATATGATTTGAAAACTTATAAAATAAGACTAACTAAAAAAAGAATAGGCATTGGCAATAAATCTAAGGATTTGCAAAACTATCTGATTTTAATTAAGCTAAAAGTCATGGAGTAAAGCACTTGTTTTAACAACAGCTCTATATAGCTTCGCTTTCTTGACCTACAGAGTCAAGTTTACAAAAATGAACAGCAAAGATAAGTAAAATGGCTGAAAAGGGAGGGGCAAATTATTAAAAGGCAAAATTTAATTCGAGGAAAAAATGTGTAGTAAACTGTAGCGATTTTGAAGAAAAATATTGAAGAAAAGTAAACTGAAAAAACAATTTAAAATCAGTGGAAGATCTATTAAAAACATTGCCCTCTTGATTGCCTCCAAGCTATAATTTCCTATTTTTACCCCCATGATTCTTCGGACAGAAAATTTAGTAAAGAAATACGGGCAGCGATTGGTGAATGACCATATCTCCTATCAAGTGGCACAAGGTGAGATTGTTGGCCTATTAGGTCCCAATGGAGCTGGGAAAACGACGTCCTTTTACATTGCGACTGGTTTGGTGAAGCCGAATGAGGGCAAGGTGTATTTGGATGATGTGGATGTGACGGAATTGCCGATGTATAAGCGGGCACGTTTGGGCATTGGGTATTTGGCGCAGGAAGCTTCAGTATTTAGAACCTTATCGGTGGAGGAAAATATCCTCGCCGTCCTCGAAATGACTTCCTTGACCAAAGCCGAACAAAAAGAAAAAACGGAAAGCCTCCTCGAGGAATTCTCCCTTACCCATGTACGCAAAAGCTTGGGCCAAGTGCTTTCTGGAGGTGAACGCCGTAGAACAGAGATTGCACGTGCTTTGGCAGTTGATCCAAAATTCATCCTTCTAGATGAACCTTTCGCTGGGGTAGACCCCATCGCCGTGGAAGAAATTCAGAGCATAGTCGCGAAATTGAAATACCGAAATATTGGCATTTTGATTACAGATCATAATGTGGATGAAACGCTTTCCATTACGGATCGCGCCTATTTATTGTTTGAAGGAAAGATTCTGAAGGCGGGGACGCCGCAGGAGTTGGCGGATGATGAGCAAGTAAGACGATTATATCTAGGATCAAACTTCTCTTTAAAGAGAAAAGTTTGATCCTAGATATAATCGTCAGACGCTAGACGTTAGTCTTTAGACGTTGGAAAATTAAAAAATAATAAAATAGTCCGAAGGAAGTTAATCCCCAGGAGAAGAGCTAGCAATCCCAAAAAACATACTAATTCGGGATTACGTTCGAATGGATTATCAATAATTTGTTAAATTTTATATATTAATTCGGCGAAATGTCGAATTTGTTGTTTAATTTTGACAGATGAATATTACTTTGCGTTTATTGGCCTTTAGTGGGCAAGCCTTATCCACCCAAGTGTTGTTGGGTATTTTGGCAGATTACCAGCGGCCATATGACAAGATCGTAGACTTAGTTAAGCAAGGTTATCTCGTACAACTAAGAAAAGGCTTATATATAATCTCAAGTAACATCGACTCCCAACAACCCGAACCATTTTTAATTGCAAATCACCTATATGGGCCTAGTTATATTTCACTTGATTCAGCGCTATTTTATTGGGGTCTTATTCCAGAGCGCGTTTTTGAGCAAACTAGCGTGACAACAAAGCTCTCTAAACGATTTACTAGCCAGCATATTTCATACAGCTACACACACCTTCCTTCCTACTATTATGCATTAGGGATTCAATCTGTTTTGTTGGCTGAAAAACAATCGGCCATGCTGGCAAGCCCAGAAAAGGCACTTTGTGATAAGATTGTAACAACAGCTGGCATAAATCTTCGAAGTCATTCACAAACTCAGGCATTTCTAATGGAAGACTTGCGCATTGAAAAAGAAAATCTTCAGCAGTTAAACCACAGCGAAATGATTACTTGGTTACCCAATAGCCCAAAAAAGAATAGCTTACGCATGTTAATCGAAACGATAACTTCATTATGATCAAGCAATGGATTGAATCTTATAAGCCAAAACATGTTTTAGAGACAGAACAGGCTTTACGAGAAATTATGCAAGAGATAACACTTGCAGGATTATACCGAGCTAATTTTTTTAAACATGCCGCATTTTACGGCGGTACCGCACTACGTATTTTTCATGGTCTAAATCGATTTTCAGAAGATTTAGATTTCTCTCTATTAGAGAAAAATAAAGAATTTGAGCTTGAACCCTATTTCAAATACGTCATTGAAGAATTTGAATCATTAGGATTTCAGGTAAGTCTACATCAAAAAATTAAATCATCTGAATCAAACATTGATTCTGCTTTTTTAAAATCGAACACGTTATGGAGTGAATTAGTGATCGAGAAAACGATTCCCCAACTTAACTTATCCATCAAACCTAGTATCAAAATAAAAATAGAAGTAGACACTAACCCTCCTCTCCTATTCTCCACCGAAAATAGATTATTGACTAAGCCTTTCTCTTTCTACATAAACTGCCTGACGCTTCCGGATTTATTTGCTGGTAAAATGCATGCCCTTTTATTTAGAAAATGGAAAACTCGAGTAAAAGGTCGAGATTGGTATGATTTCGAATGGTATATCAAAATGGGAGTCGATTTAAATTTAGAACACTTTTGTCAACGTGCCCAAGAAAGTGGAGATTGGTCATCAAAGACGATCTCCCGAGACGAACTTGTTAATTTAATCAAACTGAAAATTAATGAAGTCGATATGAGTCGCGTAAAAGAAGACGTCATTCGATTTATCCCAAATCCATCTCTACTAGATATTTGGTCTCCAACCTATTTTAATCAACTTTGCGGAAAACTCAAAGTAATCTAGCAAATGGGACGTTCCATATTGAAATTATTCGCCTAAATTTGGCATTTAACACGACCCTGATTTAGAGTCTAATTTGTTTATGAGAAAGGAAACCCAAGCTATACATGCGACTAACCTGGTGGATGAAACCGCTGGGGCGATCGCGACGCCTGTATTTTTAACGACGACGTTTACGCGGGATTTGGATGGGAGCTATCCCAAAGGGCACATGTATTCCCGGAATTCGAACCCCAACCGCGATGCACTCGAGCAAGGACTTGCCGCTTTAGAAGGTGGCGCCAAAGCATTCGCCTTCGGGTCTGGACTCGCAGCGGTTTCTGCCATTTTTCAATGCCTCGCTTCCGGAGACCACGTATTAATGCCCGCCGTGGGTTATTACGCCTCCGTTAAATTAGCCGAGGAAATCATGGGACCCTGGGGATTGCAGATGACGCAAGTGAACATGGAAGATTTGTCGGCTGTTGAGGCTGCAATTCTACCTAATACCAAATTGATTTGGATCGAAACGCCTGCGAATCCTTTATTAAGTATCACTGATATAACTAGCATTTGTACTTTAGCACGGGCCCGCGGCATCCGCGTGGCGGTAGACAATACCATCGCCACACCTATCTTACAAAATCCCATCGCTTTAGGCGCTGATTTCGTCATGCATGCCACCACGAAATATATAGGTGGACATTCCGATGTTCTCGGCGGCGCGATTGTGGTTCGTACGGAAGATGCTTGGTCAGAAAGATTAAAACGCGTTCAAATCCTGATGGGGGCCACCCAAAATCCATTGGATTGTTATTTGTTGGCCCGCGGCCTCAAAACCCTTCCTCTTCGCATGCGGGAACATTCTGTTACGGCTTGGGAACTGGCTTCACGCTTAGAAAAACATCCTGCGATTGAGCGCGTGCATTACCCGGGTTTGGCATCACATCCCCAACATGCCTTAGCATTACGCCAAATGCCCCGTGGTTTTTCGGGTATGATTTCGATACAGATTAAAGGGGATGAGGCGAATGCACGTTTGGTGGCGGGACGGTTACGCCTGTTCCAACAAGCCACCAGTCTGGGTGGTGTGGAATCATTAGTGGAGCATCGCCGGTCCATTGAGGGTCCGCAAAGCACGACCCCTGGAAATTTATTGCGGATATCGGTGGGCCTAGAACACATAGATGATCTTTGGGCGGATTTTGAGCAGGCTTTATGAAACGAGTTTTAGATTTATTGGTCACGCTGGTGGCTCTGGTTATATTTGCGATTCCGATGATTATGGTGGGTTTGGCGGTGCGGTTTACGTCACGCGGGCCTATTTTATACTGGTCGGATCGCGTGGGGCGCAATAACGTCGTATTTGCCATGCCCAAATTCCGCACCATGCGCGTGGATACACCCGTTTTACCTACCCATTTATTGCAAGATCCAGCTTCATTTTTGACGCCCATCGGCTCGATTTTGCGCAAGAGTAGTTTGGATGAATTGCCTCAATTGTGGTGCGTGCTGATCGGCGATATGTCGCTGGTGGGTCCACGGCCGGCGCTGCACAACCAACAAGACTTATTGGACGCCCGCACTGCTGCTGGTGTGCACGTACTCTTACCGGGCTTGACCGGTTGGGCACAGGTGAACGGTCGGGACGAGGTGCCTATGGAAGTTAAGGTGGGGTATGATGTGGAGTATTTGCGCCGACAATCTTTTCTGTTTGACGTTAAGATTCTGTTTCTGACGTTCTGGAAAGTAGTGATGGTGAAGGATGTGGCGCACTAGCTAATAATACAACTACTTGATAAATACTATATTAGTCATAATTCGACTTGACTAAGGTAAAGCTTGGGTGTACTTTTGAGTATCAACCTGACACGCATGAAGATCACCTCTAATACACCATCGATTACAAGTCCGGAATTCGTATTTCAAGCCAACAAAATTGCCAACTATTTAGAATCGCAAATGCGCATTGAGCGCGCATGGATTTTCGGCTCATTTGCCCGAGGAGAGCAACATGAATTAAGCGATATCGACCTGATGATTGAACCAAGTTCTGAATGGTCCATCACCTTATTTGACTTAGCAGAACTACAATTTCAATTGCAAAAAATCATACGCAAAAAAATTGACCTAGTCATGCTGGGAGCGCCGTTGCCTGAAATTGAAACCCGAATTAACCACGATAAAATATTGATTTATGAAAGCGACATTTCCCGGAGAGGCAGAAAGAATAAAACATATACTAGAAGCAATCGAGTACATTGAAACTGCTGTTCAAAATCATACCGAATCAAGTTTCATTAGCGACCATAAGACAGTAAATGCATGTATTTATAAATATTCAATCATTGGTGAGGCCACAAACTGTATTAATCGAAACTTATTAGCAAAATACCTTTATCCTTGGCATCAGGTAAAATCGTTCCGGAATTTTGTCCTACACGAATATCATGCAGTCAGTATACACGTTATTTGGAACACAAGTATCAAGTCCTTGCCCGAGTTAAAAAAAGTCATGATGCTAATTCAACGGGATCACTTTCCAACTATTTAAAATCAAATAGGTTTATACATTATAACCCCAGGTTTTAACCTATGGATTAAAAAAACCTTCCTAAATTAGCCCTACAATTAAACAAGATCGTTGCCAACGAATTTGGCCCGCCACAGTAACATGCTCCAAGCCAAAAAAATCTGGAAATTCGTCACGGAACCGAATGCCAAAGAAGTAGACCAATTAGCCCTCGAAATGCCCGTGACTAAAAATCGGCATTTCTTGAAATTACTCGTCTCCCGCAACATCAAATCCCTGGCCCAAGCCAAAGCCTTCATGGTTCCCAGCCTCGACGAACTCCACGATCCATTTCGCATGAAAGATATGGACAAGGCTGTAGAACGTCTGAGCAGGGCCCTCGAGGATGGCGAAAAAATATTGATTTACGGAGATTATGATGTGGATGGAACCACTTCCGTCGCATTAGTTTTTGGTTATTTAACAGAGGAATTAGGCGCGGAGGCAGACTATTACATCCCCGACCGCTATGCTGAAGGCTATGGTGTGTCGCAAGCTGGGGTTCAGTATGCGGCCGACAATAATTACAGCCTCATCATCTCGCTCGACTGCGGCATCAAAGCACACGAACGGGTACGCTGGTGCAACGAACAAGGCATCGACTTTATCGTCTGTGACCACCATTTACCTGAAGAAACCCTACCCGAAGCCTACGCGGTTCTTGACCCTAAACGGGCAGACTGCGCCTACCCTTTCAAGGAATTAACCGGCTGCGGCGTCGGATTTAAACTCCTGCAAGCCTTTATTCAAGCCAACGACTTAGACTTGGGGCCACTACTCGACCGTCTGGACTTACTCGCTGCGTCCATCGCGGCCGACATGGTCCCGATCACCGGAGAGAATCGGATTTTGGCCTACTTTGGCCTACAAAAATTAGGGAATAACCCGAGCCCTGGAGTAGGCTACCTACTCCAAAAAGCAAACAAAAAAGCGCCGATTCAAATATCGGATATCGTCTTTTCCATCTCCCCCATCATCAATGCCGCCGGTCGGATGGACCACGCGCACGGGGCCGTGAAATTATTATTATCGGCCGATCTCACCGAAGCCTCCGCGATGGCAGAAGCGGTCATCCAACAAAACATCGAGCGGCGCGCGGTGGAAAAAGATATTACGCAGCATGCCTTGAGCATGTTCGCCGACAACCCATTTTTGCAATCGGCGAAAAGCACCGTCCTCTTTCACCCCTCCTGGCACAAAGGCGTCGTGGGCATTGTGGCGAGCAAAATTCAAGATCACTACTTCCGCCCGACCATCATTTTAACGGAATCGCACGGCCAGGTCGTTGGCTCCGCCCGCTCAGTCAAAGGCTTCGATATCCACGCAGCGCTAGAAAAATGCGTGGATTTATTGACCCAATTTGGCGGGCACACCCATGCTGCTGGACTGCATTTATTGCCTGAAAACCTGGAGGCATTCATCGAACGATTCGAGACTCTCGTACAAGCCGGTACGCCCAAAGGCGAAATCAAGGCCGAATTACCGGTGGATTTGAAAATCCCCTTAGAAGATTTAAACCTGTCCTTTTACGACAATTTATTGGTTCGTCTCTCTCCTTACGGACCTGGCAACATGTTGCCCAATTTCGTAAGCTTTGTCAAATTAACGCGTCCGCCCGTCATCATGAAAGAAGAGCATCTTAAAATCTATGTGGGCGATTATGAAGCAGTGGGTTTTGGTATGCGTAAAGATTTCTATGAAGGCTTAGTTGATGCTCATCAACAAGGCCAAGCGATTCAAATCGTTTACCATTTGGACATCAATGAATTTATGGGGCAGCGCAAATTACAATTGCGTCTTTTGGATGTGGGGCTTTAGCCAAATTTTTGAAGAAAATAGTATCTTTGCACTTTAACAATCGTTTGTAGCATGGCTAAAAAGTTAATTGTCACAGGTTCGATGGGCCTAATCGGTTCAGAAGTAGCCGAGTATTTCTTAGAAAAAGGTTGGGAAGTTCATGGAATTGACAATAACCAACGCGCCATATTTTTTGGTTTACAAGGCGATAACTCGTCCAATAAAGACCGTTTAGCGAAATATGGAAGTGCGTACAAATTGTACACCAACATAGACATTCGGGATCGCCAAGCGATTTTAGACATCATCCCCCAAATTCAACCTGATGCCATTGTGCACACGGCTGCGCAGCCAAGTCACGATCGTGCGGCATACATTCCATTCGAAGATTTTGACACAAACGCAGTAGGAACATTCAACCTACTCGAGTCGCTTCGTCGGTACAGCACCAGCGTTCCTTTCGTGCATTTATCGACGAATAAAGTATACGGCGATGCGCCCAACAACATCCAAATGAAGGAGTTAGAGACGCGTTACGATTACGATGATGCGGCTTACGAACATGGAATTGCTGAGCATTTCAGCATCGACCAATCGAAGCACTCGCTTTTTGGCGCATCGAAAGTGTCCGCTGATATTTCCGTTCAGGAATATGGTCGGTATTTCAATATGCCCACTGCCTGTTTACGCGGTGGTTGTTTAACCGGACCAAACCATGCCGGCGTGGAATTACATGGCTTTTTAAGTTATTTGATCAAGTGCAATATCGAGGAACGGGAATACTCCGTTTTTGGCTATAAAGGCAAGCAGGTGCGCGATAACATCCACTCATATGACGTGGCGCGCTTCATCGAGGAATTCATCCAAGCACCGCGCGTGGCGGAGGTGTACAATATCGGTGGAGGAAAAGATAATTCCGTTTCGATTTTAGAAGCATTTGACCTCATCGCAAAGATTTCTGGCAAGCCCATGAAATACAAATATGTGGCGGAAAACCGCATTGGTGACCACATTTGTTATTACAGCGATTTGCGCAAAATGAAGGAACACTATCCAAATTGGGACATCACGAAGTCCTTGGAGGATGTTTTCCATGACATTTATAACCGCTACATGGAGGCATGAAATTACTCATCACAGGAGGCTGCGGATTCGTAGGCTCAAATTTAGCGGTCCTTTTCAAGCAGTATTATGCCGAAGCTGAGGTGTTTTGTTTGGACAATTTATCCCGCCGAGGATCAGAGGTTAATTTGCGCAAAGTACTTGCCGCAGGAGCAACTTTCATTCATGGAGATGTCCGCAATCGTACTGATTTTGACCGTGTTCCTAAGGTAGATATCGTCATCGACGCAGCAGCGGAACCATCTGTTTTAGCGGGTACCGTTCCGGGAGAATTAGAAAATTTGATGGATACCAATTTAAATGGAACTATCAATACACTCTATTTTGCCAAAAAACATGACGCCGCTTTCATATTTTTATCGACCTCTCGCGTCTATCCGTATGATACGCTTGCGGAAGCGCAATTAGTTGCCTCACCCAAACGCTTCAACTTATCTGACAGCCAGTCACATGCCGGACTTTCTTCGCGCGGGGTGGCAGAAGATTATCCGTTGGTAGGCCTACGTTCCCTTTACGGTGCGACCAAGTTATCTTCGGAATACATCATTCAAGAATTTGCCCACAATTTTGGCATTCCAGCGGTGATTAATCGCTGCGGGGTGTTAAGTGGTCCGTACCAAATGGGAAAAATCGACCAAGGTGTGATCGTGCTTTGGATGGCCAAACATTTCTGGAAAGGACGTTTGGGATATATTGGGTATGGGGGTTTAGGCCAACAAGCCCGCGATGTCTTGCATGTACGGGATTTGTTCCGTTTGGTGCAGTGGCAAATTGCGAATTTAGGTATTCAAAAAGGCCAGATATTCAACGTGGGTGGCGGTTTGGCCAACACGATATCATTAGCCGAATTGACTGATTTGTGTTCACAAATTACGGGAAATACGATTGAAATGGGCTCGTCGCTGGAGAATCGTCCGGGCGACTTACCGATATATATTACAGATAATACCAAAATTACCGAGTTTAGCGGTTGGCAACCGGAAATCTCCGTGCCTCAACTCCTCAGCGAAGTGCATGACTGGTTCATCGCGGATGAAGCGTCTTTAAAACCAATTTTGGCCTGATGAAATTAAGCGTCGTACTTCCAGCATATAACGAGGAGGGTTCCATTGAGGAAACCTTGCGGACCTTATATGCCAAATTACAAGCTGAACAGATTGACCATGAAATCGTGGTCGTGAATGATAATTCGAAGGATAATACCTTGGGCTTATTGACGCAATTGCAGGCCGACATTCCGTCGTTAGTGGTCCATACGAACCACGGACCAAACGGTTTTGGCTATGCGATTCGTTATGGTTTAGAGCGTTTTTCAGGGGATTGTGTAGCGGTGATGATGTCGGACTTATCCGATGACCCCACCGACCTGGTTGTATTTTACCGCAAGATGGTGGCGGAAAATTTGGATTGTGTTTTTGGCTCGCGTTTCATTAAAGGCGGTGCCACTTACGATTACCCCAAACATAAGTATTTAATCAACCGCTTTGCCAATACCTTGATTCGAATATTAGTGGGTGTGAAATACAACGACTCCACCAACGCCTTCAAAATGTATCGTAAACACACGATCGATGGGCTAAAACCCTTTTTGTCTGCCCATTTTAACCTAACCATCGAGTTGCCGCTTAAAGCCATTACGCGTGGCTATACGTGGGCTGTTTTGCCAAATTCCTGGCGTAACCGCAAAGCAGGTGAATCCAACCTTAAAATAAAGGAAATGGGGTCCCGCTACCTATTTATTCTATTATACGTACTGATTGAGAAGTACCTATCGCGCAACGATTACAAGAAAAACAATAATTAAAAACTTATAAATTGCCTTTTTTAGGCCCTGAAGGTCCATTATCAGGTATTTTGGCCTAACGCTGGCGGGGTCTACGACCCCGCCAGCGTTTACCGGTTAACGAATTGTTTTACCATGTATTGCATAAGTAAACTGATAATCTTTACTTGCAGCCGTTAACCAAAATATAAAACAAGATGAAAGTATTAACACACGTACCTGGAGCGGTATTGGCGTTCCTGTTCCTTTTTGGGGGCATCAACTTCTTTTTCCCTATGACACCTATGCCAGTGATGACCGGAAATCCAGCGAAATTTATGGAGCTTTTTGGCGGTACTGGCTACATGACTACCATCAAAGTGCTTGAGGTTATCGGTGGTGTCTTGATCATCTTGCCTGCTCACCGAGCAAAAGCACTTTTGATTTTAGGGCCAATCGCCGTGAATATTCTGTTTTTTGATTTGTTTATTCAAGGCGCACCGGGGATCGGAGTTTTATTAGTGGCACTTGTGGGTGTACAGGCGTATATTGATAAGGCGAAGTTTCGGGTGTTGGTATAAAACGAAATCGCTGTGGGGATAAAAGCTTGGCTGGGCAAACTTTGCCTAAGCTTGAAGCTTAGGCAAAGACTCGTGGCATTCTTGCCAAAGACGAACCCGCACCACTTTTACCCCAATAAATATTTCTTTAATCCTTCGAAATCCGTCCCCATGGGGATGGATTTTTTTTGCAGATGCAATAAGGAAGCGAGGCGTTCTGGGACATCCACGGTGCAGCCAAGGGTCGATTCTACGGTTGGCAAAAATTTAGCATAATGAGCCGTAGCTAAAATAATGCCATAGACATCATCGTCATATTCATCCATGTATTGCGACAGCCCATCGTAACCCACCGCCGTGTGCGGACACATAATATAACCGGTACGTTCAAACACATCCAGCATCGTAGCCTGCGTCTTTTCGTCCGAGGTGAAATATCCTTTCATGCGATCTCGTACCGCTTTCCATTCGTCCCCCGCCAAAATTTTCATCCGAATAAAGTTGGACGGAGCCCCCACATCCATCGCGTTTGACAAGGTCTCGACCGATGGCGAAGGAGCGTAATTGCCCGTGGCCAAATAATCTGGCACCGGGTGATTTTCATTACACGCCGCAATAAAGTCATGTACCGGCAAGCCCATGCGATAGGCCATCAAGCCCGCCGAAATATTACCAAAATTCCCCGAAGGCACACAGAATACAATTGGCTTAGTGACGCCCTTGCGGCGCGCCTCCCCGTAGGCCGCGAAATAATAAAAGGATTGTGGAATTAAACGGGCAATGTTGATGGAATTCGCAGAGGCTAGTTCAAATGCAGCCCGGAGGTCGGCGTCCAAAAATGCCTGTTTTACAAGTCTTTGGCAATCATCAAAGGTTCCGTCAATTTCCAAAGCAGTCACATTGCCACCCAACGTCGTTAATTGCTTTTCCTGAATATCAGATACCTTCCCACTCGGATATAAAATCGTCACCGAAATCCCCGGCGTATTGTAAAATCCCTGCGCCACCGCACCACCCGTATCCCCCGATGTCGCCACCAAAATCCGAATTTCCCGCGCCGACTTTAACAAATAATGCGACATGATCGCCGCCATAAAACGTGCACCAAAATCCTTAAAGGCCATCGACGGGCCATGAAACAACTCCAACACCCCTACGCTCGGCTCTAACTCCACCACGGGAGCCTCGAACGTCATGGAACGCTCGATAATTCCCTCAATTTCCGAATCCGTCAACTCATCCCCAAGCAAATGTTTACACACCGCAACCGCGATTTCCGGCAAGCTCAAGGTGTGTATCGTCTCGAAAAAGGCAGTTGGCATGGGTAAAATCTCATGCGGCATATACAAGCCATTATCGGGCGGAAGACCGCGAAAAATCGCCTCATCTAAGCTTACATCTGGACTTTCGTGTTGGGTACTATATAGTTTCATCTATTCTCAATGCATCATTTACCAAGTATGGAAGGACGCTGTAGCGATCCATTTCCAAACAAAAGGCAATATCTTTTTCTATTCCTAAGCCCAAAAGGCGGTTGACGTGTGAAGAATTTTTCACGGCTGTCAACAAATCATTGGACGCCAGATTATATTGTTTCCAAGCCATCAAGGCCGCATCGTCCGCCACCGCAAATTCGCCGTGTAACATGTCAATCAACGCTCCGGCAAACAAGGTGTCCTCCAAATTTGGTTTGCCTTTCCATCCTGCACAGACGATTAAGGCATCGCCGTTCCACGCACGAAGCGCATCTTTCACGCGTGAAATGTTCAAAAATGCGCCTGCATAAACGCGTGCCGCCGAAGCAGATCGACGCAGCGCAACCGTGCCGTTTGTCGTTGTGACACAGATTTTGGCACCTTTTACACGTTCGACCTGGTAAGAGAAGGGCGAATTATCAAAATCAAATCCAGCCGGAGTCAAGCCATTTCGCTCTGCCGCTGTTAAATATCCTTTTGCTCCATAGGAAGCACACAATTCGACGTCCTCAACCGGTAAAATCTCCGCTGCTCCGTGCGCAAATGCCGTCACCATGCAGGATGTTGCCCGAAAAATATCCACCACAACCACCGCCTGACCTTTCAGGTCATACAGATGAATCAAATCCGGCGATAAGCAGACGTCAATTTTCTTCATTATAAAAAGGGCATTTTCACGATAGCTGCTTTCACGGCTTTGTCACGAATCGAAATGAAAATTTCTGAATCCGTATGTGCCGTGGACACATAGCCCATCCCGATTCCTTTCGAGAGCGTCGGCGATTGCGTTCCCGAAGTTACTTCTCCAATCACGTCACCCGCTGCATTCAAGATGGGGTAATGTTGGCGTGGAATCCCACGATCAATCATTTCAAAACCCACTAATTTCTTCGAAGGCCCCGCCGCTTTAATCGCCGCATGGTGATCCTTCATGATAAAATCTTTGTTGAACGACGTAATCCAACCCAAACCTGCCTCAATCGGCGAAGTCGTATCGTCTATGTCGTGGCCATATAAGCAATAGCCTTTTTCTGTGCGGAGCGTATCGCGTGCGCCTAGGCCAACAGGCAAAATGCCTTCAGAAGCACCCGCTGTGAAAATCGCGTTCCACATGGCTAAGGCATTTTCGTTTTTGACATATATTTCAAAACCACCCGCTCCCGTATAGCCGGTATTCGAGATGATGACATCCTCAAAACCAGCCATTTGGCCTATTTTGAAGGTATAGTAGGGCATCGAAGCTAAGTCGACCGCGGTTAACCGTTGCAATACACCCGATGCTTTCGGTCCTTGAACCGCAAACAAACTGTAGTCGGCGCTCGCATTCACCATATTCACCCCAAACGTATTATGCGATGAAATCCAGTTCCAATCCTTCTCAATGTTGGACGCATTCACGACCAATAAATATTCGTTATCGCGAATTTTATAGACCAATAAATCATCCACGATACCGCCCGTTGCGTTTGGCAAACATGAATATTGCACCTTGCCGTCGACTAATTTCGAGGCATCATTTGAAGTCACATATTGAATCAAATCCAATGCTTTTTCGCCGCTTAGGAAAAATTCCCCCATGTGGCTCACGTCAAAAACGCCCACATTATTCCGTACGCAATGATGCTCTTCGATCAAATTCGTGTATAAAACAGGCATGTTAAAACCCGCAAAAGGCACCATTTTCGCACCCAACGCCACATGCGTATCATTCAAATGTACTTGCAACAATTCTTCCATTATTCGCGGTATAAAACTTGTAAAAGGGTTTGGCCCACGGCTTTCAACGTGGATTTATCGATATTCGCTAAATTATCTTGATGCGTGTGGTGGTAAGAACCGAATTCAAATCCGCCATTCACCGGACGTAAGTCGATGATGTCAATCATTTGAATTTTCGCCACTTCATTCACCGCCGTATGGTCGTCGGAAATGCCAAAAGCATCCGCGTCTAAAAACAAGTCACTGTATCCCAAGTCTGAAGCTGTAGACCAAATCGAGCGAACAAGCCCGGGTGCATATTGCATGGACGTACCTTCATGGGGGAATTTGGCACCTTTTGCGCCCACCATATCTAGTAAGATTCCATAGTAAGGACGGTAGCCGGCAGGGATAATATTTGCCGACCAATACTGCGAACCTAATGCCCAGCTCGCTGGATTTCCAGCCGGAGAATCGTGCGGTTCACCATGATCCTCTAGATCGAAAAACACAAAGTCCACACCTACATTAGGCTTGTTTTTTGTCTCGGCTAGCACGCGGGCAATTTCAATCATCACACCCACACCAGACGCGCCGTCATTCGCCGCGTCGATCGGTTCATCCTTACGGACTTGGTCTTTGTCGGCAATGCTCCTCGAATCCCAGTGCGCCGCCAACAAAATCCGTTTCGCCGCGGAAGGATTAAATGAAGCAAAAATATTGGTGCCTTTAAGGGCTTTACCATCATAGCGATTGGCTGAAAATTCTTGGGTAGTTACGGTTAATCCGTAGGATTTCATTTTGGTCACAAGCCAATCGCCACAGGCTTTTTGAGCGGGCGAATTGGGAACACGTGGCCCAAATGCGACTTGTTTGGCAATAAATGCATAGGCGGAATCCGCGGCAAAGTCGGGTGTGGGAACTAAAGTAGCCGTAGAAACGGTTTCTTGGGAGCCTGTTTGGAGAGATTGGTATCCGTAATAACCACCGGTTAGTACGAAGATGACCAATAAAAATAACGCGATGCGGGAGCGATTCATCCGGCAAAGATACAAATAAGGAGTTAAGATTTGAAACGCTGTCAAGGTTATGTACCTTGCGCTTTAATAGAAAAAAATTATGGGAATTAGCCCAAAAGAGGAGAAGTTTATCAACAATCTTCAACAAGAGATTATCGAATATTTGGAATTGAACGATGATCGTTCGTTTTCAGTTAATCAATTACACAAGGCGTTCGCGATTCGCGATCGCAAGACCAAGGAAATTTATTCGGACGTTGTCTCACGCTTGGTGCGTGAGGGCCGCTTACTGAAACAGGCGGATGGAAATGTGCGGGTGGATACAGATTCATTTATGGTGGAAGGCCGTGTGGATCATGTCAATGCGCGTTTTGCATTTATTGTGCGCGATGATGCCGAGAAAGATATTTGGGTTTCGACCCAGGATTTATATGATGCCAAAGACGGGGATCGGGTTCGCGTTCAAGCGCGTAAATCATCGAATAAAAAACAGGATCGCCCGGAAGGTGAGGTCGTAGAAATCTTAGAACGCCGTTCTGCGGAGCTCGTGGGTGTCCTACAAGTGACGCCTGGATATTCGTTTTTGATCCCAGATTCGAAGAAAATTTACGAAGATATTTATGTCAATCGCTACGAGACGATGGGCGCGAATCACTTAGATAAAGTGATTGTGGAAGTGTTACGTTGGGCCACTCCCGGTAAAAAAGCCGAAGGTCGTGTGGTTAAAGTCTTAGGCAAGGCGGGCGAAAATGAGACAGAGATGCACTCGATTTTGGCCGAATACGGCTTGCCCTATGAGTTTCCGGAGGCGGTGGAAGACGCCGCAGATGCGATTTCTGTGACGATTCCGAAGGATGAAATTAAGAAGCGTAAGGATTTGCGCAAGATATTGACCTTTACCATTGACCCGATTGATGCCAAGGATTTCGATGATGCCATCAGTTATCAGGTATTGAAAAATGGGAATACGGAGATTGGGGTACACATTGCCGACGTGTCACATTATGTGAAGCCGGGCAGTATTTTAGATCAAGAGGCGTATAAGCGTGCGACATCGGTGTATTTAGTGGACCGCGTGGTGCCGATGTTACCCGAGAAATTATCGAATGGTTTATGTTCATTACGGCCAAACGAGGACAAATTAACCTTCTCCGCCATTTTCGAATTCAATGAAAAAGGAGCAGTGGTCAAAGAGTGGTTCGGTCGGACCGTCATCCATTCGGACCGTCGGTTTGCCTACGAGCAAGCCCAAGAATTGATTGAACATACGGGCGAGGTGACCGATTCGTATGAGCCAATTATCAAACATTTAAATCAGTTTGCACATATTTTACGCGAGGCTCGTTTCAAAACGGGCTCGGTAAATTTTGAAACGGCGGAGGTTCGGTTTGAGTTGGACGAAGCTGGCAAGCCAATCGCCGTGCATCCTCGAATTCGAAAAGATGCACATAAATTGATTGAGGAATATATGCTTTTGGCGAATAAAAAGGTGGCCACTTTCGTCCATGAGATGCGTCAAACGGATCCACGAAACACGATGGTGTATCGCGTGCATGAGGCGCCGGATCCGGAAAAATTACGTGTATTTTCAACCTTTGCGAAGAAATTTGGGTATCAAGTGACGACGGAGCCGAAGCAGGTGAGTCATTCATTTAATGCCTTGATGGAGGCGATTGAGGGCAAAGGCGAGGAACATGTGTTGCAGAGTTTGGCGGTTCGGACGATGTCCAAAGCCCGTTACAGTACCGATGCAGTTGGGCACTTTGGCCTCGCGTTTCCGTTTTATTCACACTTCACGAGTCCGATTCGTCGGTACCCGGATGTGATGACGCATCGTTTGTTGCAGCATTATTTGGATGGTGGCGAGTCGCCACAGCGTGCGCCGTTGGAGATTCAATGCAAGCACAGTTCAGATCGCGAAAAATTAGCGGCGGATGCAGAGCGCGCATCGATCAAATACAAGCAGGTCGAGTACATGAGTTTGCATGAGCCGCAAGAGTTTGATGGAATTATTACGGGCGTGACGGAGTTTGGTTTGTTTGTGGAGATTGGGGATACGTCGTGTGAGGGATTAGTGCGGATGGTGGATTTGAATGATGATTTTTACGATTTAGATAAGGAGAATTACCGGATTGTGGGTAAGTCGAACGGACGTGTTTTCACGTTTGGCGACAAGGTCAAAGTAAAGGTTCGTAGTACGAATTTAGCGAAGCGGACGATTGATTTGGAGATGATTGGGATGCGGAATTCGAATGGTTATGCGAATAATCGCGAGCGCAAACGCGACATGCCGCGCGGCAGTGCGCGGAATTCGAAAGTAATTCCGAGGGGAAAGAGGAGGAGGTAGGTGACAGTGGTCAGTAATCTGTAATCAGTGGTCTGTAATCAGTTTTTTGTTATTAATTTCAAATCATTGCTCCTGACTACGGACTACTGTCCACTGACGACTGACCGCTGACAACTGACTACTGACCACTGACAACTAACTTGATTTCAAATTTTGGACTTCCTTCCAAATAAAATTGCAAAGCCTCTTGAATATTGTCCTCTATTTCTTGAAGGGTTGACCCTGTCGTGAATACAGGTAGTTCGCTTACTAAGGCCGAAAATCCTGTTTCTGATTTTTCAACAACTACTTGATAGGTAATAACTTCTCCGGCCATGGTCATTTTTAAAAACAAGTTTACGCATAAATAACTGATAATCTGATAGTTAGTCATATTTTGACTGAAATTTGGGATAACTGACGACTGACTACTGACAACTGACGACTGACCACTGACAACTTTTTTTTACCTTTGCTAAATGAAATACTTCCTCCTACTCTTGTTGGCCACCTTCATTTCGCTAACATCAAAGGCTCAATTTCGAATTAAAGTCACGGCAAAAAATACGGCCGACTCGATTGTCTATGTGCGCACAAGCGTTTACGACGATCAAAATTATGTGCCTAAAGACACCATCTCCCTAAGAAAATCAGGATGGAAAGTCAGCAAAAAAGCCATCATCGGGGGCATTGGTTTTCTCTATTTCCCCAAAACAAAATCTAAAATTTGGATCTGTTTAGACAACAACGATTCACTTTCAGTGAGTCTTTCAGGCCCCGATTATCTAGCGTCGATTCAGACGAAAGACAAGAAAAATAAGTTGTTTTTTGAATACCAACGGATGGAAAGGTCGTTGGCATTTATCGACACCTTATACAAAAAGGAACAGGCGAACGGAAGGAAATTCTCCTATTCTGAACGCGCAGCATTTTTCAAAATGAAGTCGGACAGTCTGACCAAATTCCGCACCCAGGCATTGAAACGCTTGAAGCCAACGGACGCTTTGTCGATTCATTTTAAATCCTTGAACGCATTAGACCGCTCCATTCCAGATCGAAAAAATTATGCCAAACGAGCCGCTTTTCTAAATGAAATCCCGTTCAACAATCCTAAATATCTGTTTACCCCTAATTTTAAAGCGACGCTCACGGAGTATATGAGCTATTATCCTTTGCAGGCGGACTCGATGCAGGTGGGCATGGATTTGGTATTGGGAAAATTCAACTGCGATGCGAAAGCCTATCCGTATGCGTTTGATTTCTTCGCCCGATTAATGAAAAATCGGAACATCCAGAACAATACGGAGGGATATGTCTACTTTTTAACGCGTTATGTCAAACAATCTGGCTGTAAATTCTTACCCGAAAAACGCAAAATGGAATTCCTGCAGGAGCTAGATGGTTTGAGTGGTTTGCCACTAAACCAGTTGAGTCCCGCGTTGAATTTGGCGGATACCACGGGTAAGTCGGTGGATTTACACAGCTTTGCTAAAGACTACGATTATACGCTTTTGGTGTTTTACGCACCCACCTGCGAGCATTGCCAAAAGGAGGTACCCGAGGTTGAAAAAGTGCTCAAAATGGCTGAATCAGTGCTTCAATTGAAGATTGGGCGCTATGCGATTTGTAATGAGCCCGGTGTACCTGATGCCACTTGGAAAGAATTCATTGCCAAATACAATCTCAATGAAAACTACGCACACGTGACCATGCCTGGCATCACGAAGGAGCGCTTAGTCTACGATGCGCTCTCCAATCCTGTTTTTTACTTATTGGACAAGCAAGGAAATATCGTCGGGAAAAAATTGGGAGCGGTGACGATTCGGAAGTTTTTTGGGGCAAAGCAAAAAATGTAGAGACGCGATACCTCGCGTCTAAAAATAAAAAAGACGCGAAGTATGAGGTGCACCCATTTTATTGGACAAAATTAAACAATAGATTTGACATAATGAGCTCGGTATCCCACTGGGCTCATTCCATTTAGATTCA
>NZ_JBILJM010000008.1:0-90869 GCF_044377215.1 Aquirufa sp.
ATTTTAATATTACAATTTATAAAAATGATAATAAACCAGCAAGTCTATTTACCATTTTTATATTATTGAGGTAATTTGACCTAATAATTCCTACTTTTATCTTGACCTTGATTCAAATAATTCATATTTTTACTATTGAGGTCCGTCCTTTAATTTCCACCTTTAATGGTATTTATAAACCATTCTCCTCCAGTAATTTACTAACCCGAATTGAATAAATTTCATCTGTTATCATCCCCTTATTATTCATTGATTTAAGGTACTCTAGTTTCGATTCTAACGAACTTTCATCGGGTTTCCTAGCAATTACCTTATTGACAATTTCTTCCTCTTTCTTGTCTCCACCATCAATAAAATCAAACATAGATTTAAGTTTGGAATCATCCTTCCCAATGTATTTAGAAGTCATTGTCATGGAACTATGACCCATTTGCTGAGAAATGGATTTCATATCGACACCCAATTTATTTCCAATGGTTGCATGAGTCCGCCTACCCATATGAAATGACATCAAAGTATAGAATGGAACTGAAGGGTTTTTTGTAGGGTTTTTACCAACTCTTTTAATTGTACTTACGGAACTATTAAACTTAAGTATTTTACCAATTTCTTTAAGGTGTAAATTCACCTTAGTCAAATAATTTTGACGAGTAAAATCACTATTCAAACAATTCAATGGGAATAAATACTGAAATACGGATTTCCCTTTTGAATATTTTTTGTACAGTTGTTTAGATAATTCATTTTCAATTATCGGGACTTCTTCCTTTGTTTTTTGTTGAATTATACTGTACTCCCTATTTTCTATATCAAAATCACCTACTTTAACCTTAACACAATCACTCCACCTTAAACCAGTTGCAACACTAAACAAAAACATATCTTTAACTACTTCATACGTGGTAAAACAGTTAAATTTATTCTTAGACTTCATTCCTACTAAATTCCCCTTTAGGTCTCTTTTTGCTCTTTTAGTAATTGGGTCTTTAATAGTTTCAAATAATTCATCTTTAACTATAAAGGACTTTTCAAGCCAACCATCATAATATTTCAAATAGAGTGGATTACCATTTTTATCTAAACTCTGTGATGAGTAATCAAACTCTAAAAAGTTATTTAATTCCTCAATTTGGTAAGGACTTAACGAAACGACCTTCTTTGAACCTACCGGTAATTTTGTCCTATAATCCACAACAACTTTGCTTGCATAATTCTCTCGTTGAGAAAAAAGCAAAAACTGACGAAATTGAGATATAATTTTTGCTGATGTTGAATTACTATATTCTTTACTAACCAAATAGGTTTCTAAATCTATATAGAAGGAATTATTAACTTCTCTAAAATCAATTTCATCATCACCTCTTTGTTTAATAAACTCTTCAATAACCCTTAATCTGTAACAAATTGACCGATAATATGTGGTTGTCTCATCTAATGATTTTATGTACTTCTCTCTTAATACATAGAGTAAAGGGAACTTATCAATCGTAGTTTCTATGTGTTTAACTACCAATAACTCCCTCTTAAATTGTTTCATTCCCAACTTAACTAATTCCGTAGTTGGTTGAACTCCTTCACTTTTTAACTTACTAATAACTAAATAGACACTCTCTTTGAACGAATGTAAAATTTGATTTTTACCTTCAAATTCAATATCACTCTTTTTAATTGGATTTTCTTTTTTCCCATCACCGAAATCCTTCTTTTCACACTTCACAGACGGAGACAATTCCAATCTTTGAGAAAGGTGAGTATAAATTAGAATCACATACCCATAACCTTTATCACTTTTTAGTTTGTAGTATAAGTTCATTTGTATTAGTTAAAACACAAACATAATATATTCTGAGGAAAATTTCCCCAAAATTTGCGGATTTTCTCCCCAAATTACCAATTTTTAAATTAAATAAAATTGATTAAATAATTGATTATCAATCATTTAAAATAAATCAGACAATAAAGATTAGATACTAGTGGGACCACCAGAATCCACCTCAAAAGGGTGGATTCTTTTATTTTACGGGAGTCGTAGCAAAACAGGTAGCACGAGAGGGGTTTTCAGGTGAAGTAAAACTTCGTTTAAATTTAAACGAAGTCAAGAAATAACCTTTATCGGTCCAATTAATGCTGACGATTTACATCCTTTTTCAGTCTGTCCCATGATAAACGGTTTTAGTAAATCACATAAATCGCAAAAAATATCATGTGATAGGCCGAGTACCACTAGCCTCTGGTTTTTTAACCGATAAGGTATTTTTAAATGATCCTTCTTTGTTTGGCGGCGGTTATCGCGCTAAGTTTCCAGATCGAGATGTTCAGTGGTTTATGGCATCGGCCAATAAACTAGCTTTCTTAGGCGATATGCCTGGGGGTTTAACAAGTAATGCCTTAGCCTTTTGTTTACAAAGTGATTGCATCGATGTGGTAATACCAGGCGTAAAGGATCTGAGCCAATTAAATATACAATTCAAAGCGCTTGAAATCCCTTCGCTTTCAGATGATTGTGTTAAAAAAATAGGGGAAGCAGTGCCGGCTGTTCCGACTTGGTGGTTACCTGCTTAATTTAAAAACGGATCTAAAATCTTGGTCGGTTTTCCGGTGTTGTCAAAAGCACCTAAGGAATAATTTTTCCAATTGTACGCCTGAGGTTCCCAATACATTAATCCAAATGCCTGTTTTTTGGATAGTTTTAAGATTCTGTTTTTTAAATCTTCCACAAACATTTTTCCATTTTCAGGATCATTGTAATTAAAACCTATTTCACAAAGCAGGGTAGGTTTATTGAATTTTACGTTCAATTCAACGATATTTTCTATGCAGAGCTGGTTTAAGCTTAGCCAATTTTTAGCATCTGGATACAAGGACATTCCGATGATATCATACCTTGTTTTATACTTTTTTAATCCATCAAAAATCCAATTGAAAAGTTTCTTGTCATAACCATTTGAAATATGAACGATGACGCCAATGGATACATCAATCTTTTTTGTGGCACGGTAACCAGCTTCAATGAATTTTGCAAATGTGTCCATGTTGGTTGACGCTCGACCCACTTCCCACATCATCCCATCATTGGTTTCATTCCCTATCTGTACAAATTCAGGTACAATATTATTTGATTTTAATGTATTTAAAACTTCAAATGTATGATCGTAAATTTTAGCTTCTAGTTCTGTGATAGTCTTGCCTTTCCATTCTTCTGGCATAAATTGTTTGCCTGGATCAGCCCAAGAGTCACTGTAATGAAAGTCGATTAATAATTTTAACCCGATGGCTTTTGCCCTTTTTGCTTTGACTAATAAATCGGATAGATTACAATATCCATCTTTTGGATTTACCCAGACACGAAGTCTAATGGTATTAAATCCTAATTCTTTCATTAATATAAAGCAATCTTTTTTAACCCCTTGAGCGTTGTAGAAGGATATGCCAGCTTTTTCCATTTCGGTAACCCAACTAATATCCGCGCCTTTGATTAATTCGGTAGGTGGGGTATATGGATGCAGAATGGTATCTAAAACGACAGTTTTGCTGGAAATTGGGGTTTCTACTTGTGCACATGATTGTAAAAATATCAACAGACTAAATAATAATACGAGATATCTTTTCATCTGTGCTTCTACTAAAGAATATTTTCTATTTGATTGATGCTATGTAAATATTCGCTAGGGGATTGACCCGTTACGCGTTTAAAGGACCTATTGAACGCTGTTTTAGAATTAAATCCTGCTTCAAAAGCCACAGCTAAAAAGGTGTAGTTTTGGAATTTAGGATCGTCTAATTTCTCTTTAAAAGCCTCTGTTCTATATGTGTTTATGAAATCAAAAAAGTTTTTCTGAAAGGAATCATTGAGCGTTTTGGACATAACATGGGGTGAGACATTCAGTTGTTGGGCTAGCTCATTTAATGTCAATTTTGGATTTAAATAAGGTTTAGATTGCACCATAATTTCGATTATTTTTTCGGCCAGTTCATCTTTGATTACTTCCTTATTCTCTTGGATGTAATTTTTTTCCCTTTGAATAGGGGTATTTAAGTCGATTTCATTTTCGGTACCCAAAATATTGTGCTTCTCTGAAATTTTAAAAATCTCAGGTTGGTGTATCGCATAATAACCTAAAAAGAAAGGAGAAGTAGCGAAGACGAACCAAATTAAATCAACGATTTGGCTGCTTAATAAAGTTAGGTCTTCGTCCATGAAAAAACCTATCAGGTAGATCAGCATGGCCATAAGGCCTAAAATAATACAAGCTAAATAGATGATTTGTGTGATGCTTAAGTAACTTAAATTCTCCTCAAACGAAGAGCTTATTTTACTTTTTTCGAAGTAAATATTCAAAATCTTTCTGAATCTATTCCATTGAAGTAGATTCCAAATAATTCCCGTAGACCCTATAAGAATGAATAAAATTTGAAACGATGGCTCATGATTTAATTGAGAATAACGAAACGTATCATAATCTAAATTAAAGAAAGGCAAATAGATTAGTAATTGGAGAATACTGGGTAGATAGATCCAGCGCCACTTAATTTTAAAGTCGCTCGATCTAAATAATAGCTTTTCGATGTATAAATTATATAAAGGAGCAAAGGCAAAAATGATAAAATCGGGGATCAATAATAATTTTGGAAAATCCTGTGCGATATTTCTATCACCAGCGATTATTTTCATTAATAGCGTGGCCGAAATCACCCCTATTAATAGGATAAGCCAACGGTTTGCTGCCCAGTTGGAATTTTGAATGGTAGGGATTGCAATCATTAATAAAATTCCACTAAAGCTGGCAAACAGTAAGAAGAGACTATATAAGTCGAAAAAGTTAAATATTCCGGTTAGGTCTTCCCAGTTTTCAACATCTATATTGGTCTTATGTTCGATGTCTCGAGGATTCCAGACCAACTTATCCGATCTTCCGATTTTACGGTTTGGCCTAGCTTTCCCATTTCCATAGCATTCTACTGAGGCCCAATTGCCACGAGTGATTTTGTATTGGATTTCTGATAATTCAGATTGAATGGTTGTTCTGTAAGAACCATCCGAATGTTTGATTAATAAATAATTATCATCGCGCGGATTCCAGTTGTTGAAATTTCCGGCGATATACAATTTAGCATCGAATGGAGTAGCTGAAGGTATTTTATTGACTACTATTCGATAGGTTGCTTTTTTCTCCCATCCTAATAGTTGGATGATCTGGTTTTTTGTTAAGTCTTGGCTTTTGTCATCATATCTTCGATTGGCATTTACGCCCCCGTCTCTTGTGCCCTCAACTAAATGCCAAGTTCCTTGGGTTATTTTATATTCAAAAACATGAACGCTATCGGGAATAGTTACTTCATAATTCCCATTTGATTTTTTCTTAAATTGAAACCTAGGATCTCCCGGATCCCAATTGTTAAAATCTGCTGCTAGAAAAAAATCACCTCGGGGGAGCAACTTTTGGGTAGGGGCAATTAGCTCTAATTTTTGTTGGCCCAGGCTGATGAAACTTATGAATAATAAAATAGGTAAGAAGTTGACCCTTATCATTTTGCGTTTTAATTTTAAGCTTGTAATTGCCAACATATAATCTAGTACCATATTTTTCATTGTTCCACTTTATAAAATGAATCGCATAATTAATTGTAATTTACTCATTTACAGCTAATTGTACTAATTCATTGATTATTGTCATTTATTAAAGTGGGGCGAATCTAATGGATTACTCCTTTAATTTTGAGTTTTTAAAAAAAATATTTTTTCAATCATTTTTAAATCATATTTATGAAAGCTAAAATTACTAGCTGGATCGAAGGACTAAGTCAAAGTAAAGGAAAGAATTTATTCTTAACACTTGCTTTGATCACGTTTTCAGTTTTTTCGGTCATTGCGCAGCAGACCGTTACTGGTACTGTTACTTCAAAGGAAGGACCTATTGCAGGAGCCTCTGTTACCGTTAAGGGAACAAACAAAGGAACCTCTGCTGATTCAAGGGGACAATTCACCATTTCAAATGTTTCTTCAAACAGTGTTTTGGTGGTTTCTTCTATTGGTTTTATAAGTAAGGAGGTTAGCGTTGGCAATCAAAACCAACTTACAATCACCTTAGAAACTGATTCTCAATCGTTGAACGAAGTGGTAGTAATCGGTTACGGTTCTCAGAGAAAGAAGGACTTAACAGGTTCTGTGGTTTCGATCTCGTCCGTTGATTTTCAAAAGGGTAATATCGTAACGCCAGATCAGTTGGTTGCTGGTAAAGTAGCAGGGGTTCAAATTACTTCTAATGGTGGTGCACCTGGCGCGGGTTCTACGATACGTATTCGTGGGGGCTCTTCGTTAAACGCGAACAATGATCCATTAATCGTGATTGACGGTGTGCCATTAGATAATAATGGTATTTCTGGTGCTGCTAACGCATTGTCTTTTATAAACCCAAATGATATCGAATCGTTTAACGTGTTGAAGGATGCATCTGCCACGGCTATTTATGGTTCAAGGGCTTCTAATGGTGTTATTTTGATTACTACTAAGAAAGGTAAGAAAGGCGATGATATTAAAGTATCCGTTAGCTCAGTGGCTTCATCAGCTCAAGCTCGCGCTTATGTAGATGTTTTATCAGCTGCTGATTTTACTTCAGTGATCAATTCAAAAGGTACTGCTGCTCAAAAGGCTATGTTAGGTAAATCTTCTACTGATTGGCAAAAAGAAATATATCGTGATGCCATTTCAATAGATAATAACGTTAGTATTACAGGATCCATTAAAAATATACCGGTTCGTGCATCGGTGGGTTATTTAAATCAAAATGGTATTTTGAAAACGTCTAATATGGATCGTATTTCAACTTCAATTGGTGTTAGCCCTAGCTTTTTAAATAACTCCTTAAAGGTGGATTTAAATTTAAAGTCTTCCGTGATCAATAATAATTTTGCTAATCAAGGCGCTATCGGTACTGCAGTAGGATTTGATCCAACGCAATCAGTTACTGGAAGTGATTTTGGTGGGTATTTTGAATGGTTAGATCCAGCGACTAAGAAACCAAATTCTTTGGGACCGAAAAATCCAGTGGCTTTATTGAATCTACAAAAGGATCAATCTAAGGTAAATAGAACAATCGCAAATGCAGTATTTGATTATACAATGCCTTTTTTACCTGAATTAAGAGCAAATGCAAATGTAGCTATTGACAAGTCTTCTTCTGAAGGAACGATCAACATTCCAGCAGGAATAGCTAATTCATATGACCGTGGGGGTAAAGCAGGTACCTATTCTCAATCAAAGGATAATAAGACTTTTGAGTTTTATTTGAATTATGTTAAAAGTATTGGCATGCATAGAATTGATGTCATGGGTGGTTATTCCTATCAAGATTTCTTGAGAGATAATACTGATTTGGACAAGAATGTTGCAGGTACGGTATTTAATAATACGTATTATAAGACGCAAAATACCTTGGTATCATTTTATGGTCGAGCCAACTATTCATTAAACGATAAGTATTTATTTACATTTACCTTACGTAATGACGGTTCTTCTAGATTCTCTCCTGAAAATCGTTGGGGTGTTTTCCCAAGTGCTGCGGCTGCTTGGAAAATTTCTGAAGAATTTAAGGATTCCGAAGTTATCTCAGACTTGAAATTGAGGTTAGGTTGGGGTGTGACAGGTCAGCAAGATGTATTTAGTGATTATCCATATTTGGCACGCTATACAAATTCTGAACCTAATGCTCAGTATCAGTTTGGAAATACATTTTTAAATACCTTGAGACCAGAAGGATATGATGCCAACATCAAATGGGAGCAAACAACAACTAAGAACATTGGTTTAGATTTTGGATTTAAAAAAGTAGGGATTACAGGTTCGATCGATGTATATCAAAAGGAAACGAAAGATTTACTTTCCGTTATTCCAGTGCCTGCAGGTTCTAATTTAACTAACCAGATTTTAACGAATGTGGGTAATCTAGAAAATAAAGGGGTTGAGGTAACGTTGAATTTCAATCCGATTCATACGGCTAATGTTAACTGGGATTTTGGTGTAAATGCTACATTCAATCAAAGCAACATTACGAATTTGACCAAGGTAAAAGACCCGACCTACCAAGGGATTTTAGTGGGTGGTATCTCAGGTGGTGTGGGTAATACCATTCAGATTCACTCTTTGGAATATTCTCCTTATACTTTCTATGTGTATCAGCAGGTATATAACACGAATGGCAAGCCAGTTGAAGGACTTTATGTAGACCGCAATGGTGATGGCAAGATCTCTTCTGACGACCGTTACCGTTTTGAGTCACCTAATTCAAAGTATTTCTTTGGAGCTTCTTCTAATCTACAAATTAAGGATTTCTCATTCGGATTTGTGTTGAGAGCTAATGTTGGGAATTACATGTATAATAATACCAATGCAAATAGTGCGGTTTATCGTGCGGCAACGGGAGGAAATAATTTCTTATCTAATTTGGTTCCTAATGTGAATGAAACCAACTTCAATAACACGCAATATTTCTCTGATTACTACATTCAAAATGCTTCATTTTTACGTGTAGATAACATCAGCTTTGGTTATAATTTAAACAGATTATTAAATGCGAAGAAATTCAATGCTCAATTATCATTGAATGTTCAAAATGCATTTATTGTAACTAAATATCAAGGCTTAGATCCGGAAGTTGGCGGTGGAATTGACAACAACATGTATCCAAGACCGCGTACTGTTTCATTGGGCTTAAATGTGAATTTTTAATCGTTAAATCGTACAGAAATGAAAGCAAAATATATAACAATTGTAAAGGGAATAAGCTTGAGTATCGCCTTAAGTATATTGTCCTCATGTATGGGAGATCTGGATAGAGTCCCGTTCATCGAAGTTACGTCGGCCACGGTTTTTAAAGATCCAGCTAACTATAAGCCTTTGTTGGCTAAATTATATGCGGGTTTAGCCGTTTCGGGCCAACAAGGTCCCGCTGGGAAACCTGATATTTCAGGCATTGACGAGGGTTTTTCAACCTATTTACGTCAGTATTTCAAAGCGCAAGAATTACCTACAGATGAGGCGGTGATTGGTTGGAATGACGGTAGTTTACCAAGTTACCATACCATGACATGGACTTCAGGTAATGAGTTTATCACCGCGATGTACAACCGTATTTATTACCAAATTGGAATTTGTAATGAATATATTCGTGAAACATCGGATGAAAAATTAGCTTCAAGAGGTATCACGTCTCCTGAGATTAAAATGTATCGTGCAGAAGCTCGTTTTTTAAGAGCTTTAAGTTATTACCATGCACTAGATATGTTTGGTTCAGTTCCTTTCGTTACTGAAAAAGATGCGGTAGGTTCCTTCTTACCAAAACAAATTTCTAAGGCCGATTTATTTGCTTACATCGAATCAGAATTGAAAGCGATCGAAGTAGATATGGCTGAGCCAAGAAAGAATGAATATGCTAGAGCGGATAAAGGTGCAGCTTGGACTTTATTGACTAAGCTTTATTTAAATGCTGAAGTTTATATAGGTGCAGGTAAATATACGGAGGCGATTACTTCTGCTAAAAAGGTGATCGGAGCTGGATATGTTATCGAGTCTAAATACCAGAATTTGTTTTTAGCTGATAACAATAAATCTGCCGAAATCATTTTCCCAATTGCCTTTGACGGAACCAAAACTAAAACTTGGGGTGGGATGACCTTCATGGTTCATGCGCCTGTAGGAGGTAAAATGAATCCAGCCGAATTTGGAATTAATGGCGGTTGGGGTGGTTTAAGAACGACTCAACAATTTGTGGATCATTTTGATGACAAGTCTGGAAAGACAGATTCTAGAGCTATGTTTTTTACGGATGGACAGAACAAGGAAGTTGCAGATATTTCTGCTTTCACCGATGGATATGCGATTACGAAATATAAAAACGTAACGTCAACAGGCGTGAAAGGTTCAGATTCAGAAGGTAATTTTCCTGATACGGATTTCCCCATGTTCCGTTTGGCAGATGTATATTTAATGTATGCGGAAGCGGTATTACGTGGTGGTTCTGGAGGTGATTTGACGACAGCATTGCAATATGTAAATGCATTGCGCGCAAGAGCTTATAATGGAACTCAAGGAAATGTTACCCTATTGAACTTAGATTTGATCATTAAGGAAAGAGGAAGAGAGTTGTATTGGGAATGCCATAGAAGAACCGATTTAATCCGTTTCAAACAGTTCACCGGAACTAGTTATGTTTGGGCTTGGAAAGGTGGAACTAAGGCAGGTGCAGGCGTTTCAGATAATATGAAATTATTCCCTATACCTTCTTCCGATATTGTAGCTAATCCTAATTTAGTTCAAAACCCAGGATATTAATTAGGTCTTAAAAGATAAAATATACGATTATGAAAAAATCAATGTTTAAAATATTTTCACTTTTTGTATTCAGCTTAGGCTTAATATCGTGTGAAAAAGAATTTCTGAAACCTATTTTGACCGCGACGACCGGTCCAAATATCACTTTGTCTAAAGCTGCTATCGTTTTAGTCAAAGAGCAAATCGCTACAGAAGCGGTTACGGTTACTTGGCCTAAGCCTGATTATGGCTTCAATGCTGCGGCAACTTATACCCTTTTAATTGACAAAAAAGGGGGTGATTTTTCTAAGGCAGCCGCATTTACTGTCGGTGGCGACTTAAAGAAAACGTTTAAAGTGGGAGAGTTAAATCCAATTTTGTTGCAACTAGGCTTAAAAGCCGGAGTAGCAGCTGGGGTTGATTTTAAACTTCAATCGGTTATTGGACCCACTACTTCTTATATGTCTCCTGTGGCAAGTATTACTGCTACTCCATTCTTAGATAAGTTAGACTTGTCGACCAACTGGGGTGTGGTAGGTAGTGCAACGCCAGGTGGCTGGAATGGACCAGATTTACCTTTCTACAAAACGGATGCGGCTAATGTATTGGTTGCTTATGTTGACTTAGCCGTAGGTGAAATTAAATTCAGAACGGACAATAAATGGGATTATAACATAGGCGATGGGGGTGCAGGTGCTTTAAAAGTTAATGGAGATAATATCAAAGTGAATGCTGCTGGTACCTATAAAGTAACCATTGATTTAACTAAAAATACCTTTACGGTAGTTCCTTACACGTGGGGTGTTGTAGGTTCAGGAGCTCCAAATGGTTGGGGTGGTCCGGACGTGCCTTTCTGGTATGATCCAGCGACAGATCAGTGGAGAGCCATTGCCAAATTAGTTAAGGGTGAAATTAAGATTCGTTTCAACAATGATTGGGGAGTTAACTATGGAGATGATGGGGCTAATGGATCCCTTGAAGCAGGTGGTGCTAATATTGCCATAGCTGCGGATGGATTTTATTTAGTCACATTTGACCAAAAAGATCTGAAGGTTAAAATTGAAACGTTTAAAGTTTATGGGATCGTCGGAAGTGCCACGGCTAGCGGTTGGGGTGGACCTGATACCAAATTCAGACCTGATTTCGGTAACGAAGGGGTTTGGTACATCAATAACATTTCATTAAGTGCAGGTGAAGTTAAGTTCAGACTGAATGATGACTGGGGTGTTAATTATGGTGACGATGGAGCGAACGGATCATTAGAAGCTGGTGGTGCAAATATTGCAGTAGGCGCCGCAGGAGTTTATAATGTTAAGTTGGACTTCAGAAATCCTAATGCGCCAACCTACACGTTAATTAAAAATTAAGTTCTAATCTAAAAGGTATATGCCAATGAACATTTGGGTCTGTGTATTTTCACAGGCCTAAGTGTTTATTGCATACTCCTGATTTTAAGAAAGCACTTTATGGACTTTGATTCAATTAAATTTTAATTGACCGATATTTTATTGAATAAAATAATCGCCACGGAAGTTTTTTCATCCTATTTGAAAACGAATTATCAAATGAAAAAAATCATTTATTTATTATTCTTGTTACTAAGCTTTACTGCTTTTTCCCAAGAAAAATCCATCCAAATTGAACCCATGAATTGGTGGGTGGGAATGAAAAACCCTAATCTCCAATTGGTTTTACGAGGTGAAAACATAAAAGGTGCTCAGGTAAAATCGGCAAAAGCTGGACTGAAGATATTAAAAATACATAATGCCGAAAGTCCCAATTACCTATTTGTGGATGTGTATATTGACAAGGCGGCTAAATCTGGCGAATACCCACTTCAAATTATGAAGGATGGTAAATCGTTGGCAATCATCAATTATTCACTGGAGGCCCGAGTTTCTGGCAGTCAAAATCGCGAAAGCTTTACCTCGAAAGATGTTATTTATTTAATCACTCCGGATCGTTTCGCCAATGGCGATAAAAATAATGACGCATTCTCGGCTATGTTGGAAAATGATGTGGATCGTTCTAAATTATTTGCGCGCCATGGGGGAGATATTCAAGGGATTATTGATCGTTTGGATTATATCAAAAAGATGGGTTATACGGCTATTTGGAGCATGCCTTTGCTTGAGAATGATCAGAAAGTTCAAAGTTACCATGGCTATTCCATCACCAATCATTATAAAATGGATCCACGTTTTGGAACCAATGAAAAATTCAAGGAATTATGTGTTGAGGCTCATAAAAGAGGAATTAAAATCATTTCGGATATCGTTTTAAATCATATTGGGAGTGGCCATTATTGGATGAAGGATATGCCGTTTAAAGACTGGATTAATCATGGAACTGAATTTGTATCTACAAACCATCGTCGGGAAACACATCAAGACCCACATCGATCTTTAGCAGATAAAAAAGGTTTAGTGGATGGTTGGTTTGTCCCTTCCATGCCTGACATCAATCAAAATAATCCATTTTTAGCTAAATACATGATTCAAAATACCATTTGGTGGATTGAATATGCGGGTCTAGGTGGTTTACGAATTGATACCTACCCTTACTCTGAGAAGAGCTTTTCCAATGCTTGGACTTTAGCTATTTCAAACGAGTATCCCCGATTTAATATGGTGGGTGAAGAATGGTCATTAAATCCAATCATACCTTCGTATTGGCAAAAAGGAAAGGTTAACCCAGATGGTTTTCAGTCTGGCTTACCTAGTTTAATGGATTTTCCTCTTCAGAATGCTATCTACGAGGGCTTAACTGAGCCGGAATCATGGAACCAAGGCTTATTAAAAATATACTCGGTTTTGGCGAATGATCTGGTTTACCCCAATCCCAATAACCTAGTTATTTTCTTAGATAACCACGATATGAATCGTTTTTTCACCCAGGTAAAGGAAGATAAGGACTTATTCAAAATTGGACTTTCGCTCATTTGTACGATGCGTGGTATTCCACAAATTTATTATGGTACGGAAATTAATTTTGCTAATCCTAAGAGCAATGAGCATGGTGAAATTCGGAGAGACTTTTTAGGCGGTTGGCCTAATGATGTAAAGGATGCGGTAACCGGGAGTCAGTTAAGTGTGAATGAAAAAAATACGCAAGATTTTTTAGCCAGTTTATTGAATTGGAGAAAGGGAAATGAAGCGGTGACTCAGGGTAAATTGATGCATTTTGCTCCTGTTGATGGAATATATACCTACTTCCGGTATACGGATAAATCGAAAGTGATGGTTATTGTGAATAAGAATGCTAAGGAAAGCCAAGTAAATCCTCGATTATACAAAGAAATTTTACCGTCAAATGCGACATTAAAGAATATAATTAGTGGACAAATTTCTAATTTAGGGGAATACATTAAGGTTGGCCCTAAATCTGCGCTGATCGTGGAAGTTAACTAACAATGCAATTCAAAAAGCAATTATTCTTTTTATTTCTTTTAGTAAATTTTAAAGCTCTTGGTCAGGTAACGACGCAAGAGCTTTTTCCTAATGCCGAAAACGAAATAACTATTATTGTTGACCTGAAAAAAGCGAAGGACTCTAGAGCTACAGGTTTATTAGGTAAATCGTCCGACGTATACCTATGGTCTGGTGCAGGTGCTACTGAAACAGGTAGCGCTTTCCAATATCAACCCAGTGGACAAACCAATTTCTCCGCTCCCTTTGAAAAGGGGAAAATGACTTCCTTAGGCAATGATGTATGGTCAATTAAATTAAATCCTAGAAGCTATTTTTCTGTACCAACAGGAACGCCTATTGTCAAACTTGGGCTATTGTTAAAAAGTGGAGATGGCAAAAGCCAAACGGAAGATTTTTTATTAAATCTTTATACGGGTTCTTTAGGCATTAAATGGCTAGCACCTACCGAAAAATTCACTTTAAGCGAGGCTAATAAAACGGTAAAAATCCGTGCTACTTTCTCAGCTAAATCAAATGCTGAATTAAGATTAGGTTCAACGCTCATTTGGAGTCAGACCGCCGCGGACTCAGTCAATGTTTCTTATACCTTAGGTGCTGAACAGGGTAAATCGTATCAATTTGTGCTTAGTATTGAGACTGGAAGTGTTAAATACAAAGATTCGGTACAAGTATTAACTAAACCTCTTGTCGCGATTAAAGATCGTCCTTCAGGGGTTAAAGATGGAATAACGTATGTAGGGGATCATGTTTTCTTATCCTTATATGCTCCGCAAAAAAGTTTTGTTTATGCGATCGGTGAGTTTTCCAATTGGAAGGTTAATCCAGCTTATTTAATGAATCGGACTTCCGATGAAAATCGATATTGGATTGATTTAGGAAGTTTTTCTTCGGGCCAAGAGGTGGCTTATCAGTATTATGTGGATGGGAATTTAACCGTTGCAGACCCATTAGCCGATCAGGTATTAGATCCCAATAATGATGTGTATATCACGAGTAAGACCTATCCTAATTTAAAAAAATATCCTTCCGGTCCCTCAGGGATAGTATCAGTATTTTCAACAGGTCAAAAAGATTACCCTTGGACCATTAAGAATTTTATTCGACCTAGCCAGAGTAATTTAAACATTTATGAGTTGTTGGTCCGTGATTTTGTAGCGGATAAACGTTATGTGACGGTTGCTGATTCCTTGCCCTATTTAAAGAAATTAGGCATAAATGCCTTGGAATTAATGCCGGTGATGGAATTTACGGGAAATGATTCCTGGGGATATAATCCCATCTTTTATTTTGCGCCCGACAAGGCCTATGGCACTAAAAATGACTTAAAATATTTGATCGACAAATGCCATGAAAATGGCATTGCAGTTATTTTAGATATGGTTTTGAATCAAGCAGACCTTGAAAATCCCTATGTTAAGATGTATTGGGATGGAACAAAGCCCACGGCCACTAGTCCCTTTTTTAATGTAACGGCGACTCATCCTTACAGTGTTTTCTTTGATTTTAATCACGAAAGTCCACACACGCAATGGTTGGTCGACGCGGTATGTCAATATTGGCTCACGGAGTATAAAATGGATGGATTTCGGTTTGATTTATCCAAAGGATTTACGCAGATAAATTCTGGGACCAACGTGGATTTGTGGGGTAAATATGATGCAAGTCGAATCAAGATCTGGAAAAGGATTTATAATAAGATTCGAACCTATGATGCTAATGCCTACGTGATTTTAGAGCATTTTGCGGATAATTTAGAGGAGAAAGAATTAGCAGAATATGGGATGATGTTATGGGCAAATGCCAAATTTGACATGACAAAAATCATTCAGGCATATCCCAATACCTATGATTGGATCTCATATAAAATGAGAGGTTTTACGAAACCGCATTTAGTTAATTATATCGAAAGTCATGATGAAGAGCGCTTAATGGTGGAAATAGCTAGTTCAGCTGCCAGAAAAGTGTTTAGTGCGAGTGAGAAGTTGGACCGAATGAAAATGGCCGCAGCTTTATTTTATACGATTCCTGGTCCTAAAATGATTTGGCAATTTGGAGAGTTAGGCTACGATGTGTCGATTAATTCGAATGGTCGGACAGGTACAAAACCACTGTTATGGAATTATTTGCAAGATAAAGAACGGGTTAAGTTATTGGGGGTATACCAACAAATGGCCAATTTGAGGTTAAGCAAAACTATTTTTCAAACGACTGACTATAGAATGGATGTGGCCAATGAATTCAAGCAAGTAAATTTAATTGAGGGGAATTCTCAAGTTTTACTGATTGCTAATTCTGGTCCTGAGACAAAATCATCCACGCTGACCTTTCCTGTAACTGGGAAATGGTATGATTATTTTAGTGGTCAATCTTTTGACGTAACGAATAAAGTCTTGCCGATCAATCTAGTGAGTGGCGAGTTTCATTTGTTAGTTAATGAAGCATGGAATAATAAAAATTTGAATTTGGTTCCTTGGTCTGTGCCCAACTTTCAAGTCTTGGGAACGGCTAAAGAAAGTGCCTTGTCTTTACATATTTATCCAAATCCTAGCCAGGATGTCATTCATATTTCTTGGAATGCCGGTGCACAAAGCGAGGTTGATTTTAAGATTATAGATAATATGGGTCGTGAGATTTTATCAAAGAAGATTCCTCAAATCCCAAATCGTTTGAATGAGTTTGAATTTTCTATAACAGAATTGTTAAATGCCGGTGTCTATTTTATTCAAATGGGCACCGCCGTACGGAAAATAGTGGTTGAATAAAGATTTTGTAGAGACGCGATACCTCGAGTCAATTTAAACCTTAACATTATTTTTATAAGAAAAGGTATTTTTATTAGAAAATATTGAACTATAAAATTGGATTTAAGTTGATGAGAGATTTCTTACAACTTAAAATTCAGCATTATTTCATTTTAAATAAAACAAACTGATTTAACGGTAGCATGCAGCAAACAAGAGAGCACAAGGAACTGATTTTAAACCACTCAAATCCTATTGAATAGGTCAGAGAAATTGGAATAGATTAAACTTGTTGAGACCCTGATCCGATTAAAATTTAATTGTAGCCATATCGACTCGGCTAGTGGGACCACCAGAATCCACCTCAAAAGGGTGGATTCTTTTATTTTACGGGAGTGAAAGCAAAACGGGTAGCACGAGTGGGGTTTTCGGCCGATATTTAAATTGTTTAAATTTAAACGAAGTCTAGAAATAACCTTTGCAGGTCTAATCTATTAGGGGGTAAGTACAAAAATTGTGATGCGACTACTTAATTGACCTACTTGCAAGTAGACAAGAGATTTGACTTGTATTTTAAATGATGGATATTTTTTTTAACATTGTTTTAAAATAAGCACTAGTAGAAAACATTTAATTTGGAATAAATGGATAGTTTCAACCTCTTGCTATTAACTCAGGTCTAAAATTCAGAGAATGTCTTACAATTTAAATGCTTTGCTTTTTCGTTTCGTTTTTATTTGTGTGTTTGCGCTTCATGCTGTTTTAATTCATGCGCAAGCCGTACAGCCAACCCTAAAGCTAGCGCTATTCGATGTAGACGCAACACCACCGGTAGGGTCTGAATTAACGTATAATCCCATGGTTAATGACTGGGATTTAGGCTTACGCGCGAAAGGGGTCGTTATTTTAGGTGCGGGGCTTCCGATTGTCATGTGCTCAGTAGATTGGATTGGGATCAGTAATGATAGTCAAGATGAATTTAAACGCGTTATGGCTGAGGCGGCGGCTACAATTCCTGAGCGTGTTGTTGTGCATGCCATTCATCAGCATGATGCCCCCACATCCGATTTAGGGGCAGAGAAATTAATGCAAGAGGCAGGCTTAAATCCAAGCGCTTTTGAAGGGACTTATACAAGAGATCTGATTAAACGTCTCGGTCTTGCCATCCAGAAATCTATTTCTGTTGCAGTACCCTTTACACACATCGGGAAAGGACAAGCCCCTGTATATCAAGTTGCCTCCAATCGACGGATAATAGGGTCTGATGGGAAAGCCAAAGCTTCGCGAACCTCAGCCACCCTTGATCCAGCTATCCGTGCTGAACCCGAAGGATTAATTGACCCCATGGTCTCTTTGATTAGTTTTTGGAATAATGATAAACCCATTGCGGTTTTAAGTTATTATGCCTCACATCCACAAAGTTATTACAGAACTGGGGTGGCTAATCCTGATTTCCCTGGGATTGCTCGTTTTTTACGCCAATTGGCCGTTCCTGATGCACTTCATATTCATTTCAACGGAGCAGGCGGAAATTTAACAGCAGGAAAATACAATGATGGAGATAAAAAAAATAGATTGATTTTGGCCGAACGTTTGGCTGATGGAATGAAAAGAGCATGGGATCAAACCCAACTTGAGCGTATAGAACCAAACTCCATTCAATGGAACATCGAACCGGTCGCTTTGATTCCTGCAACTCATATTGAATCACTGGAGGCAAAAATGAAAACGGAGACAGCTGTATTTTTAGCCAATAATTTATCAAAATTAGTTTGGTTAAGGCGTCTTCAATCTGGTAAAAAGATTGACATTTCTTGTTTAACCATGGGTCATGTGAAGATCCTTCATCTCCCTGGTGAGCCTTTTGTTGAATATCAACTGGCAGCCAAAGCCGAACGAAAGGATTTATTTGTTGCCGTAGCTGGCTATGGAGATTATGGGATGGGGTACATTGGAAATTCGATTGCTTATGCAGAAGGTGGTTACGAAACTGGACAGGCTTCAGCCGTTACTGCAGAGGCAGAGGCCATATTAATGAAAGCAATTCGCAAGCTCTTACATTAATTTTTGAAATTTAAGCTTTTATGTATTTCGCGCATAATCCGAATGATATCAAGGGTCAAGATTTTACCTGTTATTTTTTAGAAAAATCAATATGCCTGAATTGTTCTAAGCTATCATCTTAAAGGAATCATATATAATTATTCGTTTATAGGAGCCCAATAAGCACAATGGCCCGCAGGACTAACTGGGCCTTTAAATAATAAACATGCGCCACATGGTTTATCAGGAGCGGGTATGAAAAGGTTGCAATTTCCACATTGGTTATCTTCAACAGGCGATTGATTTACATAGGCCAATTTTTTTCTCTTCGCAATTTCATCAGCACTGACTTTAGAAAGATCATCGCATGGATTTTTAGGATCATCTTGGGGCACTGTTTTATTGGCTGGCTGCTTTTTTGCCGCATTGGATTTAAGGCTCAGTAAAGTTCCAGATCCTGCAAGCAGATAAACCAACTTCAAATACTTTTGGAGAAAGGTTCTTCGTACATATTTAGTCTCTTTCATGTCAATAGAATTTGCTCATTTTCAATTTTAGATCCAAAAGAATTGAAATTAGTGTGGTAAGTAAAGTTGACGCAAGGTCTGAAAAGAAGCCTTTACTTCAGACGCTAACCCTGTGTTTAGTTGGCTTGCTATTTCCTTTGAGGCGCCATTTTTAGTGAATCCTAATTTAAGTCCTTTTAGTGCAGCCGTTTGTAAATTTAAATCACTCATGGTAGGAAGAGAAAACAAATTTAAATAGGATACCATTTGGGATTTATTGTTTCTAGCTGCGATAGTATAAGAGAGGTCTTGTAAAAAACGTAATTTCCAAGTTTCAGAATTTGGAGAAAATACATTTTGGCCTACCAAAGATTCCAAAAGTTCTGGAGAGGAGCCAACCTCTGAACTTAAAACCGCAACCCGCATCCATTCATTTTCTCCTTGACTTTGAATAAGTTTTGAAAATGCAGCGATAATTTCTTGACTTTTAAACTGCCCGAGACTTAAGGCAGCCTGTAATTTTACCCTTGGGGACGAATCATTTAGCATGTTTAATATGATTGGAAGGGTTTCTGAATAGCGCTCAGCTAGCATTAACGCATTTTCACGAACACCTGGGGAAGAATCTTGTAACCCTTTTTTAATGACTGCAAAGTCCAATGCGTTTAAACCCTCCAGCACGTATAAAAGGTGCAATCTCGTTCTTGGATCCTTACTTTTATTGAATAGAAGTTTAGCTGATTTTACGACTGACTTATCTTGACGTTCGATAAGCAAACGATGCGCATGCGTCCGGTACCATCCATTTTCATAAGCTAAATAAGTAAGTAATTTGATACTTGATACAGCATTTAGATTGATGTTAACGTTTCTATAAGGGATGTTAGCCGGTTTAACTCGATAAATTCGCCCCATATCACTACCTGCCATAAAATCCATGTCGGCTTTTAAATCATCAGGAATCGAAACCGGTGTTTCAATATGTTGACGATAATAATCAAGCATATACAGGTATCCGTCAGGGCCAACCGAGAATGTAATGGGACGAAACCAGGGATCGGTGGAAGAGATGAATTCCTTGGTTTTTTCAGATTCAGCTCGTTTAGCCACCATGATAGGACTTGTTTCACTTGGACTTAGGATATCCCGATGGACCAAATTTCCTGATACATCACCCGTGAAAATATTACCATAAAATTCTTTTGGCATTGCATCACCATGGTAGATGGTACTTCCGGTCGACCCACTAAATCGGTCTTCCGCATATTCGATCCGATTCAAATTCGCTTCTTTGAATGATTTGTTTCTCCGGGCACTTCTTTCCGCCCGCCAGTAGGGAGGTTGAGTTTCTTGAAAAGTATGTTCTTCGTGATCTGTGATACTTGTACTAAATTTCGATATGGGAAGATAGGCATGCCTGTGCGTATAGCGCCAAGGAATAATTGATTGTTGGACATGAATTGAATTCTCAGTAAAGAAGCGATGGCCCCAGTCATCAATGGTTTGACCAAATTGTCCTGAACCAGTTTCAAGCTCAAAAACATTTCGATCCAATCTAAATCGAAAATCGGCACCTTTAACATCTAATGGGGGCATTCCAGCTAATTGGGTAAAGCTAACTTTTCCATTTTGGCCATGGTTATTTGCGTAAATCCAATTGTCAACACCTAATTTTAGGCTGGTAATTTGAGCTTCTGAATTGTTTTGAAAAAAACCTGAAAATAAAATTTCCGAGGTATCTGATTTGCCATCCCCGTTGGTATCTTTTAAATATAGAATATGAGGTGCCGCGGTAACAAGTACCCCCCCTTTCCAAAATAGTATGCTTGTCCCTTCCGTTATATTTTCAGCGAAAATGATTGATTTGTCAATTTTACCATCTCCATCTGTATCCTTCAACAAGCGAATTCGGCCATGGCCTTTTCCGGGCTCAACTTCATAGGGGTAATCGGGCATTTCTAAGACATAGGCATTTCCTTGGGCATCAAATTCTAAAGCTACTGGATCAAAGACATGGGGTTCAGATGCAAATAAGTCAACGGAGAACCCCTCGGCCACCTGCAACTTTTTCATGGATTCTTCGGGACTAAGAGGTGGGGCATATTTCTGAGCCAAACTCTCAGTCATTGCACAAATGAATGCAAGTAATAAAAGGATATTTCTGTTCATTAAAGGAGTCATCATAAGTTATTTTTTATGATTGAGATTTTCAATTAAATAGGTCATTCTACTCGTTAAATTAACTATTTTAAAATTAAAACAATTCAGAAGAGCAAATTACTAGTCAAACCCCATATTACTTGGACTCATTTGTTAAAACTTTGTGTAATAATTGATTGTTTTTGAGTTTAAATTTTTTCTAAAGTATTGATAATCTTGGCTTGAATCACCACCTCCTTTTTTTACTGATCTTCACCAAAGACAATCTATGAATTCCTTTGGGACCACCAGAAATAAAACTAAATCTCAGCTTCAAGGGTTAAATCAAGACCAAAAAATAGCTTTATGTATTATTTTAAATTAATGATCCCCTTTTCTTTTCAATAAAACCCCTCCAGCTGCTTCTTTGATGATATTGGTAAAAATGAAAGCATTAGGGTCATATTCAAGTACTAAATTACGTAAGTGCCTAACCTCAAAACGCGTCATAATGGTGTAAATAATATCGGTAGGATGACTGATTTCAAAACTATCTTTCATGAAACCCCGCTCCCCTTTATAAACCGTAATACCCTTTCCCATTTGCATAACGACAGCCTTTTTAATATCCTCATGGTTTTTGGAAATAATCGTAACACCAATATATTCTTCCAAGCCTTCCACCACATAATCGATGCTTCGAGTAGCAATAAAATAGGTCAACATAGCATATAGTGCTGTAACCATTCCCAAGCCAATCGCAGCGATTAAAAATAAGATCACATTAATACCTAAAATAATTTCTGAGATCGTAAAGCCGGAACGCTTTAGCGTATACAATGCTAATACCTCAATCCCATCAATGGCACAACCTCCGCGCATCCCCAAGCCAATACCTAAGCCTAAAAAGACCCCTCCAAAAATAGAAACCAATAATTTATCTGATGTGATGACAGGATATGGGACAAATGTAAGTACCAATGCCAAACCGATAACCGCTAATAAAGTGCGTATCGCAAAACTTCTACCAATTAAATATCCACCCATGATGATAAATGGGACATTACACAAGATCACCAGCATGGTGATTGGGATATGATACGTTTCATGAATTAAAAGAGCCCCTCCTGTCACGCCCCCGTCTAAAAAATGATTAGGAACTAAAAAACTCTTTAAAGCAAATCCAGCAAACAAAATGCCTGAAACTGAATAGAAAAAATCTTGAATATTTTCTTTGGTTGAATGAGTACTCATGAATATTTTGATTTTATTAATTGTAAATGTTTCTCTTTTTGCATTGCTCTTGATTTTTGGGAAGTCTTCGTAAAGTATTGATGGTTTTCTAAGAATTTGATTTGAATTTGATCCCAATCAAATACATTGTCAACAACCTTTCTTGCTTGTAATTCATTAAATAATTGATCTCCAATGGCAAAAAAATCATTCCTTCCTAAATAATCTAAATCAGCATCAGCGATAATTTCTTCTAATTTATTCAGTGGTTTTTGCGGAATCTTAGTGGCCATAATCATGCCACAAATAAGATCAATTTGATTTTTATTAAAGCCAATCCTAAACAAATGATCTTGGGCAATTTGGCATGAGATTTCCTCATGTCCATCCGCTTTTACTAAAAAACCGGTATCATGAAAAAGAGCAGCAACTAACAATAGCTCTAAATCATCTTCACCTATACCTTCTAAAATAGCAATTTTACGAGCGCTTATAAATACATCTAGCGTATGCGAAATAGAATGGTAGTGCAAATCAGGAGATAAGTTGATTAGTAAATCAGAAAGCACTAAATCATACACCTCCAGCACTTTAGACGTACAGAAGCATTTTACAAGTGCAAAAATCTGGACCTCTTGTTCTTTCCCTTTTACTTTTATGGCCTCTAACTTTTGAAAATCAAAAAGCCCTAAATTTTCGACTTCAGAAACAACAGATTCCGAAACAAGAATTTGACCTGCATCTGCGTTAGAACATAGCCGGGCAGCTAGATTTACCGCATCACCTATTACGGTATAATTCATTTGATCTTTTGATCCAATATTCCCTGCAATGGCTTTACCTCGATTAATACCAATACCAATCTCAATGGGATCTATACCGTTTAACTTCCTTGCAGCATTGAAATCAAGTAACAAATGTTGCATTTCGATGGCTGTCAACAAAGCTCTTTTCGTATCATCATGCCCATAAATAGGTGCCCCATAAATGATCATTAAGGCATCACCAATAATCTTATCAAGCGTTCCATTGTACTTGAACACGACATCAATCATTAAATCAAAATATTCATTGAGCGTCTTCACCACATCGATGGGATCCATTTTTTCACTCATATTCGTGAAACCACGGATGTCCGTAAAGATTGTTGTCAAGGTTAACTCTTGTCCACCCAGATTCAACAAATCTTCATTTTCTAATATCTTATCAACAATCTGCTTCGAAACATATTTCTTAAAGGTGCTCTTTATTTTATCGAGGTAAGAAATGTCCTCCAAGGCTATGACCGTTCCAATCTGCTCTCCTTGATCATCAATAAGCGGAGAGATGGTTAAGTTGACATTTACAGATTCAACCCCAACTTTAATCAGAAAATTCTGCTCAGAATAAACGCTGATTTCCTGTTCAACTTTCTCCAATAGTTCAATTAAATCAGGATCTTTTTCAAATACAATTTGGTAATGATTACCCAGGCATTCTTCAGCTGAAATATGCGCTATTTTCATAGCAGTCTTATTGATATAATCAATTTCACCAAACAAATTCGTGGTTATCACTCCTGTATGAATCGATTCCATGATGTTATCATTAAATCGTTTCGACTCAATCAGGGTGTCCAATAAATAAGTATTGTTATAGGCTACACTCGCCTGAACCGAAATGGCTGATAGCATGGCCGCGTCCTCTTTTGAAAAATCAGACGTACCATTTCTAAGTTCCTTATCAAAAATGATGATGGAACCCAACAATTGATTTTTTCCGGTAATGGGTGCAGCAAGTGCAAATGATTTTTCTAATCTCTCGAGGAGACTATTTTCAATATTTTGACAAGCGTGCTTATCCTTTTGATTGGCTAATTCATGTAAAAACCCTCTCCTTTTATTGAAAATGATCCTGGACAAGACTTTTTCATCCACATTAAAAACTGCCTTCGGAATAAATAAGTCAGAATTTTTTTCTTCAATCAAAATAAACCCACAAGACGCATCTAAAATCCCGCAGGTTCGAATTAAAATATCCTGTAATAAACCATCTAAATCCTCATGTTCAATCAGGGTATTGGTGATTTCAAGTAAGGTTTCTAATTCAAGCTGCTTGAAGGCAATATTGTTCATATTCTTATTTAATCGCTACCGATTTTACAGTTCTTACGCACTCAAAAGGCAGTAATTGATAAGGCAAAAACTAAATAACGCGCGTTGAAATTATTAAAATCAAAAATCAGCCAAAGCCTCTTCTTTCGTTGAATAAACAGAGGAGTATTTCGTTAAGCCCATAATCTTAAATGTCTTATCCACAATGGGGGCCAAATTATAATATCCTAGTTTTCCATCAACCTCCTGGAGTTTTTCAATAATTTCAATTAAAATCGAAACTCCAATACTATTCACGACCTTCGTTTGGGCCATATCGAGTAAGAATTTCGTATTGCCATTGGAAATATGTTCATAACAAATATTAGAAATCATTTCTCCCCCTTCATTATTTAAATAACCCTCTGTAATTAATATTACTAAATCGTTTTCTACTTCTGTATTTACGTTAAATTGGCTCATGATTCTTTCTTTTTTGTCATTGTTACAGTTGTACCTTCATTTGTAGATTCAAACTCTACGGTATCCATTAATTCTTTAATTAGTTGTAAGCCCCAGCCTCTTTTGCGCTCTTCGGTGCCCACCTTGTTTTCAATTTTAGGTATTTGAACTTTTGATTTGTCAAAACCAATTCCTTGATCAATCACTTTAATGACTAAGGTATCATCCTCTAAAATAAAATGGATAAATACATTATTTTGTGCTTGAGAATGCTCAAATGCATTAATACAAGCCTCAATAAGCGCCATACTGATTTCAGCAGCTTTATCTTCGCTTAAATCCATGTGTTTGGCTACCACCTCAGCTGTATTTATAGCCACCAATTCCATGTTGGCTATAATAGGTAGTTTTAATTCAATTTTCGGTTTGTCCATTTTTCCATTATTATAAATTCGTTAATCTATTTTTTTTGGTAATCCATTATGTCAAATCGGCTTGGTTATGCAAGCATATTATTGCCTTACACATGTTTAATAACCACAATTGTAATGTCGTCAGGGGTTGTTTGGCCTGCCAACCAGTCACTTCCCAATACCACCAAAGCATCCTTAATTTCTTCAGCAGATTTGTTGGCATTCATTAAAATACAATCTTCAACAGCCTGATAGCCAAGTTGAACTCCATTTAAATTGGGCGCTTCAGGTAAACCATCTGAAGCAATGACAAAAATATCACCCTTTGAAAATGAGCGCTCTTCCATGTCAAAAGTAGCCCCAAATAAGCCACCCAAAGGCAAACCACTAATTTGAATTTCTTCGATTTTGTTCGTTTTTGCTGCATACAAATAACAAGGTGGCATGGCCGCCGAGCTAAGTTTCAATTTGTTTTTCTTAAAATGAACGATATTTAAACTCATCCTCAAAATGCCCAAATCAACTTTTTTAACAAGTCGGTTTAAATCAAATAGCATTTTATTCGGCTCATCCAACGGAAGACCTATCAAACCAGCTTTGGTAATGGATACGAGCATACCTGCTGCTGTTCCATGCCCGGTGGCATCGCCACAGACAGCGACCAAACTTCCATCAGGCTGAGGATGAAAATCATAATAATCACCACCCACTTCGGATGAAGTTTGTAAAAAACTTGCTATTTCTAAACCATCTATTTTAGGCAACGTTTTAGGCAACATTCTATTTTGCAAATCTTTGGCCGCCTCTAATTCTGCCATTCTTCGCTCATCTTCTGCCTTACCTCTTGACTTTTTCGCTTGGTATTTTCCAAATAAAATAAAGAGATATGCCAAAATTCCTATGTAAATAAAATAGGCGAATAACGTCCGATACCAAGGAGGAGAAATTTTGAATTTGACACTGGTCTCGTCACTAACATGACCTGAAGCATCCATCGCGCGCACATGAAATATGTAAGAACCTTCTTTTAAATTGGTATACTCCTTTTTAAAATCTCTCGTGTAAGCCGACCACGTATCGTCTTGATTTTCAAGCCAATAACTAAAGGTGGTTTTACTCTCAGTTCCAAATAATGGATAAGCTACCTCAAAAACAAGATTGTTTTGATTAAAAGAAAGTGTACCGGGTTCGATCGGAACAAGTTCCCCATTGGAAGAAATAGAACGAATTAAAGCTTTAAATTTTTGAACGGGTTCTTTTAAGGCCAAAGATGGTATATACCGATACAATTTACTATCCTGCGAACCCAACCAAATCACTTCATTATCCCCACTTCCTTCAGGTAAAATTTGGTAACTCAATTCATCCAAATCCACTTTATAAAAAGGGTACTTTTGGAATGTAAAACCCTTTTTAATATCAAAATACGTTTTAAATAATCCTTTTTTACAGATGAGCCAACCATAACCAGCCTCCTTATTATAGGTATAATTCGCTAGCTCGGTAGTAACCATAGAGTCTAAGCTAAAACCTGAAAACTTAAGTTTTTGGGCTTTAGCGTCAACAATAAAGATTTTATTTGACGAATCAGAAGCAGCCAAAAGACCTTCCTTTAAATAAAAAAGTTTTTTTAACTGCTTGGTTTTAGCAAACGATTTATCTTGACTTAAAGGAGTAAATGTACCTTGGCCCGTTGAATCATAAGTAAACAGCACAACCCCTTTTCGTGTAGATATCAATATTTTACCTGGCTCAGGCTCTTGAATGTCTCTACCACTATACTTTTCTCCGCCAATGACTTTAATTTCTTTCCAAACTCGGCCGTTAAATTGATGTAATAAAAGACCATAGGCGGTATTACTACTAAATAAAAGGGTAGGATTCAGCTTCGATTGTATGGATTCAGAGCTTCGATACGTATCTGAAATTTTAATCTTTTTCCCGTTTAAAATAGCGCTTATCGAAAAATTGTTTGTAGTAACAACTTGATCATCAAATACACTTAAAGCCCCACCCAACTCTTTAACATCCAAAGACTTAAATACCGAAGTTTCAGTGATTGACTTTTTAGGAACAAACTGGAACAAATCTTTTCCTGTTCGAATGAATAATTTTCCCTTGTGCCTTAGGATGTCAGAAACTCCACCTACAATTCCGTTTAATGATGAAAAATTAGTCAAAGAAGGGTCAAAAGAAATTTTAGTAGCACCAGAATTTGATCCCCAAATATCCCCCACGCGGTCCTGCGTAGCGAAATACATGCCATTTTCAACTAAACCTGAACTCGTGCCAACTTCTGCATTTGTACTTAAGTCTTGATTTAAAAATAAGATTCCTTTGTCAGTGGTAATAATAGCGATCTTACCATTTCGCATGACCTTATCATTGATGTAGGACTTCCCTTCAATGACGTATTTATTGGCATATGGATTATTTACAGGCAAAAATTCACCTTTCTTCGTCATCCGAATCAATCCAATGTTTCTAGAGACGAGCAGGTGATCACCATTATCCAATTGATAGTTTGCCTCGATCCGATTTTGAGCAAACAACTTTTCTGACCCTTTTATAACTGAAAAACCTGCTTTTTGTGAGAATTTAAACAAGCCCTTGCCCCAAACTCTCAAATAGACTCCATCAGGTGAACTAAGAATAATATGAACATTATCCTTAAACTTATATGCACGTAAGTACTTTTTGTCTTTAAATAAATAAACCGCATTTTCTGTTTGAAAAAATACGGTATCTTGATGTATAGCTACGCCCCATAAAGAAGCTGTCATCTCGTCCTTCTTGGGTAATTTATCTGAGAGAGAGATGTATTCATTTTGACCAAATTTATTTTTTTGTAGATAACCAAAATTTAAACCGGCAAATCCTACAAAAAGCGTATTTTTCGAATCTGCCTCTGCATCACGAATAAACGCATTCATCGGCTTTCCATCCTGCAATACCCGCCTAACCCGTTGCCCGTCAAATTCGATTAACCCATTTCTAACATTACCGACATAAATGACCCCATCCTTGTCTTGATGTACAAAGAAGTTCCCAAAAGAAGAATTCAAGAAATCTCTTTTATAGTGCGAAATAAAAAAGTTTCCAATTTCTAAATCCTTATCGGTGCTGCTTTTAGAAAATAATCCAAATGGAAGTATCAGCAAAATAGCGATTACTATTTTCATGTAATTAATTTAATATGATAGGTTAGAGGGTAATGTAAAATGGTAAAATCAGAAAGAATTTATAAGTCTCTTTCTGAAACCATTTAGTGAATTTAAAAAAATATCCGGAATTCAGAAAAACTATGAATATTTCATTAACATTTAATAATATTAAATGATATGGTTTAGGCTATTTTCGATTTTTAAAATCTTGAAATGACTTGATTTTGTTGCTTATTCAGTAAACTTCATCACGAAAACATCATCCAATGAATTTAGACGCTGATTCGTAAAACAGCCAACCTAAGTAATCCTTGGTGACCACAGAAACCACCTCAATTGAGGTGGTTTTTTTATTTTACACTCGAATCAAATCGCCACAATCCACCCCCGCCTTTTCCGAGTCGAATTTTAAATGGCTGATTTCCATGGCCACTTCCGGAAACAATTTTATAATCAGCAGCATAGCGATCGCTATTTATACCGTCAACGATACCTGTAAAATGGTAATTTTTAAGTTTCAGTTTAGAAAGATCTAAAGTCAATTCTCTTTCACTCCAATTGGTCAATGCCCCAATGTACCAGATCCCATCTTTTAATCTTGCCGTGACAATATAGGCAGCTGGTTTGCCATCGAGTACAATAGTTTCATCCCAGGTAGTGGGAATATTGCCCACAAATTTCATCAATTCAGGCTCTTTAAATCCCTGCGATGGATTTCCCACAAAATACTGGAGTGGGCTATCATATACAAGGTACATGGCCATTTGGTGCGCACGTGTCCCTTGGGACATAGGTCTATTGGGAATATTTTGAAAACCATTGTCCGTTGAATTTTCCAGCAATCCAGGTTCATAATCCAAGGAGCCCGAAAACATCCGAGTAAACGGAATGGTCAGGTCATGATTTGGCGTAACAAATGGACTCCATCCATTCCATTCTGAACCCATGACCCCTTCGCGCGTGATTGCATTGGGATACGTGATTTCAAATCCTGCAGGTGCCGGGGCGGAATGAATATTTACCATCAACTTATATTTTGCGCATGCCTCGGCAATTTTCTCATAATAATTCATGGTCTTCTGATCGTTCCTATTAATAAAATCAATAAGTATGATTTTGATTCCTTTGGCAGCATATAACTTCAGGTACTCATCCATGTTTTCATTAAGCACCATGGCATTAAACCATAAGCCAAGACCAACGCCCTTTTCTTTGGCATAGCTAGCAATGGCGTCAATATTGACATCCTTATTTAAATTCTTTGGGTTCCCCTTCAGATACCAGCCTTCGTCTATCATGATGTACTCAAGGCCAAATGTTTGGGCAAAATCAATGTAATATTTATACGAGGCCGTATTTTTCCCTGCCTTAAAGTCGACATTAAATAAATTAACATTCACGAGCCATTCGTCCGTAATTTGTCCTGGTTTGATCCAAGATAAATCGCCTTTGATTTTAGATGGAGTAGCTAATTTTTGAACGAGGTCTGAGGCAGGTATGGTGGCGGGATTATCTGTAATGTGCAATATGCGCCATGGAAAAGTTCTTTTTCCTTTTGTTAATGCAATGTAATTCGCAGATTTACTTACATACACTATTTTCATGTAGTTCGCCGTATCCGTGGGTATTTCTTCTTTTAGCGGATAAGCTGAAAAGGCAGTTGATAATCCATTTTGGGCCGATTTGTGCAAGATCATACCCGGATAATCGGTTACATCTGATTCGCCAATAGCTATATATTTTCTATCAGTTGTCTGGATAAGTGCGGGAACAAAAAGAAATGATTTATGATTGATTTCGGAGAGCTTTTTACTAGTGTACTGAGTTTCAAAAGTCGTCTCTGCGGGTGTTTTTTTAACTTTAAAAAAGTTGGCAACTCGTAAAATTTGGTGTTTAATATAATTCACAATCCCAGATCCTACCGGATTCTCCTGCTCATACGGTTCATAAAAAAGGGTAGCATCACGAACGGGATTCACTTCAAATGTCTCGTTCATTACCTTGAGGTCATGATTGGATTGACTAATCCATCGAAACGCCATTCCCTCATCGTACATCCGAATTTCTAAGGCTATTGCTTGGTCAAACTGAATTCGAACTCCCTTATAATGATCAATGAAGATTTTACGTTTAGCGGCAATGGTAGGAGAAAATAGGGTATCTACTTCAAATGACTGTATTTCTTTGACACTTAAATGATCATACGCTTCCCCATCCAGATCTAACCCGATGACTGATTTATCTACCAAGAGCGAATCCTTGTAACTTATCGTATAAGCTAGTTTATGGGCTTGGTTGGACGTATACAGTTGAAACTTCAACTTTTTATCTGGCGAATAAAGCTCAGTGATTTTTTCATCAGCGGGCTGTTGGCACGAAGCCAGCAACATCACTGCCACAAAAAATGGCACTAAAATGACCCAAGGATGGCAAATAGGCTTCATCCAAGAAAACATGAGATTAGCCTGTGAAGAATGAGGCGAATTCTTTGGTAGTAGGTAAAGGTTAATGATCAATTTAGGTATTTGCTTATTAAATTTTTAAAGTAAGGAAGTACTTACCAAACAGTAAAACTCTAGTCATTTTGAAATCTACTCATTCAGAAAAAATATTGTTTATCATGTCAAAGGTATTCGAACTGGTAAATAATATACCGAACACCACAAACAAAATAGCATAAAAAAATCCCAATAAACTTAATTCCTTACTGCTTACTGACTTTAATGGATTGGGTATGTGTTTCACTGGTATCTAAAATCTGAAGTAAATAGGTTCCCATAGGTAAAGCTTGAACATCAAGTATACAATCTTCTACCAAGTTTTCCCTTTGTAGATAAGGAATGCCATTCAGATCAAAAAGTCTAATTTTTGCATTAGGCAGAAAATTAGATGGGATCTTAATGTGAAGTTTATCATGCACAGGGTTTGGATAAGCTAGGGACAAATGTGCTTCTTCCACTTGATTTCCAGTAATCAAAATAGACACGGCAGTTGACAGTTTACTTTTACATCCTTTTGAGTCAAACGCCATCACGGTATAGCTTCCCGAAGATGTAGCTTTAATTAAGGCTGTCGTTTGGCCAGCTATTGTCTTCCCATTCAAATACCATGCATAACTAGCTCCGTTAGTCGCTGAAAGCTCTATAAAATTCTTTATTTCAATAATAGGCGTACTAGGATTAGGAATAGTAGGACAATCATCCACATGATCCATCAGTCCATCTTTATCCGTATCTTTTTGACTATCCGCACACCCATTTGTGTCCACTTTACTACCTACAGGAGTGTTCAAACATAAATCTAAATGATCTAAAACACCATCCACATCTCGATCAAAATGAGGCGAAGACACAACAAAAATCGATGTGGAATACACGCTATCTTTGTCTGACTTAATTTTTAGTCGGACAAATTTCTTATCAAAATCATCTGTTATGACTTCCTTTTTATTTTGACCAAATTTCCGGTAGCTAATACGATCATTACTCTGCTCCCACGTGTAGACGAGGTTCTTATTTTGATATTCTGCCGAATTAGAAGCCGCATATTCCACTTGTAGATTTTGAGGTAATCGCTGCAAAGGACTCACCTTAATAAATGGTGTTGCCATTCGATTAGGCACTGTCGTTAAGGTAACGGGTTTACTCTGGCTAGTCCTATTTCCTTGTTGATCATATACCGAAACTTGATAGTTATTCGTCGCATTTTCCGACAAATATGGAGTTAAAAAAGAGCCAACCACCGTTCGCCCATTCAACACGCGCTCCTCAACAAAATCACCGTTTAATTGCAAGTGAATTGAACTTAACGGATTGGCATTTGAAATTTTATAATCGATTTTCATCATGCCTCCTTGTAATTGAAGACTCGAAATTTCAACCGGAGAAATTGGCTGATTTAGCGCTTGATTAAAAAAATGACTTCTATTGATAATCAGCGCATCTGCATATGAAAGACGAGTATAGTTTTGCTCATAGGCATTTGGATAAAAATTACCCCGAATTCCCCTCAAGCCATTCCCCATCATATTTCCATAAAAATTTTCATCATTTCTAAAATCATGAGGCAATCCAAAGGCATGCCCTAATTCATGCGCCAATGCCCCTAAATAAGATGATGTAACCGAACTAAACGTGGTTCCTTCAAACCATGCAAAGGATTTATCTTTGACTAATGGTAATGGACCCAAATCAATATTCAATTGACCTGCATATGCCTGATTAGAAGTGAAATTAGATTCACTAAATAAGGCTAATGCATTTGATCCAATCATCGCAACGCCACCCCCATCTCCCGATCCAAAACCACCACCCAAAGCAGTCCCACCACTGATAGACCCATCTTGACCCATCACATGACACTCTGTAATAACCACCCACGTTTCTCCTCGCTTCCAGATCCCGATACCAAGTTTAGAGGCTTCCGTCAATGACCTACCCCACATGTCTGACCAGAAATAGGTATCATCAAATGTTTGTGATTTCACGGTGTGAACAATAGGAGCTCCCTTCGCATCAAGCTCCAAGGTAAATGTCTTTTCCCCAAAGCCATTTAGTTCCATTTGATCTTCATAGAACTTTTGAATTTGCTTCATCGCATACTGCATATTTGCGACTGCATAAGGTTTCGCAACTCGATTTTTAGGGATCAAATAAGCCAATCTAACAACGGGCTTTGTATTCGAATTTTGATTTATGGATTGACTAGCCATTTCAGGAAGTTGACTTAAATCAACTTCCATTTGACAATTTTCTCCCAAAAGCTTAGACTGAGAAAAAGATATTTGTGAAAAAAGTAACCCGAAAAAGATAAACAAAATCCTGTAAGCCATGCATATTCAAATTAAAAGCACGCATCCAAGGGAAGGGCTAAATGTTGATTCGAATTTAACAATAAATCCATTTCAAATAAAACAAATCTGGTACCTATTGAGCTTCCTAAAAATGGAGCTTAACTTGTAGCTGTCATTTGGTTAGCAAATGCCTCTCCATTCAAATACCTTGTATAACTTGCTCAATTAGTCGCCGAAAGCTCAATAACAATCTTTATTTCAACAATAGACTTGCTGAAATTGGATAATGCCAGAAATTATAGGGAGGCTAGGACTTATTTTTTCCATGGTACGTAGCATCATTGTAGGATTAGATGTTCATGATTTGGGGACACGTATGCTTCAATCACGTATTGTCATGATCGGAGAACCTATCAGCTGGTTCCCCAAGAAAAGTGGCCAAGATTGAAAAAATGGATAAACAAAAGGGATTAATGAAAACTAGGTAAACTCAAAAAAAATGGCCTATTAAAGGCCATTTATTTATTTGTTCAATTCTATTTCTAGTAGCGTTTTTAACTCATTTAGCTTTTCTTTTTGCTGAAGCGCTAAATTAATTTTTTCTTCCGGATCCGTTTTTAAATTGTACAGTTGATCTTCCAAATCATTCCCAAGTTCAATATTAACCAAGGGATTAAATTTAGCAGCTTTCCCACTTCTGATAAATTTCCAATCCCCTTTTTTAATGGCTAAGCTACCCGCTTGTTCAACAATATATTCTCGCCCTAGCTTATTTTTTCCTACCCATGTACTTAAGTTGGCCCTAGAATCTTTTGCAGAGTTCTCATTAAAAGAAGTCCCTAGCAATTGGCTCATTGTAGCTAGAAAATCAATTTGAGAGATTAGTGCATTTGACTTACCCACTGGGACTTTTTTAGGCCAACGGACAATAAAAGGAACACGTGTGCCTGCCTCAAATGAACTATATTTTCCACCTCTTAAATTACCAGCAGGTTGATGTAATCCTATATTTTCCTTAGAGCCATCGATGTATCCATCATCCACAACTGGCCCATTATCGCTTGTTAAAATAACCAATGTGTTTGAAGTTAAATGCAATGAATCAAGCGTTTTCATTAATTGACCCACCGAATCATCCAGTTGCAACAGTGCGTCTCCCCTAGTACCAAATCCGCTTTTTCCTAAAAAGCGTGAATGAGGAATTCTTGGAACATGAATATCATGCGTAGCAAAATATAGAAAGAAAGGATTTTTCTGATTACGAACCATAAAAGACTTTGCTTTGTCAGCAAAAGTTTGAGCCATATCCTCATCATCCCATAGCGCCTGTTTCCCACCCACCATAAATCCAATTCTACCCACGCCATTTACAATGGTATTGTCATGTCCATGCGAATGCTTCATTTTTAAAAGTTCTGGATTTTCTTTACCCGTCGGTTGGTTACCGATTTTCTTAAGGTAACTCACTTGGATAGGATCCTGACTAGCTAGATTACGAACATGGTCATTTTCAACATAAACACAAGGAACTCGATCACCCGTCGCTGGCATAATAAATGCTTCTTTGAAACCAATATCTAAGGGTCCATCGGCGATTTTTCCATTCCAATTAGGCCCACCCAAAGGCCCCAAACCTAAATGCCACTTGCCTATAACCGCTGTATTATACCCCGCTTTCGAAAAAATAGTCGCAACAGTTTGTTGGCCCCCAGGAATCAGTGCCACAGCATCTCCTGTCGCCACGCCTGTATCTTTCCTGCGAAATGCGTATTCACCCTTCAACAAAGAGTATCGAGAAGGAGTACATGTAGCCGAAGTCGTATGCGCTTGCGTGAATATTAGTCCTTTTTTTGCTAGCTGGTCTATATTGGGTGTTTTAATCGTCTTAGATCCGTAGCAACCTAAATCACCGTAGCCTAAATCATCCACATATATAAAAACGACATTGGGTTTTTGACCCAAGGCACAAAGAGGAATAAATACCAATAAGTATTTAATTACGCGGCCAAATTTCTTTTTCATATGATTAGTTTAACTGTTTAATTAATTACAAACACAGGGATTTTTAAAAATAAGTTTGAAAATTAGCTCCCTGCCGACTTTTGATTCGCACTCCTTCCCCAATCTGGAAGATCAATTTGGAGGTTGTCATGCTTTTCAAGCATTTCCTTTTTCAATAGGTTACGCATCCGTTTTATTCTCCTTTGCTGCGTTTTATCTTGGGCCAAATTATACTTTTCCCATGGATCCGTTTTGAGATTGAATAGTTGGCTTGTCAACACGCCATTCACATTATACAAAATTAATTTGTACCCATCCTTCGTTTTCAAACTCCTACTCCAATGCCCATAAACATTGTAAATTTGATCCCTTACAGCTTTTTCTGGATGATGCAAAATCGGTAATAGACTTTTTGCCTCCACCGTTTTAGGAGCTTTAATTTCTAAATAATCATAAATAGTAGGAGCAATATCACTTAAATAAACAAAGGAGTTATTTAGGACGTTTTTAGGTATTCCCGGACCTGAAAATATCATGGGAACCCGGATGCTATGCTCATATAAATTTTGCTTCCCCAAAAGACCATGTTGGCCCATCGCCAACCCATTATCTCCCGCAAAAACAATCAACGTATTTTTCAACAAGCCTTCTTTTTCCAATGTTGACATGATTCGCCCAATCTGCTCATCGAGCTCCGAAATCATGCCATAATACGCAGCAATATCTTGTTTAATGGCTACTTCAGTCCGAGGATGAGGTAATAAATTTTCATCCCGTACATGTAAATCCCCATTATTAAAGGGATGTTCCGGCAGAAAATTGGGCGGTAATGAGATTTTCGAAGGATCATACGCTTTAGAAAATCTTGCCGTAGGTGTCCGCGGATCATGTGGCGAAGTAAAAGCTACATAACAAAAAAATGGCTTTTCTTTGGCTTCCTGACTACCTAAAAAATCAATGGCTGTTTGTGCATATAAATGCGAACTATAGGTATCACTTAGGAAACTTTTCTCAGGAGGATAACTCCCTGTTGGATCAAAGTGGTTAACCCGCGGATGTTCCTGACCTCCTTCTTTAGGAAAATGCATGCCCCCAAAAAAGATATGATCAGCCTTTGAAAACATCCGTGCATAGGATTTTTTATCGCTATGCCACTTCCCCGTGTGAAAGGTAGTATATCCTTTTTGGCGTAAAACCTCAGGCAAACTAACCAAACTATCGTGAATCACATTTCCATCACCAGGCAATCGATTTACATACCTGCCCGTCAACAACATCACCCGCGAAGGAATACAAACCGCTCCTTGGTGACCACCCATCACATGGGCTTGTTGGAAAGTCAACCCACTTTTCACCAAATGATCTAAATTAGGAGTTTTGATTTCTTTATTCCCCAATGCCTGAATAGTTCGATAAGATTGATCGTCGCTGTAGAGAATTACAATGTTTTTTGCGGGGAAATTCGTTGATGCAGATTGAGCCCAAACAGAAGGAATAGACATGATCAATACACAGCAAATGAATAGATTTTGAATACTATTTTTCATATGTTCGGTCTACAATGTGATATGCAAATGCGCGTACAAAATAGAAAGAATCCAATGAAAAGTATAAATAGATTGCTTCTTTAAATAAATCAAATTAAATTAAACATTAAATAAACCTATAATAAACCATGCATAAGCCTGTAGCAATAAGTTCCTTAAGTAAACGAGATACTCAAATTTCAATTTTTCTTATTGGACTTATGTTTTTCATTTTTGGTTTTGTGTCCTGGGCCAATGCCATTTTAATTCCTTACTTTAAAATTGCCTGCGAATTAAGTAATTTCAGAGCCTATTTAGTCACATTTGCGTTTTACATTTCCTATTTTGTGATGTCAGTTCCTGCCTCTTACCTATTAAAATCCCTTGGATTTAAAAAGGGTATGATGCTGGGTTTTTGGATCATGTCAATAGGGGCTTTTATTTTTATTCCTGCGGCGATGGGCCGCACCTACTCCATTTTTTTAGTTGGTTTATTTACCTTAGGGACAGGTTTAGCCATTCTTCAAACGGCCGCTAACCCGTACATTACCTTGCTCGGACCCAAAGAAAATGCGTTGCAACGAATCAGCATCATGGGGATTTGCAACAAAGGAGCCGGAATTTTAGCCCCATTGGTATTTGCAGCAGTGATATTAAAAGCTACCGACAGTGATTTGTTCAAAAATTTGGCATTTATGTCAGGTGAAAATAGAAATATTGCGTTAAACGAACTGATTTCAAGGGTCATCGAACCCTACTTTTACGTGGGTATCATACTCTTTTTACTCGGCCTAGCCATTCGTTTTTCCCCTTTACCTGAGATCGATACGGACCAAGAAAGTCTGGAATCAACGCAAAGCAACGCATCCAAAAAAAATATTTTGCAATTCCCACATTTGATTTTAGGCGCTTTTGCTATTTTTCTACACGTAGGAACGCATATCATCGCGATTGATACCATTATCGGATATGCAGGATCCATGCAGATTCAACTCCTGGAGGCCAAGGTATTTCCAGCGTTTACCCTTGCAGCTACGATTTTAGGCTATATCATTGGCATCATCTGTATTCCAAGGTTTATTAGCCAAGTGAATGCATTGCGCATTTGTACGGTCTTAGGTTTACTTTTTTCAATTGGTATTTTAGTGAGTCACGGGATGGTCGAAATTGCTGGATTAAAAGCGGACATCAGTATCTGGTTTGTCGTCGCACTGGGCTTGGCCAATTCGTTAATTTGGGCAGGAATATGGCCATTGGCACTTGATGGCTTAGGGAAATTCACCAAAATCGGCGCTTCCATTCTCATTATGGGATTATGTGGAAACGCTATTATGCCGCTTGTTTATGGCTATTTCGCAGATCTTTATGATTTAAAATCTGCCTATGCCGTTTTATTACCTTGCTATGTTTACCTTATCTTTTATGCCGTAAAAGGACATCAAATTAAAAATTGGACATTTTGAAAACGAATATGAATCAAAAAATAACCCGCAGAAATTTTATGGGACCACTCGTGATGGCGGGACTTAGTTTGCCATTTGCCAAATCCCGAGTTGGTTCTGTGACAAATGCAGGAAAACGAATTGGAATCATAGGTCTAGATACCTCCCATAGTGTCGCTTTCACCAAATCATTAAACGCTGATTCGCCCAATCCCGTTTACGATGGATTTAAAATTGTCGCAGCCTATCCCCATGGAAGTAAAGACATTGTGTCAAGCACCGAAAGAATTCCTGGCTATACCGAACAAGTACAAAAATTAGGTGTTGAAATTGTAGGATCAATTCAAGATTTACTCCATAAAGTAGATTTTGTTATGCTTGAAACGAATGATGGAAGATTACATTTAGAACAAGCCATTGAAATCTTCAAAGCAGGAAAAACGACCTTCATAGATAAACCTATTGCCGCTTCGTTGAAAGATGCCAAATCCATTTTCAAAGAAGCAAAGAAATACAAAGTCCCTGTATTTTCTTCCTCCTCACTTCGCTACGCAACGGGTATGCAAGAAATTAAACAGGGTAAAATTGGGGCAGTTTCAGGAGCAGACACCTACAGCCCAATGAAATTCGAAAAGACCCATCCTGATCTATTTTGGTATGGAATACACGGCGTTGAAATGTTATTTACGGTTATGGGCCCTGGCTGCGTATCTGTTCAACGAACCATTTCAGAGGAACAAGAAGTTTGCACAGGTATTTGGGACGATGGTAGAATTGGCACATTTAGGGGGATAAAATCTGGAAAACAAGATTATGGCGGAATTGCCTATGGTAAAAGCGGTATCCTGCATTTAGGGCCTTATAATGGCTACGATCCTTTATTAATTAAAATAATCGAATTCTTTAAATCAGGAATTCCACCCGTAGATGAACGGGAAACCTTGGCCATTATGGCCTTTATGGAAGCCGCCGATGTTAGCAAAAATGCAAAGGGCGCGCGTGTTGAATTAGCACAAATTTGAACATAATCACATGAGGAAATTAGCTTCAATCATTTGTATAGCTTGTTTGTTTGCTGCCTGCCAAACAAATAAATTAAGTCATTGGGAAGAAAAAAATGGCTATCAATTGCTTTTCGACGGTACATCTACGCATGGCTGGCGAGGTGCCTACCTAAGTCAATTTCCTAGCCATGGATGGGTCATTAAAAACCAACAGCTTTTAGGCGAATTATCTGCCGGAAAAGAATCTGGTGATGGCGGGGACATCATTACGCTAAAAAAATACCAAAATTTTGACCTGAGTTTTGACTGGAAACTAGGGAAGTTAGGGAATTCAGGCGTGAAATATTTTGTCGAAGAACTTGCCGAAAAACCCAAAAATTCCAGCTCATTGGTAGGTTATGAGTACCAATTAATCGATGATCAAGATTTTATTTACAACGAAAAACACTTACCCGAAGACCATAAAACAGGAGCGCTATACAACATCAGTGCCCCCAATAAACCCAATGTCAAAATAGGTCAATGGCATACGTCGCGCATCGTCGTGAAAAAAGATCAAATCGAGCATTATTTAGATAAACGACTTATTCTATCAATCAATCGTAGCTCCGAGGAATTCAAAAATGGCTATTTAGCCAGTAAATTCAAATCCATCGCAGGCTACGATAAACGAAAAGAAGGATATATTTTATTGCAAGACCACGGGCACAATGTCTCGTTCAAAAACATCAAAATTAAGGAGCTTGAGTAGTTTTTTGGTAAACTGAATGACCTTTTACAATGGTATGTTGAATCTCAATTTGTTGATTAAAGAGCACGACATCCGCATCTGAATTTTTAGCAAATGAACCTTTTTGAGCGCTAATCCCCATAATTCGTGCGGGAGTAGTCGTCATCATTTGAACAGCCTCAACCAAAGGTACCTCGGCCAAATCCAACATCGTTTTTAGTAAACGATCTGCCGTAGCTACACTTCCAGCAAATGTTGTTCGATCCGGTACCTTGGCAACACCATCCTCAACGATCACATGTAAGCCATTTTTATACGATCCCAAAACGGACTTCCCTTCCGGCATATCTGCGGCCCGCATAGCATCCGTAATTAGGGCAATTCTGTCTGGACCTTTGATTTTATAAATCAATTTTAATAGTGGGGCAGGTAAATGAACGCCATCTGCAATTATTTCCACATCCATGTCGTCCAATAAATAAGCGGATTCAATGACACCCGCGTATCGGAACGCATTTCTGCGTGTGACACCTGACATTGCTGAATAAAAATGGGTAGCCAAGGTAAATCCACCATGTTCAAAAGCCTCAATTACCTCCTCATAAATAGCATCTGTATGCGCAATGGCGGCTAAAACGCCTTTGGAGCTTACATATTTCCCAAATTCAACAGCCCCTTTTAGTTCAGGTGCAGCAGACCAGCGCTTGATAAAATCAAAAGATTCCAATATTTCACGATATTCAGCAGGATCAGGATCTCGGATAAATTTAGGGTCTTGTGCCCCACGCTGAGCAAGGGCAAAATAGGGGCCCTCCAAATGCATCCCTATAAAATCAGCCCCCTTGGTATTGGAAATTTTGGCTTGCTGATATGCTTCAAGAGTTTGAATTAAATCAACTTTTTCGCAAGTCAACGTCGTAGGCAAAAGGGAGCATGTCCCATGTTTGGCATGTGTTTCAGCAATTTGTAAATATGCCTCCACCGTGCCATCCATAAAATCAGCACCGCCACCGCCATGAATATGGATATCAATAAAACCGGGTGACACAAAATTCCCACGAGCATCGATTAGTTTGGCATCCGGAAAATCGACATCCTCGCGAACCACGTCCAAAATCTTTCCATTTTCAATCAAAAGACAAACTCCATGTTGAATCTGCTGTTGATGAATAATCGGACCATTAAATATTTTGACTCTATCGAGCATCTTTCAGAAAATTTTCGGGTAAACGAGAAGCCGCATTTAAATCTAAATAAATATCAACATTGGGATGATTTTGCAGTATACTGGCAGGAAACAGATTAGAAACTTCGCGCGTTAAACAATCCGCAACTGCCTGAGATTTTCGTTCATCCGGCACCGTACAAACGATGTGTTTTGATTTCATGATTTGTTTAATCGACATGCTAATGGCCTTTTTGGGAACATCCTCCATCGTATCAAACCAACCCTCGCCAAACTGCTGCGCTCGACACCCTTCATCCAAATTCACAACGATATAAGGCGATTCCGTATCAAAATCAGCAGGAGGATCATTGAAGGCCAAATGACCATTTTCTCCGATACCAACAAAAGCCAGATCAATTGGGTTTTGACGTATCAATGCCCCTAAACGATCGCACTCAGCCTCTGGGTCAAGTTCCCCATCAATCAAATGGCTACTTTTCAAATTCGGCACTAAATTTATAAACCGCTCAATCAAATAACGACGAAAACTAGCCTTGTGCGTGATGGGAAGACCGATGTACTCATCCAAATGAAACATTTGAACGCGATCCCAAGCGATCGCTGGATCACGAAGCAACTGCTGAATAACTTCGAATTGGCTCGTACCGGTAGCCAAAATAACAGAAGCAAAACCTTTTAATTCAATGGCTTTTTTGATCAATTCAGCTGCCCTCAAACCAGCTACATTTCCTAAATCCACGGCATTATTACTGAGATGTATTTTCATAATTTAGACTATTAAACACGTAAAAAAATATTTTTTTTATATAAAAAGCGTAAGAAAATCCATTTAAGAAATAAAATTGAAAGGGCGGCTCCAACAAGCATGCCAGACTCTCCTGACCAAAGATAGCCCCATTCAAATAATTTTTTGGCTGTAAATTCCCAATCAATAAATTTATCGGAAATATAAATCAAAATCGAATTTACGCCGATAACCTGAAAAGGGAAAGCCCATTTTTTATAGCCTAAGACATCGATCACATAGTAAAATACGGCAAAAAATAAGAGACTTAATCCCACGGTTTGCATGACAAAAGAACTAGACCAAAGATTTTTGTTGATCGGAAAATCTAAGTTCCAAAGCTGTGCAAGTAGTAAAGAAAAACATCCTGCAGCCAACAAATACAAGGTTTTTCTCCTTCCATTACTAGTCGTTTTTCTCAAATATACCCCGACCATTATACCTGCAAGCGCATTGCAAATTGCGGGAATGTTATTGAAAAATCCCACCGTATCGTGAATTCCTTTACTCAATTTACCGGGCAAAATTAGTCGGTCAACATAAGACGCAAAATTTCCAGGCATAGTCAAATCTCCTGCGGCATAACCAGGTGCAGAAGCGAATTTAAGAATCAAATAATACCCAATCAAAAGTCCACAAAACCAAATGAGTAGCCAAGCTTGTTTGCTATAGAGGTAAATGAAATTAGCCAACATATAGGCAATACCTATTCTACCTAATACAGAAGAAAAACGAACATCCGCAATGGGTTTCAAGATTAAGCCATTATTGTATATAATTCCCAATATCACTAAGGTAAAACCACGCAAAAGGATTTTTTTCAATAGGACATGTTTGGCAATCCCCTTTTCCAACGCATTACCGATGGAATATGGCGTTGAAACTCCAGCCAAAAAAATAAACAACGGGAAAATAAGGTCGTAACATGTGAAGCCATTCCATGCAGGATGACGAAGTTGGTCAGAAAAAGATTGAAAAAAAGCAAGATGTGTTGTTTCGGAAAGTCCATGCACCACCTCCTCAGCACCCATGATCCAAAACATATCGAATCCTCTTAGCGCATCCAACGAATATAAACGTTCATTCAAAAAACTTTCTTGCTTACTTAGTAAATCCCTGGACTCGCCCATGTCTTAAATTTTAGGCTCCCATCCAGCTTGGTACTCGCGTGACCAATACTTCATCGCTTCTCGATCATTTAAAATATGTCCATTTTTAGGATTAATCGCCAAGGTCCGACCTACTCGTTGGGAAATATTCCCTAATTGAACCAAAAGAGTACTTTGGTGGCCACTGACAATATCCGAATTCAGACGCGTACCTAAACGAATGCCATCAAAGAAATTGAGAATGTGCAAGGCATCTAAATTTTGAGAAGGATCAGAAAGATTACGGGCATCCACAAGAAAATTGTTTTTAACCTCCTTGACCAAATTATTTTTTAAATCATAAATTTTATACGAGTTGCCACTTTCGATAACCATACTTCCCTGCTCAGCGTAAAAAATAATCCCTACGCTATTGGCCTCAATGGACTTTCCATTGCAACTTCTACCCTCCCATGAAATCATGGAATTATTGTCAAACTCCAAATTAATCATTTGGGTGTCAGGCGTTTGCCAATCATCTTGATACCTAAAGCGGCCACCCGTTGAACTAACTTTTGTTGGGTATTCCACATTCAAGCCCCACCTAGCTAAATCGACCATGTGCGTTCCATTATTCAATGCTTCTCCCGTTCCCCAATGCCAAAACCAATGCCAATTGTAGTGAATCAAATTATCCTTGAAGGCTTTTCGAGGCGCGGGACCTTGCCATAAATCATAATTTAACCATTCTGGAACAGCAGTCTCTTTCCCAATACCAATGGATGCCCGGTTATTTGTGTACCAAGTTTTCGCAAAATAGGGCCGACCAATGACTCCTCCATGTAGTTCTGCGATGGCGGCAGCTACATTAGGCCATGAACGCCTTTGGTTTCCCATTTGTAAAATTCGTTTGTGTTTTTCGGCAGATTTAACCAACATCTCCCCTTCATTCGGGTTGTGGCTACATGGTTTTTCTAAATACACATGTTTTCCTGCTGAACAAGCCAACAAAGCAGCGGGTGCATGCCAGTGATCAGGAGCTGTTACAATAAGCGCATCCAAATCTTTATCTTCTAAAGCATTCCTGAAATCAGGTGTTGCTTTGGGCTTTATCGATTGTATTTTATGGATTGCATCAATGCAAATTTCAGCTGCACGTGAGTCCACATCACATACATGCAAAACCTCACAATTTTTTTGAAGGGCGAAATTTTTACCAACAGCCAAACCACGGCTATTAACACCCATGCAAGCCACTCGAATTTTTTCGTTAGCTCCTAAAATTTGTTGATAACTTTTCGCAGAAAATGAAGGAAGGATACCACCCAAAGTTAATGCAAAGGCACCAGTTGAGGCCTTTTTGATAAAGGTTCTACGTGTATTTTTCATTTAAATAGGTTTAAAATCAACTAAAGATTACAAATTTATTTGACTATTTTCATTTATAATTATAAATAAGACGGTCTTACTCTTTTCTTCACTAAATCCATTAACTGCTCGGAATCAAACGCCAATAAATAAGCGCCATCGGCACACTTTTTGTTGACGATTTAGTCATAAACTAGCGAATGGGATATACTTTTTGAAGCCAATCAGCTGTTTTTATAAAAACGTCTGATAAACTTTTTTTCATTTCATGTGTCTCTTTTGGATATAAAACCAATTCTGTTTTGATTCCCAATTGGCTTAATTTAGCATGTAAATTTTTCGCCTGTCGAACATCCACAAGCTCATCATCTTCCCCATGAAAAATGATTGTGGGTACACCTGTTTTTGGGGTCAATTGAAATATAGGACTTGATGTCCTAGCTATCTCTGCTTTCGCATCCGGATTACCCAAAAAATAACTGATTGCCGCATCCGCAATTCCTTGTCGGCCACGCGTAATTGAATCAGACAAATCAGTGGGGCCAACGATATCTACCACAGTCTTTGTCATTTTTTTCGGGTCATTTGCATACGCATACATGAGTGCCAAATGTGCCCCCGCACTGGCACCAATCAGAGCAAATGACTTCTTTTTATATCCAATACTATCGGCTTTATTGGAAAGAAATTGCAAGGCTTGGCTTACATCGTCCATTTGCGTTGGATATTTATTAGCCCCCTTTTTGACAAATCGATAATTTATAGAGGCCATGGAATATCCCATTTTGCCTACCAGTAAATCAATCAAAGGCCTAGGCAATTGATGCTTTCCGCCTTTTGACCAAAATCCGCCATGGATAAATACAACCATGGGAGTTTTTTTAGTATGCTTTCTGGGAAGGTAAATATCTAATTCATTCCGGTGATCGGGCGCATCGCCATAGACCAAATTCGAAATTTGTTGAAAGTTACTTGAATCTGCCTTCGCAATTTCTGCAAAAGCCCATGCGGGTATCAAAAAAAATGAAACGCCTAGAAATACCCAAAAACGTATTTTTTTGTTCATGTTGGTTTTTTATCTCATACTAACTTAGAATCGCCTTAACTACATTTCCATGTACATCAGTTAATCGGAATCGCCTTCCTTGATATTTAAAAGCCAATTCTTCATGATCTATCCCCATAAGATGTAGTAAAGTGGCTTGGAAATCGTGTACATGCACAGGATCTTTCAAAATATTATAGGAGAAATCATCTGTTTGGCCGTACGTAATTCCGGGCTTAACACCCGCACCAGCCATCCACATGGAAAAGCACCTCGGATGATGATCCCTGCCATAGGCATTCGCAGATAATTTACCCTGCGAATAAACCGTACGTCCAAATTCCCCTCCCCAGATAACCAAGGTATCTTCCAGCATTCCTCTTCGTTTTAAATCCAAAATCAACGCGGCTGTCGCTTGGTCCGTTTGCTGACATTGCTTGGCAATATTCCGTGGCAAATCACCATGATGATCCCAACCTTGGTGATACAATTGCACAAAACGAACATCTTTTTCCAATAACTTTCTAGCCAGTAAACAATTGGCAGCGAAAGATCCTTTATCCCTACTCGTAGGTCCGTACATGGCAAAAGACGCATCACTTTCACCCTGCGTATCCATCACCTCGGGAACAGATGTTTGCATCCGAAAAGCCATTTCGTATTGGGAAATGCGTGCGTCAACTTCCGGATCACCCCATGCATTATTTTGAATTGAGTTCAATTTTGTCAAATAATCCAACATCTCTTTCCGGTCTTCTCCATCATAACCCTCCGGATTATTTAAAAACAAAACAGGATCTTTACCCGATCGAAACTGAACACCCTGATGCTCCGAAGGCAAAAAACCATTGCCCCAAAGACGCGCATATAAGGGTTGATCTTTAGCCGCATCACTCGAAACCAACACAATAAATGCAGGTAAATTCTGATTTTCAGATCCCAAACCATAGCTGAGCCAAGATCCAATAGAAGGCCGACCGGCTAATTGATGACCCGTTTGTAAAAAAGTAATCGCCGGATCATGATTTATTTGCTCCGTAAACATGGAATTAATAATGCACAAATCATCCACAACTTGGGCCGTATAAGGCAATAAATCGCTCACCCACGTGCCCGATTTTCCATGCTGACTAAATTCAAATTTAGAGGGTACGACTGGTAAAATAGCTTGATTCGCACTCATGCCCGTCAGTCGCTGACCTTGCCGAACAGAATCCGGCAAATCTTTTCCATAAAAAGATTTTAAAGTAGGCTTGTAATCAAAGGTCTCAAATTGTGATGGACCACCAGCCATAAACAAATAAACAACGCGCTTGGCTTTGGGAGCAATCGCTGGCAACATGCGCATTATTTCTTTTTCCAAACTCGCAGCGTTCACTTGCTGGGTGAAAATACTATTCAACGCCAAAGCACCAAAACCCATGCCGGTCTTTTGAAGAAAATCCCGACGATCCAACTTCCGATGCAATTCCGACAAGTCATTAAATGGTGCCATGTTATCTTTTCGTTAGCGTTGCATCTGAATTCATAATGGTACTTGCCACAACAGCATTCGCCGCGACAGTCGAAATATCTAAGTCGGTGGGAATTTTAGCCAATCCAGATTGAAGCCAACCTGTTGCTTTTTGAGGTGACAGCTGAAACTTCTTAAACTGATTGGCCTGTAATTCCAACAATAATTTCATTTGCTCTAGGGGAATCTCCCTTCCCGTTAATTTCTGAAAGGCTAAATTAATCGCAATTTTGGGATCTTTTTCACGGCTCATTTCAATGGCCAAAACTTTGGCCGCTTCTACAAATGTAGGGTCATTCATAACCACTAAGGCCTGCAATGGCGTGTTTGTTTTTTGTCGCCTAGGTAAACAAGAGGTGCGCGCTGATGCATCAAATGTGCTTAATGTGGGGTTTGGAACCGTTCGTTTGACAATGACATATAAACTTCGTCTGTACACAGCATCCGTGGTGTCTTGGAGGTACGTAGAACTATTTATCTCCCATAAACCAGCTGGCTGATACGGCTTTACACTTTTTCCTCCAATGGCAGGATTCAGTAATCCACTAGCTGCCAATGCGTTATCTCGCAACATTTCAGCGGTCAACCGCTTCGATGGCCCTCTAGCTAAGTATCGATTTTCAGGATCAAGCTCCAACAATTTCGGACTAGTTTTAGAGTCTTGTTGGTACGTTTCTGACAGAACAATCTCACGCATCAGCCGCTTTATATCCCACCCATTTTCCATAAAATCAGTAGCAAGCCAATCCAATAACTCCGGATGACTTGGCATTTCACCTTGGTTTCCAAAATCTTCGGAGGTTTTGACTAAACCGATTCCAAAGAAATTTTGCCATATCCGGTTGACTAACACGCGGGAGGTTAAGGGATGATTTTTATCCGTTAACCATTGAGCCAAACCCCATCTATTTTTTGGCAAATTAGATGAAAAAGGGAGCACGCTTTCCGGAGTGGAAGGAAAAACAGGAATAGTCGGGGCATCGTATTGCCCCCTAGCTAGTAAAAAGGATTGTTTGGGTTTAGACATTTCTTGCATGACCATAAGCTCCTGCACGTTTTTCGTCGAATCAGCAAGCTCAGTTCGAAGCGCCGTTAATTCGGACCATTTAGTCACGTAGTCAATATCATGATTTTGGGTATAATACGCATGCAATACCGCCACCTCTCCTTCCTTGAGCGAACTAAAATCTTTTAAAACGATGTCCTTCCATGAAGCTTTTTTCGCCAATACCTTCACCTCAAATGGACTCAGCTCGCGTTGATAGACGTATAAATCATCAACTTTCCCCCCTTTAAATCCTAGGCCTCTCCACCATCCGCCAACTTGTATTGCGGGTTCAGATTTGGAATTGAAATTTATGTCTTTGTACAACTGATCAATTACGGTTTCCATGGCCAATTCGTCACCATCAAGAAATAGTTTAAAGCCTTGGGCAGATGAGGAACCATCGTAAGTCAGTGTTAATTGAATCCATTTGTTTTTGGGAACCTCTTTAAGCGACAACTTCGTAATGGCATTCGAAGGAGCTGTATGTGCCATCGTAATTTCAAATTTCCCATCCCGTATGTACACGTGAAAACCCTTAAAATTGTATAAGCGTTCAGCTATTGACTTGTGAAAAATCACGCCTTCATTTAAATCAGCAGGGATATTAACTGAAATTCCAATTGTAAATGCATTCGATTTTCGAAAGAGTCCAACGGTGTTTAAGTCCAAATAAGTGTCCCCATCAAACACCAAATGATTCCCTGATTCAAAGTTTGGCAAATCCCCTTTTTGACCAGCTTCGTGCTTCATTTCAGCTTTTTGGCTCGAATCAATTAAGTTTATTAAGTTATTTTGAAAGGTATAATGACCAATAAGTCCTTTCTGTGGCATCATTTGATTGGATAAAGCAGCTGCATTCCCCTGGGCTACCCAATCCGAAAACTGACCCAAATTATTCTTTTTCCGTTGGCCTAATTCATCCTTTTTTACCTGAATCTTTTGCTCAATAAATGCCAAAATTTCCTCTTTTTGCTTTGTTGGCAACATCAACGTAGGCGTAGGCATATCGTCATTGAAGGAAATCTGTCCAGCTTCTCGAACATTATTAAAAAAACTAAATAATTCGTAGTAATTCTTTTGGGAAAAAGGATCGTATTTGTGATCATGGCAACGGGCACAGCCAACAGACAAGGCCATAAACGCCTCACCGAAAGTATTTGCACGGTCCATGACATACTCTGTTTGGAATTCTTTTTCAATAATCCCTCCCTCAGTATTTTGCTGGTGATTTCGATTAAAGGCCGTGGCGATTAACATGTCCTTTGTTGGATTAGGCATTAAATCTCCAGCTAATTGATAATTTATAAATCGATCATATGGCATATTGGCATTAAATGCGCGTATAACCCAATCGCGATAGGGCGACATATCGCGAATTCGATCAACCGTATATCCATGCGAGTCTGCAAATCGAGCAATATCCAGCCAATCTCCAGCCATTTTTTCACCTAAATGTGGTGATGCAAGTAATTTATCTACTTGTTTTTCATAGGCATTTAGATCATTGTCTTTCAAAAATTGATTGATATCATTCAAACTCGGTGGCAAACCCGTTAAATCCAAATACAATCTCCGAAGCAGTAATTCGTTAGACGCCTTGGGAGCAGCTTTCAGTCCTTGTTCTTGACGTTTATTTTCAACATAATAATCAAGTACTTTGCGTGGTTTAGCCGCCAAAAGAGCAGGAATACGTTGCTTACTTGGTTTCAAAAACGCCCAATGCGGCTGATAGACAGCACCATCTTGAATCCATTTTAGGATAGTCGCTTTCTCCTTATTATTTAATGATACATGCGACTTGGGTGTAGGCATTTTGTATTTAGGATCATTCGAAATGATTCGATGATACACTTCGCTTTGTAGTAATTTGTATGGTTTAATAGCAAATTTACCCGGGCTCTCAGGTAACTCAGCAAACGAATTTTCGGGGAAATCAAGGCGTAAGCCTGCTTTTTGTTTCGCTTTATCTGGACCGTGACAAGCAAAACATTTATCCGAAAGGATGGGCTTTACATGGCGATTATAATCTAACTCTTTGGGTAAAAGTTGCCATTCTGCCGAAATTCCAGCAGGCAATTTTACCGCCAATTCAGTTTTGTTTTGAGCAAATATCAAACTCGGAAAAAGTAACAAAAGATATTTAATCATTTTTTTAAGGAGTCCGGTTTTGTTAGTAACTGACTTCCTCCTTCAATCTGAAGCTGAGGATGTGCTTTTTGTAATTCATACAAAGCTAATGGGCTAATATTTGTCTGCCAAACATATACCTTTTTTAAAGAAAACACATTGTGTAAAGCCATAGCCGTTTGATCCGTAACAGGATTACCATATAAATTAAGTTGCTGTAATTTAGGTAATTGTAAAATCAAACCTACTAATTCATCCGTCAAATGTGCGTTGGAGAGTTGGAGTATTTCTACATTTTTAAACTGAAACAAACTACGCATCGCTTCCTGATTCAGGACCAAATTAGTAATTCGAAAGCCTGCAATTTGATCTTTAATTGGATAAAGTACCTCAAACATGGTAGGTTCAACTTGCTTCACATTGACAAAATTAATGAACAATTGCTGGGTAGTCGGATCCATCACTTGGGCAATTATTCCTTGACTTTTCAATTCCTTGATCATCGGCTCCGTTACTGCCGCATAAGAGGCTTGCTCTTCCACTTTCAATGGCGTATCAGGTAACGAAACAATCTTTTTCACGGCATCTTTATCCTTCTTTTCAACCGGTTTTGATATGATCTCGTTAATCTGTTGGACTACTTTTTCTTTCCATTTCAAGAAACTTCCATGCGTTAACATGGTCCCAAAATACAAGGTAAACAGCAAGACAATCCCTCCTAATCCTATGCTAATTTTTTGCCATTTTGGGTAAAAAAAAGCAGCTGAAAAAAGTATAAACGTAGCTATTCCTAGCCATTGATGTGAGGTGAATATTGCCGACTGCTTATTTTGCGATTCAGCTAAAAAGTACCCGCTGATACAAGAGAGCAAGGAAAAGAAAGCTCCTATGCCTAGTAAATATTGAATTGCTAGTTGATAATCCCTATTTTTTGATTTCGGCAAAAAAGCAAAAACAACAACAATAGAGAAAAGACCTACGGGAAAATGAACGAACAGCGGATGTAACTCAGAAAAAAATTCCAAGGGGCCAAACTGATCAATTAATTGTTTCACCTCCATTTTAGCTGCAATCAACTTGTTTTAATTTCATTCTAATTTTTCTGACGATTTATTCCCAAGATATTATTTCTTAATGGGCATATTGGCCTGAACATTTTGCCGCCAATCTTTTAATAAGCGATGTAATTCGTCTCTTTTCAAAGGAAAATCATTTGATAAATCATGGCGTTCCCCTACATCATTTTTTAAATTATATAATTCAATATGGGAAGTTTCGAAATTATCCACCAACTTCCAATCCCCTAACCTTACCGATCCGGCTGGACGGCCTAATTGATTTGAAAAATGCGGATAATGCCAAAACAAAGCGCGGTTTTCATCTTTTACATTTGGATGATTAATTAAAGGCCAAATACTTTTGCCATCCGTAAATTCAGGCGGTCTTTGATCTAACAAATCTAATATCGTGGCCGTATAGTCCGTATTCATAAAATAAGAATCATTCACCTGATTGGGCAAAATCTTACCCTCCCAAAACATGATGGTAGGAATTCTAACTCCGCCTTCATAGACATGGCCTTTCCATTTCCTCAGGCTATCATTTTGTGTGGGAGTTGGCCCCAACTCAGGCAAACCTACTCCCCCATTATCTGATGCAAAAATGACTAAGGTATTTGCCAACAAGCCTTTTTGCTTTAACGACTCCATAATTCGACCAACGCCATCGTCCATACTCTCCACCATTGTCGCATAATACGGATTAAATTTGCCCTTGAATTTTTCGTACTTCATGAAATACTTATTTAGTTTGGTCGCTTTGGGAACAATAAAAACATGGGGCGCCGAATAGCACATGTACATAAAAAATGGATTTGACTGATTTTGATTTCCTATAAACTCGACCGCATAATCACTCAATTTATCCGTCATATAGGTTTTGCCATCATCTTCAAAAATAGTTTTAAAGCTATTTTCATAGATCCCATAATTATAATAATCTAGCCCATTTTTACCAATCATCCGGGCATAATCGAAACCTCGATTCCAAGGAGCTAAGCTGTCGCCAGAACCCAAATGCCACTTCCCAATCATCCCCGTTTGGTAACCCAAGGACTTTAGTCGCTGTGCCAACGTGATTTCTTTTGACCGTAAATAGGTAGTCCACGGAGCGGGTAATAATGGGGAATCCGCCTCTGTCCGATTTCCAATTAAAAAGTTTGTTAGTTTTAGGCGAGCAGGATGAAGGCCCGTCATAATTGCCGCACGGGAAGGAGAACAAACAGGACTGGAAGCATAAGCCTGAGTGAAACGAACCCCACCGCTCGCTAATTTATTAAGATTAGGTGTTTCATTATACGGGTTTCCGTAGCAACCCAAATCCATATATCCCAAATCATCTGCTAGGATGAAAATAATGTTAGGCTTTTTTGGATTATCTGATGCGTCAGCCATCAAACTTCCCAAGCACAAAAAAACAAAAACCCATAAAATTCGAATCATCTTCGTTCCATTTAAGCCATTCTTTTGGCCTAAATTAAAGGCTATTTTTACCATACAAAAACTAGTTTTTTACGACCCAAATGCAACATCAAATTGGATCGCATGTGTGAAAGTTAAAATCAGAGGCAATCATTATTAATTCATTTTAGGTGAATTTAAACGACGGAGCGTTACCAATTTTACATCAAGATCGTTGGCCTTAAGCAATGAATTACTGAATACCTTCAAGGTTCCACTTCCTGCCTTTAAATGCACAGAACCTAAATTTAAAGGCCTAAAATCTTTCATGTAAGATTCCTCTCGAGGAACAAGATCATATTCCATCCCGAAAAGTGGCACATTATTTTCTTTTGTGATTTTACCAGTCACGACTGAATCACCAAAAGACATCGATAACGCTGTTCCGACATTCTCTTTTGAGCACGCATAATAAAGACTAATTTCAAAATCCCCTTCTTGTTCAAGTGCTACTTCCCAACTAATAAAATCCTCCTTGGATAACCAATTTGTCATGTGGCTATCATTGGGATGCTGATTGGATCGTTTTATATTTCCATGGCCAAAACCCTCGCTGACAGGCAATTGAGTTATAGGTAAACCTAGGTGGCCGATGATTAAAGGTCTATTATCTTCTTTGGGGAGTTCGGTTAATACGTCTGATTCCCATGTATTTTTTACTTGCAAAAGTTTTTGATAGTCAGCAGAAAAAGTAGTGGCGACATTGGTAGTTTGCGCATAATCATCGACTAAATTATACAACGCACCATCCGCGGATAACCTGAAATTTTGTGACCGAACACTGATTTGTTTATTCCAATAACTTACAATAAAACGGTCGGAATCCACGGAGGTTTGATTTCCCATCAATATAGGTTTAAGGCTAGTCCCATCCAATGGTTTTTGGGACGTAAACGGTATTTCGGCTAAATCTGCCAACGTAGGCAATAAATCCATGACACTCGTGATGGATTTAATTTGAGTTCCGCCCTTAAATTTTGCCGGCCACTGCATAAGCAAAGGTGATCTGACGCCACCTTCATCCGTTGTCCCCTTAATCCCTTTCATTCCCCCATTCCAGCGATGACCATTGGGCCCATTATCTGAAAAATAAAGCACAATGGTGTTTTTGGTTAGCTTCAATTGGTCTAATCGCTCCATCAGTCTACCTACATTCCAATCGATATTTTCAGTCATCGCAAGCGCAGCTTTGGTATGCAAGATGTTTTCTTTAGAGGGGATGGTTCCTTTTTGGCTTAGTTCAATATTTTTATACTTAGTCCAATTCTCCTCAGGCACTTGCATGGGACTATGCGGTGTATTTAAGGGCAAGTAAAGAAAGAAGGGAGATTTCGTATGTTGGCCCATAAATTCAATCGCATGATTTGTTAAATCATCGGTTATAAACCCTTTACCTTTCGTAATTTCTCCGTTATGTTCAAGAATTGGATTAAAATAATTACCCCAATGACCCGAACAAAAACCATAAAAATCATCAAATCCCCTGGAGTTAGGATGGTAAGGTGCCTGACCTCCATTATGCCATTTTCCATAAGCTGCTGTTGAGTAACCAGCTTTTTTGAAAATTTGGGCAATTGTCGTCTCGTCTAAATCTAATCTCACTCTTCCAGTAGCCGTGCCAGAAATACCGCCACGAACGTGATAACGGCCCGTCAATAATTCAGCGCGTGTGGGTGAGCAAACTGGACTTACGTAGAAATGCTGAAAACTTACTCCGTTTTTTGCTATTTTGTCGATGGAGGGAGTCGCTACCGTTAAGTTTCCATTATAGCCTAAATCACCCCAACCTTGATCATCGCTTACGATAATTATGATATTAGGCTTTTCGAATTTTTGGCCATTAGACTGAAAAATGGTGTTTATCAAAAAAACACACAGGATAAAATTTTTCATAACATTAGGTTGCTTTACTTAAAGAGGCTTAGCGGTGAACTTCATTTAATTTCCAATTTATAACTAATTCATATAAAAACTAGCCTTAAGGAAAGTTAAGTGCTTGCTGAAAAAGATAAAAACTAATTGTTATTTTAGCTCGCACAAAAGCAAGCTTTTTTTAGTATGCCAAATTGGTTTTTTGGCATACTTCAACCCAAAAACCACCCATGCATTCACTTAAATCTATTTTTCTACTTTTTGCCCTTTTGCCTCTTTCCCTAGATTCGCTGGGACAAGGAGTTTACAAGCTAAAATCAGGGGACCCCAATGGCATCAATAAATGGTATATGGGTAGGCAAATTGCGCAGGTGATGAGTCATTATGGCATCGATTGGCTTGAGAGAAAAGAAAGGGAAATGGAGGAAAACACCTCGCTTCTACTAAAAAACTTAGCTGTAAAACCGGGAATGCTTATTGCAGATATTGGGGCGGGAAGTGGCTACCACAGTGCCATGCTTTCTAAAATGGTGGGCTCTGGTAAAGTTTTTGCTGTCGATGTGGAACAGGAAATGATTGCCTATTTACAGGCGAGAATCAAGCGTGAAAAATTGTCCCAAATTGTGCCCGTGCTATGCACTGAAAAAAGTGTTTCCTTACCAGAAAATACGATTGATTTAATTTTGCTAGTTGACGTTTACCACGAATTCTCCTACCCCTATGAGATGGCGCTATCGATGCTTAGTTCGTTGAAACCCGGCGGAAAACTAGTCTTAGTCGAGTTTCGATCCGAGGATGATGAAGTGCCCATAAAAACAATTCATAAGATGAGTGAAAACCAGGCCATCAAAGAATTAAAAATTGCCGGGTTCAAATTTGAAAAAAACATAAGCAACCTTCCCTGGCAACACTGCTTAGTGTTTACAAAGAGATAAATCTTGCAAATTAGTGATGAGAGAAATTTAATTTCGTTGAAACAATCAGTAAGAATAAGTTCAAAATTTAAAGACGAAAATGATGCTACTTAAAAACTTTAAATTTCTGTTGATCGTGCTAGCCTGTTTGGTGTCTTCCAGAGTCGTTGCCCAAAAAAAGAAACACCCAAACGTTATTTTGATCATAACCGATGACCAAGGATATGGTGACTTGGGAATTACCGGAAATTCAATTGTAAAGACACCAGTCATTGACCGATTTGCTAAGCAGAGTATTCAGTTTAGCAATTTTCATGTTTCTCCAGTATGTGCGCCTACCCGGTCTAGTTTAATGACAGGCCGCTACTCATTGCGAACAGGAATTCGAGATACGTACAATGGTGGAGCGACGATGGCATCTTCAGAGATCACAATTGCTGAAATATTAAAGCATGCAGGGTATGCCACTGGGTTATTTGGGAAATGGCATTTAGGTGATAATTTTCCTAGTCGGCCGATGGATCAGGGATTTGATGAGACACTCATGCACCTTTCTGGAGGCATGGGCCAGGTGGGTGATGTAAGCACCTATTTCCAAAAAGACAGTAGCTATTTTAACCCAGTCTTGTGGAAAAATGGTAAGCAGGAATCCTACAGTGGCTATTGTTCAGATATTTTTGCAGCGAACGCCATCAAATTTATTGAAAAAAACAAGGGCAATCCATTTTTCTGTTATCTCTCATTTAATGCTCCGCATACGCCTTTACAAGTACCCGATAAATATTATCAGATGTACAAAAATGTAGATCCTTCCGTTGAATTTGATAAAAATAATCCAATGCACCTGAAAATGAGCGAGCAAGACAAAGAGGACGCTCGAAAGGTATACGGAATGGTTAGCAATATTGATGATAACATTGGCAAGCTACTTCAAAAAATTACTGATTTAGGAATTGAAGAGGAGACCATCGTCCTATTTATGACGGATAATGGCCCGCAGCAATTACGTTTTACAGCAGGGCTGCGAGATAAAAAGGGGTCAGTTTATAATGGGGGTACCCGAGTACCTTTTTTCTTGAAATATCCTGCGTTGACAAAAGAGAGTAAAGTTATTGAAACCATGGCGGCCCACTTTGATGTTTTGCCTACTTTGTCTGAATTATGCCATGCGGATTTACCAACTGACCGGAAAATTGATGGAAAAAGCCTTTTACCACTTATAAAAGGTAAAAATACCGATTGGTCAGATCGGGCATTATTTAGTTATTGGACGAGAAAGTATCCTGAACTTTATAACAGTATGGCCATTCAAAAATCAGGGTACAAGCTGGTTGGGCAAACCAATTATAACGCTTCAATCGAAGAATTTGAATTGTACAATTTGAAAAACGATGTCCATGAACTCAATAACATTGTAAAAACCAATAAGGAGATTGCTTGGAAACTGAAAAATGAATTAGACATCATATACCACGAATTAATTCTATCCGAAAATCTGATAAAGCACCCTGTCACCACTATTGGGTCAAAAATGGAAAATCCATTGATTTTGAATCGAAATGATGCGGATGGTTCTCGCGGCTTATGGGATCAAGAATTAATATTTGGAAAATGGAACGTCACTATTTTAAAAGGCAAGTATAATTTTAAATTTAAATTCATAAAGCCAATTAGTGCAGGAGGGGCAATGTATTTGGAAACAAATTCAATAATTAATCAAATGAAGAATGATACCAATACGGATTTAATTGAAATGAAAAATATAACACTTCCCGAATTAAATGGAGAATTGATTCCCTATTATTTGATTAAGGGTAAAATGATTTTACCATTTAGTGTCGAAATTGAAAAAATTGACTAAAAAAATCAGAATCATTTGGAGAATATACCCCGAGCCACCTCATCAAATTGAATTATAATGCATGACAATTAAATGTAGGCATTAAGGAATATCTGTTTATTTTGCACGGTCTATCCCCATCAAAATGTATCGGTACCTTTTATTATTCGTTTGTTTTACAAGTTTTTCCCAAAAAAATCAGTCAATAAATGGCCAACTAATAGACTCGTTGACAAGAGAACCCTTGTCATTTGCATCTGTTCAAATTGAGTCAAAAAATCAACCCAGTGCAGCCAAAGGACAAATAGCAAATGAAAAAGGTTTTTTCGAATTTACTGGTGTAAAAGAAGGAGCATATAGCCTAAAAATTCAATACGTAGGCTATCAAACTAAGCTTATTGACATATCAATTGATCAACTAAATGGTCCATTGAAACTTGGCACTATCTATCTAACACCACAGAATCAAGAATTAGAAACCATCCAAGTTTCAAAAGAAAAGATCAAGGTCATGTCAACCTTGGAAAAACAAATTTTTAAAGCGGACCAATTTGAGGTAGCTAAAGGTGGAACCGCCGCAGATGTACTTAAGAATATCCCCTCCGTCATGATTAATGCCGAAGGAGAAATTTCCATGCGGGGATCAAAAGGATTTTTAATCTTAATCGATGGAAAACCAACCCAAGTAGACGCCGCTACGATACTTGCCCAAATCGCAGCTAATACGATTGAAAATATTGAAATGATAACAGCCCCAACTGCCAAATATGATGCAGATGGCAAAGCCGGAATTATCAACATTGTTACTAAAAAAGGCACAAAAGATGGTTGGTCCTTATCCTCCAATATGCAGTATGGCCTTCCAAGAATTAAACAGTATGAAAATGCAACGGAACCTAGTAGACAAAGCTTTGATCTAAGCGCTACATTTCAAAAAGGAAAATGGAATATGGCTAGTTCATTCAATTATTTACAAAATGATATCGCAGGAAGACGTATTGGAGATGTGAGGACAACCATTCAAAATGTGCTAACCTCGTTTCCTAGCGAAGGAGAAAGAAGTTTTAAACGTGATAGCTATGGATTCCGAAGCTCTGCACTTTATACGCCAACAAAAAATGATGATTTGCTCGTTGGCGTATATATAGGCAAAAAGAATCAATACCGCACTGCCGACATATTTTACACCAATTCGAAATACAATGTTTTGACAAATACATTAATTGGACGAACTAATTATTTTAATGCTAATCTGGTTTTAAAATCGGGCTACTTTAATGTCTATAACGTAGATTATACACATCGTTTTAGAAATAAATCCAGCTTAAGCCTTTCGGGACTACATGAATATGCGATGATTGATGGATTCACCCAAAACAGAAACTTACGGGAAAGAAATACTACTGACACGCTACAATACACACTAAATACTGGGGAAAATCCACTTAATGCCTATCGATTAAAAATTGATTATGAAACTTCGTTGGGCATTGGAAAACTTACCGTAGGATATCAATATCGAAATCAATTGCAAAATGGGTTATTTAATTATTTTCAAAAATCGGGCAACGGATTGCCATTGGTTTTAAATCCAAATTTTTCAGCCCAAATACAAATCATTAATAAAATTCATGGACTCTATGCCCAATATGGCGGTGTCTATAAAAAATTAGAATTTACATCCGGCTTGCGTTATGAAAATGCATTCAGAGATTTTCAGGTACCTAAATCGGCATCAAGTTCTGTTTTGAAACTTGCTAATTTTTTCCCGTCGGCTAATATCCTGTATAACTTTAAAGATGATTTACGATTTAAAATAGCCTACAGTAGAAGAGTTCAACGGTCCACGAATAACGAACTTAATCCGTATCCAGAAAGAGAACACAGCGAAACACTCGAGCAAGGTGATCCAACTATCCTACCCGAATTTATTCGAATTATGGAGGCAGGATTTACAAAAGATTTCAAAAAGTCCTCATTTTACGTAACGCTTTACACGCAACAAATAGATAATATCGTTAACCGCGTTAACAGCGTATATAATGATACCATTTTGAATAGAATATACACCAATGCAGGAAAAGCACAATTAGTTGGTTCCGACATGGGCTTTACCTACACCCCTTTTAAAAAGTTGAGGATGTTCGTAGGCGGAAACATCTATAGCTTACAGATAAAAGGTGCCTTATTCAATAATTCAGTTGCTGTAAATTCCAGCGGTTTGGTCTATTCAATTAATTCAAACATCAGTTACCAAATAAATACCTCCACATCAGCGCAGTTTAATTTAGCTTATCTCTCCGCTAAAAACACGGCTCAAGGTATTGATTCAAGATTTTATCAACCCAACATAAGCCTAAAGAAAGGTGTTTTGAAAAATAAATTATTTCTGACAGTTCAATGGCAGAATTTGGCATTCGGAAACATGAAGGTAAATGAACAAAGCATTTCTACAACAGGCGATAACTTTTATACCTCAACAAATTACATTCAAGAAACCAATATTTTCCTCTTAAATCTATCCTATAATTTCAGATCTAGTGAGAAAAAACTAAAGTTATCTAGTAGTGAATTTGGTGAAAAAGAATTTTAGAGACTTCTTCTTCCGGACGCGACGATCACGTTACATAAATCGCGCAATAGAAGCCCTTTTAAGACATTAATCCGTAGCTTAGCTCGTTCCTTTTAATCGTAGGATCCATCAAATATGTAAGAACGGTTCCATTAGACAAGAGTTCAACTACGCGAAAACCCTTATGCGGGGTGCCCCAGCTACCACCAATGTGTGAGTCAAACAAAAAAGGCAGTTTGCCTACCATTTGAACACCATCTTGATCGTGTTCGTGACCATGAAACACAGCACGAATGTTGGGATATTTCTTTATCAACTCAAAAAATGCAGGTGTTTCAATCCCATTTTTAGTCCATTTAGCCTGCGGGATATGTAAAAACAAAAATACATTTTTACGCAGTTTATTGGCTTCTAATTGAGAAGCTAACCACGCTAAATCAGGAGAAACATAGGTACCCTGTTCATTCGACGTATCACCCAATAAAACAACAGAATCTTTAACTACTAGGTTATGATTCAAAGGCATGTTCCACACGTTTTGCCAAAAATCTGATGAACATTTATCATGATTTCCCCGAGTAACATAATAAGGCATCCGGAATCCATCCAATTTCTTTTTGGCAAGCGGTAAAAAAGCTTTTTCATCATGAACAATATCTCCATTCATCACACAAAAATCAAGAGGATTTGAACCATGGAAAAGGTTGATCTTATCAATAATTGTATCCATCATCGCCTCATACGGAGTATTTGGTTGGCCATAATGCGAATCAGAGGCAACCGCAAAGCGCATAACGACCTGATCCTTTACTAGGTTTACCTCCTGCTCAGAAAATGAGCGAAATCCACCACCCACAAAAAAAGCAGATGCGAACGAAATATTTTTAACAAAATGCCTCCTCGAGATTGAATGATGATTTTCCATGGGTAAGTTATTGTTTTTTAAATGTACTAAAAGGTACCACAACAGATGTTACCTAAAATAAATTTTATGTTAATTTTTAAATAACCACACATCAAAAACTTTGGAATGCTGACGCCAATTTAAATGAGATTCCTCCGGTTCATCAAACGAAACCTCAATTTTTCCATCGCGCACATACTGTGGACTCAGCTGAAACTCTTTGAACTCCCCCATGCCTTTTTGATATAGCGTCGGCGCAATGCGAACGCCATCTACACGTAGTAAGGCTTCTCCATAACCCGAAATCCGAATGGAATATTTGGCATTCGGGTCTAGGTCAACATACGTTAGTTTGGGAAAATTTTGATATAACTGAGAGGATAGTCGGCGCCTACTTTTACCATTTTCCTCCCAAAGCACATCCGTTCCATCATCCGTTCGAGTCGTCACGCGAGGGCCCTTCGCGACATCCGATACATTATCGTAAAAACTACCAATCCCTGGATTCTCCCAGTTCGCAATCACTGCGATGCGCGCTAATTGATCTTCCTCCTTGGTCATTTTTTTAATTTTCTCGAACTCATCAGCTAACCACCACCGGTTATTTAAGGGGTAATCAATAAAATCCAAAACAGCTCCACGTTCCGCACCGCTTGCCTGATACTTCACCACACTCGATTGCAAACCAATGGAGGTAAATAATGCGTCGCAATAATAGATGATTTTTTGACGTAAATCTGAATTTACAGATGCATTATCTGCCTCATTAACCTTTGCAAGCGCCATTTCCATGGCTTTAAGTACACCTATTTGACTAGCTTTAGTTAAGATTAAATTCGCTTGATTCTCTAATTTTTGCTCATGAATTTTTCGCCGTTTGATATAGGTATCGTAATATGCACGCAACAATAGCTGTTGCCAACGCCAATTATTCTTCAGCGTTGGATATTGTATTTCTAAATTTTTCCAGTACGAAAACGTTGTCTCAATACCCCCATTTTCCTCTACCGGACCCACCCAATTACGCTCCAAAGCCAAAATGCCATCAGCCACTTGTTCAGATACTTGATTGCCAAAAAAGAATCGTGCATACTCAACCAAGACATCACGCACATCTTTTGAAGGATCCACCGATTTTTGGCTCCAAACAACTTTGTTGACATCATCATGCACACCATCTGAATAAGCTATAGATCCATCTGTCAAATGCGCAAATCGCTGATGTATTTTAGCATAATACACCGGCTGAGGATTCGAAACCTCACGACCCTCTGTCAGGGCAAATGCTTGATCCCAATTCTCCGTAGGATATTGGCAACGCACCGTATGTGTGATATCAGGGTAATGGCGGTGCTTGTATTGTTTGGGCAATCTGAAACGCGTACTTGCTAGATCAGGGCTACTTGGACCTGTAACGACACCCACTAGCCAGTTGGGTTGATATTTTTCCAAGTATTCGTAAAAATAATTAACCTCCTCATCACTAAACCCTTGCAAAGAAACCCACATTCCCGCTGCCGGATGAGACAATTTCAATTCTGCTGATAGGGCTTTTAGAAAAGGTAACACATATTTCGGATGATTACTTCCAGGATCACCCCCAGGAAAAAAAACGCCATCTATCTTGGGCGTTCTTTTATAAAAATCAGTGTGCTTGATGACCTCCTGTTTAAACTTGGCTTCATCTGCTAAGTCCACAATAGCAGGTGTCCAAACCCAGTAATCGAGTCCATAATTCTGACAGATTTGGCTTAATTTAACATTCATTTCCTCGCGCGATAATTTCATGTGAGGCCCTAGCGGAGTGTCCTCCATGGGAATATTTTCAATTGCATTCGTTCCAAAAAGTGCTAAATCTCGAATATATTGTTCATAGTGCTTCGCATCCCAAGCGTCCCATGAATTGGCGGTATTTCGATAACCCAACTGATGGCCACGAATTGTATGCAGCGGGGAAACTGCCACATCATATTTTTTATCTACTAAAATCTTATGCTTAGACAAATGGGCTTTTCGGAAAAACTCACCTAAGGAAAATAAAATACCCCTTTCATCCCCACCTATGAGCCATAAAATAGGCCTTTTAGTACTTATATCGATTGAAAAAGCATATCCCTCTTTGGCAAATGCAGGGGAATTTTTAGGCAATTGGGGTAACGAAATACCATTCAAATTTTGATCTGTTGCGAACACCAAGGCAATGATTGGCATCGCATCCGATTTATCTTGTACACGTAAGTTCAAGTCGGTGCGCGATTTAATCTCTTCCTGAATTAGCCTAAGATAGGTTTCTCGATAGGGAGATTTTAATTCTTTTGTTACATGTATCGTGGCATTTGAAAAGTCAACGATCTGGGCTTGACTCGAAAATGCAAACGAAATAAAAAACAATGCTTGAACTAATTTTCTCATAGGTACCAATGTTATGTTATCGAAAAATTTTGTGCTAGTTGGCACAAACATAAAAACCACGCCAATAAAATTTTATATTGCCAATTATTCCTGAAAAATACCATTTTAAATAAAATTTACGATGAAATTAAATCAAGAAATCATTCAACTATTTGATGAATATACACACAAGCCTTTAAGTAGAGAAGTTTTTTTAAACCGATTAACAAAATTAATCGGAGGAACAGCTGCTTTAAGCACTATTTTGCCCGTTTTAGAGGGGAGTTATGCGGCGAGTGCACAAGTTGCCGAGGATGATAGCGACCTACTCATTTCGACAGCGGAGTTTCCATCACCTAATGGAGTTATTAAAGGCTATTTAGTGCAACCCAAGAAAGCGAAAAAGCGCATGGGAACTGTTTTAGTCATACATGAAAACAGAGGTTTAACTCCACATATTAAAGATGTGACGAGGCGAATTGCCAAGGAGGGATTTATTGCATTAGGGATCGATGGATTGAGTCAATTTGGAGGTACGCCAACAAACGAAGATGAGGGACGTACGCTAATCGGAAAATTAGATGCGAAACAAAATATTGAAAATATGCTGAGTGGGCTAAGCTTCCTCAGAACATTGAAAAATAGTAATCAAAAAACGGCTTGCATTGGATTTTGTTGGGGCGGTGGTATTGTCAATGATTTGGCCGCCGCGGATCCTGCATTAACACTAGGCGTTCCCTATTACGGTCGGCAAATTGACGCTTCAGTCGTACCCAAAATTAAAGCCAAATTAATGCTTCATTATGCAGGTTTAGATGAACGTATCAATGCAGGAATTCCAGCTTATGAAAATGCATTGAAAAGTAATCAGATTGATTATCAGTTGTTTATTTATGAAGGGGCCCAACATGCCTTTAATAATGACTCATCCCCAGCGCGCTATCAGAAAGAAACAGCTGATTTAGCTTGGAGTAGAACACTAAATTTCTTCAAAAAATATTTGAATGAATGATGTGTTAGGGTAAGCTAATTGTGAAGATCTGCTTCGTTTCTTGATTTTTCGAATTCATTACTTTTCGATTAAACGCTAGTGTTTTCCCATCGTGCGAAAGAACAATGTTGGTGGGCTCATTGTGTAGCTTAGCTGTCAAGTATTGCATTCTTTTTTCAAATGTTTCCGAACCTAGTTGACACTGGACTATTCTTCCCTCGTATACATAGAAAATAGATTTACCTGACGGATGCCAGCGCAAACTGCTGGTTACCGAATTTTTATGTTGGGTGATTTGTTGGCGCTTCCCTCCCTTCGGAGAAATTGTAAAAACTTGCCTAATGCCGTTGGTATCATAGGCTAAAAAGGCCAGGTTTTGTCCCATCAAATCGCTTCTTACGATACCTGTACAACCCGGGTACGGGGTTTCAGAAGTAAATGTTAATCGTTTTTGTGTAACTCCTTTGGGTGGGAAAGGCATGTGATCTAAAGTACCCTCCAAGGGACCCAAAGGACCATTTTGATTTATTTCCTTGGGAATAGTAACTAGGAAAACTTCATCTACTGGTTTCCCGTTTGCATCATTTACAGTTCCAATAAAGCTTCTTGCCATTTGGTAACCTCCCTCAGCAAGTGGATACCCATTTTTGCCCACCCAGGAATCGCCTAATGCTTGGCTGATTTCATCAGAACCGGGTTTAGGACTAGATACCACGTGAACCACGAGCGCGCTAAACCACGCTCCTGAATTATTTTCATGCGATATATCACTGTCAACTGCAACCGGATGATTTTTTTTAGCGACACCAATCGTCCTGAGATTATGTTTTTTGCCCGTTTTTGCTTCCAATGATTGCATGATCGCATCGTTATAGGTAAAGCCAATCCAATTCCCATCCCCACTAAATTCATGTCGGTGCGTACCACCCCGCAACGCACCTAAAGTAAATGGAAAATCTACATCCCGCGCATCCATGTAGATAGGAACATTCGGGTTTTTTTCATCAATAATTACACCCGTCCGCCGCCATTGCTGATAGGGATTTTCTTTCGAACTATGCATTAATCCACGAATGAAAACCACGGAAAAATCGATGGGAGAATAACTAACGGCACCTACGCCAGGGCCCCATTGGGTGTTTTCCTTTAGCGCATATAAAACCTTTTTCTCCCCGGTCTTTATGTGAACTTTTTCAATTTTACTCGAAATAGCGATGCCCCCTTCCTCCGTCCTCGTGTCGTACACGAGCCACTGATTATCAGGAGAAAAATTATCATTATTGTCTAAATCATGATTATATGTTAGGTCAAATGTAATTTGATTTTCAGGTAGTAAAGGCATGCTTTTACAAGAGGTTAATGTAAAAATTAAGGCTAAAAAGAAGTAAGCTATTTTCAATTGATTCATTTTTTCCAAACGTATAAAATGACTGATCTGTGCATTGAACATGACAAGTTTCGCTCCCTAAAACACTATAATAAAAATGCACTTGGATGAATATCCTCATGCGCGGTATGATCTTGAAAAAATTGTGCGATGCGTAAGATTGTGGCTTCGTCATATAATTTGCCAACAAACGATATTCCGGTAGGAAGCTTCGTTTTAGCATCCAAGCCCGTAGGGACACAAACAACTGGATGGCCGGTTAAGTTGGTAATCGCCGACTGGTTGCCTCCTCCGCGGGAAGGACAAATAATTGCATCGTATTGAGAGACTACCTCATTAACTTTTTGCATTAAGGTATAGCGATGTCGCTGAGCATTTATGTATTCCACGGCAGGGATAAAACGGGAAGCTCTGAATTGATTAGGCCAATCATTTTTGGTTTGACGGGTTAGCAGATCATCGATGTTTTTTCGCGTCAAATCGTCAAACTGAGCTGCACATTCTGCCCCGATAATTACATCCATCATATTAAACGTGTAAATATTTTCATCCGGAAAATCGACTGGTATCAATTGAACACCCTGCTTTCTCAAATCGGCCAGGACCCTCCATTCACTCCGGGATGTGTCTTTAATTTTATCAAAATAGTTTTTGGCATACGCAATTTTCATTCCTTTCAGCGAAAGATTGGCATTGTAGTTAAAAGGCATATCCAAAGCCGCTAAATCTTTCCCATCAGTTCCATGTAAGTAATGAAAAACAATGGCAGCATCTTGAGCTGACCGACAAATAGGTCCTACTTTATCTAATGAATAACTTAATGCCATGGCGCCAGACCGACTAATACGTCCAAAAGTAGGTCGTAATCCAGTCGCGCCACAAGTCGTTGCTGGCGAAACAATGCTTCCCCATGTCTCTGTCCCGATCGCGAAAGGAACAAGGCCAGCCACTGTTGCGGAAGCGGATCCGGCAGATGACCCCGAAGAACCAAAGTTTAAATTCCATGGATTTTTCGTTCTACCACCAAACCAGTAGTCACCCATCGCCAACGCCCCCAACGTGAATTTTGCCACCAAAACAGCGCCCGATTCCTTTAATTTTGAATACACATACGCGTCTTCCTCAATCACTTGATCTTTGTAAGGAGCCGCCCCCCACGTAGTCTTAGTTCCTTTGACTGAAAATAAATCTTTTAAGCCATATGGAATCCCATGCAACAATCCCCGATATTTTCCTGCAGCTATTTCTCGATCCGCCTGCCGCGCTTCCGCATAAGCCAAATCCTCTTGAATACTAATCACACATTGTAAAGTTGGCCCATAAGTCTTAATCCGCTCAATAAAAAATTGCGTTAATGCCACCGAAGTCACTTGCTTTGTTTTTAGTAAATGAGCCAATTGATCAATGGAATAAAAAGCTAAATCCGACTTATTTGAAGGTAATTTTAGCTGTGCTTGGGTCCATACTACAGGGCGCTTAACCGAATTGAATTTCATTCCTGGAAGTCTCGGATTCTGCCATAAACTCAATGGCACATCATTTCGCAAGGATAGCGCATGCATCGCCTTGTAATTCGCTAGGTTATCCACCACATCGGAATAAAGAGTGTCCAGCTCCTGCGTGGTAAACGTCAAATCAAAAAGTTTAGCAGCACTTGGTAAATCAGTTTTTGACTGAGCAAAAGCGGCGTTGCACATCATTAATAACAAAGCAATTTTCTTCATGCGCGTACTAATTTTATAATTGAAGGATAAGAAATTAATAACTCGGATTTTAAATTTAGTTAATCAATTTTGCTTTCCCATAAACCTTTCACTCAGACGCGTCCCGGGTTGACTTAATATTTATACATATCAAGGTAAAACTCGGAATCATTAGTGCCACATTAGAAAAAAAATTGTTTGATTTTTGAACATTTTTCATGTGCGAAAGGTTTAGCCATTATGAAAAATAAGCTCCCTTTTATCGCACTATTTTTAGTAGTCAGTATTTTTTTATCGTTTAAATCTTTATCCGTGTTCAAGACCGAAAACCAGAAATACAGGTTGGTTAAAAAAGAAGCAGGCTATGAAATCAGATTTTATCCCCAAGCTACTTTTGCTACTATTTACAGTTCAGGAACTAGTTATAAGTCGGTGGCCAGCAACGGATTCAGGAAGTTGGCTGGATATATATTTGGTGGAAATGACCAAGGGAAAAGCATTTCGATGACAGCTCCCGTGCGTATGGCATTTAACGAAAAGGGCTCATCCATGAGTTTTGTCATGCCAGAAAAATATACAGAGGCAACTTTACCTGTACCCAAGGACGAAAATGTGCACATTTCTAAATCTACAGCTCAATATGTTGCGGTAATTACGTTCAATGGATACGCAAGTGATGAGAAAATCAAAGAACAGCAAATTGCACTTCAACAACTACTTGATAAAAATAAGGTTAAAACAACTGGTGACTTTACCTTTTTAGGGTATAATGCTCCTTACCAATTCATTGGAAGAAAAAATGAGGTTATAATTCCGATCGAATGGAAAGAATAGCTCAAAACATTCGAACTGTTGCTCGTTAAAAACTTATTGGTTAATCTGCTTACAAACGAGACAAACAGAAATAATTCAAGTTACACTCAGCACATTATTGAATGATAAAAAGGTTTTTACCTTTTTGAGTTAGGTCGGCCGATTCAAATAAAATTCGTTGTACGGGACGATTGGACCACTTAGTTTTAAAGCTTTTATATTCAGGTCCTTCAGTGGAGGGCAAATCGACCGAAACAGTCCATTTCTTTGCGTCGTATTTGATGGAGTGGGTATCTCCGGTCGTGGTCTTTAACGAAATAATTCCCGGTTTAGCTAAATCAATTTGACAAAGTGTCATAAAAGACTGCTGTAATTTGCTTTGCTTTTGCGTAAGCTCATACGCGTCATTGATTTCAATTTGTTTTTTTACTTTGTTAAACTGAATGCTTCGTTGGTAATTCTTTATTCCTGCACTTTGCGGATAAGCCTTCGTTAAATCTAGGCTAATTCCACTCATTTTATCGCCAATCGTATGGGTCAGTTGGCCTGACTCAAATTCCCGTCCAGCTTTTTGTCCAATGCCATTAACGGTTGGTAAGTTATGGTATTCTGATTGCGTAAACCACAGATTATAACGCTCTGCGGAAAAGGTTCTTGCGGTATAATTCCCTCTTCCTGCATCGATAATGATAGGTTCTCCTTTTGCATAAAAAACAAAATCTCCTACATCGTTATGGTTGTGGGATTCAGCGTTATGTCCGCCATGTGCGGCAAAAAATAAGTCATCACTTCTAGATGTGAGAACTTGGATATCATTAAACCAATAATCAGCTAATGTAGGCTTATCAATTTTTGTTTTTGGCATCGAAGCGAAAGCCATCAAATTCCACAATTTTCGATGTTTTTGATGCCCAGTTAATGTAATAGCGGGCTCAAAATTTTGACTTGCCCAAAGTCCGAAATTAGCCAAAGGCTCATCATGAATCGCTTGACCAAATCGATATAGCATAATCCCATCCGGTTTTAGGGTCGGATCGGCATCTGCGAAATTGACAAAATAGTCATTTGAAATATGCATTTTATAGACATAAGAGGCCATTTTTTGAATAAATGGTTCACTGAAAATTTCACACTTATTATCGGTCGCTGTTGCTAATACCTGCAAGGCATCAAAGGCGCTTGCCCCTGCCGCAAACCAGTAAGATGGACCTTCGTCACATCCAGCATCTTCTCCCAAACCATTAAAATATAAATCTAAATAACCCATGTGTGTGTAAAGCTGGTTCCCGCGTCTGACCTCATCTTTTTCTACCAATAAATTAGCCAACATAATATTGGAGACGATCCAAGGATTCCAATTGTTGACCGTCCTCGTTTTACTTAAATAGCTGTAGCGATTTTGGTCTAAAAATGGAGTTAGAATTTTCTTATTGATTTCAAAATATATTCGAGAACGCAATAATTTAGAAATTTTATCTAATTTTTCGCCCACAAAAAAATCAGTAAGGGCTAAGCCTGCTGCTGTTTCAGCACCAAAAAGATCAACGGTAGGATCTTCTACATCAGGTAAATTTGTCTTCGCTTTTTGCACACTTAAATGAGCGGGTACTCCCCAATAAGTTTCCTCACAAATGGACCAAACATAGTTCATGATTTTTTCGGTGAATCGACCCTTGTCTTCTAATGTTTCTGCAATCACTAACTCCATCAAATTATTTCGTTTCCCATAGGAAATCTTTGCGTGCTCTTCGCGATCACCTGTTCGCAGGTATTCCATTAAAAGCGTTGCATCAATTGTAGGCACAGGGTTTTTTAAGATATTTTCAGCCCGTTTAATGATTTCTTTTTGTTCTTCCAATGGAACAATTTGACTCCATTCTTTACTTGTTTTGGGATAAGGAAGGTAGTTCTTTTGACTTATTAGCGTTTTTAGAACGTCCTCCTTCGTGAATTTTTTAGTTAGAAAATTTCGTTCGGTAACTTGACCAGCGGAAGAAAAAAGAATCAACGAAAGGAAAAGGGAAAGGAATTTTTTCATGGTTAATGCGAAGGAATTAGGAAAAATAATCAATATTAATTGATATAATTACTCCAAATTAACACATTAAGTTTGAAGAAATATAACTAGCTCAACACGTTCCCGTTCAGGATACATAAGAATATCCAAATCAAAGACTTTTTTACCAAACATTCATTCGGCCGAAAAATGAAAAAAATACACCTCTTATTCATGTTACTCAGTGCTCCTTTGTTCGCACAAAAAAAACCAAACATCGTACTTATTTTGGCGGACGATATGGGTTACAGTGACATTGGCCTAATGGGCTCCGAAATAAAGACCCCCAATCTGGACCTGTTAGGTAAAAATGGGGTCTTATTTACCCAATTCTACAACGCGGGTCGCTGTTGCCCTAGCCGCGCCGCACTACTCACAGGAATGTATCCGCATCAAGCAGGAATGGGGCTTATGGTCACAACTAAGCCATACGATAATGGTAAAACCTTTGCTCCGTATCAAGGATTTCTAAACCGTGAAACACCCACCATCGCTGAAGAACTACGAAAGCATGGATATCAGACTTTTATGTCGGGCAAATGGCACGTTGGCGAGCAACAAGAAGAATGGCCAAATCAGCGCGGATTTGATCATTATTTTGGACTTATTTCGGGAGCAACGAGTTATTATGAGGTGCTATCAAATCGCCAACTAATCGAGGATAACAAAAAATACATTCCGTCTGATCAGTTTTATATGACGGATGCCATCAGTGACAAGGCAATCGCGTATCTAAAATCCGCCAATTCGAAAAACCCATTTTTTCTTTATGTTGCCTATACAGCACCACATTGGCCATTACACGCACCTGAAAATTTGATTAACCAATACCGAAAAACATACCAAAAAGGCTGGGAAAGACTAAGAGAAGAGCGATTTGCCCGACAAAAGAAAATGGGGCTGCTCCCGAGCGCGGGTCAATTACCCGATTTGGATCCGGATGTCGCCCGGTTCGATACCCTAAAAAATCCGTCAAGCTACATCGATAAAATGGCGACCTACGCCGCCATGATGCAAATCATGGATGAGGGAATCGGTCGCATCATGCAAGAAGTAAAAGCATCTGGCGAATGGAATAATACCATTTTTGTTTTTTTATCCGACAATGGCGCATGCCATGAACTACTTGATGACCGCGCGGCAAAAGACTTAGGGGAAGCTGGATACCAAAAATCACTCAGTACGCCTGTTGGCGCCAAAGGCAGTTACACCACCTATGGCAAAGAATGGGCATCCGCCGGAAACACTCCCTTTCGCATGTATAAACATTGGATGCACGAAGGAGGTATCTCAACTCCATTAATTATCCACTTTCCCAAATTAATCACCAAAGGATTCCGAACGAACCAAGTCGGGCACATCATGGACCTTTTCCCCACGCTACTCGACATTGGAAAAATCAACCCATCTAAACCCGTTCAAGGTAAAAGCTTACTGCCGATTTTAAAACAAAAAACCCGGGAAGAACACCCATTTATCGCCTGGGAACACCAAGGAAATCGAGCCATCCGAGAAGGGGACTGGAAATTAGTTTGGGATAACAACCTCAAAAAATGGGAATTGTATAACTTGAAAAATGACCGCATAGAGGCCCATGATTTGGCAACTAAATTACCCGATAAACGCCTAGATCTCATCAATAAATATACCCAATGGGCACAAAACATCGGCGTCAAATGAAACTAATTCTCGTATTCCTTTTGATTTCTTTTTCCAGCCAGGCCTTGGAAATTTATCCAAAGGAATTAATCGCACAGACGTTGGAGAAGGCCAACAAACAACTAAGTCTAAAACCGGTCACCATCACCGCGACCGTTTGTTCACGTTCTGCAGGTGGAAAACACGATTTCTACTCCGAAGGAGATTATTGGTGGCCAGATCCAACGAACCCGGATGGACCGTACATTCAACGCGATGGAGAAACGAATCCGGAAAATTTTGTCGCTCACCGAATCGCCATGATTCGCTTCAGCGATATTGTGGGCACCCTGGCATCCGCTTATAAACTTAGCCACCAAAAACGCTATTCGGTTGCGGCAGTCGACCATTTTCGGGCTTGGTTCATTGATCCCGAAACACGCATGAACCCTTCCCTTCTTTATGCGCAAGCAATCAAGGGAAAAGCAACCGGCCGAGGAATAGGCATCATCGACACCATCCATTTTTTAGAGGTCATTAAAGCCTTAGAAGCACTTAAATCACAAATTTCTGTAGATGATTATGCCCAGATTGTCAACTGGTTTAAAGCTTATACCCAATGGCTAAGCACGCACCCCTATGGCCTGGCAGAACGGGATGCACTTAATAATCATGGTACTTGTTGGGCACTCCAAGTAGCCGTTTTTGCCTCTTTTACAGGCAATGCCGCGCTCGTTGATTTTTGTAGAAAACGCTACATGCAGGTTTTTATCCCAAACCAAATGGATCTAAATGGTTCTTTCCCACTTGAATTAAAACGCACCAAACCTTATGGATATTCACTCTTTAACCTAGACATCATGGCCACGCTAGCGCATGTTCTTCAGGTCTGGGATTGGAATATGGCCGACGGGCGTGGCATCCAAAAAGGAATTCAATTTTTACTGCCCTATATTCAAGACAAATCCCAATGGAAATACCCGGCAGATATCATGTTTTTTGACCAATGGCCCATCGCTCAATCATGCCTCTTTTTCGCGGGTGTCCACGGCAATAAAGTAGCCATGAATACGTGGAAAAAATTAAACCATTTCCCAAGCAATCCAGAAGTCGTTCGAAATAGCCCGATACGGAATCCTATTTTATGGTATTCGTTGGCAAACCAATAATTGAAATAACAGCGAATTGACCCTTTAATTACAGTTAATGCGCATATTTTTCTAACTCAGCTAATGAAATATAAGCTAGCGTCTGAATATGTGTGGCTTTCAAAATAACAGGGGGCGCCACGTTAGCATGATAAGCTTCAATCCATCGAGATACACATAAACACCATTTGTCCCCTTCCACCAGACCTTTAAAACCATATGCTGGATAATCAATTGTCAAGTCATTCCCTTTGCCTTTGGAATATTGCAGAAATTCATTGGTAACCACGGCACAAACCGTATGCGTTCCTCGATCATTTATGTCCGTTCGACAGCAACCATCTCTAAATGCCCCCGTCATGGGACTTGTTCCACAGATCACCAACGGTTCACCATATACGTTCAAGGAATTAGCTGTCATTTATCATTTTGCTTAGGTGTAAAAGTAAGCAAATTGGAATAAACAGGAATAGCTACGACAAAATCAAGTCAAGAAACATTGATCTTTAATTTTATTTTTTACGCATAAATACCTTACTTTAAATACTAAACCTACCCAATGAAAAAACTCCTACTTATCGCACTTTGCGGCATAGCTTTCCTATCGGAAGCAAAACCCAAAAAAGAAAAATGGATTCAGTTATTTAATGGTAAAAACCTAAAAAACTGGACAGTCAAAATCCACCACCATGAGGTTGGCGAGAATTTTGGAAATACATTTCGCGCTGAAGATGGAATGATCAAGGTTCGATATGACCAATATGACCAATTCAAGGAGCGGTATGGTCATCTATATTTCAATCAACCTTTTTCACATTATAAACTTCGCTTGCAATATCGCTTTACCGGTGTTTGGCGAAAAGATGCGCCTAGTTACACTGAGCGAAACTCGGGGGTCATGTTTCATTCACAAGACCCGCAAACAATGCCTAAAGAACAAGATTGGCCGATATCGGTCGAAATGCAATTCCTCGGAATTTTGGCAGACGGAAAACCAAGACCCACAGGGAACATGTGCTCGCCCGGAACCGATGTTGTTTATCAAGGTAGAATCGATCCGAGGCATTGCATCAACTCCAGCTCAAAAACATTTGAAAATGAACAATGGATAACCGCTGAATTAATTGTTCGTGGGGACTCTTTAGTTACGCATATAATAAATGGAGAAACGGTTTTGGAATATACCCAACCGCAGATAGGTGGTGGCGTGGCTAATCGCTATAACCCTGCTTTAAAAATTGATGGCCAACTGCTAAAAAGTGGATTCATCGCACTTCAAAGTGAAGGACAAGAAATTGATTTTAAAAATATTGAACTATTGGATTTGTCTAAAGAGCAGTAAACAACACAATGTTTAAAAATATAATAGGTTTAATCTTCTTCTTTTTAACATACAACGCACACGCGCAATTTCAAAAATTTACCTATGAAACGCAGCGCATGGGCTCCCCATTTCAGATTACAATTTCATGTGCAGATTCAACCGGAATTTCTAAAGCGGTAAAACGCGCTTTTCAATTGGCCTCACTCCTAGAAAGTGACCTAAGTGATTACCAATCAAATTCAGAACTCAGCCACGTAAATCGGCTTGCAGGAAGCGGTACATTTTATCCCATTCACGAACCATTTCGAGCTATTTTGAAGCAATCTCTTATGGCCCAAAAATTAACGCAAGGAGCTTTGAATGTGTCCGTGGGTAGACCCGTCGGGCTTTGGCGGCAGGCGCGGAAGCTTGGAGAAATGCCCGATTTGGAGGTGTTGCGCCAACTAGCCTTTAAGATACAAGGAACGTGTTTGGAGTTTTCAGCAGATTCTACACGGGTCAGGCTGCTTGACTCGGCATGCCAGCTGGACCTTGGGTCGTTGGGAAAGGGGTTCGTGGCCCAACGAGTTTTGGATGAATTAAAGACCCTTGGGTTTCCCTATGCGCTCGTTGACGCAGGTGGAAAAATTGTCATGACAAGCCAAGGACCTACCGATTTACCCTGGAAAGTAGGCATCGAAATACCTATATCCAACGCAACATTACCCGAATTACTCGCACTTAAGCATGTCGCTGTGGCAACTAGCGGAAAAACGTACCAGTCGGTGCGCCTCGGGGACCAACAATATTCACATGTAATAGATCCAAGAACTGGAATGGCAATGACGCATGCACGGTCTGCGACAGCTATTGCGGAAGATGGGACTTTGGCCGACTGGCTAGCGACGGCCGCTACAGTAATGACCTTGCAAGAAATTGAAAAATTAGTAGTAAAATTGGGAAATGTTCGCTTACTCGTTTTAGAAAATGAAACTGGTGAACCCAAAATCCTATTCAACTATAAACTGATTCCATATGAGGCAACTCGTATTTATTAGTCTTTTGTTTTCACATGCGCTATGGGGCCAGGGTCTAAAATCCTACCAACAATCCATTCCGGAGACACGCGTTAATTTTGATATGGTGGCCATTCCTTCCGGAAACTTCATTTTTGGTCAAACAGAAAAACAGTCGGGGGAAAAAATACAAGTTCCTGCTTTTTGGATGGGTAAAACGGAGGTGACTTATGATGAATATCAATTGTTTTTTGAGGAATCCCGCGACCCAGAACCAAAGCCCCCTAAAGAAGGTCCTGATGCTATAACAAGACCGAGTCCGCCGTATATTGATTTCACTTTGGGCATGGGAAAAGTGGGTGGATTCCCCGCAAATTCAATGCAACAATATGCCGCGCTGATGTATTGCAAGTGGTTATACGCAAAGACAGGCATTTTTTATCGCCTACCAACCGAGATAGAATGGGAATATGCGAGCAAAGCCGGGACTGAAATTCCCACGGACAGACTGAAAGATTATGCCTGGTTTAAAGGCAATTCAAATGAAAAATACCAACAAGTTGGCCTAAAAAAACCGAACGCCTTTGGATTACACGACATGCTAGGAAATGTCTCAGAATGGGTCTTAGATCACTATGATGAAGTTTATACACGGAAAGATAGTCCAGTCTTCATAGACAAATATGCCGATGCGGTTGTTCGCGGAGGGAATTTTCAGGATGAGGCAACGCAAGTTCGGCCGACGGCCCGCATGGCGGCAGATCCGATCTGGAACCGACGAGACCCTCAAGTACCCAAAAGTATCTGGTGGAATGCGGATGCTCCATTTGTGGGCTTTCGGATTATGCGACCAGCAAAGCAACCCACCAAACAAGAGATTAATACATTTTTTGAAAAATACTTATAAACTAAACCAGTTAAACGAATGAAAAATACAAGACGAGATTTCGTGAAGCAAACAGGCTTAACGGCGAGTGGAATAATTCTAGCCCCTTGGGCTGCAAATGCATTTTCAGGCCAAAGCCTGGTAAACGATACCCTAAAAGTTGCCTTAATCGGTTGTGGGGGGCGTGGAACAGGCGCGATTACGCAAGCCCTAAGCACGAAGGAAAATATACAATTAGTCGCGATGGCAGACGTATTCCGGGATCGCTTGGATGGCTGCTATGCAAGTCTGATGAAATCCCGCGCAAAGGATGCATCAGCTAAAGCAATTCCGGTAAGTCAAAAGGTAAATGTACCTGAGGATCGAAAATTTACAGGTTTTGATGGGTATAAAAAGGCGATGGAATTAGCTGATGTGGTCATCTTAACAACGCCACCGGGCTTCCGTCCAATGCATTTTGAAGAAGCTGTAGCTCAAGGAAAGCAAATTTTCATGGAGAAGCCTGTGGCAACAGATCCTGCTGGAATCCAACGCGTTTTAGATGCGGCGAAAATTGCAAAGCAAAAGAAGCTTAACGTGGTTGTTGGCCTACAACGCCATTACCAAAACTCATACCGCGAGATTATGAAGCGTATTCAGGATGGCCAAATTGGTGATGTAGTTTCAGCGTCTTGTTGGTGGAATAACGATGGTGTTTGGGTAAAACCGCGAAAAGAAGGACAGACGGAGATGGATTATCAATTACGGAATTGGTATTATTTTAATTGGATTTGCGGTGATCATATTACCGAACAACATATTCATAATATTGACGTCATTAACTGGGTAAAAAATGGATATCCAGTGCGCGCGCGCGGAACAGGTGGACGTGAAGTTCGGAAAGGCAAAGATTACGGTGAAATTTTCGATCACCACATTGTGGAATTTGAATATGCGGATGGAACAATTTTGAATAGTCAGTGTAGGCATATCCCAGGGACATGGGCCAAAGTAGACGAACATGTTATTGGTACCAAAGGAAAAGTGCATTTTGATGCGGCAAAGATTTTAGATTCCAAGGGCAATGTCCAATTTGCATTTGACAAAAAGACCAAAGAAAATAATCCATACCAAACCGAGCATGATGAGTTATGGGCAACCGTGGCTGCAGGTGAATATAAATTTGCAGATGCCGAAAATGGAGCTTATTCGACGATGACATCGATTTTAGGCCGAATGGCAACCTATTCCGGCCAAGTCATTGAGTGGGATAAGGCCATCAATTCAGGTATTAATATTGCTCCATCTCGATTTGCTTGGGATGCAGATATGCCATCCAAACCGGATGCAAATGGATTATATGCCGTAGCAGTACCAGGAAAAACGAACTATTTTAAGTGATAAAACTAGAACTGTTTTTTTTACATATTTAATAAGGCAAAAAAAACACCTCGCTCGAGGTGGTTTTTTTGATTAGACGAAGTATGCACCCTAGTCAAACACGTAAATGGCCTGTTTTAGTGCATAAATGCTTAGTTGGCCTATTTATTTCCAAGCGATCGGGGAAAAAACGATTTGGCTATAATCTTTATATTCATACAAGATGCCAATCGTATTTTTAGAAAGCTTTACTAAATCAGAATAAGCTGCAAAATCACGACTAGCCTCGGCCTCATTGCTTGCATGCGCAACGGGAATGTAGGTAGGCCATGTCTTTCCATCATCATAAGAGATTCGAAGGGTGAGTTTGTCCCGACGTTTTTCATTGGCCGCATTTGAAAATGCCAGAATATTTTTTTTGTTTTTTTGTCCCACCAAAAGAATGCTCCCCTCACAAATGGGGTCAGGTAATTGAGGATCAAAAGAGACGTTTTTCCATGTCGTGCCTGCATCTTCACTTACGCCAATGATTCGTTGGCGCACATCACCACGTTGATTTCGAATATTCATCATCAGCCGACCACCCGAAATTTCGGCTGCAGTGGATTCATTGCTACCGGGAATAGAAATTGATGCGCCAATTTGAAATGAATCGCCATGATCATCACTATAAAACGCATGAGCTCGATAATCAGCTCCTCGTTCTCCACGTGGACCCTCTGAGTGATTCGCTGCTACAAGTAATCGGCCTTGAAAGGGACCTTGAGAAAATTGCATCGCATGCCCAGGGCCATTTGCATAATGTCGCCAATCCTCTTTATAGGTATAATTTGGATTTCGGTTGGGCTGATTTGGCCGATGAACTTGACTTGTGATATTGACCGCTTGCGACCAAGAAATTCCGCCATCCGTAGAGGTCTTATACCAAACTTCACGAAGTCCTTTTCCTTCCCGGATTTCATTTTCATGGTTGTTCCCCGTATTGTAAAAAAGAAAAATTCGTCCATTCGGAAAACGTGGGTCGGAATCATCCAAAACGGGTGTTGGATTACCTGCTTGAAGCGAATCATAATCGGCAATGGTCTGAAGTGCTGACCAATGCCTACCTTGATCGTGGGATATTTTAAGCACAATATTGATATCCCCAAAATCGCCTGAACCGTGTACGCGCCCTTCCGCGAAGGCAAGTAAATTGCCTTGCTTATTTTTAATGATGGCTGGAATTCGATACGTTTTATGCCCTTCCGTACCCGAAGTAAAAACAGGAACGAAAGCCTGCTGAGCGTGCAATGAAACACTGAAAAAGATAAAAAAAGTGAGTACTCGCATAAAAATAAAATTGTTTATAAATAGCATTAATTTTTCAACTCGATATTGATGATAAAAAAATTAAAAGATTGTCAAAAAAAATTCTAATTTTAATCAAACGAAAAAACTCCGATTCAAAAATAAAATCTATTTGATGAAGACCTTTAAATTAAGAATAAGATGAAAAATTTACTAACAATAGGCTTGGTAATCAGCAACTTAATTGCTTTTAGCCAAAAACCAAACATCATATTTATTTTTTCAGATGACCATACTTCTCAAGCAATCAGCGCCTACGGTAGTAAAATAGCTAAAACTCCCAACATCGATCGCATCGCCAAAGCGGGAGCCATCTTACACAATAACGTGGTTAGTAATTCCATCTGTGGACCGAGTAGGGCGACGCTCCTAACAGGGAAATTCAGCCACATGAATGGTTACAAAGTAAATGAAAAAGTGTTTAACATCGACCAGGCCGTCTTCCCAGAAGCATTACAAAAAAATGGATATCAAACTGCTTGGGTAGGGAAAATGCATTTAGGGGGCCTTCCTCATGGATTTGACTTTTTAAATGTTTTACCCGGGCAAGGCCATTATTACAACCCAGACTTTATCAATCAAAAAAACGAGAAAATCCAATACGAAGGTTACGTTTCTGACCTAATTACGAAGTTTTCCAAAGAATGGCTTGGACAACGAGATAAATCAAAACCCTTTTTCATGGTAGTTGGCCACAAAGCCACGCACCGCGAATGGTTTCCAGATGTGCAGGATTTAGGGTCCTATGATGATGTGAATTTTCCGTTGCCTGCCAACTTCTATGATTCTTATGACGGCCGACCAGCCGCGCGGGACCAAGACATGACGGTGGATAAAACGATGGTTTTAGCTAGTGATTTAAAAGTAAATGCGAACTACAACAGTCCAGCATTTAAGCGATTTACTCCAGCGCAAAAAGCTGCGTATTACGATTACTACCAAAATAAAGTAACCAAAGACTTCGAGTCAAAGCAATTGACTGGAAAGGCTTTAGTTGAATGGAAATTCCAACGGTACATGCGGGATTATTTGTCTACAGCTCGTTCATTAGATCGGAATATTGGCGAACTGTTAGACTATTTAGACCAAACAGGTTTAGCCAAAAATACGGTTGTCATTTATGCCTCCGATCAAGGTTTTTACTTGGGAGAACATGGCTGGTTCGACAAACGATTTATCTATGAGGAGTCATTGAAAACGCCTTTTGTCATTAAATATCCGGGAACAATTAAAGCAGGCACGCAGGTGCGGCAGGTGGTTTCCAATGTCGATTGGGCTCCTACCCTTTTAGACATTGCTGGCGTGGAGCCAACGGCGGGGATGCAGGGGAAATCATTCTTTTCGCTGCTTAAAAATCCCAAAAAATCATGGGACAATAACGCGTATTATCATTATTATGAATATCCTCAGCCCCATCGGGTAGCGCCTCATTTTGGCTTGCGCACCGAACAATTCACCTTAGCTAAATTTTACGGGCCTCAAGATTCTTGGGAATTGTATGACATCAAAAAAGATCCCCAAAACATGAAAAATTTATACGGCGATAAAGCTTACGCCGCAATTATAAAGAAACTAAAGGCGACGCTAAAGGAAAAAATGATTGAGCATCAAGATACAGAAGCATTGGAATTGCTGGAGAAAGAACCCAAATAAGCTAACTTATTCGCCCAGATTTTTCACGCATCTAAAACCCGTATGTTCAAGTCCCGAATCAGGACTTGACTTCATTCGCGCCGCTACGCGATAACTTGCACAATACGAATCATTACATAAAAAAGATCCGCCACGCATCACTTTTTTGGGAATGCCAGGCTCATCAGGATCAAAACTATCTTGAGGTCCACGCGGAGAAACTGCCACTTTCGTAGCTAATTGCTTATAATAATCAGGCCTATAATTATCAGAACACCATTCCCAAACATTCCCAGCCATATCGGAAAGACCAAATCGATTTGCTGGGTAACTTTTAACGGGAGCCGTTGTAAACTTATAGCCATCTTTGGCATCATCTTGATACGGGAAATTACCCTGCCAAGTATTTGCTTTCATACTACCTTGATCTACTGATTCACTGCCCCAAGGGTACTCCAAATTTTTAAGTCCACCGCGCGCAGCCCACTCCCATTCCGCTTCGGTTGGCAATCTTTTACCCGCCCATTTAGCATAAGCGCGCGCATCATCCCAAGAGACCTGAACGACCGGATGATTTTCTTTGCCTTTAATATCTGAAAGTGGTCCAGATGGGTGGCGCCAATTAGCACCACGTCTAAATTGCCACCATTGACTATAATCATTCAAATTCACGGGACCACGTGTAGGTGTAAAAACTAACGAACTTGCTTCTAAAAGTGAATCAGGCGGACGAGGAGTTCCTACAGGCACTTGCTTTTTCATTTCTTCCCAGTCGATCGGCTTTTCCGCCGTAGTCACATAACCGGTAGCTTGAACAAATTCTTCAAATTGCGCATTTGTGACCTCAGTTTGGTCCATCCAAAAACCATTCAACTTAACTAAATGAACAGGATATTCGTCAGAGCGACCATCCTTACTATGTGATCCCATCTGAAAAGTTCCCCCAGGAATTTGAACCATCCCGAGTGTATTTTTAGACCTACTCACGGCAACTTTAGTCACATTTTTAGCTAAAATAATTCCTTTCTTACTTGGAACGGGAACATGACAAACGGGAATTTTTTTCTGTTGGGCCACCAAATTAAAACCGCATATCAGTATCATGAAAAGCAACTTTAGACGGAAGCGCACTTTTTTGATTGTCAGCATAGTTGGTTAAAATAGGTAAGGCATTAAATTAGCTAGGCCAACTGCAAATTAAGGTAAAAAATTAATCAATTCTTTTTAATTTAAGAATATCTCATCCACGAGTAATAAAGCTCTTTTATCCTTAGCCCCATGCCATTGCGGGATTTTTTCTAGGGGTTTGGCAATGATCTTTAACTCCTTAAAATTTGTTGGCTTAAACTTAACGTCTATCGCATACAACTCATGGAATTTCATTTCCTTAGGAACCGGAATTTTTAGGACTTGAATTCGTTTAAACTTGCCATTTGAATTCAATTTACCCCAAATCTCTATGGACTGCGGAGGAAATATACCCGTAGCTAACTCCTCCATGATTCGGAGGGAAACAACCGAAATTGTTTTCGGTGTTTTGAAATCTAAATTCAACTCCATGTCGTTATTTCGCACACCCGTCCAAAAATTAGCCCAAGCAGGACTATTGGCGTTAAATGTGCCGAGATTTCGGTCAAAAAACGATTTAGGCCCATTAGCTAAGTGAACTCTGTTTAAAGGTAAAACAACAGTCACACTATCAGGTTTAATGGCACATTTGTAGTATTCAAAAACGGACTCGTCGCTTCCTATCCATCCCGCCTTGAAAGCCCTTGCACGAATTCGCGTGTCAGCGCTAACACGAACCTTGCCATCAAAAATAGCTGATTTTAAGCTATCGGGTTCAGTACCATCCATGGTGTACCGAATTTGTACTCCCTTAATTGTGTGAAATAAGGTGAGTGGAGCATCCGTCTCAAAAATAGTTGACGTATTTTTCAATTCAGGTGGATTTAGCTTCAACGGGTTTTTGCCATCGTCCTTAAATCCAGCATTGACTTGTATCGAAGCAAACTTCGTCGCTATGCGCCTAAGTTCATCCTCAGTCAGAGGAGTATCCCACAAGTACACAGCTTGTAATTTTTTCAAGCCCATTAGCGCAGCTTGTAAATCTTGAAATTTTACTTGTGTTCCAGACAGCGAAATACTTTTCAAGCGTTCAAGCGTTTTTAAATCTAAAAGCCCCTTGGCTGATACATTCGTAAAATTCAAATCCAATCTTTCTAAATTCTTAAATTGAGAAATTATGGCTAAATCAGCGTCTTGAACTGGTAATTTGGCTACGCTTAGAAAAACAATTTGCTCTTTTATAGCTAAAAGCTCTTCTAATTTTTTCGAATTAAAATCACTTTTATTAAAAATATTTACGCGCAAAGCGGGGGAATTTTTAGCAATTGGTGTGATCGTTCGGTACTCATTAGCTAATTGATCAATTGTTTTCGAATCAGCTTCTGAAAAATCATACGCTACGTCTTGATTATTCACCGAAGCAAAGATCTTACTCGCTATCATTCGAAGTGAATCTGAAGGAACCAATTCGCTTACTTTCTTTGTAAAACTAGCATTTCCTTTAATCCATAGAGAAAGAATCTGCTTCTCCTCATCCGTTAACTGCGGTTGGCCAGATTCTGGCATGTGTTTTTCATCCGATATCGGTAAGTGTATGCGTTCAAGAAGTAAACTTAACTCAGGTTTACCGATTACAAATAGTTTACCATTTTTCCCACCTTTCACTAAATTAGTGATATCGGACATATCAAGCTCCCCTTTTTTCTTATCTGGATTGTGGCAACTGATGCACTTTTTCTCCAATATAGGTTTAACCATATGATCAAAAACAAGTGCATCCTCCAAGTAAATTTGCTTATTTTGATTGAGCGGAGCTAGTAAATATCCTTCACCATGCGTCAATGAAGCACCATAATGACCGGTGAATAAGAGTAAAATACTGACTAGGCCAACGAGTAACCTGGAACTTAGTTTTTGATAAAATGATCGATATCTGAGCCAATAGATCACACCAAAAACAATAAATAACGAAACGGCCGACCACTTATGCCAGAATAAGGTATCGCCAGTATACCCTGACTCTTTGGAAAGAAGCAAGCCGAAGATTGTAGTGAGGCCAGTCAAAACAGCACCGAATATCCATAAATCAGTCACCCATTTTTCAATAATTACTTGGGCGTCTGAAGTAGGTTGACTGAATCGAAAGAATTCAAAAATCAGTAGTAAGGCCAACAAAACAATCGGAAAATGTAATACAAGTGGATGCAGTCGGCCTACTGACTGCAGCCAAATGGGCACCACAAGTTGGTCTTCAAAAGCTAACAAAAAGACAAGAAAGACAGCTAAAGTGAATACAATTTGCTCAAAAACACCTCTCCAATTTTTATTCATCTTTAACTTAAAATATCTCGAACAACTTTTCCTGAAATGTCAGTTAATCGATAGCGTCTCCCTAAATGTTTGAAAATTAACTTTTCATGATTCAGCCCCAAGGTGTGTAAAACCGTAGCTTGAAAATCATGTACGTGAACTGGGTTTTTAATAATATTATAGCCCAATTCATCTGTTTCCCCATAAACCATACCTGGTTTAATTCCGCCACCAGCCATCCAAATACTGAAGCATCTTGGATGATGATCACGGCCATAATTTTCAGGTGTTAATTTCCCTTGGCTATAACTAGTCCGTCCAAACTCACCACCCCATATTACTAAGGTTTCATCTAGTAAACCTCTTTGTTTTAAATCGGTAACTAAAGCAGCAGATGCCTGATCTACATCTTTCGCTTGACTTTTTATTTCAAAAGGTAGATTACCATGTTGATCCCATCCCTGGTGATATAACTGAACAAAACGAACGCCATTTTCTGATAATTTACGCGCTAATAAGCAGTTCGCAGCAAATGTTCCAGGAACGAGGCAATCAGGTCCATACAGTTTAACTATGTCATCCGATTCTTTAGATAAATCCATGACCTCCGGTACAGCGGTTTGCATCCGATAGGCCATTTCATACTGTTTTACTTTAGCCGTTATCTCAGGATCTCCAAACTCTTCATACGACATTTGATTTAATTGGGCCAATTGATCCAACATTTCCCTGCGCTCATTACGTGCCATTCCTGCCGGATCATTAATGTATAAAACAGGGTCTTCTCCTTTTGAAAACTGAACACCTTGATGAATCGAATCTAAAAAACCATTTGACCAAAGTTTGGAATAAACGCCTTGACCATTACCAATACCTCTTGATAATAAGACGGTAAAGTCAGGAAGGTTCTTGTTTTCATTTCCTAATCCATAGCTCAACCAAGAACCCATACTTGGCCTATTGCCTTGCTGAGAACCTGTTTGCAAAAAAGTTAACGCAGGATCGTGGTTTATAGCCTCCGTGTACATCGATCGAATTACACAGATATCATCTACAATCTTAGACGTGTAAGGCATAATGTCACTAATCCAAGTTCCCGATTTTCCGTATTGCTTGAAATCTGTGAAGGATGCTGCCAACGGAAAACTTGCTTGGTTAGCTGTCATACCCGTTAAACGCTGCTCGCCCCGAACGGATGGCGGTAAGTCTAAGCCGTACATTTCACATAACTTAGGCTTATAATCAAAAGTCTCTAATTGTGACGGAGCCCCATTTTGAAACAAATAAATAACACGTTTAGCTTTAGGCGCAAAATGAGGAATACCCGGAGTAAATCCGGCATCATCACGATCACCACCATTGAGTAAACCCGGAATCATCAATGAGCCCAAAGCCACACTTCCGAGTCCTAAACTCATCGTAGAAAGAAAGCGCCTCCTATTGAAATTTAAACCATGTTCCAGTATTTCCTTTTCCATCATTTAAGATTTAGTAATCGTTTCCTCCAAATTATAAATTGTATTCACCACACGCATCATTGCAGCTAATAATTTTTTGTCCATTTTCGGGTTGATTGGGTATTCACCAACAGCCAGAATTTTAGTTGCTTGTGCTTGAGAAATTTTTGACCGTTGGTTCGTAAAGTATACGTTTAGCACATCCAACTCTTTTTGAGAAGGATTTCGACATACAATCATTCGAAATGCTTTTTTAATTTTGTCTAGTGGCTGACTTTTTTCTTGAAGCAATTTAGCTGCTAAAACACGAGACGCCTCCAGGACAGTCGGGTCGTTCAACATCATCAATGCTTGCAAAGGGGTATTCGTTTTCAGCCTTTTGACCTCACATAAATCCCGATTACTTGCATCAAAAATACTCATGGTTGGCGGTGGCACCGTCCGTTTAATTAATGTATAAATTCCACGTCGATATAAACTTTCGCCATGATCTTGCACATAAATAGACAGTAAACCTCTACCTGAGGTAGCTCCTTCCCACAATCCGGGAGGCTGATACGGTTTTACGCTAGGTCCACCTATTTTGGGGATCAACAAACCGCTACTAGCCAAAACTAAATCCCGAATATTTTCAGCATTAATGTGGTAGCGAGATGATCTAGAAAAGAATATATTTTCAGGATCCTTAGCTAACTTTTCAGGGCTTGATACAGCTGATTGTCGGTAAGTTGCCGAAACAACCATCTGTTTAATTAACCTTTTTACATTCCAACCATGCTCCATAAAATCAACTGCAAGCCAATCAAGTAATTTAGGATGCGTAGGTAATTCTCCTTGCATACCGAAGTCACCTGTCGTCTTGACAATCCCTTTTCCAAAAAACTCCTGCCACACTTGATTCACAAAAACGCGAGCCGTAAGTGGATTTTTTTTATCAAAAAGCCATTTTGACAAGCCTAATCTATTTTTCGGATAGTTCTTATTGAAAGGCAAAATGGCGTTTGGTGTTCCCGGACTCACCTCATCACCCGGCGCATCGTAAGCCCCACGTTTTAAAATAAACGTTTTCCTTGCCGTATCCATGTCGGTCATCACGGAAACAATAAGCCGGTTGGTGTCTGGCTTATTAATAAATTTCAATATGCTTTTAACTTCTTCATTGGTAATTTCCATCAAAGGCTTTTTAGCATACGTCTCTGGGCCACCAATGACAGACTCGATACCAACCTCTTTGATGTTGTTAAAAAAGGCAAACATTTTGTAATACTCTTTCTGGGATAATGGATCGTATTTATGGTCATGGCAATGTGCGCATTCCAACGTCATTCCTAAAAATGCTTTCCCAAATAAATCATTTCGATCGGTGACATAGCTCAGTCTATATTCCTCCTGAATAACGCCACCTTCCTCGGTAATTTTGTGATTGCGGTTAAAGCCAGTTGCCAGCAACAACTCCTTGGTCTTGTTCGGGAATGCCGGATCAATTAAAAAGTCACCAGCGAGTTGCCAAGTAACAAATTGGTCATAAGGCATATTTTTATTCAAGGCATAAATCACCCAGTCTCTCCAAGGCCATTGGGTGCGGTACCCGTCATCTTGGTACCCATGCGAATCTGCATACCTTGCTAAATCCAACCAATAAATAGCCATCTTCTCTCCATAAGCTGGATTTTTAAGAAGCTCGTCAACCATTTTTTCGTATGCTAATGGGCTTTTGTCCGCTAAAAAGCGATCCATCATGGAAATTGTAGGAGGTAATCCTGTCAAATCAATGCTCAAACGTTTCAATAAACGCTCTTTGTCGGCCTCATCATTAGGCTTTAAGCCACGCTGCTCTTGTTTCTCCGCAATAAAATAATCAATCTCATTTTTAGCCCAAGATTGATTCGCTATTTCAGGCAAAGCTGACTTTTTAGGAGCGACAAAAGACCAATGTTTTTCATATTTCGCGCCTTGCTTAATCCATTTTTTTATCACTGAAATCTCAAACTCCTCTAACTTTAAGTTCGAAGTAGCGGGAGGCATTAATTTAACTGAATCTTTGGTGACCATTCTAAGGTAGGCCTCGGAAGCATTCGGATCTCCTGCAACCCATGCATGTGCACTAGGATGTTCTTTCAGCGCTTGAAAAGCTAAAACTGGATCGTCTAAACGTAAACCCGCCTGGCGTTTTTTTTCATCGGGTCCATGGCAAACAAAGCATTTATCAGACAAAATTGGACGCACATCAAAGTTGTAACTGATCTCATCAGGCAACTCAGGTTCGGATATTTGAACTTCTGAATTTCTATTGCAGCCGTTTAAGGTCCATATAATTGCACCAAGTAATAGAAGGGAAAGAAATAGTTTGTTGTTCTTCATTAGACTAATAAATCTTGTACGGCTTTACCCTTCCCATCTGGGGTTGTGTAGAAAGGTCGCTTCTCAATTTCATATTGGGTTTCAGGCTTTATACCTAAAGCATGATAGATGGTTTGATGAATTCCATCAATTTTAACTGGATTTTCAATCGATTTACACGGTCGTTCATCAGCTGTTTTACCATATACGTGACCGCGCTTAACGCCTCCGCCCCACATCAGAATAGAACAACCATCCGTGAAGTGACGATGCATCCCATAAAATTTAATGTCATTCAAAATCTCAGGTTGTTTCACCTGCTCTTGAACTTTGAGATCAGGCCTACCTTCAACCATCATATCGCGGCTAAATTCACTGGCTAAGATAACCAGTGTCCGATCTAAATGACCTGTTTCATCCAAGTCTTTGATTAATTGCGCAATGGGCCCATCAATCATTTTTTTCATTCCTGCTAAACGTGTATGACCATTTTCGTGGGTGTCCCAGCCAACAAATGGTTCGTATTCAGTAGTTACACTTATAAAACGAGCACCCTGTTCTGTTAATCTCCTTGCTAATAAACACCCTAATCCAAATCGGCCGGTATTGTATTTATCGTATTTCTCCTTAGGTTCAGTACTTAAATTAAAGGCCTTTGATTCCGGTGAATTCAACAAAATATAGGCTTGTTCCATGGATCTGCGCAATGATTCTTTTTGGTAATCACTACCAAATTCACCATGAGCACTTTGTGAAATTAAATTATTGTACAATTGATTTCTACTTTCAAATCGCTTCATATTCATCCCCACGGGAGGACGAACGCTGTCCAAACCTTGACTTGGATCTGGAATCATAAAAGGACCATGCTCATTGCCCAAGAAACCTGCTGTATGAAAAGCCTTCAATTCCTCTGCCTCTCCTACGGTAAAACGCTGGCCAATATCTATAAAAGAAGGTATTACAGGGTTTTTAGGCCCTAATTCTTTGGAAATCCAAGCACCAATATGGGGAGCTGCAACAGATTGAGGGGGTTCATAACTCGTATGCCAGTGATACTGGTGACGTGAGTGAAGTATATGACCTAAATCAGCCGCAACATACGAACGAATCAGGGTTCCTTTGTCCATAACACTGGCCATGGATTCCAATCCTTCTGAAAAATTAATTCCATCCAAGGCCGTCGGAATGGATTTAAACGTGCTTAAAACACGATCACCCTCCATACCTTTTTCGTAAGCGGTGTATCTTTTAGGATCAAACGTCTCTGTATGTGCCATCCCACCAGCCATCCACAATAAAATAACTGTGTCAGCCGTGGCCATCTTTTTGGCCAACTCATTCGTTGGCTCAGCCATTAAACTTGCGATGGGAGAACCTAAACCCAATGCAGCTATCGTAGCTGCACTCGTATTTTGCAAAAAGGTTCGTCTATTCCAATGGTTTTCCATAGTCAAATTTAAATAATTAATTGAAATTCCGGAAGCAAGGTAACAGCCCAAACTAAATCATGAATCCCTTCCACACTTGGCTTTTTCCCAATATACTTCACAGCTAACATAAGCTCTTTCGCATTAGGCTCTCGACCAAGTGCTTTTAAATATAAGGCCTTTACCAAAGATTCACCCGTTGTATATTTTTGCGCCCAAATTTCAGCTCCCTTTCGTAAGGACAAGTTAAATTTATTTCCATTTGTCAATTCCAATGCCTGTAACAAATTGGCCTGCGAAATCCGACTCGTCGATACGTTTTCTCGGTTAGGCCGACCCAGCGCAGTCAAAAATGCATCATTCTTAACCAAGGATGCCCGAGCAAATGGAATGTCATTTTTAAAATCAGCCGGTAGCATCTTTTTAACTAAAGCTGAATCCGTATAAATCGGGTAGAATGATTGACTCACCGCATCTGCAAATTGCTCAGCCGTAATTCTACGTTTCATGATCCCTCTAAATACGAAATTAGAAGCGGTCAGCATTTGAGATTCCTTCAGTCCGACTGCCGGAGTTTGATAGGTTTTGGACAATACGATTTGACGCATCAAGCGTTTAATATCATAGCCATTGGCCGTGAAATCAGAAGCTAACCAGTCCAACAAGTCTTGACTCCAAGGCTCATTGTCCATCATATCGACCGGTTCAATAATGCCTCTACCCATTAATTGAGCCCAAACTCTGTTCACCAACGTTCTATATAAACGTCCGTTCTTCTTCTGAACTAAAATATCAGCTAATTGGACCAAACGATCCGCCGTAATGGAGGTCTCCTTAATTTTTCCCAAGGAATTATACAATACACCATAGCCCGCCATACGGCCAGTAGGCACATCACAACGATGAATTTCCAAGGTTTTATTCGAGAAAACATTCGCAAAAGCATAGGCATCATCCAGCTTCCAATCACTGATAAAACTATCGTGGCAAGAAGTACATTTCAAATTCAATCCCAATAACACTTGAGACACATTTTGTGCGGCTTGCATCTCCGTACTTTGACTCGAATTAATCGTACCCCGCCATTGAATACCACGAATAAATCCCTCTGATTCTTTTGTTGGGCTAATTAATTCCTTCACAAACGTATTATACGGTTTATTGTTCTTCAATGAACCATAAAGCCATTTGGTTATTCCAAAGCGACCATTGGTAATGTAACCGGTACCCGAATAATCATTGCGAAGCACATCATTCCAAAATGTTAACCAATGTTGCGCATATCCATCGTTATTAACCAGAAGTTTATCGACCCAAATTTCACGTTTATTGGGTCTTGTATCTTGAACGAAAGCTGCGATATTTTCCGGACTTGGCAACAAACCAGTAATATCTAAATACACACGTCTGAGGTATGTTTTGTCGTCTACCGTTTTAGGCCAATTGATTTTATTTTTCTTAAAATAGGCATTGACAAACAAGTCAATTGGATGATTTAAATTAGCCGTAGGCCCAGGTACCGCAGGTAATCTAGGTTCCAATTCTGCCACACGGTATAAACTTTTCTCAGGTCCTGCTGCCCATGGAGCGCCTTGTTGGATCCAATATTCCAGCATAGCAATATCCTCCTTGCCTACCCGCTTTCCTTTTGTAGGCATCGCATCATCATGTCCAGCCGGTAATTTAATGCGGCGAATAATTTCACTTTTACTCGGATTCCCAGCAACTAAAATCGGACCACTTTCGCCACCTTTGAAAAGGAGTTCTTTTTTATCTAACCGCAAGCCCCCTTTTGTTTTGGTCGCA
>NZ_JBILJM010000034.1:0-21175 GCF_044377215.1 Aquirufa sp.
GTGTACAACTTCTGAATGCAGCGTATAATTATAACCTAAAAATTGATTAGCTAAGGCAATATTTCCAATATCAATTAGTTCTTTAATGCGACTACTACTTATGATTTCAGCATTAATCTTTTTTTCTTTAACAACGATAGTTTTAATTTTTTCCCCATAATGGAAATTAATATATTCAGGAGAACCTTGTCTGTTTTTTCCAAAATGGTTGTCATATCCAAATATTATTACTTTACAATTAAGCTTTCTTAAAAGAATATTTTCAATAAAATCTTTAGCTGATAAACTAGCCATTTTTAAATCAAAAGGGAGAACAATTAGTATATCAAGTAATGTATTGCTTAAATGTTTAATTTTTTCATCCAATGTAGACAATAATTTTACATTGATATCAGAAGATAAATACTCTGATGGATGGTTAGAAAATGTAATTAAAACGGATTTTAAATTATTTTTTTGAGCAATACGACAACAAGTATCAATAACTTGCTTATGACCTAAATGTACGCCATCGAACATACCAATTGATAAAACACAACCTTCAAACGTTTCATTACTCAATTGATCTACACTAGAATATCTCCTCATAAATTGATTGATCAAAATTCTTAATGTCTTGTGCTTCAGCAAGGCTGTATGTACCAATATGAGTCCTAGTTAATTTATTTAAGTATGCCCCAGAATTTAATGCTAATGCCAAATCTCTAACTAAACTACGTATATAAGTCCCTTTGGAACAAGTAATCTTAAAACTAACCACTGGAAATTTAAGTGTATCTACTTCAAAATCATAAATTATAGCATCTCGACTTTTGATGACAAGCTTTGATTCATCTACACCAGAACGTGCATAGTTATATAATCGTTTACCATCAAGTTTTATAGCAGAATATATAGGAGGAACCTGTTTAATTTCTCCTATAAAATGATTTAAAACTGTTTCTTTAATCATTAATTCACTTATATGTGAAATAGGGAATTCACCATTAAATTCAGTCTCTAAATCAATTGAAGGTGTGGTTTTCCCAAAAACAAGTTCACCAATGTAGGTTTTGGGCATATTTTGAAAATAGTCTATTTTTTTCGTGTGTTTACCCACACAAATAATTAGAAGCCCAGTTGCAAGAGGATCTAATGTACCTGCATGCCCTATTTTTTTGAATTTTCCGAGAAATTTCATTTTTTTCACTACATCAAATGAGGTCCATGATGATGGCTTATCAATTAAATAAAAATGATTTTCTAAACGCTCTATCTCCACAGTAAATAAATTCCGAATATTAAGCCAATAAAAATTCTGTAATAGCCGAAATATTTAAATCCATACTGATTTACCAAGCTTATCATAAATTTTATTGAAAATAAAGCCACAATAAAAGATACTAAAAACGATATGGTAAGATAAATTACATTATTCCCTGAGGTAAAATCGGCAATTTCACTTCGATAATCAAACAATTTTTTCGCACATGCGCCCAAAATAGTTGGAATACCTAATAAAAATGAAAATTCAACAGCATTTTGGTGACTTAATCCAGCCAAGCGTCCTCCTATAATTGAAGCACCCGATCTTGATACACCAGGTATCATTGCCAAACACTGAAATAAACCTATTTTTATTGACTGAATCATGTTGATTTCTTCAATTGAATCGTCATTAATTTCAACTATCCACTGATCAATAAATACAAGAATAAAGCCCCCAATTATCCAACTAATACAAATGAACCAATAGCCTTGAAAAAGATTTTCTAAAAATTCATCTAGTAATAACCCTAGTATAACTGCAGGTATAAATGAAATAATAACAGATTTGTAAATATTAATTGATGTTGTTAAGCGCTTAAAATACAAAATAGGAACCGCAGAAATAGCTCCTAATTGAATAAATATTGTAAAAAAATTTAAATATGGGGATGGTTGAATTGATAAAAATAATTCACCAACTATTAAGTGAGCAGTTGATGAAATAGGCAGAAATTCACTTAGTCCCTCTATTAAACCAAGAATAAATGCTTGGAAAAAATCAATCATTCGAGTTCTTAATAAATAGTGAAAAAATTGGTATAAATACACCTATCAAAACCAATATTGGACCTAATGTTATGCCTAAAAAACCAAAACCAAATGGCTCTTTATCTAGTGTCATAACAAAAAAACCAATAAACATTGTTAAAATACCAACCACTAAAATTTTATTACTCGTGGAATTAAGTGGTAAATTATTTTTGTTATTTGTTGACATCTTAAATTAAATTAACGAGTGAATTTTTTAAGTAATTATTTAAAACCCAATAGGTACTCATTATACTAAAAAGCAATGAAAAAACTAGATTCAAAACAAGAAAAATTAACTGATCTCTTAAATTAAATATAATTGTTTGAATTTCTGGAATCTGTAAAGTGATAAAATAAGCTAAAAAGTAAAAAACCAGTATTCCCAAAATACTTCCTACAATTCCATACTTTAACGATTGTATACAAAAGGGTTTTTGTATAAAGTTATTAGTTGAACCTAATAATTGCATTGATTTAATAAGTATTCTATTTGAATGAATTTGCAATTTTACAAAACTTAAAAATTGAATATATATCCACATACTTAGAATAAACATTAGAAGCAAAAAAATACCTGTTATAAGCTTAATTTTAGGAGTTAAATTAAACAATAAATTTGCAGGGTAACTTACATCGAAAATTCCAGGCATGGATTTAAACCTACTAACTATATTATTAACGCTACTTGATGACAAATATCTATCATTTATACCTAATATAATTAAGTTTTTAAATGGATTAATATCTCCTAATAGTTCCTCGTAATTTTCATGTGAAGAAGCTAAAAAATCTTTAGCTGTTTGTTCCTTAGAAACAAATTTTACATCATTTTTATTGATAGCTGTATCCAATTTTAATCTATAAATAGTCTCATTAATTTCACTTCTGTTTAACGAATCATCTAAATAAACGTATACTTTTATTTGAGACTTTAAATGATTTCCCCATGAATTTGCTCCAAGGAACAGAAAGTAAAACAAACCCATAATAAATGATAATCCAGCTATTGCAGCGATCATCATGGAGCTTGTTGATGATGATTTTACTTTATTATATTTCATTTTTTTGAATTCAATTTTTCAATTTGATCACGTAAAAATGCCGCTTCTTCATAGTTTTCATTTGTCAAAGCTAATAACAAATCCTTTTCTAATTCAGACTTTGATTTAGATTGATAAATATCCGTGTTCAATCCTTCTGTATCAACTTTAATTTCTTGATTTGAATTAAATCCAATAGAATTTAATAAATCTATATTTATGCGTATTTCTTTTTTAAACCTTACTGCAATTGCTATTGCGTCCGAAGGTCTCGCATCAACAACCGTATTAACGTTATTATTAATTAAATGTAATTCAGCAAAAAATATCCCATCTTTAAAACTAGTAATTTCTACAAATTCTAAATCTATTCGAGTAGATAGTAAAATTTGAAAAATCAAATCATGTGTAAGTGGTCTTTTAATAGAAATACCCTCTATAAATATTGAAATCGATTGAGCTTCTTGATTACCAATTACAATTGGGAAAGACAAATCTGAGAGTTCAATACTTTGTAACACGATTACATAAGAATTAGCCGCTACAGAACTAGGAGCAATCGTATTTATTCGCAAGGTATGATATGCTGGCAATTTGAATGATTTAGGCAACAAATATACCAAATTTGGTTCCTTTAATTAGCGATTTTTTAATTTATTTATTAGTCTAGGAACGATATCAAAAACATCACCAATAATACCATAATCTGCGTTAGCAAAGAAAGGAGCATCAGGATCGTTGTTTATGACAACTATTATTTTTGAAGAATTTACACCCGCTAAATGCTGTATTGCTCCCGATATTCCGCAAGCTATGTAAACTGAAGGTGCAATTTTAACACCGGTCTGCCCAACATGTTCATAATGAGGCCTCCAATCAAGATCAGAAACAGGTTTTGAGCAGGCAGTTGCTGCATTTAAAATGGATGCTAATTCTTCAATAATAGCCCAATTAGTTGGATCTTTTAGCCCACGTCCAGCTCCCACAACAATCTGAGCATCAGCAAGTGAAACCCTATTAATAATTGAATCAAAAGACAATATGTTAAAATTATGTTTTATAGTATTTAGTCGAAAAGGAACAAACTCAATAAAATTGAAACTAGAAGGGGAGTTGCTTTGATTAAAGTTATTACTTACTATATAAATGGAAGTACTTAAAGAACCGCTGTAAATAGCAATTGACTTATTGTTAAAAACACTTGCTGAATAAATTAGATTATCGTTCTCTTTATAAAAATCAACAATTTGTGATTTTATGTTGAATTCTAAAAAATAAGCAAGCTGGGACAATAAGCTATCATTTAAATAAGACTTTAATGCAAACACTATATCGATGCTTCTATTTTTGAAATCTGATGTTACAATTGAGATTGTATCTTTATCAATTATATTAATTGAAGAGTCTGAACCTATAAAAACAAATTCCGTTTTAAGTGAATCTGGCAAATAGTAAATAGAACATTTAGAAAATGTATAAATCACGACCTCCCCAATCTCCAAAAAAACTATTTTACTCAATAGATTAACAGATTTATCTGTTAAATATCCATCATTAAATTCGACAAATAAAGCTACTTTCTTCATACAATTAAATCTTAAATAATATATCAATCAACTCTTCCGCATTTTCAGAATTAATCATAATTCTTTTGCGTTTGGTTTCAACTAATTCTAATTTAAGTAAAGAATCAGATTCATATATTTTATCCGGTAAAACTTTAATTTCCTTAGTTCTTGCAGACATAATTCCACGCATATTCGGTATTTTCCATTCAGCTATAGGTTCTTGACAACCTAAAACAACTGGCATATTACATGATATAGTAGCTTTACCAGAAAAAGTTTCTACTTCTAATTCGAGTTTATCATCAATAACTAAAAGCTTTTGAACCGGACTAAAAACTTGAATATTTAAATTTGCCGCTACTAAACCAGGAACTAGCCCATTACCATAATCGATAGTTTCTTTACCCATTAAAATTAAATCAAATGGATTATTTTTAACGAAATCACTAATTTCATTACTTACCTGAATGGAATCAATTGGATTGGTGTCAATACGTATGGCACTATCTGCACCCAAAGCCAAACACTTTCTAATTAATGGATCTGAATTTATGTTACCTACATGCAAAATAACAACCTCAGCCTTGTTACTTTCTTTTAGTTCAATTGCTCGTGATAACGCATAATCATCATAAGGTCCGACAACAAAGGTCAAACCATCATAATTGAAATGCTTATTATCAGTTAATGTTATCTTTGATGTTGTATCTGGTACACATGAAATACAAACTAATATTTTCATAATTATAATTTTGTTATGCAAGCATACTAAATTGTTTTAATATAATAAAATGAACCGAAAAGAATTTATTGAAGAAGAAATAAAAAAGGAGCCAAACAATCCATTTAATTATTATTTGTTGGCATTTGAATATAAAAAACAAGGTAAATTCACTGATCTAGAAACTATTGCAGAATATATATTAGAAATTCATGCAGATTATCAACCAATTTATTATTTCTATGCTGAATATCTTTATTATACAAATAGAGAGATATTAGGTAAGGCAGTAGCACTTGAAGGAATAAGATTAGCGAACAAAAACAAGAATAATAAAATTGTGAATGAATTAGAGCAATTAATAGAAATTAACGAATAAAATTAAGCAAATAACACTTCCTCTATATCTTTTTCAATTTTTAAATTATCAATTATAAACTTTTGTCTTTCAGGAGTATTCTTACCCATATAGTAATTTAACAGCTGTGGAATGGTAAAATCTTTCTCCAAAATAACTGGTTCTAATTTTATATTTTCACCAATAAATGTACCAAACTCTTCTGGTGAAATTTCTCCTAAACCTTTAAATCTCGTAATTTCTGGCTTAGGACCTAATTTATCTATGGCATTCCTGCGTTCTTCGTCTGAATAGCAATAAATAGTTTCTTTTTTATTCCTTACACGGAACAAAGGGGTTTCAAGAATATACAAATGACCATTTCTAACTAAATCGGGGAAAAATTGCAAAAAAAATGTTAAAATTAATAATCGAATATGCATGCCATCCACATCAGCATCAGTTGCAATAACAATTTTATTGTACCTAAGATTATCAAGTGAATCTTCAATATCTAAAGCATGCTGAAGTAAATTAAACTCTTCGTTTTCATATACTATTTTTTTTGTCAATCCGTAACTATTAAGTGGCTTTCCTCTAAGACTAAAAACAGCTTGAGTTTGAACATCTCTTGATTTGGTAATACTTCCACTAGCGGAATCTCCTTCTGTTATAAATAACACCGAATCAAGTTTTGATTCAGCTTTATCATCGGAAAGATGCACCCTACAATCCCGAAGTTTTTTATTGTGTAGATTAGCTTTTTTAGCCCGTTCATTAGCTAATTTTTTTATTCCAGCAATATCTTTTCTTTCTCTTTCAGACTGTAGTATACGTTTGAGGATAGCATCTGCAACAGATGGATTCTTATGTAGATAATTATCTAGCTCATTTTTAACAAAATCACCAATAAATGTTCTAATTGACGGAGAAGAAGAATCTGGTGAAATATTTGTAGAACCCAATTTTGTTTTTGTCTGAGATTCAAAAACAGGTTCTTGAACTCGAATAGCAATTGCGCCAACAATACTAGCACGGACATCAGATGGATCAAATTCTTTTTTGAAGAATTCACGAACTGTACGAACTAAAGCTTCACGAAATGCAGCTAAATGTGTTCCACCTTGAGTCGTATTTTGACCATTGACAAAAGAATAATACTCTTCGCCATATTGATTATTATGGGTAATAGCCATCTCAATATCGTTACCCTTGAGATGAACAATAGGATAGCGATTTTCTTCTGAATTTGTTTTTTTCGACAAAAGATCAAATAAACCTTTTTCAGAAAAATACTTTTGCCCGTTAAAATTAATTGTTAATCCAGCATTTAAAAAGGCGTAATTCCAGAATAGTGAATCTAAATATTGAGGAATAAAGTGATAATTTTTGAAAACTGTATTATCTGGCTCAAAACAAATAAATGTACCACTTTTTGAGTTTGAATACTCTATTTCAAGAGATTGGTCGATTAATTCACCTTTGCTAAACTCCGCCCACATTGTTTGACCATCTCGATAAGATTGAACTTTAAAATAATTAGAGAGCGCATTTGTTGCTTTTGTTCCAACACCATTTAAACCTACTGATTTTTGAAATGCTCCCGAATCATATTTTCCACCTGTATTAATTTTGGATACACAGTCGATAACCTTACCTAATGGTATCCCTCTACCAAAATCGCGTACTTCTACTTTGTGGTCTGAAATTTTTACATCAATATGTTTGCCATTACCCATCATGTGTTCATCAATAGAATTATCCATGATTTCTTTTACGAGAACATATATTCCATCATCTACAGAAGAGCCATCTCCTAATTTTCCGATATACATGCCAGGCCTTAAGCGTATGTGTTCTTTCCAATCTAATGACCGTATACTATCATCATTATAAACAGGGACTGAATTTTCCATATTTCTATTTCTATCTTGACTTATATTAAACTCTTTTTAAGGTCCTATTCTTATCATTAAGCGATAGGAAAGAATTTCATAAAGTTAAGGATTGCTCCGCTTTTTTTCGTTATTTCGCATCTTATTCTCAAGATAATTTATAAGATTATGATGCCTAGAACTTTTTACATAGCAATTTTATTATCAATTGTTAGTATTCAATTAAAAGCACAATTACTACCTAATATGACAGGTATACAAAGTCAATTGTTGATGCGCTCTAATTTTCAGAATAATAACATACTTCCACAGGGATCTAATAATACCTCAAAAAGATCTGTAATGTATAGTGATCAACAGAAAAAATTAAGAGATAGTCTAATTACCAATCGAAATTTATCATATGAGACAGTAGATACTGCTTTAGTAACTTTAAGAAAAAAAATATTTGGTTTTTCTATATTCAATAATAAAATTGGAGTTTTTGAGCCCAATTTAAAAATAGCAACACCAATTAATTATATAGTTGGTCCAGAAGATGAGCTAATCGTAGATATTAATGGTTATTCTGAAGAACATTATAATTTGATAGTTAGTCCAGATGGTTATGTTAAAATAAATAGAATAGGTAATGTTTATGTTGCAGGCTTAACAATAGATCAGGCAAAAAACAAAATCATCAACAAGCTATCCCAAATATTCATAGGATTAAAGCAAGGATCAAGTAATAGTGGCCCTACAACATTAAGTGCAAGTGTATCTCTAGGCAATATTCGAACAATTGGAGTAACGATTCAAGGTGAAGTTATGTTTCCTGGGACATATTCCGTGCCTTCACTTGCAAGGATAATGAATGTTCTTTACTTGGCAGGCGGTCCGACTGAGAATGGAACTTTCAGGGAAATTCAATTAATAAGAAATAAAAAGTTAGTTGGCAAACTCGATTTATATGACTTTTTAACTTCAGGTATCCAACGAAATGATATGATTTTACAAGATCAAGATATTATTAAAGTTGGCGTATACAAAACAAGAATTGAAGTAAAGGGAAAAGTTAAACGACCTGCTTTATTTGAAGTTCTTCCTAATGAAAATTTAGACTACGTTTTGAATAATTTTTGTGGAGGATTTTCAGAAGATGCTTTTAAAGAATTAGTTAAAATAACTAGATATACAAATAGAGACAGGAAATTAATCGATTTAAATTCAGGTATTTTTAATTCATTTTATCCACAGGCAGGTGATTTAATTCAGGTGGAATCAATTGATAAAGACAGATTTGATAATAAAATCACTGTTATTGGTGAGGTGTTCAGACCTGGTGATTTTGCTGTTGAAGGAAACGAATCTCTTCTAAAAATCATTTCACGTGCCGGAGGATTAAAAGAGGATGCATTTCTTGATCGAATATTAGTCGAACGAATTAATGAAGATTTATCTAGAACTAATCTTTCGGTTAATCTTAAAGAGGTAATTCTAGATAATTCTAAGGATATCAAATTAAAAAGGGAAGATAAAATATCAATATTTTCAATTCTAGATTTACGTGAAAAATATACAGTTACGATACACGGTGAAATCAACATTGTAAAAAAAACCTCCAATTCGAAAGATTCAGATAAGAATAAATCAAAAGCAGGAATTAAATTAACAACTGACGAGCAGTCAAATTATTTACAAAAAAATACGGGGCAACTTCAGGGTGGTTATGATAATCAACTTCAAGATTTCCAAAACGACGAGGAGGAAGAAGAAAAAATTGATGTAGATACAGAAATAGCTAATGATTTAAAATCTGAATCTACCAGTAATTCATTAATTAACCGTCAAGTGAAACTTACATTGCCATACGTTGAAAACATGACAGTAGAGGATTTAATTCTAAAAGCTGGTGGTTTACGCGAATCTGCTGCAACAGGTTTTGTAGAAATTGTAAGAAGAAAAAAAAATATAGGACTTGATAGTCCCAAATTAATTAATTCTCAAATTGCTGAAATAATTAAATTTGGAATTAGTAAAAACCTACAGTTGGATGGAACAGCGTCCTCGTTTAAATTATTGCCATTTGATGAAGTATTTATACGTACATCGCCCAACTATGAATTACAACAATTTGTAACCATGCAAGGACAATTAGTATTTCCTGGAGTTTATGGTTTAGAAAAAAAGGACGAACGCTTATCAGACCTAGTAAGCCGAGCTGGTGGATTGAATAATCAGGCATACCCTCAGGGAGCCAAGTTAATTCGTAAAAATCAATTAACAGAGTCTGAGAAAACTAGAAAAAAGGAACAACTTAGTCAAATACAAAATAATTTTAACGGTGTTTCGATTAGAAATGATGAATCTGCTACCAAGATCACGGAATTAATTGGTATTAATCTTTTAGCCGCTATAAATAACCCCGGTGGGGATGAGGATTTATTTTTGAACGAAGGTGATATTATAGATATACCAAGGGAACCTCAAACAGTTAAGGTTACTGGTGAAGTATTATATCCCAATAGTGTAAAATTTAATGAAGGGAAATCATTTAAAGATTTCATTTCAGAAGCCGGTGGTTTTACTGCAAATTCGGCGAGAAAAAGGGCTTATGTTTTATACTCAAATGGTTCTGTAAAGCGAGCGCGTAACGTATTATTTATTAGATATTTTCCAAAGATTGAACGGGGCGCAGAAATTATAGTACCAAGAAATGTGAAAAATATAAACTCAGCTCAACAAGTATTCCAGTTGGTTTCAGTACTTACTGGAACAGTTACGAGTGTTATCGGGATAATCACGCTAATTAAAGCAACGGCTAATTAATTATGAAATTACAAGAGGATCAATTTTCATTTAAACGCTTAATTCTTAAATGTCTCTTAGTTATTCCTTATATCAAGGAAAACATTAAGGTATTGACCTTAGGAGCATTTTTTGGATTATTAATTGGAGGAGGATATGAATATTATAAAATTCAGGATGTGAATTATAAAACAGAGATTGTCTTTATTGTCGATGGCGATAGTGGGGGTAATGGTGGGGGATTGTTAGAATTAGCTAGTTCATTTGGTTTAGGTGGTGGAATGGGTAGCAATTCTTCACTTTTTAGTGGTGAAAACTTCAAAGAACTTTTGAAGACGAAGTCTATTTTCAGAAAAGCATTATTGACAAAAGTTCGTTATGGTAACAAAGAAGGCATATTTGCTAATATTTTTTTAGAAAAATCAAGAATTAGTGAGTTTGAGTGGAAAAATCGCCCTTCTGATTTTTATAATCATCGTTTCAAGTCTTCGCAAATTGAAAAATTATCTTCACAAGATTTAAATATATTAGATGCATTATATGATTTTCTAAAAGGTCAAACCAACATTGTCAATGAAAATCCAAAATCTACTTTTCAAACATTAACTGTTGAAACCCGTGATGATACTTTATCATATATTTGGTCAAAGTTATATTTAAAAACAGTTACTAATTTTTACATTGACACTAAAACAAAAAAATCTCAGGAATTATTAATTATTTTGGACAAACGTGTAGACTCGCTTCGTTCCGCTTTGTACTATACACAAGGCAAATTGGCTAATTATAATGATCAAAATCAACAAATAATTTTTCAACGTGCACGTATTATTGCAGAGAGGCTTCAATTGTCATCGCAACAATTACAAGGGATGTATTTGGAGTCTGTACGGAATTATGATAATCTAAAATTTTCCCTAGCTAAAGAAACTCCATTATTTACAATTATTTCAGAACCTGAAATTAGCACAGTAGGAATAAGACATTTTTATGGTCCGATTACATTGATTGGTATCATACTAGGAAGTTTTCTAAGTAGCCTTATTTTAAGTATAGTCCGGATTTATAAAGAAATGATGTCAAAGGATGTACATGAATAAATTTATAACAAAGTATAAGGAAATAAATAAGGATTATGAGCTTTTGGTTATTCTTGCTAAAAGAGACATTTCAGTACGTTACAAACAAACATTTTTAGGAATTGCTTGGGCCATAATTAGACCAATGGCAACTATGTTGGTTTTTTTATTTGCATTTAAGAATGTTGCAAATATTAAAGATTTTTCAGGTTACCCTATTCAATTAGTTATATTCGCAGGAATTCTTTTTTGGAATTATTTTGCTAATGGTTTTCAATCCATTAGTCAATCTATTTTAATAAATGGGAATTTAATTTCAAAAGTATATTTCCCTAGATTAATCATTTGTATTTCTAGCTTAGCGGTTACATTAGTGGACTTACTTGTTGGTTTAATCGTTTATATGATTCTTCTTATTGGTTTAGATCAGACAATAACTGAGACAATTTTTTTATTGCCTTTAGCATTACTAGTTACCACGTTATTTAGTCTTGGAATGGGTTTGATTTTTGCTTCCTTTGCTGTTAAATACCGTGATTTACTACAAGCCATACCTTTGATAGTGCAATATGGATTTTTTGTCACTCCCATTGTTTATACTTCTAGCGAATTCATGGGAAAATCATGGTATCCAATTTACATATGGCTTAATCCTTTAGCATCGTTTGTTGAATTTTTTCGATTTTGTTTAATACCAAATTATCCTATCTATTCTTTAAATGGTTTATTTGTTGCCATTTTTGTAAGTATACTTACATTTTTTTTAGGTTTATGGATTTTTGATGTCAAGGAGGATTCATTCGTAGATCATTTGTAATATGAATATTATTGATGTAGAATCTGTTTCTAAAAAATATAATTTAGCTAAACAGAGAGAAGCCAAATCTATAAGAAATGGTTTATCAGATTTTTTTAAATCTAATCCCAAAGAAGAATTTTGGGCTGTTGATAACATATCTTTTTCTTTACAGAAAGGAGATAAATTAGGTATTATTGGAAATAATGGTGCTGGGAAATCTACTTTATTGAAAATATTAAGCAGAATTACAAAACCAACAGTTGGACATATTAACGTAAGTGGTAAAGTAGCGAGTTTACTAGAAGTAGGAACAGGGTTTCATCCAGAATTAACTGGAAGAGAAAATATTTTTTTAAATGGGGCCATATTAGGAATGTCAAAAGCTGAGATCACTTCCCAATTTGATCAAATTGTTGAATTCGCTGGAACTCAAATTTCTCAATTTTTAGATACGCCGGTTAAACGATATTCTTCTGGAATGTATGTTCGTTTGGGATTTGCAATTTCCGCACATTTAAACCCTGATATTTTAATAGTAGACGAAGTATTAGCTGTAGGTGATGCTGATTTCCAAAAAAAATCCTTGGGGAAGATGAAAGAAGTAGCTGCAAATGATCGAACAATTCTTTTTGTAAGTCATAATTTGACAGCTGTATCTAATTTGTGTAATAAAACCTTACATCTTGAAAAGGGAAAGGTTAAGCAATTTGGAGAAACGGGTGAGGTAATTAATAATTACATGGCTAATATGCAAAAGAATGTATATAAGCACAATTATTTGAGTTTTGATCAGGCACCTGGGAATGAATATGTGCGATTAAAATCATGTGTTCTTTCTCCGAAATTATTTGAAAATCAAAATTACATGGATGTCAGAAATTCAATTTCATTAGATATTGAATTTTGGAATAATGTTGATAATCAATGTTTGAATGTCAGTCTACATGTTTATGCGACTACTGGAGAATGTATTTTTAATATCTGTACAGCAGCTATTAATTGTGAATTTGGAATTATTAAAGCATCGACAGAAATCCCTTCGAATTTCATGAATGATGGAAGTTATATCATATCATTTATGATTGTAAAGGATAAATCTATTGTCCTTCACAATTTCGAGGAAATATTTAATTTTGAAATTGCTGATTACCGTATTGATACTTCCTGGTATGGAAAATGGCCTGGATATGTCCGTCCAAATTTTGATTTTTCAATAACACAAATATCAAATACGCTATAGATATGCTTCATGTAACTAAATCATATCTTCCTGATTTAAAAGAATATGTTGACTATTTAGAGAAAATTTGGTCATCAAATCACTTAACAAATGATGGTCCATTACTACTTGAATTAGAAAAAAAGCTAGCTGAATTTCTAGAAGTTGACAATATTGTATTTGTTGGCAATGGAACAATTGCACTTCAATTAGCACTTAAAGCCTATAACGTCATAGGAGATGTAGTTACGACCCCATTTTCTTATTGTGCAACTACCAATGCACTGATTTGGGAAGGTTGTAATCCAGTTTTTGCTGATATTGATCCAATTTCACTTACTGTAGAAAGTTCTCAACTTGAAAATAAAATTTCAGCCAAAACAAAAGCCATATTAACTACACATGTTTATGGGAATGCCGGTGATTTAGTAAAACAAGAAGAAATAGCGAGTAATGCAGGTATTCCATTAATTTATGATGGAGCGCATGCGTTTGGTGTGAAATATAAAGGAAAGTCAATTTTCACTTATGGAGATATAACTACATGTAGTTTTCACGCGACAAAAATATTTCACACGGTAGAAGGTGGAGCTGTCATAACTAAAGAAAAAAAAATGGCTGAAAAGGTTCGCGAACTACGAAGTTTTGGTCATAAGGGGGACATATATTTATCAGCGGGCATTAACGGAAAAAACTCTGAATTTCATGCAGCAATGGGTTTAGCTAATTTGAAACATTTTAATCAAATCAAGGGTCATAGAAGAAAGGCAAGTGAATTGTATGAATTGAGCTTAGATAAAAAAGTTCAAACAATTCAATGGAATCCGAGTGTAGAAAGAAATTATAGCTATTTTCCAATAGTTGGTTTTAACAATGAACACCTTTTACACATTATAAAATGTCTTAACGAAGCCAATATATTTCCGAGAAGATATTTTTATCCTTCATTGAACGAATTGCCTTATCTATTAAAACAAGCATGCCCTGTTTCTGAAGATATAGCGAACCGTATACTTTGTTTGCCTTTATCTGCAAGCATTACAGATGCGGAAATTCTTGAAGTAGTAAAAATAGTTAATTTATCATATTAATATTTCGTATGTATATCATAGTATTCATATCGTTTGTTTTACTATGTATAAAAATTGCATCTAAAATATCTAACAAAAATTTCGAGGAAATTTTTGTTATAGGTTACATGCTATACACTGCTATCATAATAATGACTGGCTATATTCTCTCAGAACTTACAATTTGGGATAGTACTGTCGCTTGGTCGATTCTACCATTTCTTTTAGCTATTTGTTTTCATAATTTTTTCACTTCCAACTTGTTCCAAAAAGAGCACACAAGTATTTCTTCATTTAAAGTTACTGGTAGAGCGATTCAAAGATTACATGAAGTATATATTGGGTCATCAAAAACGGAGAAAGCTTCATTCTCCATTCTATTAATTTCTTTTCTTTTAATACATTCTATTCAATTATCATTAACCTATTACACGCCACCAAATGAATGGGATAGCATGACGGGGCATTTAAATCGCATTTTTTACTTTTTACAAAATGGCTCGTTTAAGCATTTTATTGGTACAAATTGGAACATAGATACTTATCCTAAAGCCTTTTCTTCCATTCAAGTATATCCATTTTTAATGTCTAACTGGAATGAACATTTTTTCAAACTGCCTAATATGTCGGCGTATTGGATTCTTTTTATTGGGTCATATGGGGTTTTAAAGCGATTATTAGTTCCTTTTGTAACGCGGATATTTTGTTCTTCCTTACTTTTATTTATCCCAATAGCTATTATTCAATCTACATCTACTGATACCGATATTGTTTTAGCTGCTTATTTAATTTCAATTGTTTATTTTCTATTTAGTTTTAGACAAACTCAAAAAACAATTTACATATACCTCAGTGTTCTTGCTTTTTCAATAGCCTTAAGTCATAAAATAACGTTTGTTTTTTCATTTATTCCATTGGCGATTATTCTTATTTATATTTTCATCAACTTAAAATCTCAAAATTGGAAATATCAGATAAAGCATACCTTTCTTGCAGGTATAATTTTTCTTTCAACGATAACAATGCCAACTGGGTATTTATCCAATTACGTAAATTATGGACACCCAATTGGTCCTAAAACGGCAACCCAACATCAATCAATTGAGCGAGCGGGAAATTTATACAATTTAATGGAACATGGAACTAGAAATTTGATTCGATATCAGTTTGATCTTTTAAATCTCGATGGATTAAGAAATATAGATTTTGTTGAAAAAAGTCAGAAAAAAATTAAAGTGTATTTTCTACGTATAGATCAAAAATTTAATTTAGGTTTAGAAAATGAAACATCTTTTACAATAATTCCTTTTTCTTTCAATAGGCGTTTGGAATTTTATAACGGAACACCAATCTACGGCATTATATTCATCATATTTTGTATTCCATCACTTTTGTATTTACGAAAAAGAAACACCAAAAGAATCTATTATTATTTCTTTGCTGCGTATATTTTTCATTTAATTGCTCTTGCTTATACCGCAGCTTATGATCCTTGGAAAGGTAGATACATGCTGAGTACATTGGTTTTTATAATTCCAATTATAGCTAATTGGCTTAATAAAAAACAATTATTTCAAAAAAATCAAGGCGGAAAAATCTTTTTAATACTTTCTTCAATTCTCATTTCATTAACTGGATTAGCAACAATTTTACTGCATTTAAGAGCATTACCTTTTGGTAATAGTGTAAAGCCATCCATTTTCAATTTGACTAGAATTGAAGCTTTGACTATTTCTAGACCTGATATATCCCAAGCGTATACTAATTTCGAGAATTTGGTTCCTGAAAATGCAACTGTTGCTTTAGGTACTGTAAATGACGACTATGAGTATCCATTGTGGGGACCCAATTTTAGTCGAAAATTAATTCCAATAAACCCATTTGAACAAGGTTTACAAAAAATACCTAAGGAAGCTGATTATCTATTTTTTGCAAAATCAGTCATTAAGGTCCAATCTGGTGATATTCGCTTGGGCACAAATTTTAATATGTCAGAGGGAGTTATTGTCCGTGGCGAAGATTATTATCTTAGAAAACTAAAGTAACACGACTTTAAATGATTAGTGGCAATTACTAGTTACTATCGGCTGACAAATCATAAAACCTTTTGATAAATTGCGTTTGAAATGAATATAAAGGAAAATATAGCAGAAGGACTTAGGTCAATTAAGGGCAACCTACTAAGAACTATTTTAACAGCTTTGATAATTTCGTTAGGAATTACATCGCTTGTTGGTATTCTTACAGCTATTGATGGTATTCAAAGCTCTGTCGATAATTCCTTTTCAGGTTTAGGAGCTAATTCATTTGATATTCGAAATCGACCTGCAAATCAAATGCGAAGAGAAGGGCAAAAGGAAAAACGATTTAAGAATATAGATTACCGACAGGCAATACGATATAAGCAATTATTTCTTGCAAAAGGGAAAGTTTCACTTAGGACAAGTGTTTCTGGTAATGCGATAGTAAAATACGAAAGCAAAAAAACGAATCCCAATGTCCGTCTTTGGGGTATAGATGATAATTCAATTGAGTTAAAAGGTTATAAAATAGGAGGTGGGAGAAGCTTTTCAACTAATGAATTTTTAAATGCAACTAACGTTTGTATTCTTGGTGTTGATGTAATCGAGCAATTATTTGAAAAGAAAAGCCCTTTAAATCAGGAAATAGTAGTTAATGGAATAAAATTAAAAATAGTTGGTTTACTTGTTAAAAAAGGAAATATGATGGGAGGGGGCGATGATCGTATAGTTATGGTTCCTTTAGAAACAGGTCGAAAAATGGCTGTTGGTCGGAACTTAACATTTGATATTACTACCTCTTCCACAAAAGTTGAAAACCTAGATAATTTTATGGAAGAGGCGAGAGGGGTTATGCGAAAAGTTCGTAAAGATCCATTGACGGCAGATGATTCTTTTTCAATAGACAGATCAGATTCAATAGCCAAAAGTTTTGAAAGCATTACATCTAGCTTACAATTAGGAGGATTTGTAATTGGTTTTATAACGCTTTTAGGGGCGGCTATTGCACTAATGAACATCATGATGGTATCAGTATCGGAAAGAACGCGAGAAATAGGAATAAGAAAGTCATTGGGTGCTACACCTTTTCGAATTTTGCAACAGTTTTTAATTGAAGCTATTGTTATATGTTTAATTGGGGGAGTTGGAGGTATTATTTTAGCTATACCAATAGGGAACTTAATTGCACAAGGAATAAGTGCAGGTGCAGCAAGTTTTATTATTCCTTGGTTATGGATGACAGTCGGAATAATTATTTGTATTCTAGTTGGCTTATTTTCAGGAATTTATCCCGCATTTAAAGCCTCTAAATTAGATCCTGTAGACGCTTTAAGGTACGAGTAAATCAATTATTATTTACCGAGGACTTGATTTACATATGAATTTGCCCTACTTTTGCAAGGCAATTAGGCCAATTGGTTTGATATAATTGCCCAGATGGCGGAATTGGTAGACGCGCTGGTCTCAAACACCCGTGGGTGCAAGCCCGTGCCGGTTCGACTCCGGCTCTGGGTACAAGCCTCTCAAGAAATTGAGAGGCTTTGCCTTTTTAGAGCTTTTGGGTAATTGATTCCTTCCAATTTGAATAAGCATCTAAAGTTTTTGATAACAATTCGAATTTGGGTTCACAGGTACTTATTCGTTTAATTTTAGAAACCGCCTCTTTAGCAGAATGATAATAGCCTAAGCCAAATCCTGAACCGAGAGCAGCGCCAAAGGAACCATCAGATTCCAATAAATCTACTGCAACATTAGAAGCATTGACTAGAGATGAAGTGAAAACATCACTCAAATACATATTGGCATAACCAGCTTTCAGTTTATTAGCATATATTCCTGTTGCGTTCAACATTTCGATACCATAAGCCATAGAAAATGCAATTCCCTCTTGGGCAGCTCGAATCAAATCAGCTTTACTATGTTGGTTAAAATCTAGGTTATCAAAACTCGCACCTATATTTCTGTTTTGAAAAATGCGCTCTGCTCCATTACCAAAAGGTAAACAAACAAGTCCACGAGAACCGATAGGTGATTGACTCGCTAAATTATTCATTTGATTATAAGACAAATCTGAAGCTATATTTTGACGGACCCACCGATTAAGAATTCCTGTACCATTAATGCACATTAAAACACCTATTCGTGTTGAATCTTTGGTATGCGTAACATGAGCAAATGAATTAACACGATTCATTTGATCAAAAGTTAGCGAATCACTTACTCCATAAACTACTCCAGATGTCCCAGCAGTAGTAGCAATTTCACCAGGCTCTAAAACTCCCAATGAAAAAGCATTGTTTGGCTGATCCCCTGCCTTATATGTGACTTGAACTTGGTTATTCAAACCAAGTTCCTTAGCAACATTAACTGCTATAATTCCATGATTTGAAAATACAGGTTGAACATCAGGTATCATACTTGAATCAAAACCAAAATAATCCATTAATGGACTTGAAAGATCATTAGCTTTAAAATCCCAAAATATCCCCTCAGACAACGCTGAATTTGTTGTAGTAAATACATTCGTTAACCGTCCAGCAATGAAATCACCCGGTAACATGGCTAAATGTATCTTTTCGTAAATTTCTGGTTGTTTAATTTTAACCCAAGCTAATTTAGAAGCTGTAAAATTACCTGGCGAATTCAACAGGTTGTTTTCACAATACGATTTCCCAATTCCTGCATAGGCCTCACTTCCAATTTCAATAGAACGAGAATCACACCATATAATTGATGGCCTCAATACTTGGTATTCTTTATCTATTACAACCAATCCATGCATTTGATATGAAATACCAATAGAAACAATATCCTTAGCATGATACGTTTTAGAAGAGTTAGCTTTTAAAATAGCTTGTTTAACACAAGTCCACCAATGTTCTGGATCTTGTTCAGCAAAACCAGGCTCAGATGCTGATATTTCATTTTCTATTTCAGGGTATGAAGTAGAATAAATTAATTGTTGGTTTGCTGCGTCAACAACACTAACTTTAATCGACGATGTACCTACATCAACGCCACACAAAAGCATAATTTTCAGTTTAGATGTTACAAATAATCATACCAAGTTACCAAGTTAATCCTCAATTTAATCTGTCTCTAGTGAAAATTGAGATCAATAAAGGTGAAATTTTTTCATTAATTGGTAAAAGTGGTTCAGGTAAAAGCACAGTTGCAAAAATTGCTGTTGGCCTAAATCTATCGAATGACTCATCTATTAAGTCAGATGGCTTCGAAGTAAATAATAACTCAGAAAGATTGATTCCTCAATTTTTAGTAGCGGGTTATGTTCCTCAATCACTTCATTTGAAACCACATCATACCGTTGAGGATTATTTAAATTTTCTATTTCAGAAAGAAACTGAATTAAATAAAACCAAATTAGTTAAGTTGTATATAAAGATGTTTCATATTAAACATCTATTAAAATCAAAAATTCAATTGTTATCTGGAGGTGAAAAACAAAAAATAGCCTTGATTGAAGCAGTAAGTAAACCAATTGAATATTTAATACTCGATGAGCCATTTAGTCAATTGGATACTGAACAAAAAATGGAGTTTTCAACTATTTTACAACAATTAATTGAAAGCCGACAAATCCCATGTTTATTGATTAGCCATGATTTAAGTGATATTATTCGCTTAAGTCAAAAGATTGGAATCATGGAAAAGGGAAAACTAATCTTTCAAGGGAATAGGACTAAATTTTGGAATTCAAAAAACAAAATAGCTCTAAGATTAAAAGATACCATGATCTCATGGAAACAAGCAACGGATTATTGGATTAAAAACCAGCATACGTTTTAAGTTGGCTTGCATTAATACACGTCTTTGCCACTAACTCCTCCAAGGAAATTTGATATAAATCTGCTAATTTTTGTGCTATAATAGGAATATAACTTGGACTATTGGGCTTACCACGAAAAGGTACAGGGGTGAGATATGGACTATCAGTTTCTAAAACAATATGTTCCAATGAAATATCTTTGATATCCTGAAATAAAGTTGAATTTTTATACGTAATTACACCGCCTATACCTAATTTAAAACCTAATCCGACCAATGTTTCTGCTTCGCGAGCGTCACCTGAAAAACAGTGAATAATCCCTCTCAAATTCTCAAAATTTGGCTTTTTCAATATTCTTATTAAATCCGCATAGGCTTTTCTACAATGCACATCTATCCAAATTTTATGTTCTAATGCCCAGTGACATTGCATTTCAAAGGCAATAATTTGTTCTGCTCTAAATGTAGTATCCCAGTAATAATCAAGACCAATTTCACCAATTGCCAATACTTTTTGTGTATTTAAAATGTTCTTGAGATTTTCTAATTCGATCAAATAATTCTCTTTAACATAAGTTGGGTGTAAGCCGATCATCGGTAAGGCAAAATCTGGATATTTATTTGTAACATTAATTAAGTCTTTCCAAGACGCAGAATCACAGTTTGGCATCCATACTTCCTGAACACCATTTGCACGAATTTCAGCTATATGAGCATCTAAGTCATTTAAAAAATGTGCGTCATATAAATGGGCATGCGTATCTATCATAATGCTTTCAATAAATATTTTTCTCT
>NZ_JBILJM010000035.1:0-21152 GCF_044377215.1 Aquirufa sp.
ACGAACAGAAAGATCTAAATCAGCTAATGAAGTCTTCAATAGCTTGCGCATGTGAAGCATTTCTTCATCTACGACATTGTCTTCTTCTGCTTTCGGAGTTTCAAACGTCATTGTTTGATCAGAGAACAACATAAAGTGTTGGATCAAGATATAAGCAGCACCTTTCAATGCATCTTCCGGGTGAATAGAACCATCCGTTTCGATATCAAGAACTAATTTCTCGTAATCTGTTTTTTGCTCTACACGCGTATTTTCGATGCTGAACTTAACGTTCTTGATCGGGGTGTAGATTGAGTCGATTGCGATGTGACCAAAAGCAAGTTCGTTTGCACGAGGCTCATCAGCTGGCACGTAACCGCGACCTTTTTCAATGATTAATTCAATTTCCACTTCTTTCGAAGCATCTAAATGACAGATAACTAAATCTGGATTTAGAATAGTAAAATAAGGCGTGAATTTCGCGATATCACCGGCAGTAATGGCTGTTTGGCCTTTTACTCTCAATGTCACTTTATTCTCTAAAATCTCTTGCGCTTTCTTAAAGCGAACTTTTTTCAAGTTTAAGATGATTTCAGAAACATCTTCATGTACACCTTCGATGGCAGAAAACTCGTGTAAAACACCTGCGATCTTGACACTTGTAATCGCGTACCCTTCTAATGAAGAAAGTAGGATTCTACGAAGTGCGTTACCAATGGTAACACCGTAACCTTTCTCGAGAGGCTTGAACTCAAACAACCCGTGAAAGTCATCGGCTTTCTCCATCACAACTTTTTCGGGCATTTGGAATGCTAATATTGACATATTTCGTAGCTTAAAATGATACTGAAAAAACGTTTTTGGTACTATTATTTTTATCTAAAGAATCCCACGGATTATTTAGAGTACAACTCGACGATTGCTTGCTCGTTGAAGTTTTCTGTGATTTGATCTCTTTCTGGGTAAGCCAAAAATTTACCAACCATATCACTTTCAGACCACTCTAACCAGTTGTAACGTTTTGGAGAACGACCAGCTAATGAGATTGTCACAACTTCTAACGACTTCGATTTTTCACGAACTCCGATCAATTGACCTGCACGTAAAGAGTAAGATGGCACATTTACTACTTCACCGTCGACAATAATGTGTTTGTGAATAACTAATTGACGAGCCGCACGACGTGTAGGTGCAATACCCAAACGATAAACCGTGTTATCTAAACGTGCTTCACACAATTTCAAAAGGTTCTCACCTGTGATGCCCTCTTTAACAGCGGCTTTGTGGAATAGGTTTTCGAACTGACGCTCTAAAATACCATACGTGTATTTTACCTTTTGCTTCTCCTTCAATTGGATGGCATATTCAGAAACTTTTGAACGTTTCCCTTTACCATGCATTCCTGGAGCATAATTTTTACGAGCTAATGCTTTGCTCGGACCTAAAATTGGTTCGCCGAAACGACGCGCAATCTTGGATTTTGGACCTGTGTATCTAGCCATTTTGTTTTAAAAGTCATTGCACCTCTTATGTGCAGTGAAGTAATTAAATTGTGAATAAAAGCGGGGGAAAATAATTACTAATTACCCCTGCATAAAAATTATTAAACGCGACGACGTTTTGGAGGACGACATCCATTGTGAGGCATTGGCGTAATATCACGGATAAGTGATACTTCGATGCCCGAGTTTTGGATGGTACGGATAGCAGACTCACGTCCAGCACCCGGCCCTTTTACAAAAACCTCTGCTTTCTTCATTCCTGCTTCAACAGCTACCGCTGCGCAGTTAGATGCTGCCATCTGTGCTGCATAGGGCGTGTTTTTCTTAGACCCACGGAAACCCATCTTTCCTGCTGATGCCCAAGAGATCACCTGACCTGCTGAGTTTGTAATGGAGATAATGATGTTGTTAAAGGAAGCTTTGATGTGTACTTGACCAACTTGCTCAACTACAACAACCCGTTTCTTCGCTTTATCTTTTCTTTTTGCTTGTGCCATACTATTTGATAAATAAAATTGGGTATGAGGAATTTCCTCTACTTATTACTTAGTTACTTTTTTCTTATTAGCAACTGTTTTACGACGACCCTTACGAGTACGTGAGTTGTTTTTGGTGCGCTGGCCACGTACTGGAAGACCCTTACGGTGACGCAATCCACGGTAACAACCGATGTCCATCAAACGCTTGATGTTCAACTGAACTTCAGACTTAAGCTGACCTTCTGTTTTGAATTCAGCCGCGATGATCGCACGGATCGCATTCGCTTCCGTATCGTTCCACTCACCAGCTTTCTTGTCAACGGAAACCGCTGCCTTCGCTAAAATTTTCTGAGCAGTACTGCGACCTATACCAAAAATATAAGTCAATGCAATCTCTCCTCTTTTTTTGTCGGGAATATCAACCCCTGCAATACGAGCCATATAGGTAATTAATTGTTGTGATTAATCAATTTAGTTTGAATTATCCTTGTCTTTGTTTGAACTTAGGATTCTTCTTGTTAATAACGTAAAGCTTACCGTGACGACGAATCACCTTGCAGTCTGCACTACGCTTTTTAATAGATGCTTTAACTTTCATTTTATTTACATTTATGGGTTAAACCCTCTTTTTACTTATAACGATAAACAATTCTAGCTTTACTTAAATCATAGGGTGACATTTCCAACTTCACTTTATCTCCCGGCAGAATCTTAATGTAGTTCATCCGCATCTTGCCTGAAATGTGGGCAATCACTTGATGCGTATTCTCTAATTCTACCCGAAACATAGCGTTCGAAAGAGCTTCCAAAATAATTCCGTCTACTTCTATCGAAGATTGTTTGGCCATAATCCTTAATTTAAATGTTCAACAATACAGTTGATGTTTTTAATACTTCTTCAATGTAAGCAAACGTTGTTAGCGCTTTCGGTCCTTCCTTTGTCACGCCTACCGTATGCTCAAAATGGGCACTCGCTTTGCGATCAATTGTTCGAATCGTCCAGCCATCCTTATCCACTGAAATCTGCCGTTTCCCCAAATTGATCATCGGCTCGATCGCAATAACCATGCCTTCCTTCAATTTAGCTCCATCACCGCGGCGTCCATAATTAGGAACTTCCGGACTCTCATGTAGGCTTTTACCTACACCATGACCTACTAATTCCCGAACAACCCCGTAGCCTAATGCTTCCGTATACGACTGCACCGCACTACCAACATCACCGGTTCGCTTACCCACATGGGCTTGATTCAAACCCTGATACAAGGACTCTTTTGTCGCTTGCATTAATTTTTGTACCTCAGCAGCTACACTACCTATTCCATAGGTATAAGCGCTATCGGCATGAAATTTATCTTTGTACACCCCTGCATCAATCGAGATAATATCTCCGTCTTGCAAAGTCAAATCCCCTGGTAATCCGTGAACGACTACGTCATTCACTGAAATGCACAAGGAATATGCGTACTTTTTATCTCCTACTTGGTAATTTAAAAAGGAAGGATGTGCTCCGTTATCCTTAATAAATTGGTAAGCAATCTGATCTAATTCGAGCGTTGTAACTCCCGGCTTTATGGCTTTCGCTACTTCGGCATGACACTTTCCAAGAATTTCCCCATTCGCTTGAATGATGGCCATCTCTTCTAGCGTCTTTAAGTAAATCATCCTAACGAGTGATCACTTCAGAACGACCTTTTACACGTCCCGACTGCATTAAACCCTCATACTTACGCATCAACAAATAACTTTCTATTTGTTGCAATGTATCTAATACTACGCCCACTAAGATTAACAAAGATGTTCCACCAAAAAACGAAGCAAATCCACGCGTCACACCAAACAAGTTGGCAACCGCCGGAAGAATCGCAATAATCGATAACATCACAGCACCTGGCAACGTAATACGATCCAAGATGCTCGCAATAAAACCAGCTGTTTCTTCACCTGGCTTAACACCTGGTACGAAACCGCCACCACGCTTCATATCGTCTGAAATTTGTGTTGGGTTAATCGAGATTGCTGTATAGAAAAATGTAAATACAATAATCAAGAAAGCAAACAACACATTGTACTGCCACGTAGTAAAGTCGCCAAACGACTGCGCTACTGAGGAAGCAAATTCAGATTTATCAGCAAAAGATTGAGCTACTAAACCTGGTATAAACATTAATGCTTGAGCAAAGATGATTGGCATAACACCTGACGCGTTTAACTTCAAAGGAATGTATTGGCGCTCTCCACCTACGGCCATTTTACTGCCAACTACCTGCTTTGCGTATTGAACTGGAATACGTCGAACAGCTTGTGTGACCATGATAGCACCCATCACAATAAAGAATAGGGCAATTATTTCAATAATAAACAATAAGGCTCCAGACATACCACGAGATCCCGCTTCTTGTAAAATAGATGCTGGAAACCGCGAAACGATACCGATCATAATCAACATGGAGATACCGTTACCGATACCCTTGTCGGTGATTTTCTCACCCAACCACATACAAAACATCGTACCACCAACTAAAATCGCAACTCCATAAAGACGGAAGAACCAAGGATCTACCAAGATAGCCTCAGCAGGAATGGTTACTTGCAGGTAGGTAAAACCTTGCGCCGCAGTGACAAAAATGGTTAGAATTCGGGTAATTTGGTTCAATTTCTTGCGACCAGACTCACCGTCTTTTTGCATTTTTTGGAAATACGGAAGGGCAATCGTCAATAACTGAATCGCAATGGAAGCTGAGATGTACGGCATGATACCTAGCGCGAATACAGATGCATTGCTTAAGGCTCCACCGGAGAACATGTTCAACAAGCCAAATAGACCGCCGTCACCTGGTTGAGAAAGCTTCGTTGCGTCTACACCAGGTAGAACGATATAAGAACCTAAACGAAAGAAGGCGATAAAAAGTAACGTATTTAAAATACGGCCTCTTAATTCCTCAATCGAGAAGATATGCTTGAAAGTTGTTATTAACTTGTTCATTCGATTAGAATAGGGGATTAACCAACAATTGCTTTACCGCCAGCAGCTTCAATAGCAGCTTTAGCGGCACCCGAGAAACCTTTTACTGTAACCTCTAATGCAGAAGTAACAGCTCCACGACTAAGGATTTTCACTAAGTCAGACTTAGATACTAAACCGTTGCTGTAAAGTGTTTCAAATGTGATTACGTTCGAACCAATTGCATCAGCTAATATTTGTAACGTATCTAAGTTGATTGCTTTGTATTCTACACGGTTGATATTCTTAAAACCGAATTTAGGAACACGGCGTTGGATAGGCATTTGACCTCCTTCAAAACCACGCTTGCGTGAATAACCTGAACGAGACTGAGCTCCTTTGTGTCCACGAGCAGAAGTTCCACCTAAACCGGAACCTTGACCACGACCTACTCTTTTTCTTACTTTAACTGAGCCTTCAGCGGGCTTTAATGACGATAATTTCATTGTAATTGGGGCTTAACGCTGCCATTTCTGGCAACTCGCGTGTTAATTAAATATTTTCTACTACGATTAGGTGACCTACCGCACGAATCATTCCGGCAATAGCTGGATTTAATTCATGTTCTACGGACTGACGGATTTTACCTAATCCCAACGCTTGAATCGTACGTTTCTGTACTTCTGGGCGCTTTATAGCACTTTTTACTTGAGTAATTTTAACTTTAGACATCGGTTGTTCTATTAGTGAGGCACAAGGCGCTCTGATTATCCATTAAATACTTTTGCTAACGAAATGCCTCGTTGGAACGCTACCGTATGTGGCGCACGCATTTTCACTAACGCATCGATTGTTGCCTTTACCACGTTGTGGGGATTTGATGAGCCTTTAGATTTTGCAAGGACATCATGGATGCCAGCAGATTCTAACACGGCGCGCATCGCACCACCGGCAATCAATCCTGTACCCGGAGCAGCTGGCTTGATCAAAACGAAACCACCTGAAAATTTACCTAGTTGCTCATGAGGAACTGTTTTTTTCAATAAAGGAATTTGGAACAAATTCTTCTTCGCATCTTCGATCCCTTTTGTGATCGCGTCAGTAACTTCATTTGCTTTTCCTAAACCGTATCCAACGACACCGTTCCCATCTCCTACTACCACGATGGCAGAGAAACTAAAACGACGACCACCTTTTACTACTTTAGCAACACGGTTGATGGCTACTACCTTCTCCTTCAACTCACCTTCGTTAACCTTTACAGGTTTTGCTTGTAATTGCGACATATCTTATTAAAATTGTAAGCCACCCTCGCGAGCGCCTTCAGCTAATGATTTAATTCTTCCGTGATATAAATAACCGTTACGATCGAAAACTACTTTCGTAACACCAGCAGCTGAAGCCGCTTTTGCGATTGCTAAACCTACTGTTTTAGCAGCTTCGATGTTATTGTTTACTTTATCCTTCTTGTAAGAAGTTGCTGAAAACAATGTTTTTCCAGCTAAATCGTCCACTAATTGTGCATAAACTGCCGTATTAGAACGATATACTGTCAAGCGCGGACGCTCAGCTGAACCAGCTATTTTAGCACGTATCGCACGTTTGATGCGGGTTCTACGTAAATTTTTTGTTGTTGCCATTGTTGTTAACTTGTTTGTGTGGATTTCCGGCCCACGCTTACTATTTATTTCTTACCGCCTGCTTTACCAGCTTTACGACGAACTTGCTCTCCTAAGAAACGAACACCCTTACCTTTGTAAGGCTCGACAGGGCGAAGTGACTTAATTTTGGCAGCTACCTGCCCGATCAATTGCTTATCGATACCTTCTAAAGAAACCATTGGGCTTTTACCTTTTTCCATCGCAGTAACAACCTTGATTTCACTAGGGATAGACATGAAAATAGCGTGAGAATATCCCAAGCTTAATTCCAAAATATTTCCTTGATTCGCGGCTTTGTAACCAACACCGATAATCTCCAAATCTTTCTTATAACCTTCACTTACACCTACAACCATGTTGTTGATCAATGAACGGTATAAACCGTGCATCGCTTTGTGACGCTTTTGCTCAGTTGGACGAGCTACAGTCAACACACCATCCTCAATGTTAACGATAATATCCTGATCAATTTGCTGCGACAAAGTCCCCTTTGGGCCTTTCACAGTCACTAAATTACCCGCGCTAATATCTACAGTAACTCCTGCAGGTAACGTGATAATCTTTTTTCCAATTCTAGACATAAAAATATGATTTGCTTAAATTACGAGTTGCCCCCTTTCAGCGTGAAACAATTAATATACGTAACAAAGTACCTCTCCACCTACGTGAAGTGTACGAGCCTCCTTATCTGTAATTACTCCTTTTGAAGTAGATAAGATGGCGATACCAAGACCATTCAATACACGTGGCAACTCCTCAGCGCCATTGTACTTACGAAGACCTGGTTTAGAAATACGTGTCAAATTAACGATAGCAGGTTGCTTCGTTACTGAGTTGTACTTTAAAGCTATCTTGATTGTTCCTTGAACGGAAGAATCATCGAACTTATAGTTTGAAATGTATCCCTTATCAAAAAGCACCTTCGTGATTTCCTTTTTAATATTGGAAGCAGGAATTTCAACTACCCTATGGCGTGCCTTCAAGGCATTTCTCAATCGGGTTAAATAATCTGCTATTGGATCTGTCATTGCTTTTAAATTTGCCGCATGCCGTTAAAATGGCCTGCAAAATTACAAAAATGAATTTAATTAATCAAATTTTAGTTTACCAGCTGGATTTTGTAACCCCTGGAATTAAACCGTTGGACGCCATTTCGCGGAACGTTACCCGGCTAATGCCGAACTTACGCATGTATCCACGAGGACGACCAGTTAATTTGCAACGGTTGTGTAAACGCACTGGAGAAGCATTTTTAGGTAATTTATCTAATCCTACATAATCTCCAGCTGCTTTCAAAGCTGCACGCTTAACTGCATACTTTGCTACAGTTGCTTCGCGTTTTCTTTCTCTTGCTTTTACTGACTCTTTAGCCATTTTGTAAAAATTTTAAAGGTGTTATTAAAGCCTAAAGGCCACTTATTTTTTGATATTTGAAAAAGGCATTCCAATCGCAGCTAATAAAGCATACGCTTCTTCATCCGTAGGAGCAGTCGTCACAAACGTGATATCCATACCAGAGATTTTTGAAACTTTATCAATTGAAATTTCAGGGAAAATAATTTGTTCCTTTACGCCTAAGGTATAATTACCACGGCCATCGAAACCTTTCTCTGATACTCCTTTGAAATCACGTACACGAGCTAAAGAAACCGTAGTCAAACGATCTAAAAACTCATACATACGATCTCCGCGTAACGTTACTTTCACGCCAATTGGCATATTCTCACGCAACTTAAAGTTTGAGATCGCTTTCTTAGAAATCGTAGCAACTGCTCTTTGACCAGCAATTTGAGTAATTTCTTCTACTGCAACGTCAACTAATTTTTTGTCGGATACTGCTGCTCCAACACCCTTGTTGATTACAATCTTAGTAATCTTAGGTACTTGCATAACTGATTTGTATTCGAACTTAGTTTTTAAGCCTGGTACAACCTCCTTCAGATAACGCTCTTTTAATCTAGGTACTGCCATTTTCTTATATTTTGTGGATTTCCGACCCACGTTTTACATTCAATATTATGCGATAAACTTACCTGTTGCCTTAGAGTAACGTTGTAATTTACCTTTCTCATTTAACTTACGACCCGTGCGAACAGCCTTTCCATTCTCTACAACCATTAGGTTTGAGATGTGGATTGATCCCTCACGCTTTTCGATACCACCTTGTGGATTACTTGCTGAAGGTTTTACGTGTTTCGTTTGCAGGTTAGCACCTTCTACGATAGCACGCGATTTTTCTGTGATTACTTCTTTGATGACGCCAGTTTTACCTTTAGCGTTACCAGCGATAACCATCACAGTATCACCTTTCTTGATGTGCAATTTTGTTTGCTTGATAATTTTCTTTTCCATTGTATGATTCTTTCTATTGGCTGCCCAATATGTCATCTATCTTATAAAACTTCTGGGGCTAGGGAAACAATTTTCATAAATCCTGCTTCACGTAACTCACGCGCAACTGGCCCGAAAATACGCGTTCCTCTTGGCTCATCATTTGCGTTCAATAACACAGCTGCGTTATCTTCGAAACGAATATAAGTACCATCCTTACGACGAATTTCTTTTTTGGTGCGCACTACTACTGCGCGAGAAACCGTACCTTTTTTCATACTAGATGATGAAAGTGCTGATTTAACAGAAACGACAATTTTATCGCCTATCGAAGCATATCTTTTACCGGTACCGCCTAATACGCGAATCACTAAAACTTCTTTTGCTCCAGAATTATCCGCTACACCCAATCTTGATTCCTGCTGTAACATTATCTTTGATCTTTAAAATTAAAATTTGATTAACAAGTAGTCTTATTTCGCTTTTGCGATAATTTCAACTAATCTCCAACGCTTATTTTTAGAAAGAGGACGCGTTTCCATCACTTTCACTGTATCACCGATACCACAATCGTTATTTTCATCATGTGCCATCAATTTTGTAGTCTTCTGTACGAATTTTCCGTACAATGGGTGTTTTACCTTACGGTCAACAGTTAACGTGATTGATTTATCCATCTTATCACTAACTACTTTCCCAATCCTTACCTTTCTTAGATTTCTCTGTTCCATCGTTGGTTTGTTACTTGTTAAACAATTGACCATGAGCTATATTTTGACACGGTCTATTAAAAATTAATTAATCTTAAGCGTTAATTGCTTTGGTTAGAGCAGTCTCTAATTTGGCAATCAATTTCCGGTTTTCACGAATACGCATTGGGTTCTCGATCGGTGAAATAGCGTGAGCTAATTTCAAACGAGTCAAGTTCTCTTGCTCTGCCGTAATGGCTTTTTTCAATTCGTCTACTCCTAATTTGTTTATTTCTGCGTTTTTCATAACAATGCTATTTGGATGTTTAAACCTCCAGGTTTAAAACCTATTCTGAATAATCTCTACGTACAACAAATTTCGTACGCATCGGCAATTTTTGTGCAGCTAAACGTAACGCTTCCTGCGCTAACGCCAACGGTACACCCGCCGATTCAAACAAAATAGTTCCTGGACGAACGTTCGCTACCCAATACTCAGGAGCTCCCTTTCCTTTACCCATACGAACCTCTGCAGGTTTTTTTGTAATCACTTTATCTGGGAAAATTCGAATCCAAACCTGGCCCTCACGCTTCATAGCACGAGTTACCGAAATACGAGCTGCTTCAATTTGACGTGCAGTAATACGTCCCGGCTCTAATGATTTAATAGCGAATGATCCAAAATCAATTTCGTGACCACGGGTAGCAACACCTCTTACACGGCCTTTCTGTGACTTACGAAATTTCGTTCTTTTTGGTTGTAACATCTTCTTAAAAGTCTAATATCTATTTCTAAATTAATTTTAGGCAATTAGCGTTTCCCGCCACGACCACGGTTAGCCGCTCCTGGACCACCTGCTTTGTTACGATCTCCACCTTGATCACCATCTGGACGACGTCCGCGACCACCACGGTCACCTGGACGACCACCACGGTCACCTGGACGAGAATCTGCTGCTGTAGACTGTAAACCCATGTTCGCGTTTGGCGACAAATCTGGCTTACCGAAAACCTCACCACGGAAAACCCATACCTTGATACCGATCTTTCCGTAAACAGTTAACGCTTCTGAGATCGCATAGTCAACATCCGCACGAAGCGTATGAAGAGGAATACGTCCCTCCTTATATCCCTCAGAACGTGCCATTTCAGCACCCCCTAAACGACCTGATAATTTCAATTTAATTCCTTGAGCTCCCACACGCATCGCTGACGCGATAGCCTGCTTCATGGCACGACGGAAAGAAATACGAGCTTGTAACTGTTGAGCAATTGCCTCACCGATCAACTTCGCATCGATTTCTGGACGCTTAATCTCAAAGATGTTAATTTGAACATCCTTGCCTGTGATTGCTTTTAACTCTTCCTTTACTTTGTCTACTTCAGCACCTTGCTTACCGATAACCACACCAGCACGAGCTGTGTTGATTGTCAACGTAATGCGCTTTAAAGTACGCTCAATAATAACTTTTGAGATAGATCCTTTTGGAATACGAGCGGCAACGTACTTTCTGATTTTCTCGTCTTCGACAAGCTTATCAGCGAAAGTCTTTCCTCCGTACCAATTAGAATCCCAACCTCTCACGATACCTAATCTTAATCCAATAGGGTTAATTTTTTGTCCCATTTCTTGTTTTATCTAATAGTCTATTATTCTGCTGTAGTTTCTGCCAAAATAGGAGCTTCCGAAGATGCAACTACAATGGTAATGTGATTCGAACGCTTCAAGATGCGGTGACCTCTTCCTTGCGGAGCAGGACGTAAACGCTTGATTGAAGATCCTCCATCAACGAATATCGTTTTGATGAATAAATCTGACTCCTCAATTTTAGCATCCACATGCTTGTTTTGCCAGTTAGAAACGGCTGAGAGCAATAATTTCTCGATAGCCTGCGCACCAACCTTGGGCTCAAATTTTAAGATACCCAACGCTTTGGATACTTTCTGTCCACGAACCATGTCTGCGACAATACGCATCTTTTGAGGCGACGTAGGAACATTTCTTAATTTAGCAATTGCTTCCATTTTCAATATTGATTACAAGACCTGACGGCCTTTTTATTATCTTTTACCTTTGTCTTTTTTCGCAATGTGACCACGGAAATTACGCGTTGGTGAAAACTCACCCAACTTGTGACCAACCATGTTCTCAGTTACATAAACCGGAATAAATTTATTCCCATTGTGAACCGCGAATGTGTGACCAACGAAATCCGGAGAAATCATTGAACGTCTTGACCAAGTTTTGATTACTGACTTCTTGCCAGAATCATTCATAACTTGAACCTTGTTATCAAGGCGGTAATCAATGTAAGGACCTTTTTTTAGTGAACGTGCCATCTACTATTTTTTTCTTCTACTGATGATAAGACGATTAGTGTGTTTTTTTGGATTACGAGTTTTCTTACCCTTAGCCAATAAACCGGTACGAGAACGAGGGTGACCTCCTGATGAACGACCCTCACCACCACCCATCGGGTGATCAACTGGGTTCATTACAACACCACGAACACGTGGACGACGACCTAACCAACGATGACGACCTGCTTTACCTAGGTTAACGTTCATGTGATCCGAGTTAGATACAGTTCCAATTGTCGCAAGACAACGAGCCAATACCATACGCATCTCACCTGAAGGCAACTTCAATGTTGCATATTTTCCATCACGCGCTAACAACTGAGCATACGTACCAGCCGAACGAACCATTTCAGCTCCTTTACCTGGTTGCAACTCAATCGCATGAACTAATGTACCCAAAGGGATATTTGCCAAAGGCAATGTGTTACCTACTTCCGGAGCCACTGACTCACCCGAGATAACTGTTTGGCCTACTTGAATTCCTGCAGGAGCTAAGATATACGTCTTAACACCATCTGTATATTCGATCAAAGCGATACGTGACGTACGATTTGGATCATACTCAACTGTCAAAACAGTTGCAGGTACATCAAACTTTTGACGCGCAAAATCAATCACACGGTAACGACGCTTGTGACCACCACCGATGTAACGCATCGAGCGACGACCATCTGCATTACGTCCACCGGTACGCTTGATAGGCTCCAAAAGGGGCTTATACGGCTTGTCCGTAGTAATCTCCTCGAACGTCGGCGCAATGCGATGACGCTGTCCTGGAGTAGTTGGTTTAATTTTTTTAATTGCTGCCATTTAATTAGTTCAATTTATCGGGATGAACCCCCTTACTTATTTTTATTAAATTCCTTGGTAGAAGTCAATTACTTCTCCTGCTGCTACTGTAACGATTGCCTTCTTAATAGTAGACGTCCGCCCTGAAGTAACTTTACTACGTGTACTCTTGGATTTAACTTTTCCAATTTGACGCATCGTTTGTACATCTTGTACATCGACACCGTACATTTTCTTAACCTCCTTGGCAATTTCAATCTTGTTCGCAGTCAATTCAACCACAAACACGTATTTGCCTTTCTCTTGCATGGCTTGCGACTTTTCAGTCAAGGCCGGACGTTTAATAATGCCCATTGTTTATTTCGTTTAAACAGAACCGAAGTCCCGCAAATTATTTACTAAATGTTGACTCAATTTTCTGGATCGCATCCACCGTAATTAACAATTTCGATGCGTTAACCAAATCATATGTATTCACATCAGCCGCGTTTGAAACTTTAGCCTTTGGAACATTACGACCAGACAATACTACATTCTTGTCCACGTCATTCATGATCAATAATGATTTTGTATTATCCAAAGAAAGAGCTTTCAACATAGCTAAGTATGCCTTGGTTTTTGGTGCATCAAATGCAATTGTATCCAAAATCGCGATATCACCTGACTGAGCCTTAGCTGCTAACGCAGATTGACGTGCCAATGACTTCACTTTCTTATTCAATTTAAAATGGTAATCACGTGGACGTGGACCGAAGATACGACCACCACCTTTCATCAAAGGAGATTTCATCGAACCCGCACGCGCACCACCCGTACCTTTTTGTTTCTTAATCTTACGCGTCGAACGCGAAACTTCTGCACGCTCCTTAGCTTTGTGAGTTCCTTGACGTTGGTTAGCTAAATACTGCTTCACATCTAAGTAAACCACATGCTCGTTTGGAACAATTCCAAAGACCTCATCAGAAAGGGTTACTTTCTTTCCGGTATCTTTTCCTGCGATGTTATATACTGATAATTCCATACTTCAGAATGTCTATAGGCTATGCCCGAATTTTAATTTTCAATGATTACGTATGAGTTCTTAGCTCCAGGAACTGACCCAGAAACAACTAATAAGTTCTTATCTGAATACACTTTCAAAACTTGTAAGTTTTGAACCTTTACACGATTACCTCCTGTACGACCCGCCATACGCAAACCTTTGAATACACGAGATGGGAATGAACAAGCTCCAATAGAACCTGGGTGACGCCCACGATTATGCTGACCGTGAGTTTGACCACCCACACCGGCAAATCCGTGACGCTTTACTACCCCTTGGAAACCTTTACCCTTTGAAGTACCTACAACGTCTACGTAAGTATCCACTTCTAACATATCAACAGTTAAAACATCCCCTAATGCTAAAGGCTGCTCAAACGTGCGAAATTCAACAAGTTTCTTCTTTGGAGTTGTGTTTGCTTTTTTGAAGTGACCCAACAATGATTTTGTTGTGTGCTTATCCTTCTTCTCACCATAACCGATTTGAACGGCGTTATAGCCTTCTTTCTCAACGGTCTTCACCTGCGTAACCACGCAAGGTCCGGCTTCAATCAGCGTACATGCAACGGATCTACCGTCTTCCATGTATAGGCTGGTCATTCCGATTTTTTTACCAATAATTCCAGACATAGTATTTTTTTATAATTAAAAAATATGCTTACAAGGCTATCTAGGCTTGTTGTAAGACTTTTATTCAAAATCGTTTCGCAACGATCTAAGAATCACATTAAATAAAAAGCAGAATTGGTAAAAGGCGACAAGATGACACCACTGTGGATAACAGTGAAAAACACCTTGTGTAGCTTAATATTTAATTCATGGGCTGGGCATTCAGCGTTCATAAATCAATACCAGTTCTAACACAAAAATCGAGCTTATCTCAATTTTAGACCTGTTTCGACACGTATTTCTATGTTTTAAATAAATTCGAGAAGTTCTGCCAACCTCTTTCGGAATTGAAAACTACGTTTGTCGAACGGGAGTGCAAAGGTACAGAAAAAAATAACACGTGCAATAGGTTGTGTAAAAATATTTTGAAAATCAAGGAATTAGGGCGGAGTGGCTAGTTATCAGTAGCTAGTAATGAGTAGTTAGTCCGAAGTCCGGAGGGGGTGAGTCCGGAGTCAGAAGGGAAAAAAAGGACAAAGTGTATTTGCTTTTAACTATGAGTTAGTAGTCAGTGGTCAGTAGTCAGTCCGAAGGAAAAATAAGAACAAAGTTTATTTGCTTTTAACTATGAGTTAGTAGTCAGTGGTCAGTAGTCAGTGGCTAGTGACTGAGTAATGACTGGCTTCTCCTCCGGACTCACTCCCTCCGGACTAACTACTGACTACTGACTACTGATCACTATCCCCTCCGGACTCCGGACTAGTGACTGACGACTAGCGACTGACGACTACCTTAAAATTGCATTTTTCTCATTTTCATGCCTTAAAATTGAACTTATTTTAGTATTTTTGACCCTTACTTGCTGAAAATCAGGTAGTTTATATTTATTTCCAAAGAAAAAAAATCATTATGTCAAGTTTATCCACTCAAACAGGAGTATTGCACGGAGATGCGGTGCAGGAATTATTCGAGATCGCAAAAAAAAACCAGTTTGCTCTTCCAGCTGTAAACGTTACAGGGACAAATACGGTGAATGCCGTTTTAGAAGCTGCTAAAGCTGTCAACTCGCCCGTAATCATTCAATTCTCAAATGGTGGCGGTATTTTCTATGCTGGGAAAACCCTTTCAAATGAAAACCAAGCCGCAGCCATCGCCGGTTCAATCGCAGGTGCATACCACGTTCACCACATGGCCAAAGCCTACGGTGTTCAAGTTGTCCTACACACCGACCACTGCGCAAAGAAACTTTTACCTTGGATAGACGGTCTTTTGGATGCTGGCGAAAAATACTTTGCAGAAACTGGCCAACCGCTATTTTCTTCGCACATGATCGACTTATCAGAGGAGCCTTTGGAAGAAAACTTAGAAATCTGTGCCAAATACTTAGCGCGCATGTCTAAAATGGGCATGACACTCGAAATTGAATTAGGCGTAACAGGTGGCGAAGAAGACGGCGTGGATAACTCGGACGTTGACTCATCTAAATTATATACCCAACCAGAAGAGGTGGCTTATGCATATGAAGTATTATCCAAAATCTCTCCCCGTTTCACCATCGCTGCAGCATTCGGTAACGTACACGGAGTTTACAAGCCAGGTAACGTCAAATTACAACCTGTCATTTTAAAGAACTCGCAAGAATTCATTAAAGAGAAATATAGTTTGGCAGCTGAGAAACCCATCAACTTTGTATTCCACGGTGGTTCGGGTTCTTCTCGCGAAGAAATCCGCGAAGCGCTTTCTTATGGCGCCATCAAAATGAATATCGATACAGACACCCAATGGGCTCTTTGGGAAGGCATCCTAAACTTCTACAAGGCAAATGAGGGTTTCTTGCAAGGACAAATCGGTAACCCAACAGGCAGCGACGTGCCAAACAAGAAATATTACGATCCGCGTGTGTGGTTACGCAAGGGCGAAGAAACGCTAGTCACTCGATTAAAGACCGCTTTCGAAGACTTGAACGCCACGAACGCAAATCAATACTTATAATCTTTCGAGATTTTTGAATTAATAAGGGGGGGGGCTGCTGCGCAGCCCCCCCCTTACCTTTGCCAATCCTCCAAGGTTTGGCAAAGGTATAGATTTTAAGATTTTTTCAATCTTCATCCCCAGACAAAAAAGAACGAATATCAACTTCTTGATTATCCTTCATATGAAATTGGGTAAACTCACGAAGACTCCCAAACCATTCCAATACAAACTTCCTGTCAACAATAGAATCGCTGGGTTTAACAATGTACTTATACGAACTCCAATCCCATGTTCTAAAATCAGTGCATAACTTATTCTTTTCCGGATTCGTATGAATGTAATGAATCAAATAAGTCAAATAATAATTATCTCCAACAAGCACCCGCTTGAATGGCCCTTCAAACAAGGACCCCGTCCGCACATGATTCTTATTAAAAGCTAACGCATACGTTCGAAAAAAGATCTTAAACTGTTCGGCAATCAACTCGTGCTCAGTCCGTCCCATAAGCTGCTCAGGACTAAAATAGCGGACACGAACTAAAAAATGATAATGATTCGCATTAAGGCTATAAGAAACTACATCCAAATACCCATCAAGGTATTTTTTCCAAAGCCGCATGAAATAATGATAATTCGAGCGCGACTTAAACATCAACTTGCGATCAATGGCCCGATTATAAATATGATAAAAATTACCCGATTGAAAACGAGTCAAATAATGAGCTAATTGCGACATAGTGGTTAGATTTTTCATTAAATCTAACCACATTTATTCGCCCCTAATAGCCTAAATCTAAAGTTATCAACTTCTTGATATTCTAAGTTCAAACGTTGAAAATCACACCTTTCCACCCTACCTTTGCCAAACCTTGGAGGATTGGCAAAGGTAAGGAGCTACTTCCGAAATATCACCCCCTTCGTCAGCTCATTTAACACCCGAATCTTCTCCTGAAAATCCCCCTTCAACGTCTTCCGAACAGCCTCCATCCCCTCAAGCCCCTCCTGAATCTCCTCCGGAATCACATCCTCCAAAAACGCCCGTATCCGCTTCGCTAAAGTAGGCGACTTACCATTTGTAGAAATCGCAATCTTCAAATCCCCCTTCTGCACAATCGACCCCAAATAAAAATCACATAAGTCCGGCGTATCCGCAACGTTGCACAGTAAATGACGCTCCGCGCACACCTCTTTTATTTCCTCATGCAACGAACGATTATCCGTCGCACAAATCACCAAATCCCGGCCATCCAAATCCGCCAACTCAAATCCCCGCTCAAACAGCACAACCTGTGGATAACCCTTCAAAAATTCCAACGTCTCCGCCCGAAACATCGGTGCCACCATCGTCACCCGAGCAGCAGGCGAATTGCGCAACAATGCAGACGCCTTCTCAAGCGCCACATTTCCGCCCCCCACGACCAGCGTGTTCAAACGGTCCAACTTTAAAAATATGGGAAAAAGCTCATTCATGGGCTTATTTTTTACCGGCCAACTGCCCGCAAGCAGCGTCTATATCTTTGCCGCGCGACCGGCGGACATTCACAATCATCTTCTTACTCTCCAAAAAAGCCGTAAACCTCGCTAACGCATCCGCCTCCGCATTCACAAAATCTGCCTCTTTAATCGGATTATACTCAATAATATTGATCTTACACGGCAAACGACGCGCAAATTCATACAACTCCCGCGCATCCTCAACCGAATCATTAAACTTATTAAACATGATGTACTCCAACGTAATCTCATTCTCCGTCTTCTCATAAAAATACCGCAACGCCTCCGCCAAAGCCTCCAAGGTATTCGACTCGTTAATCGGCATAATGCGATTTCGCTTCTCATCATTCGCCGCATGCAACGATAAGGCCAAATTGAACTTCACCTGATCATCACCCAACTTCTTAATCATCTTAGCAATCCCCGCCGTCGAAACCGTAATCCGCCGCGACGCCATACCCAAACCCTCCGGCGACGTAATCATCTCCACCGACTTCAGCACATTGGCATAATTCAATAAAGGCTCCCCCATCCCCATATACACAATATTTGTCAAAGGAATTCCATATTTCTCCTGCGCCTGATCCCGAATCAACACCACCTGATCATAAATCTCAAATGCCTCCAAATTCCGCTTCCGATCCATATACCCCGTCGCACAAAAACTGCACGTCAACGAACATCCCACCTGCGACGAAACGCAAGCCGTCATCCGCTCACGCGTCGGAATCAAAACACCCTCAATTAAATGATCATCATACAAGGCGAAACTCGACTTAATCGTGCGATCCGTACTCACCTGCATCTCAGCAGTCGTCACACACTGTAAATCAAAGTTGGCCGCCAACCACTCGCGCGTCAACTTTGGAATATTCCCCATCGCATCAAACGAGCGCGCCGACTTCTTCCAAATCCACTCATATACTTGTTTGGCACGAAACGCAGGCTCCCCATGCTGAACCATTTCCTGCTTCAGCATCTCCAAACTCAAATTCCGTATCGCCCGCTTCTCTAATACCATCTTATTTTTTCAATAATTCACCCACCTTCGCCGAAATTGCCTTGCCATCCGCTAAACCAGCCAACTGCTTCGACGCAACACCCATCACCTTACCCATATCCGCCGGACTAGTCGCACCCACAGACGCAATAATCTCCGCAATACGCGTCGTCAATTCTGAATCTGACAATTGCTTGGGCAAAAACTCCTCAATAATCGTCAACTCCGCTTGCTCCTTCTCCGCTAAATCAGGACGATTTTGAGCCACATAAACCTCCAACGAATCCTTCCGCTGCTTCGCAGCCTTCATCAAAATCTTCATCTCCGCATCCGCCGAAATACCCCCATCAGAAGACCCTGAAGTTTCCTCCAATAAAATCATCGATTTAATCGCACGTAACGCACGTAAACGATCTGCATCTTTTGCACGCATCGCATCTTTGATGCCCGCCTCAATTGTTTCTTTTAAAGCCATGTTATTGATTAATGTGAGCCAAAACTCCGTCTATAAATTCCCGATGATTACTCAAACGAGGTACCTTGTGCTGACCACCCAACTTCCCGCGACTCCGCATCCAGCTGTAAAATGTGCCCTGAGGCGCCACCTGAATTAGCGGAGGACCCAAAACTAAATCATACGAACGCTTCGCATCATAATCCGAATTGTTCTCCCGCAAGCTCTGATCCAACACAGCCGCAAAGGTACACAAATCTTTCGGTGCTTTCGAAAATTCAACCACCCATTCATGACTCCCCCGTTTCCCCCCATCCATATACACCGGCGCCGCCGTATAATCCTTCATCTCAGCTCCCGTTTCCCGACACGCCATTGCCACCGCCCGCTCCGCATTCTCAATAATCAACTCCTCCCCAAAAGCATTTATAAAATGCTTCGTCCGACCCGAAATCTTCACGCGAAAAGGACTCAAGGACGTAAAGCGAACCGTATCCCCAATCTTATACCGCCACAAACCCGAATTCGTCGTAATCACCACTGCATAATTAACCCCCAATTCCACCTGCTCCAACGGAATAATCGAATCCATCTCCTCTCCCGTTTCCCCCATCGGAATAAACTCATAAAAAATCCCGTAATCCAGCATCAGCAACATCTCATCCGGCTTATTTAAATCATCCTGAATGCCAAAGAACCCCTCCGACGCATTGTAAATTTCCAAAAATCTAACCTCCGACGACGGAAAGATATGCGACTGAAACAAATCACGATATGGACCAAATGCCACCGCCCCATGAACCAAAAACTCAAAATTAGGCCAAACCTCCAATATCGACCGCTTCCCCGTAATCTCTAAAATCTTCTCAATCAACACCAACGTCCACGTAGGTACCCCCAAAATACTCGTCACATTCTCTTGAGACGTCTCCAAAGCCATCTTCTCAATTTTCTGATCCCAATCCCCCATCAACGCCACATCCAATGACGGCGTCCGAATCATCTGCGCCCATATAGGCAAATTCTTCATCACAACCGCCGATACATCCCCCATCAACATCTGAGAATTCATCGAGTCCGTTGACAAACTCCCCCCAATCGACAAGCCCTTCCCCTCAAAAATCTTCGTATCCGGCTTATTATGAATCAATAGCGAAATCATATCCTTTCCGCCCATCATGTGACACTGCTCAAGCGCCTCCTTTGAAACGGGAATAAACTTACTCCGTGCATTCGTCGTCCCCGACGACTTCGAAAACCAAGAAATCGGCGAATTCCATAAAACCTGCTGCTCTCCCTGCATCATCCGCTCAATATACGGCACCATCTCCTCGTAGGTGGAAATGGGCACACGCCTACGAAACGTTTCGTAGGACGTAAAATCATCATAACCATACTTCCGACCCCATTCCGTATCTCTCCCAGCCTCAATCAGTTGCGTCAATCCATCATACTGTAATTCCAAAGGACGCGTATATATCTCCTCTATCCGCGGCATGCGCCGCTTCATAAACCACAACAAAGTCTCATTAAATAAGGACATCTACGGGAGTTTTGGCGAACGATTTGGGTAATCAGTAATCAAACCATCAACCCCCAAATCAATCATTTTTTGAATATCCTCACGCACATTCACCGTCCACGGAATCACCTGCATATTATTCGCATGACTAAACGCAATCCGCGCCCCATCCAATTGCTTGTAACTTGAACTGTAAATCGCCGGCGTAAATCCCAATTCCTTTAGCACAAACGAAGGTGGTTCATTGTCAACTAAGGCCGATAAACTGACACGCCCCCAAACATTATGCCAATATTTCAACACCTGAAAATCAGAACTCTGCA
>NZ_JBILJM010000036.1:0-21045 GCF_044377215.1 Aquirufa sp.
TGTTTTATTACACGAACAAGGATATGAGGTCATTGGAATGACCATGAAAACCTGGGATTATGCCAGTTCAGGTGGAGATAAAAAGGAAACAGGCTGCTGTTCCCTAGATTCCATTAATGACGCGCGCCATATAGCAGTCTCACTCGGTTTTCCCCATTATATATTGGATATACGTGAAGAATTTGGTGATTCGGTCATCGATTACTTCACGCAAGAATACGTGGATGGACGTACCCCAAACCCATGTGTCATGTGTAATACGCACATAAAATGGGACGCACTACTTCGGCGTGCGGATCAATTAGGTTGTGAATTTATCGCGACCGGACACTATGCACAGATACGTGAAGAAAATGGCCGACATATCATTTCAAAAGGAGTAGATGCTTTAAAGGATCAGAGTTACGTGCTTTGGGGAGTTTCGCAATCTAGTCTAGCGCGCACCATTTTACCTTTGGGCGGATTGACCAAAGCGCGTATTCGTGAGATGGCTACCGAACGTGGTTTTGTGGATTTAGTTAATAAATCAGAGAGCTATGAGATCTGCTTTGTGCCAGATAATGATTACCGTGGATTTTTAAAGCGACGTTTACCTGAATTAGAAGCGGAAGTAGCCGGCGGAAATTTTGTGGATACTTCTGGTAAGGTGATTGGCACACATGAAGGCTATCCATTTTATACGGTGGGCCAACGAAAAGGTTTGGGCAAAGCCTTTGGTTATCCAGCTTACGTAATTGAGATTCGCAAAGAGACCAATGAAGTTGTGATTGGCGAGATTGCTGATTTAAATCGGACGGGCATGTGGGTAGGTCAACTCAATCTTCAGAAATACCCAGAAATTCCCGCTGAAGGCATAGAAACTGTAACAAAAGTTCGATACAAAGACGCAGGAACGGAAGCGGTCATTTACCAACACGGTGCTAAAATCAAAGTTGACTTTCATGCGGATGTTAGTGGCATTGCGCCAGGCCAAGCAGCCGTTTTCTACGAAGGAAATGATGTCATTGGAGGTGGTTGGATATTAAAATCGTTCCAAAAAGGAAGCGTATTTGAGCATGTGCAATCCTTTGAGGTTGCCAACTAAGGAATCAACTTTGCTTCTTCAGGTGTCAATTTTACTTTAATGCGTGGCATTTGGATCACTTCCATGTCAAAAACCCGTGTTCCATCAATCTTAAAACGCAACGCCGTTTGTTCCGGATGAAAACCATGTTGGCCGGCCGCCCCCGGATTCAAAAACAGCATGTTATTACGTTTGACATCCCGTTTAATTTGTAATATATGCGAATGTCCGCAGACAAAAATCATGGGTAATCCTTTCGAAAAAGCCTCTAACGCATCAGGTTTGTAATTGGAAGGAGCTCCTGCAATATGCGTCATAGCTACTGTTACGTCTTCACAACGAAAGCGCCTTATTTTAGGATACATATTTCGAATGGTTCGGTCATCAATATTCCCGTACACCCCCGCAATCGGTTTTCCGTAGGCAGCTAATTTATCTGCCAGCTCCACAGAACCCCAATCACCCGCATGCCAAATTTGATCGCACGCCTTCAAATGTTCATCTAGGCGTGGATCCAAATAACTATGCGTATCGGAGAGCAATAAAACCTTAACCATCTTACTTCGCTTTTACTGAAATAAGTGCACCACTGGAAATGAGCGCATTCTTTTTCCAAACAACGCGTTCTTCAGCTAGGCGAGCCATGACCGCCGCATCTTGATTAACCCAGGCAGGAGAACCTGCATCTTTCCAAGCAGAAAACCAAAAAGATGCAACACGTGAAGATGCCACTAACATGCGTTTTTCAACCGACACCCCTAACTTAGCCCCATAAGCTTGAATAAAGGCTTTGGTATAATAGCGTTGCTTCCGACCATATTTTTCTACCATTTCAAATGACCCATCCTCCCCTAATGCCGCGCGTACTTCTTTTTCGGCTGTAAACATAGCTGGTAGCATCGCATGTGATTCCAATAAAATTTGGAAGATAAAATCCTGTGGTTTGGCAATGTATTGTACACCATCTACTTGACTTAAATTATACGTCCGCAATTGATCTTCTGGAACCAAACTTTCCCATAACACATGCATCCCTTTTTGGCCTGTCAACTGGCCATCGTGATTTTTTGTGGTGTGCAAAGGAACGTGTGCATCCGCCACGTAGTGACCTAAATCAGCCGCGTAAAATAAGACCGAATCACGCATTTCTTTTCTAAACGCATGTACTAATCGGCCATAAACACGGGTAACCTCCCAAGGCACTAAGCCTTCCTTGCGCAAACTATCAAGCGTATACTTTTTTACCGCTGCATTGAAATCATGGGGAATATCGGTTTTGTAATTAGCCCAAAACAATTCAGCATCCATGTCTAAATAATGTTTTGCATCTTCCAATTTGTCTTCTTTCCGGCGCACATCCGGACGAATGGATTGTTGGACGACGTATTCCTGATTCGCATAAAAATAAGACGCTAGCCCATCAGGTAACTGGTAAATAGACACTTGTTGCAAAGTCTTGTGCGCCAAAAATCCCCAAGAGGAACATAGCACAAGAATGAAAAGACTAATTTTTTTCATGAGTTGGTTTGATGAATGATTTAGGCGTTTTGCCATATTGTTTTTTAAAGGCTCGAGCGAAGTAAGCCGGGTCATTAAATCCTACTTGGTACGCAATTTCGGCAATGTTAAACGTTGAATTTTCGACTAAAACTTTTGCTTGCTGCAAGCGTATCGACCGAATAAATTCGTTGGCCGCTAAGGATGTCAACATCTTTAATTTTCGATATAACTGCATTTTACTCATATCTAGGCCTTTTTCAAGGTCCTCTACGTCAAAGTCGGCATTACTCAAATTCGCAATAATCAACTGCGTTGCCTTCACTAAGAAAGCATCCTCAAAGGTAGGCAATTTCCCTTCACTCAATTCCTGTTGGATCATCTGCTTTTGCCAATTTTTCCGATTTCGCTCTTTGGACTCCAACAATTTATTCACACGAATTTCTAAGATGTCCGCATTAAAAGGTTTACTCACGAAGTCATCAGCTCCGGACTGCATACCTTCAATCTGACTTTCTTGGGAACTTTTGGAGGTCAATAAAACGAGTGGAATATGATTTGTTTTCGGGTTTTGACGCAGTGCCCGACATAAATTTACGCCACTCATACCCGGCATCATCCAATCCGTAATCACCACATCTGGCAAATAAGTTAAAGCCATCTCCAACGCATCTTCACCCCTTGAGGCTTCCATGACCTGAAATTTAGATTGAAAAATATCAGCCACAAATTGACGCAATTCCGTATGATCATCTACAATCAACAAAATTTGTTTTTCCTTTTCAATGACATCCGTTAAAGGAGCCACTGGCTCAAGGGATTTAATGGTCATTAACTTTTCTTGAATCCAAGCAGGGTCAAAATCTATTTTACGCACAGGAATTCGAAAGCCAAAAACACTCCCCTCTCCCAAGGTACTTTGAACTTCGATCTCCCCTAAATGTAACGTCACTAATTCCTTGCAAAGTGAAAGACCGACGCCTGTTCCGACCACCGATACTGACTCAGGGATTTGATAAAAACGATCAAAGATATGCGGAAGATGCTCTGCGGAAATTCCTTTCCCTGTATCTAAAATGCGAATAAACACTTGAAGCACTTCTGCCTCGCCATCTACAAACACACAGTCAAGATCCAAGGAAACGCCAATTTTCCCGTCTTCCGGAGTATGCTTAAAGGCATTGGATAACAAATTACTAACACATTTTTCTAAGATATCTGCATCATAATAGACGTATAAAGAAGCAACAGGAGCTTTCCAAGTTAATTTGATTTGTTTCTGCAGTGCATAATTTTCAAAACCTTGAATAATTCCATTCATCTGTACGACCAAATCATGTTTAGCGATGATTGGATGCTGTTTACCCGATTCAATTTTTGACAAATCAAGTAGTTGATTAATTAAACGAAGTAATTTCTGCGCATTTTGATAAACGGAGGACATCCGCTTTTCTTGCATGCCAGTAAGTGCTGAATTTTGTAAAAAATACTTTTCAATTGGACTAATAATTAGCGTCAATGGTGTTCGCAACTCATGGGAAATATTGGTAAAAAAGTGAGTCTTTACTTGCTCCAACTCGCGAATACGTTCTTTTTCGATTTCCTTCAACCGAATATCAGTCTTAAATGCCTCCCGAATTTTGACCTCGCGAATAAACAAATAGATTGCGGCGATCAGTATCAGCATATAGCCTGCATACGCCCACCAGGTACGATACCAAGGTGGTAAAACGGTAATCAACAACTCCATTGGAATTTCAGACCAAATCCCATCCGAGTTCGAAGCCTTTACTTTAAACGTATAATCTCCCGGTGAAAGATTCGTATACGTTGCGGATCGACTTGTTCCCACATAATTCCAATCCTTTTCAAAACCGGCTAAATAGTACGCATATCGATTGTTCTTGGGACGCTGATATTCCAGGGCAACAAAATCCAAGCTAAAAACCGATTGGCCTGGTTGGAGCGTAATTTGCTTCGTCCGACTAATATCAAATTGCAGTGGACTCCCTTCCTGACTTGGTTCAACGACTTGATTAAATAATTTAAAACTAGTCACATAGACATTGGGGACATCCAGCCGCATCCGCAAACTATCAGATTTAAGGTAATTTAGGCCATTTACACCGCCAAAAAACAACCAATTTTGCTTATTTGAAGCAAAAGCTTTGGCCATAAATTCCTTTCCCTGCAAACCATCCGCTTCTTCAAAATTGATAAATCGAAGCGTTTGCCCATCCATTTTTGAAATGCCATTAGTCGTTGTAAACCACAAATCACCTTTGCCATCCTCCACAACACCACGGACGGTATTACTCGCTAACCCATCCTTAACCGTAAACACGCGAAAATTTTGTTTTTCAGCTTGAAATAAATTAACTCCACCACCATTAGTAAGTACCCAAACACGCTTTTGCTTGTCTTGATATGTTTTTGTTACGTGATTATAACTCAGACTTTTAGCGTCTGCTGTTTTTACCAAATGATTCAATTTATTGGTGTTCAAATCATAGATATAAAGCCCCGAGCTTACTGTTGCAATCCAAAGCTGATTTCCATTAATCAGATTCAAATCAATTATTGCCCGATTTTGAAATGTTTTACTACCTAAAAGCGAAAATGGAATTCCATAACGTTGCGTTTGTGGATTAAAAGAAACGACTCCTTGACCAACAGTCCCCATTAACAATTGATTTTCAAATGGCAATATGCAATTGAAATTTGCTTCACGCCGCCCAGGCAAATAAGGATGATTAGTTAATTTCCGATCGGCAGATAAATGATTCAGGCCTTTTCCCCAAAAACCGATCCAAACATCACCAGTAGGCATAGCCTCCAAAAAATTCACATCTAAATCACCTGCGGCACTAAGTTTATTTGCCGACTCATTGTAAATAATATGATCTAATTTCCGCTTTTTGTAATCGAAATAAGATAGGCCAAAATTACTTCCAACCCACACACCTGAGGTATTTGAAGCTGCTAGAGCGGTCACTTTATTACTTAATAAACCTTGGATTGTATTAGGTTTATAACGAAGAACTGAAAATCTAGGCTTTTGAAAGAAACTGATGTTTAATCCTGCTTCCCACGTACCTATCCACGTATTCAAATTCGAATCTGTAAATAAGCTCATGACGGAAAAAGAACTTATTCCCAATTCTGGATCCGGATTGGAAGGAATGTGCTTATAACGCTTGAAATCGTCGCCATTAAGAACATAAACACCATCATCAGTGCCGATCCAAAGATTTTGTAAGGCATCACGTGTTAAACTTGTGACGATATTTTGCCGTGCTAACGGATTTGAAGCCTGATAAAATACGGATCGGAATTTTTGATTAGTCGGATTGAATTGAAATAACCCTGCCCCATCTGTACCTACTAAAATATCGCCGTTTTTGGCTTCATAAATTACCCGAATCCTAGATTTTACTTGATTTTGTCCGATAGAAAATGGCATAAAACTATGCTTACCGAGAACAGAGATTAATTGTCCTGTTCGGGTTCCAAACCATAACGAACCATTGCTATGTTTAAATAATCGAACCACATCTTTGACCAAAGGATTATTGATTTCAGATTCTGCAGCCAGCAATTTCTTCGTTTGCGTATTAAAAACTAAAAAACCTACTCCAAGTGCTGCCACTCCAATCCGATGATTACCTAATTTAACAAATGATGGAATGTTTAAATTGCTAATATCTTGCCCATTAGGTCCACGCGTAAAACGAATGATTTTACCTGTTTTTAGATCTAAATGATTCAATCCAGAAGACCGCGTTCCCACCCACAAATTCCCCTCATCATCTTCTATGACGGAAAAAATATCACTTCCACTTAAGGTTGTAGGATCACTCGGGTCATTGCGAAATATTTTATAATTATGCCCATCATATCGATTTAACCCGTCGGCAGTAGCAAACCAAAGAAACCCTTTCTTGTCTTGAATAATCTTGTAAATCGAACTTTGAGATAAACCCGAGGAGGTTGTCAAACGCTCAAAACGATTGCCAACTTGCCCGAAAAGGGAAGTTGAAATCAGGAGCCATAACAAACACATAAAAGTCCGCAACATCATAGAAAATTGAATGTGTAAATTAGAAAAATAAAGGCAAAAGTTACGCCGACCTACAGGTATATATTCAGGGTTAACTTTAAGTAAATAGGTATAAAAAGCTTGCAAATACGGTAAATTGCAAGAATCGTCCACTAATTTGAAAGATTTGTCCAATCCAAATAAGAACATGTAGATTACATTTGTTTATGTGATTCATAAAAGAATAGCATACACAAACATGGTCAAGACATTCGTATCCTTTTCTGCCAAAAACTCGGATAACAAGCTTCCGAAATACCAGCAATTAATCAATTCGCTGTTGCAAGATATTGAGATGGGTGAATTAAAACCGGGTGAAAGATTACCGTCTATCAACGAAGCCTCCGAGGAATGCTATTTATCCCGCGATACGGTTGAACGTGCATATACCGAATTACATAAAATGGGTGTCATCACGTCGATCTTTCGGAAAGGATACTTCATTTCTAACTCGTCTATTAAGACCAAAACCAAAGTGCTTTTTTTGGTGGGGAAAATCACCAACACCAATAAAGAGATTTTTGATTCATTTTGCGAGTCATTAGGCAAAAATGTCATGGTGGATATTTATACTTACCAATACAAGACACGCCAATTTCAGGAAATCATGGCACAGCAGTTGGGCAACTACCACTACTACGTCATCATGCCGCATTTAATTGAAGAAGAGGAAGAGAACATCAAATGCTTAAGAAAGATTTCAGGTGACCGTTTGATTCTTTTAGACCAAAACTTCAATAGCATGTCCAATGCGCATGCAAGCATTACCTCACAGCCTAAAACGGCTATAAACTTTCACTTTTCAAACCAAATAAACCTGTTTAATAAATACCATTCGTTCAATTTAGTCGTTTCAGAGGAGGATTATTTCGATGCTGGATTGATTAATGGCTGTAGTGAATTCTGCGAAGCGAATGGCTTGGAGTTCCAAGTATTGGATGGCCTAGATCCGGAGGATGTCCGTGCTGGTGAAATTTATTTCACATTAGATGACAAAGACCTGGTGAAGGCTATCAAATACGGGGAGACTAACGGGTTGTGTGTTGGTGAAAATCTAGGCTTAATCGCGTTTAACGATTGTCATTTCAAAGAAATAGTTGCTGGAGGCATTACGGTGTTATCTAACCAACCAAGCTTATTAGGTGAAATGGCTGCTCAATTGATTCAAGATAACGACAAAAGCAGCCATGAATTAGCATTACAATTTATTATTAGAAAATCACTTTAGGGTTTAATTTGCTGAAATGGGTCATGATTTTCGTGACCCGTTTTTTTTTGTATAAGCTATATTACGGCGCAGTCCTTTCAGTTTAGTTCGACTAATCGCTGAAAACTGAAATAGTTCCTTAAATAGATCTTCAGATAAATCCTCCCAATCTTGCTTCGTTAAATCTAAAAACTTTTCGTTAGGCTGAAACGCTATTTCAGTATGTGGTTTAGAATGACGATTCCATGGACAAACATCTTGACATATATCACATCCAAAAATCCAATCTTGGAAGTTGGCCTGCAACTCAGCCGGCATTTGATCCTTCAGCTCAATCGTAAAATAACTGATACATTTAGAGCCATCGACAACATAAGGCGTAATCGCATCGGTTGGACATGCCTCAATACAGCGCGTACATGTCCCACAAAAATCCTTGATGGGGCCATCGGGCTCCGCTTTTAAATCCACCAAAAGCTCCGCTAAGAAAAAGAAACTCCCTTGCTTCGGAATGATTAAGTTGGCATTCTTCCCAATCCACCCCAAGCCAGACTTTTTAGCCCACGCTTTTTCTAATACAGGAGCAGAGTCCACAAACATCCGACCAGAAAAATCACCTATTTCTCGTTGAAGATCATCCCACAAAAGCTTCATTTTATCTTTAATCACAACATGGTAATCTTTGCCAAATGCATATTTGGAGACTTTAAAAGAGTCGGCTAGGACCTGAATGGAAGGATCTGGGAAGTAATTAAAAGCAAGCGAAATGACCGTTTGACAATCGTCCACTAGTTTGCGCGGATCCAGGCGTTTATCAAAATGATTCGCCATGTAGCTCATCTCGCCGTGCATCTGTTGATTTAACCAACGTTCCAAATGCGGAGCTTCTTCGGATAGAAATTCGGCTTTAGAAATCCCACAAAATTGAAAACCATGCTGGTGTGCTAGGCGTTTAATGGTTTGGGAAACGTGAGATGGTGACGAATTCATGTGCCATAAAATTACGAAGCTCACTGAATTTATGCCAAACTGTCAGAAAATAGTTTTTGGCCTATGATTTGACTAAAGGAAAAGCCTATTAATTTTGCCTTATGAAAAAGAAAGAGACTGAAAAGCCAATCGACGAAGAAATCGTACAAGAGACTGCTGAACAAGCACCGACCGAGGAAACACAAGCGCCAGATGAATTGGCCGAAATGAAAGAAAAATACCTTCGTTTATATTCAGACTTTGAAAACTTTAGAAAAAGAACGGCGAAGGAGAAAATTGACCTAATTCAAACAGCCTCTGCTGGATTAATCGTAGACTTATTACCTGTCATCGACGATTATGAGCGCGCCTTAGCGAATGCACCAGAAGGCGAAATATCAGAAGGAATCCAATTGATATTTGCTAAAATCTCAGCCACACTTCAAGCAAAAGGACTGAAAGAATTACCTGCCAAAGGCGAAGTTTTTGATGCGGAATTGCATGATTGCATTACGCAATTTCCTGCGCCAACTGACGAAGAAAAAGGAAAGGTCATGGAGGTAGTTGAAAAAGGATATACATTAAACGAAAAAGTCATTCGCTTCGCAAAAGTGGTGGTTGGTAACTAATTTAAAATGGCGCAGAAAAGAGATTATTACGAGGTATTAGGCGTATCCAAATCATCATCTGAGGATGAAATCAAAAAGGCTTATCGTAAGCTAGCTGTTAAATATCACCCGGATAAAAATCCGGATGACAAAGCTTCGGAAGAAAAATTCAAGGAAGCAGCAGAAGCCTACGAAGTATTAAGTAATTCCCAAAAGAAAGCGCAATATGACCGATTTGGTCATGCAGGTATGGGTGGAGCGGCAGGTGGTGCTGGATTCGGAGGCCAAGGCATGAACATGGAAGATATATTCTCTCAATTTGGGGATATTTTCGGTGGCGGTGGCGACGATAGCCCATTTGGTAGCTTTTTCAATGGCGGCCGTGGAGGTGGTAGACGCCAACGGAAAGGAACAGACCTACGCATCAAATTGAAATTAAACCTGGAGGAGATAGCTAACGGCGTTGAAAAGAAAATCAAGGTAAAACGCCATGTAGCATGTAAATCTTGCTCAGGTAATGGATCTAAGAACGGCACCGACTTAAAAAGCTGTGGCACCTGCCAAGGTTCTGGTCAAGTAAAACGCGTTCAAAATACGATGTTGGGCCAAATGGTTACTTCATCCACCTGCCCCACATGTAGTGGCGAAGGCAAAAGCATAGGTGCTAAATGTGATGCTTGTTTCGGTGAAGGCCGCGTATTAGAAGAAGAAATCATCCCAATCAAAATCCCTGCAGGTGTTTCGAATGACATGCAATTATCAATGTCGGGCAAAGGAAATGTTCCTCCGCGTGGTGGCGTAGCAGGAGATTTATTAATCGTTATTGAAGAAGAATCCCACGAATTGCTCCATCGCGATGGAAACAACGTAATTTTTGATCTTTATGTAAGCTTTGTTGATGCAGCCCTAGGAACCTCAGTCGAAGTACCTACGATCGGCGGAAAGGCTAAAATCACATTAGAAGCAGGAACGCAAAGTGGAAAGATTCTTCGCTTAAAAGGAAAAGGGATCAAAGAACTAAATGGTTATTCCGTAGGAGACCAATTAGTCCATGTGAATATTTGGACGCCTAAAGAAGTGAGCAAAGAAGAGCGCGAACTACTAGAAAAATTACGCGACTCGGCCAACTTCGCCCCACAACCTGGGAAGTCGGAGAAAGGATTCTTTCATAAGGTGAGAGATATGTTCTCCTAGACGTTAGACGCAAGACGTTAGACGTTAGACACTGGACCTTAGACGGTCATTACACTAAAAAAGCCCGAGCAAATTAGCTTGGGCTTTTTAAATTCTAGCGTCTGACGTCTATAGTCTAGCGTCTAATTATTATTGCACCCTCGCCAGCTGCTTCATGAATTTGGATTCCAAGGCTTTGTATTGAGCCGGAGCTACTTTAGATTCCTTGAACGACGAAACAATTACATTCATTTCATATAAAGCAATTTGAATGTCTCGCTCATGCGCACGAAGCCCACCAGCTAAATAATAATCTAAAGCCTGATCATTACGGTCAACCATTATTTTAGCCATTTTCAATGCCTTGGCTTGCTCACCCATAGAAAGGTATAGGCCAACCATACTCGCCGAAAATTGATCATAAGGAATTACCTTATTTGGCATAACACGCTCTAAATGATCCAAAACCTTTTTAGCTAAAGGTATATTGCCTTCCCGCACTAATTGATCCGCTAGTCGGTACGTACCTAAACGCAACGTCACACTTGGAATCCCCATGTAAAAATCACCATGATAATAAACCTTCTCATCATTCAATCCGCGCCAATACATCTTATTTAACATATTATCCGCCATGATTTTCGAATTCACAAAACCATCTTGTGCACCTTGAATTTTAAATGGCATCAAACGATATGCATAACCCTCTAATTGCATGCTTTCCTTTAGACCTACATACTGGTCGTTCGGTAACGTGGCAGCAAAATAGATTGGTCTAGTCCAGCCAGATAACGCATTATTTGAAATAATTTCCAACTGAATTAACTCGCCTTTAAAGATATTTTTCGAAGGTAATTTCCAACTCAAACGATCCGATAAGAATGGCACAAATTCCTTGGGAAACCAATTTGATTGAGCTATTTTCATCGCATTTACTGGTATCACAAGTGAATCTGACGGGAATGTATTAATCAATTCTCCACTCTGTGTTTGCGCCTGAATACGAGGATCATCCTTGTGCACTAAATCCAAATAATCCGGCAAAGACATCTCCTTAATATTCGGATTTTCGGAATACATGATTTGATCGTTAACTCCCTCCAAAAACTGATCCTTCTTCAACAAAATAGGCAAAGGGCTTGATTGATATGTTTGACGCTTCATCTGATCGATATACCAGTCCGTCCCCAATAAAGACAAATTACAAACCCGAACATCCGTACGGAAACCTTCCACCTCCTGCACGTACCACAATGGAAATGTATCATTATCACCACCCGTGAATAAAATCGCATTAGGAGCACATGAATTCAATAAGTTTTTAGCGAAATCAATTTGATGGTAACGGCCACTACGATCATGATCATCCCAGTTTTGCTGCGCTAAAATAATAGGTGCCGAGAAACTTAAAACGGTTAATAATGCCCAACGAACCTGTGGTTTCTTTACGATTAGCGCTAACCACTCCCCTAATTGCATCACACCCAAACCAGCCCAAATCGCTAAAAAATAAAACGATCCCACATAAATATAATCACGCTCACGAGGCTCTACAGGCGGAGAATTTAAATAAACAACCAAACCCACACCCGTTAAAACAAACATCATAATCGTCACCAAGAAATCCTTCTCATTTTTCCGATACAATAAATAAAACCCAAGCAACACTAAAATTAAAGGCAAGTAATAATAGTTATTTCGTGCCTTATTATTTTTCATCACATCAGGCAATTTAGACGTATCCTCAAAAGCATTAATCGCCCAAGCATCTTGCTGATCACTCTCACGGCCAACAAAATTCCACAACAAATAACGCATATACATATGCCCCATTTGATGGCTAAACATAAATCGTAAGTTATCCCCAAAACCTGGTTTTTGACCTGCCGGAATTCCCAGCATATCTTGGTACAAGGCAACATGTTGGCCTGAATTACTCCAAACACGCGGCAATAACATTTGTTGGTCCTTCTGATACACATACTCCGGCTTGTGCGTATACACCACGTACTTACCGTCTTTCATCTTGTAAACTTCCTCCCCCTCTTTAAACTCCTCAATCTGAGCCGTATATACAGGACCGTACAACAACGAGCGTGATCCATATTGCTCACGTTTCAAATACTTCAAGAAATTCAAAATATTACTCGGATCATTCTCATTGATCGGTGGGTTATAGCCAGACCGAACCAATGCCACCGTATACGTTGAATACCCAATCAAAAGAAATACAAGTGAGAATAAAGCGACATTTAACACCTCTTTTCCCGCTTTGTATGAATAACGAATACCAAAAACAATAGCTGCTAGAAGCACCAACAAAAAGAAAATGGCACCCATACCGTAACTCATTCCTAAGGTATTGACAAACTGCAATTCGAACCAAAAAGCAATCGAAGGCAAGCCCGGAATAATGGCCGAATTAATCACACCAAGTATAAATAACCCCACCAAAACCGCAATAAAGCCACCTTTATACGTTGGCTTAGCCTCTTTCTTAAAATACCACAACAATGCCAAGGCTGGCAAAGTAACTAAGTTCAGTAGGTGGACACCTATGGAAAGGCCAACTAAATACGCGATAAATAAAATCCAACGATTCGCTTCGGCTTCATTCTCGACCAATTCCCAACGAAAAGCAGCCCAAACCACAATCGCTGTAAAAAACGAAGACATGGCATAAACTTCCGCTTCAACTGCAGAGAACCAAAACGAATCTGAAAAGGCATAAACTAATGATCCAACAACCCCTGATAGCAATAAAATAATGCCCTCAGATTGCGTTAACTCGGCAAATGATTTACGTAAAACTTTACGTCCAATCATGACAATCGTCCAATGCATAAACAAGATCGTAAGTGCACTTGAAACCACTGACATCATATTTATCCAAAAGGCAACACGGGTGACATCCCCTAATGCGAGGAATGAAAACATTCGACCGAGCAATAAGAATAAGGGAGCTCCAGGAGGATGTGGAACTTGTAACTTGTACGCACAAGCTATGAATTCACCACAATCCCAAAAAGAGGCTGTTGGCTCCACAGTCAACGTATACGTTATCAGGGAAATGGCAAAAACAATCCAACCTGCGAGGTTATTATTGCGTTTAAATTGCTGCATAAGAATTAAAATAATGTCAAAAGTAAGTCAAACTCCGCACTCACGGAATTTAAAATTTGTTAATTGAACTGACGTAGAAAACGGACATCATTTTCCGTAAATAGACGTAAATCTTTGATTTGGTATTTTAACATAGTAATACGTTCAATACCCATACCAAAAGCAAAACCGGAATATTCCTTGGAATCAATACCTACATTTTCCAACACATTTGGATCAACCATACCCGCACCCGCAATTTCAACCCAACCAGCTTGCTTACATACATTGCAACCATCTCCCTTGCATAAAAGGCATGTAATATCCATCTCCGCACTTGGCTCAGTAAACGGAAAATAAGAAGGACGGAAACGAACTTTCGTATCCTTGCCAAACATCTCTTTCGCAAAATGATAGAGCGTATCTTTTAAATCTTTAAAGCTTACATCCTTGTCGACATACAAGCCTTCTACTTGATGAAATAAACAATGAGCTCGCGCTGAAATGGCCTCATTACGAAAAACACGACCAGGCATAATCGAACGAAATGGAGGTTTCGCATGTTGCATTAGTCGAATTTGAACATTCGACGTATGCGTACGCAATAAGACATCATCTTGAATTTCGCCTTGTCCCTTTTCGATGAAAAACGTATCCTGCATTTCGCGTGCCGGGTGATTCTCTGGGAAATTTAACGCGGTAAAATTGTAGAAATCTGTTTCAATTTCGGGTCCATCTGATACCGAAAAGCCCATGCGATTAAATATCTCCAAAATACGGGAACGAACTAATGTCAATGGGTGTAACGAACCTTGAATCAAAGGGTCTGAAAGCGTTAGGTCATCAGGCACTTGCACCGACTGGTCTGCCCCTGCAAATTCTTCTTGAGCAACTGTAAACTTGGATTCAGCTAAATTTTTTAAACTGTTTAAAGCTTGGCCTACCTCACGCCGACTCTCCGCAGCGACATCTTTTAAACCATCAAACAAATCAGCTAAACGGCCTTTGCGACCCACAAACTGAATGCGAAATTGCTCTAAAGCAGCGGCATCTGAAATAATAAATGCCTCAATTTCAGACTGTATAGCCTGTATTTTATCCTTCATATTAAAATAACTTAAAACCTACTGTCACATGTACCGACTGCGGTTTTTGAGAGAAATAAACACCTTCCGGTTTCAATAAATTCGCGGCTAAATCAGTTTGACCTAACTCATAGCGAACATCTAAACTTAATCGGGAATACGTAAAGCCTACACCCGCTTGGTACGAATACAAAAATCGTGGAATTCCTAATTTACCATATCCATTAAAGTAATAATGCGTGAGCTCTTCCAAATTGTCATAGCGCGCATGACCGAGAGATCCTACTGGACCACCTACTACATACATATGCTTAAATGAATATCCCAGTAAAAAAGGTACATCTACGGTCATGTAATCTGAGTCAACTTCCGAATATACGCCTGAAGTGGAGTTCAATGCAGTCATCTTGCCACCGCGCGTGGACAAGGTCATTTCCGGCTGAACAAAAAACTTTTTACCTACGCGTGCATACCCTCCAAAGGTGTAGCCTTGCTTGAATGCTGAGCTATTTCGAATTAAAACTGATTCACCTTTAAATCTAAAATCGGTCGAATAATTTTGAATATTTGCACCCCCTTTTAGGCCAATAGATAGCCAAGAAGGGAATTTTTGGGCAGACACCGAAAAACCCAATAGACTTACCAGAAACAATAGGCATACTCTCATCTTATAATATTTTCATTCCCAAGGTAGCTTGAAATGAGCTCGCTTTTTGAGAAAAATTAACACCTGAAGGCAACGGAATGGTTTTTGACAAATCAGTCAAATTACTCTCATATCGAACATCGAATGTGAACCCTAATAAATCAATACCTGCACCAGCCGTGTACGAAAAATAAGCATTAGTCGCGGCATCACTTAATGAGCCATTTAATGCCTTCAGTTGAGAAAATGTAGTAGTAGGAGTCACACTGTATGAAGCTACAGGTCCCGCCATAACGTGTAAAGGACCTAATCTGTATCCCAACATCAACGGAATATCAATACTGGTATAGCCAATCTCCACTTTTTTATCTAATCCGAGCGCCGCATTAAGCACGTTAACTTTAGCATATTTAATTCCGGCAAGTAATTCCGGTTGAATAAAAACACGCCGACCAAACCGTGCATAAACTCCAGCCACGTAACCATTTTTAGCCGTCATGCTTTGAGCAACATAGTCTGAAACGCCATCCACCGTTAACCCCTCTAATGTTAGGTTGGTTAAACTTACTCCTCCTTTAATGCCAAATCGGAAAAAATTACCCGTTGCTTTGCGCACGGGCATCAACAATTGTGCTCGCAAGGGAGCAACAAAAATGAAAGTAATTAATAGAAGGCCAACAACCCTACCCGATATCCTCATGAACAAAAACAGTTTTAGTCAATTAAGCTGTAAAATTATCCTTTTTCATCCAAAAAAAAAGGAAAAACCAACGAAAAGCGTAATTTTGAAACCAAATAAAATCATGCGTGGCAAAAGCTAAAACTTCATTTTTCTGTCAATCTTGCGGACACAATGCACCCAAATGGTTAGGCAAATGTCCCTCATGCGGAGAATGGAATACTTTCGTGGAAGAATTAGTGGAAGTTAGCTCACACCCAGCCGAAATTTGGAAAACAAAAAGCTCCGCTCGCACAAAGCCACAACCCAAATTACTCCAAGAAGTAGACTTCGAAAATACACCCAAAATACCTTGCTCAGATACAGAATTCAGTCGGGTATTGGGAGGTGGAATCGTACCCGGTAGCCTCGTGTTAATCGGCGGTGAACCCGGTATCGGTAAATCAACACTGCTACTACAAGTCGCACTTTCCTTAAGTGACACTAAAGTTTTATATGTCACTGGAGAAGAATCAGAGCAACAAATTAAACTTCGTGCCGACCGCCTTGAAAAAAAATCAGATAGCTTATACATTCTTACGGAAACCAATACCCAAGCCATTTTTAAACATTTGGTGGATTTAGAACCGGAATTAATCATCGTTGATTCCATTCAAACCCTATTTTCAGACCAAATTGAATCTGGTCCAGGTTCCGTATCCCAAATCCGCGAATGCGCCCTAGAACTCATGCGCTTCGCTAAAGAATCCAACACCCCGATATTTTTAGTTGGCCATATTACTAAAGAAGGATCCATCGCAGGACCTAAAGTCCTTGAACACTTAGTGGACACGGTACTTCAGTTCGAGGGTGACCGACACATGATTTATCGAATCCTGCGAACAACAAAAAATCGCTTTGGTAGTACGTCTGAATTGGGTATTTACGAAATGTTAGGCTCCGGCTTGCGCGCCGTAACAAATCCTTCGGAGATCTTATTGTCTCAACGCGATGAACCTGCATCAGGTGTGGCCATCGGGACTTTGATGGAAGGAAATCGGCCTCTATTAGTTGAAATACAGTCTTTAGTTTCCACCACTTCCTATGGAACGGCACAGCGGACAGCCAATGGATATGATGGAAAACGATTAAATATGCTTTTAGCCGTAATTGAGAAGCGCGGTGGATATAAATTAGGTACGCAGGACGTATTCTTGAATGTGACCGGAGGAATTCGCGTGGACGATCCGGCATTGGATTTGGCAACTTGTCTGTCCGTGGTTTCTTCTTATGAAGACAAGATCATCGACTCATCGAAATGTTTTGCGGCAGAAGTGGGATTAGGCGGCGAATTGCGTTCGGTAACGCGTATAGACCAACGAATCGCTGAAGCAGAAAAACTAGGTTTCAAAGAAATATGGATTTCGAAATATAATTTGAAAGGCTTGAATTACAAACCTAAAAGCATTCAGATTAAATCGGCAGCCAGCTTGATGGATGTTATCATGAGCATCTGGCGCCAAAACTAGCCTCCGGATAAGTTACTTTCACTAAGTGCAACCCGTGTGCAGGCACAGCCCGACCGGCTTCTTGTCGGCTTTTTGATTCCAATATCCGTTTCAAATCTGCTGCCGTCCATTTACCCATCCCGATTTCCAATAAAGTTCCCACAATCGACCGTACCATGCCACGCAAAAAGCGATTGCCTTCAATCGTAAAAATTAAACAATCCGTTTGGGGCACCCATGAAGCGCGCACGATTGTACATTCAAACGTGGTTACCTCCGTCTTTACTTTAGAAAAACACTGAAAATCGGTGTGATTCAAGAGTAATTTCGCTGCCTCATTCATCGCCTCCACATCCAAATCTGCTTCGTACCAATAGGCAAAATCACGCAAAAAAGGATCTTTATGACGAGTAATGCGGTATTCATAGATTCGTGAAGTCGCATCGAAACGCGCATGAAAATCATCCGCTACCGTGAAAATTGCTTGAGTAGTTAATGCTGGAGAAAGCATGCGATTTAAGCGGTAAATCAGATTGTCATCGATACCCAGAGACGTATCGAAATGCGCGATTTGATGCGCGGCATGCACACCGGTATCCGTCCGACCGCTTCCTGTAATCGCAATTGTTTCTCCCAATAAAAGACTTAATTTTTCCTCTAATTCCGCTTGCACGCTATGTGCATTCGGTTGGATCTGATATCCATGAAATGAGCCGCCATCGTAAGCGAATTGCAGTGCATAGCGACTCATCTTGAAATTATTTTGTTAAGGCAGTTTCCAGCGCCGTGAAGTAAGAACCCGAAGCCTTAGCTAATGAACTTACTACCTGGCCATCTACCACCATATCCGTACCTTTTACCGTACCCAATTGCGAAGATTGAACTCCTAAACCAGCTAAATGAGATTCAAAAGCAGCTTTCTTCGCAGGAGCAACCGATACAATCACACGAGATTGTGCCTCACCAAACCACATCGCATCCTGACGAATACCCGCATCTGATTTCACGTCGAATCCTAATCCACGTGGGAATGCAGATTCGGCTAAGGTTACTAAAACTCCACCATCGGATACATCATGCGCCGACTGGATTAATTTGGCTTCAATTAATTCTGAGATCCCTTTTTGAACCAATTGCTCAGTGGGCATATCAAAATGAGGCGCCGGCGAAGCCTTCACCTTACGATATGAATATAAAAACTCAGAAGATGCTATGTCATTTACAGACTCCCCTACCAAGTACACTAAATCTCCTTCAGCCTTAAAATCCAAGGTCATCTTGTTTTCTGCTTTCTCCAAAATACCCAACATACCAATGGTTGGCGTAGGGAACACCGGACCTTCATCCGATGATTGGTTGTAGAAACTTACGTTACCACCTGTTACAGGCGTTTCGAACGCCTCACACGCTTTCTTCATTCCTTTAATCGCACCTACAAATTGCCAGTAAACTTCTGGAACGTACGGATTACCAAAATTGAGGCAGTTGGTGATCGCCACCGGTAAACCTCCTGAACAAACAATATTTCGCGCCGCCTCCGCAACCGCCATCGCACAACCCTCTTCCGGATCTGCGTTTACATAACGTGAATTACAATCAACGGTAATGACAATTGACTTATTTGAACCATGAACTTTAACCACACCTGCATCTGAAGGTGCATTGGTATTGCGATTCGCCCGACCAATAGATGAATCATATTGCTCCGCCACCCACTTCTTTGAAGCGATATTCGGGTGATTCATTAAAAAATCGAAAGCCTTTGGCAATTCTGCCGCTGGAATATCTTGTACTGAATTAATGTCAAATTTCTTAAACTCTTGGAAGTAAGCAGGCTCCTTATATTCACGGTGATAAACTGGTGCGCCTCCGCCCAGTACCAAATCATCCGCTGGAACGTCAGCGACTAAAACACCATCTTGATAGAATTCCAAACGTTTAGTATCGGTTACCGTACCAATTTGCTCGCAATTCAAATCCCACTTATCGAAAATCTTCTTCGCCTCTCCTTCGCGTCCTTTTTCGACAACAATCAACATACGTTCTTGCGACTCGGATAATAGAATTTCAAATGGCTTCATATTTGCCTGGCGTGTTGGAACTTTGGAAAGATCAATGATCATTCCGTGCTCCCCTTTGGCAGACATTTCAGAGGTTGAACAGATAATTCCTGCCGCACCCATATCTTGAATACCAATCACACAACCAGCTTCAATGATTTCCAATGAAGCCTCTAATAATAATTTCTCTTGAAAAGGATCACCAACTTGTACTGCAGGTAATTTTTCAGAAGATTTGGATGTAATATCTTCGGATGCAAAACTTGCTCCACCTATTCCATCTTTACCTGTTGCAGATCCTACGATAAATACGCCGTTACCTACCCCATAAGAAATGGCAGATGCTTGGGTACCCACCTTCAAAATACCGGCAGAAAAGGCATTTACGAGTGGATTTACATTATAACAATCGTCAAACTGAACTTCTCCACCGACCGTTGGGATACCAAACGCATTCCCGTAATCGCCAATTCCCTTCACAACCCCTTTCACCAACCATTTCGTTTTAGCTAAATCAATGTTACCAAAACGCAAGGAATTTAACTGAGCTATTGGACGTGCACCCATGGTGAAAATATCCCGGTTGATACCGCCTACACCTGTCGCTGCACCTTGATAAGGTTCTAATGCCGAAGGGTGATTGTGCGATTCGATTTTGAAGGCACAGCCTAAACCGTCGCCTAGGTCAACAAGACCAGCGTTTTCTTCGCCGGCTTTGGCCAACATACGAGGAGAATCTTTCGGAAGTGTCTTTAACCAAACAATGGAGTTTTTGTAACTACAGTGTTCTGACCACATGACAGAGAAGATTGACAACTCAGTAAAGTTTGGCTTGCGGCCTAAAATTTCCTGAATACGGTCATATTCTTCTGGCAATAAACCTAATTTTTTGGCTGTTTCTAGGGTTGGTAGGCTTTCGTTAGATTCCACGCTTATATGTTAATTAAGAAATGTTGTTGCATCGACGCAAGAAGGCACAAAGGTAATAAATTTCGAGGAGAGACCCGAAAAAATATGTGGTAAAAATCTATTCATGTAGAGACGCGATACCTCGCGTCTCTTAGACGCTAGACTTTAGACTCTGGACGTCAGAGAAGCCAAGGAAATCGGCGTGAAAACGCCTCAAACTTTGGCAATCCTTAAAGGTTTGCCAAAGAAAAAAGTCTCACGTGCAACAAGCCTAAGGAATCGGCGTGAAATCGCCTCAAACTTTGGCAATCCTTAAAGGTTTGCCAAAGAAAAAAGACGCGAAGTATGAACTGCACCCAAAAAGTTGGACAACTTATTGGGTGTTTTTTTATGTCAAGAAAAATCAAGTACTCCTACGATCTCAAGCTTTCAAGTGTTAAAGCATTTATTGACGATCATCA
>NZ_JBILJM010000037.1:0-20923 GCF_044377215.1 Aquirufa sp.
ATCCTATTCCCAAACGCAAAAATTAACCTAGGCCTTTACATTACCAAGAAACGTCCGGACGGATTTCATGATTTAGAAACCTGTTTCGTTCACGTTCCCTGGTCCGATGTGCTCGAGATCACCGAAAGCGAGCAGTTTAGTTTCACTTCAAGCGGATTAAACATCGAAGGCCCAATCGAGAAAAACCTGTGCTTTCGTGCTTACGAAGCACTAAAAGCTGACCACAATTTCCCGCCCGTACAGATTCACCTACACAAGGTAATACCGATGGGCGCCGGACTCGGCGGAGGATCTTCCGATGCCAGCTTTACACTAAAAGGGCTGCGTGACCTTTTTAAATTGCCATTGACCGATGCACAATTAATTCCCTATGCCGCCCAACTCGGCAGTGACTGCGCCTTTTTTATAACCGAAAAAGCGCAAATCGGAACAGGAAGAGGTGAAATTCTAACGCCCATTGACTTGAATCTTGCCGGCAAATACCTCGTATTGATTTATCCTGATTTTGGCATATCTACTCAAGAAGCTTTTGCCGGAATAAAACCTAAAAAAGCTCCTATTAAAATTAGTAAAGTAATTAGCGCGCTGCCAGAAACATGGAAAGGGACCCTCTCCAATGATTTTGAAGGAAGCCTCTTTCCCAAATATCCCATACTTGCGCAAATTAAAGCAGAATTGCATGAACATGGCGCCATATATGCAGCCATGAGTGGTTCAGGTTCTACACTTTTTGGCCTATTTGACCAAGCCATCGATCTACCTGAAACCTGGAAATCCTACCCGCACTGGCATGGATTTATGCCTTAATCCTTTGCAAAAATAGCTTCCAGAGCAGATGCGCCTTGAATAACCACTTTTCCCGCAGGCAGTACTTGTTTCGGAATAATGCCAACAAACTCTTTCGTGGCACCTCGAACATCCACCGGAATTTGCTTCATCGCACCATTCGCAGTCTCCACATAAATGAAGCCTCCTTTTCCCACGCGTGCTAAGCCCGCCTGTGGTATTGTCAACATCCGCTGCGTACCTACCTGAATTTCTGCGTTCACAAACTGCCCAACCGTAAAATTGGCCTCCGCAGCCTCCGAAACAAAATGACCATGGATAGGCGTCAATCGTGTCGTTAAATCTACCTGCTTCCCCACTAAAAATACCTTGGCTTTCCCTGCAACCCCATTGCCAGTAAATTCAATCACTTGCCCCAACTTGATTTTCGCCAAATCCCGCTCAAAAACCTTTAATTCAACATGCTTATGTGCCACACCCACAATCTTGACCAACACATCCGTGGGGGACACAAATCTACCAATGGCCAACGACTGATCGTCAATATACCCTTCAATCGGCGATCTAACCGTTAGCGTAGAACTGATATTTCCCTGCGCCAACGACTTCATATCACATCCCAAAATCTCCAACTTTAACGCCAAAGACTTACTAAGTACTTGCAAATTACCTAAGTCGGCCTCCGACTGCTGAAACTTTTTCTTCGACCCCACTTCCTCCGCCTGAAGAACTTGTTGGCGCGATCGTTCAGAAACCAACAAACTCATTTGGCTTTGTGCTTGTAAATATTCTTGCTGCATTTGAATAAAATCCAAGCTCGTCAAAGTAGCCAAAATCTGCCCTTTCGCCACATGCTTGCCCGGCAATAATTCAAACGTTGATTTCACATACCCCGGAATCGGGATAGAAACAGATGCTTGTGAAATGGGTGGAACATCCACAAGGCCGGTACATGTAATGCTCTCAGACATCTCGCGCTCTTCTAATTGCCCTAAGACAATTCCAGCGCGTTGTTTTTGATCCGAATTTAATTGAATCACCGTGGGGGTTTGTGCCTCCTCAGCTATCTCCTTTTTGCCGCAACTTGCTCCAAGCACAGCGATTAATATGATGATGTACTTATTCATTGCCTAAAATAGTTTCGATTTGAATGATGGATTGGTTGTATGCCAAAACCTCTTGTAAATATTGTTCCCGAATTTGCCAAGCCTGCTGGGTATTTGCCAGCATCTCCACATATTCAATTTCGCCTTGTTGGTAACTTTTCAAAGCCGTTTTCTCGAGCCATGCCGCTTGCGCCAAACCTGTTTCTTGGTAATACTGCAAGGAGCCTACGTATTTCTCCAGCTGCGTTACGTAGCCCGAAAGCTCAGCCGTTACTTGTGCGAGGCCTTGCGTTTTTTGACTTTCAAAAACTTGTTCTTGGCTTTTTGCCGCAGCTACGCGCGCCTTTTGACCCTTCGTGAAAATAGGAATGGAAAGTCCTGCCTGCAGAAAATTCTGACCACCTTGATTTTCTATACTTTGTGTCACCACACCTACGCGAATATCGGGCATTAACTTTTGACGCTCAACGGCCGTTTGTAGTTTACCTTGTTCAATTTGTTCATTCAGCAATTGAACATAGGGGGTGTCGGACAAATCCTTGCCCTTTTTGAGTACCAGCATGCTATTTTCCAAGCCTAGAATCTCAAATGGTTCCGTGCGATTGAGCCAATAGCCAAGCTGTTGGTAATTTGCCTTCATATCCAATAAAAGCGCCTTTTGCCTTTGTTGGAACTCCCGCAATCGCGCCTCCGCAGCCACCAATTCCAACTTCCCCGTTTCCCCCTCCTTAAATTTGAGCGTAGCCGCACGCTTCATTTGGACATAAATACTATCCTGCACCTGTAAATATTCCAACTGCTTCTTTTGTAGTAAAATTTGCGAATAAGTCCATTTCACAGAAGAGAGCACTAGATTTCGAGTGATCTGCAGGCGCTTTTCTGCCAAAAGCTTTTGTGCCGTCAGCGCTTTCACTTGTGCCTTTAATAATGAAGGCCAAGGGATGCTCTGATTCGCAATCACGGTATAATCTTGACTAAAGTAGGTTTGCGTTTTTCCATACTGAAAATCCAATGTCCCCTTAGGCAATTCGCGGCCCGTGGCAATCAGGTCCTGAGCCGTTTGCACTTCCAAGCCCCCCGTTTTCAATAGTGCATTGTTTTTAGCCGCTAACTCTAAACATTGATCCAAAGATAAACGCGGTGTTTGTGCAGAAATACCAAAACCAAATAACAAGATTAAAAGGGTTAATGCAGAGGAATTCGCCTTCAATTTCCGCTCCCGACGTATCATCAAAATCGAATACACAACCGGAATCACGACCAGCGTCAAGAAAGTCGCCGTAATCAAACCGCCAATCACCACTGTAGCTAAAGGACGCTGCACCTCCGCTCCCGGGGAAGTACTCAAGGCCATCGGTAAAAATCCCAAAGAAGCCACCGAGGCTGTCATGATTACCGGTCGGAACCGCAATTCTAAGCCTTTATGCAAGCGTTCCGCCACGGAGAGTCCTTCGGAAGCCAATTGCTTAAAATAAGACAGCAAGACAATTCCGTTTAATACGGCCACACCGAACAAAGCAATAAATCCAATCCCCGCAGAAACAGAAAATGGCATCCCGCGAATCCACAAGGCAAATATTCCACCAATCGCCGATAGGGGAATAGCCAAATAAATAATTGATGCCTCCAAAAAGGATTGAAACGTAAAGAAAAGCAAGACAAAAATAAGTACCAGCGCAATTGGAACAACTAATCCCAAACGCGATTTCGCTGCCTGTAAGTTTTCAAACGTTCCCCCATACGTCACATAATATCCAGCAGGCAAGACAACTTTATCTTTCATTATCTTTTGAATATCCGCCACGACACTTTCCACATCCCGATTACGCACATTAATTCCGATGGTAATCCGGCGATGCGTATTATCGCGCGCAATCTCAACCGGTGCATTTTCAAAATCAACCTGCGCAATTTCCTGCAACGGGATCGGTGCCCCTTCAGGACGCTCCACATACAATTCCCGTAAATTCTGTATGTCCGTGCGATGCGCACTATCCATCCTAACCACCAAATCAAATCGTTTTTCGCCTTCCATCACGATTCCTGCCGTCTCTCCCGCAAAGGTCGTTTTGATGAGTTGATTTACAGTCTCAACTTCAATGCCATATTGGGCCATTTTTGTCCGATCATATTTCACGACCAACTGAGGAATACCATCGATTTGCTGCACTTTAATGTCACCCACCCCATTCACTTTACGTATGTAACGCGCCGCCTCCGTCGCATGGGAAAATAATTCCTCTAAATCCTCCCCAAAAATTTTAATGGCAATATCTGATTTCACTCCAGCGATTAACTCATTAAAGCGCATTTGGATAGGCTGGGTAAATTCGAAATTCACTTCAGGAAATGCGTTCAAGGACTCATCCATCTTCGCCTCAAGTTCCTCCATCGTCTCCGCCTTGGTCCATTCTTTCGGATCATTTAATATGATTAGTAAATCACAGGCATTAATTCCCATGGGATCCGTTGGGATTTCAGACGCACCAATGCGCGATACCACCTGCTTAATCTCATTTGGATACTCCTTCATTAATAATTTTTGCGCCTCCGTATTTACATGAATGCTTTGACTCAAAGACGCATTCGTAGGCAATATGACTTCAACTGCGAAATCCCCCTCATTCAATTCAGGAATAAATTCGCCCCCTAAGGTCGAAAAGACATAAAAACTACCGCCCAACAATAGTACAGATGCGATAACCACTTGCTTACGACGTTTCAACGCCCAATCTACAATAGGCTTATAACCGCGGTATAAGAAGTTCATGATGCGATCTGCAATTGTAATCTCATGACTAATTTTCTTATCTAGACATAAAGCCGCCATCATCGGAACATAGGTCAAGGACAAGATTAAGGCACCAACAATCGCAAAACTAACCGTTTGGGCCATCGGGCGGAACATTTTACCTTCGATACCTCCCAAAGCCATGATGGGGAAATAGACAATTAAAATGATGATCACTCCGAATGCTGCCGACTGGAATATCGCCTGCGCCGAGACATTTACTTCCTCGTCCATGGCATCTTGGCTCAGCATTTCTCCCTTTCGATGCAAGTGCAGTCGGTGAATGATTGATTCCACAATAATCACCGCACCATCCACAATCAAACCAAAATCAATAGCACCCAAACTCATCAAATTGGCCGAAACGCCAAAGATATGCATCATTGCAAACGCAAATAACAAACTCAACGGAATGACTGACGCGACAATTAATCCCGCACGCCAGTTGCCCAACAAGAGTACCAGAATAAACACGACAATTAATCCTCCCTCAATCAGGTTTTTCTCTACGGTCGAAATAGACTTCCCAATCAACACACTGCGGTCCAAAAAGGGCACAATTTTAATCCCTTGGGGCATCGTTTTTTGAATCTCATCCATGCGGACCTTTACATCCTTGACGACATTATTCGCACTTGCTCCTTTTAGCAGCAACATCACCGCACCCACAACCTCTCCTTTTCCATTCCGGGTCATCGCTCCATAGCGCATGGCTTTCCCAAATTGCACGGTCGCCACATCGCGCACGAGTACTGGCATACCACCGGGACCACGTTGGGTAACGACCACTTGCTCAATATCAGCCAGCGAGGTCAACATTCCTTCAGATCGGATAAAATAAACATCCGTACCTTTTTCTATATAACTGCCGCCCGAATTGGAATTACTATTTTGCAACGCTGTAAATACTTGATTTACCTGAATTCCCAGTGCGCGAAGGCGCTCCGGATTAACCGCCACCTCATATTGCTTCAAGTGCCCTCCGAAAGAACTAACTTCCACTACGCCTGGAATACCCAATAATTGACGTTTCACAATCCAATCTTGATAGGTGCGCAAATCAGCTAATGAATATTGATCTTCAAACGCGGGGTCAACCTCCAACGTATATTGGTAAAACTCCCCCAAACCAGTCGTAATAGGTGCCATTTCGGGAACACCGGCGCCTTTTAAGAGGTATGGCTCTGCGCCTTTCAACTTCTCGGAGACTTGTTGGCGCGCCACCTCCATCGCCACGGCATCCTCAAAAACCACGGTAATAATGGACAGTCCCATGCGCGAAACGGACCGAATATCTTTAACATTGGGAATGGTTCTAAGGGAAATCTCCAGCGGATAAGTGACAAATTTCTCTACTTCGGACGCGGCCAAGGCAGGAGATTGGGTAATCACTTGAACCTGATTAGATGTGATGTCAGGCAGGGCATCGATGGGCAGCTTACTCAAAGAATAGCCCCCCCAAGCGATTAAACCGATGACAAACAGGGATACAACCAGTTTGTTTCGAATACTAAATGAAATAATGGAATTTATCATATTGCTCGTTTAAGTAACCTAAAAAATCGAATTGATTTTTAGGCCCGGGGCGGCGCGATAACTACACGTACATACGAGAATTGGTATTGGTTTTCCCACCGAGAACGTAAACGAACAACGCACGCAAGTAAGGTAGGAATAAGGAGCATCAATGTAAAAGTAGGTAAAACATAGCCAAAAGCGCCACTCATATCAAATGCAGGAAGGGTGGGATGTTGGCTCGTTTTTGTATGATTGGAGTCAGCTGAGTAATGCAACCAAAGGAAGTCGGCAAAACTAATCCCCTCGGGACTCATTTGTTGGTGATCTTGAAAATGCTTTAGCAATTCATTGGCCTTAAAAGATTGCTCTAAACCTACCTTCGGGATAAGACTTCCCGAAAAGAAAAGGGTGAACAATAAAAGGGCTAACGCGTTTTTCATAGCTCAAATGTAGAAAAAATTCGAAATTTAATTGGATATTTAAGCTTCCATTTTAAAAATTAATGGGAGGTAGGTTAAACCCCGCGCAGGGTTTCAGAAAATATGGATGAAATAAATCTTTTGTGGCATCAGCTCACGGACTCAGAAACGATCATTCGCTCTGGCCTTCTGGTGATTACCCTCATTGTCTTTGCTGAAAACGGTTTATTTTTTGCCTTTTTCCTTCCGGGAGATTACCTCTTATTTCTCACCGGGGTTTTTGGCGGTACAGGTGTCCTTAAAGAGCCCTTATCCACCATTATGATAAGCATTTTCCTCGCGGCGGTTATCGGTTCACTTTTGGGTTATTTATTTGGTCGGTTCTTTGGAAATTCACTTCAACGCAGGCCCGATAGTTTCTTTTTTAAGAAAAAACATCTTGAGTCTACCCGTGATTTTTTTGAAAAATACGGCTTTATGGCCTTAGTTATTTCACGATTCTTGCCTGTTGTACGAACTTTTACCCCCATTTTAGCGGGCATTAGCCATATGCCTTGGTATAGTTTTATTGTACTCAATATTGTTGGCGCCGCCATGTGGGTAGGCATTTTAGTCGCAGGCGGATATTATATGGGCCAACATTTCCCTTGGATTATCAATTATGTCCAATACATCATATTGTTTTTCTTGGGGATCACTACATTTACAATTGTCAAAGGCTATTTGAAATTTAGAAAAAAAGATGATTGAGCAGTTCGGTTATGTAGCCGCATTTATTTTGGCTGGCATATTGTTTATGGCCATCGTGCTGACTTTAGCTCGGCTTATTCGCCCCAATCGGCCGAATGAGGAAAAATTGAGCACGTATGAGTCTGGCGAAGCGCCAGTTGGTAATGCAAATACCCGTTTCAATCCACGCTTTTACGTAGTCGCTTTACTATTTGTCCTTTTTGAAGTGGAGCTTGTATTCTTATTCCCTTGGGCTGTTGTATTTCGTGACAAATCACTTACTGCGGCCGCGGCTGGTTGGTCCGCCTTTGCGCTAGTTGAAATGTTAATATTTGTGGGTATTCTTGCGCTAGGACTAGCTTTTGCTTGGAAAAGAGGCTATTTAGATTGGGAAAAACCTGAAATTAAGTCTACTGATATTGAAAGCCCAGTGCCGACCGAAGCCTACGATTCCTTTCATAAAAGTTAATAAGCAGGATTCGATAAGAATATCCGATTCCTAAATTTCATCCCCAATACAATTTCGTGCGAGCCCATCGACTGACGCGCATACCCATTCGAATGTGTTTCGTACACATAAGTCAAATTCAATGCATTCGATAGATGTGCACCTACCATGATTCCGATGGCATCCTTATGCCGATACGTACCACCTACCCAGAATTGCTCATCATACTTCACGCGCATATTGGCTTCCGCCACCAGCGTCGCCCCTTTCATGTATTTGACCAAAACCGCAGGGGAATAAGTCCAATGTTCTCCAGACGTGATATCGAGGCCAGCTTGGAAAAAGACGGTGGGAGCGACCGTTCCCATCCATTGGGTGGCCCCATTTTTCTTGAAATTCAATTGTGCTAATAACCAAAGTTTTCGATCCGGATCAATCGTCTCATCTGCTGAAACCTCATCAATCAACGGATCATAAATAGCATTACGTGTTTCTTGTCCATTATCACCGCTCTTATTGGTGTAAAAGAAATCCCCAAAAACCGGTTGGTTTGCGGAAAGGCCCACATAAAATTTACGCGTGTAATATAGGGCACCTACATTGATCAACGATTGACCGCCGGAAATCCTTCCCGCAGGCAATCCGGATGAATTGGAATACGTGACAAATGGATCTCCGGCATCTCTGACATTTAAATTTGTCATGTCAAGAACCCGCTGGTAATACCCAATCGAGCCCCCCGTAGCTAATTTTCGCTCCCCACCCAAAGACAAATGATACGCATATGTACCGCTCAACGACATGCTGGTGATGGGACCAATTTGATCCGAAAGCAATTGCATGCCTACGCCCTGGTGAAAATTCACTTTGCGGGTTTTCTTGCGGATGTACGTAGGTGAATAGTTCCGACGAATCGTCTTGGACATATACGGCGTTATGCCGGTAGACGTGCGATCTGATTTGTCAAAAGCAAAATTAGCTGTTGTATAAAACGTCCGATTTGCCGTATTAATCCCTGTCCATTGCGTCCGAAAACCTGTTTGCACATCCCAATAATCCTCAAAACCTGCAAAGGCCGGGTTATACAAAAACCGATTCATCATGAATTGGGAAAACTGTGGGGTTTGTTGGGCAAACCCACAAATCGAAGCCAAGAATAAAAAAAGGATGATTAAAAATCTCATTCGCGCTTAATAGAACCACAAATTTCGGCTAAATATATTTAAATTCGTTAGAACTTTTCGGAAATATGCGGGGTTTTTAAAATTAACGCAACAACACCATTCGATATGCCCATTCAAAGCTACCCGCTACAACGCGTTCCAGGCTTCTCAAAATTACTCCTCGATTACCTAGCCGGCAAACCTGAGCTGAAACCTTTATATGGAGCAACGCCTACCTTGGAATCTTTCCGCGCCCAAATAGATCAAAAAAAATCAATTAATAGGCAGGTGCTCGTTGACGTACTTAGCGAACAATACCAAAACATTTCAGATGCCCCCAACATCGCCTGCTTAAGCGACGAAAAAACATTTACGGTGACGACTGGGCACCAGCTTAACCTGCTCACGGGTCCATTATATGTAATTTATAAATTAGTCTCTACCATTAATTTGGCCCGAAAATTACAGCAGGCCTATCCCGAGTTCAAATTTATACCTGTCTATTGGATGGCCACCGAAGACCACGATTGGGATGAGATTAACCACTTGCATTTATTCGGTAAAACATATAACTGTACAAGTAAGCAGACAGGGGCCGTTGGACGTTTTAAGACAGCCGACCTAGCTGAATTGATCAGCCAGTTACCATCAGGAATTCCAATTTTTAAAGAGGCTTACCAAAGCAGCGAAACGCTAACTGAGGCCGTACGAAAATACATGCATGCCTTGTTTGGCGCTACAGGTTTAGTCTGCATCGATGCAGATGATGCCCGATTAAAAGAATTAATTAGACCTGTGATGGAGGCGGATGTGCTCCAAAAAGCCCACCAAAAACCTGTCGAAAATACAGACGCGGAATTAGTTGGCTTAGGCTATAAGCCGCAAATTCACGCACGTGAAATCAACTTTTTCTACATGAAAGGGGGTCTTCGGGAGCGTATTGAATACAGAAACGGAAACTACCATGTGTTAAACACAGATATCCGTTTCAGCGCAGAAGCAATCAAAGCTGAGATTGCGACTCATCCGGAAAACTTCAGCCCTAATGTTGTTTTAAGGCCCTTGTATCAAGAAATGATCTTGCCAAATTTAGCTTATTTGGGAGGACCTGCTGAAGTAGGTTATTGGTTTCAGCTTAAAGAGATTTTTGATTTACATCAAGTTCCTTTCCCTATTTTACTGCCGCGAAATTTTGCGTTAATCGTTCCTCCTTTGGTAGAAAAAAGATTGGAAAAACTGGAGTTATCCATATTGGATTTATTTCAAGAGCCGCACGTACTACGGACGAAATTCATCGATAAGCACACAAAAAATTTATTGGACTTAAATGATGAGCACGAACGATTATCTACCCTAATGAACAAAATTGCTCAAAAAGCTCAGGCGATTGATGAGACATTGGAAGCCGCGGTTCTTGCAGAAGAAACGCGCTGGCAAAAAGGATTGGAACGTTTGACAAAAAAAATGCGTAAGGCAGAGGAGCGAAATCAGGAGACGGGGTTGCGCCAACTAACCGCAGTGAAGCAGGATTTATTTCCCGCGGGACAGTGGCAAGAGCGGCATACGAATTTCCTGGAATTTTATCTGTCTAATCCTGCTTTTTTAGATGCGTTATTTGCCGCATTTGATCCACTTACCTTTGAATTAACTGTACTCAATCCCTAGATGCCTGAAAAATTAGAACCCAATGCATTTGTCACGGCCGCAGCACACGGACCGATTCTTGACGTGCGTTCACCAGGCGAATTCCAACAAGCACATATTCCAGGTGCAATTTCATTTCCCCTATTTACGGATGAGGAACGGGCACGCGTTGGGACAACTTACAAACAAGTAAATAAAGATGCTGCCGTTGAACTCGGGCTTGAATTCGTTGGCCCTAAACTTGCCAAATGGGTCAAAAAAGCAAAAAAACTAGCGGTTGACAATACCGTCTACGTGCACTGCTGGCGCGGCGGCATGCGCTCTGGTAGCATGGCGTGGCTCTTGGAAACAGCCGGAATACAAGTCAAACTCCTTGAGGGGGGCTACAAAGCCTACCGAAATTTTGTCCTTTCCAAATTTGAAGAGACCATCCCTTTACGTGTTTTGGGAGGTAAAACAGGTAGCGGCAAGACCGAAATATTGCTTGAAATGCAGCGACGTGGCGTACAAGTTGTTGATTTAGAAGGCATTGCGCATCATCGAGGTTCTGCTTTTGGCCATTTAGGATTGGAGCCGCAGCCTAGCTCAGAACATTTTGAAAATATTTTGGCGAGCCAATTAATGCAAATGGATTATGCAAAGCCCATTTGGGTTGAAGATGAGAGTCGGCACATTGGAAAAGTATTTATGGGCTCATCTTTTTACGACCAATTGCGTGACGCGCCTGTCCTATTTTTGGATATTGAAGCGCAGTACCGATTACCACACTTGGTTGACGTTTATGCCCATTATCCCAAAGAAGATTTAGCGCAGGCGATTGATAAAATCAAAAAACGACTCGGAGGAGATCATTATAAAAATGCACATGAGGCATTAGAAGCGGGTAATTTTGCTGAAGTTGCTGCGATAACATTGCATTATTACGATAAAGCCTATGTGCATGGATTAGAAAATCGGGCTACCGAAAAAATTCAGCGTTTGGTGGTTGACACCTGCGAACCAATACAGCAGACGAATGCTGTCATGGCCCACCCTCTTTTTATAAACAACAGATGAACGACGCATTTTTAAACCAAATATTAGACCGACATGCGCAAACGAAGCCTTTTCCGGCGACGTCTGACATCAAGAAGCTATTTACCAAAATAGTCTTAACGCTTTTTCCGGAGCAAACACGGAAACACGTGGTGAACTTGGCCGACCTACAGCTGGTTTGGGAAAGCATCGAACATGGACTAGAAAGTATCCTGCATACGATGAGCAAAGATTTACCTGGGACGCCGCAAGAAATCACAAAAAGCTATATGGCGCGCATACCGGAGATTTATTCCTTACTTCTAACGGATGTGCAAGCGATGGTGGATGGAGATCCGGCTGCTACGACAGATTATGAAGTCATACGAACCTATCCGGGATTTTATGCGATGGCGTTTTACCGTTTGGCACGTGGATTACATCTGGAAAAGGTACCTTTGATGCCACGTATTTTAACTGAATATGCGCATTCTAAAACGGGAATTGATATACATCCTGGCGCGGATATTGGGCCTTATTTCTTCATGGACCATGGAACGGGTATTGTGATTGGCGAAACGTGCGTGATTGGCGAACGCGTAAAATTATATCAGGGAGTAACATTAGGTGCATTATCCGTTACCAAATCAATGGCCTCCACGAAACGTCACCCAACAATCGAAGATGGTGTGGTGATCTATTCAGGCGCTACGATTTTAGGTGGGGAGACCGTTGTGGGTAAAAACGCGATTATCGGTGGAAACGTATGGCTAACTCGCTCGGTCGCCCCCAATACCAAAATTTACCACCAAGAGAATTTAAAAGTAATCGAAGAATAGGATGTCTACATTATTGGATTTAGTGGGCAACACGCCGCTTGTTGAACTAACAAAATTGCATGCGAATCCGCGCGTACGCATCCTTGGTAAACTTGAGGGAAATAATCCCGGGGGTTCGGTGAAGGATCGCGCGGCCAAAAACATGATTGAATCCGCTTTGGCACGAGGAGAAATTAAGGCGGGGACTAAATTAATTGAGGCAACTTCGGGCAACACGGGCATCGCCCTAGCGATGATTGCTCGGTTGTTTGGACTGGAGATCGAACTGGCAATGCCTTCGAATTCCACCCGAGAGCGCATACTAACGATGGAAGCTTTTGGTGCTAAAGTAACGCTAACTGAAAGTATCGAATCTGCCCGAGATTATGCGGTAGAAAAGGCTGCCTCAGGCGAATATATTTTATTGAATCAATTCGAAAATCCGGATAATTATTTGGCCCATTACAAAACGACAGGCCCCGAAATTTTTCGTGATACGGATGGGAAAATCACCCATTTCGTGAGTTCGATGGGGACAACCGGAACCATCATGGGGACGTCGATGTACCTAAAAGAGCAAAATCCCGCGATTCAAATTGTAGGTTGTCAGCCCACCGAGGGCTCTAAAATTCCGGGGATTCGTCGGTGGCCGATTGCATACCGACCAAAAATTTACCAACCGGAACGTGTGGATCGGATTATGGATATTTCGGAGGAAGAGGCGACAATTATGACGCGCCGACTAGCACGCGAAGAAGGTGTATTTGGTGGGATGAGTAGTGGTGGCGGTGTGGCTGCAAGTGTCCGGTTGGCTTCAGAACTTGAAGAAGGCTTGATCGTATGCATTATTTGCGACCGAGGGGATCGCTATTTATCGAGCGGTTTATTTGGGGAGTAGGATCCCGACCAATTGATAACGCGTAGGCGAACCCCAGCGCATCTGCTGTGTGCCTTCGATGGAATAGGTTTGCACCTTACCATCCGAAAAATTCATGTGCATTTTCTTCTGCGTGTCAAATAGGAAATTCGTCTGAGACATCTCAATTTCAATGGATGCAGGACGATCGAGGGCGTCCAACTGGATCTTCAATTTTTTCACGGGTAATTTTTCTCCAATCTTTAAGGAGTACCAACGAAACCCATCATCAGATAGATTGTCATAGCTTTTATCAAAAGCCGGTTTATTTAAATCAGACTCAATAAAGAGCGCCCATTCCTTTTCCCACGCCAAATCTGACAGGACCTTAACCTCTGATTTCCCATCCAAAATCACGGTTTTATGAACCCGCTTAGGATGTTTTTGCAACTGAACAATTTCTTGCTGCAAATAGGTCGCTAGGGGAAAATAAAGTTGTTTTTGCGTAGGGGCAGATTCTTCCTGACAGGCACTAATCATCCACAAAAAAGGGAGGAGAACAAACAGAAAACGAATGCGGGATTGAATTTGCATAACGGGCATAAAGGTAAAGAAAAAATCCTTGAAGTCGGCCGACTCCAAGGATCGTTCACTCAAGCGGTTAGCATTTCCTCAATGGGAATACTGAGTACTTTTGTCAGATTAAATAATTTTTTTGCGTTTGGATAATGTTTCCCAGACTCCCAATAATTATAGGCACTTTGACTGACGCCTACGGCTCGGGCGACTTGATTCTGGGTTAATTTTTTCGATTGCCGCGATTTAATCAACAGCACCGAAAAGAGATGTTTGGTTTTCATATATTAGTTGGGTTAGGTAATAATTTCAAGGAAGATGAATGCTAGTTTCGAATAAACCAATCATTTGACATAAAAATACCAATTAATATAAGCTTACTTATAGCGCCTGTCGCTACGTTGCACGGGAATGCACTGCAATGACAGCATCTGTCGCAATGAGAAAGGGCAAAAAAAAGGTCGGCGAGAAATTCCCGCCGACCTTTTTCCAACATAAACTTGATTACAAATTTCGTTTTTTCAATTCACTAACAGCGAAATCGGCTGCACGAGCTGTCATCGCCATATACGTTAATGAAGGATTCACGCAAGAGGCAGATGCCATCGCGGCGCCGTCTGTCATGAATACGTTTTTCACCTCGTGTACTTGGTTATTTTTATTTACGATGGAATTCTTTACTGAAGTCCCCATACGTGCCGTACCCATTTCATGGATTCCCAACCCGATATGCGTATTTTGGCCATTGTAAGCTTTGATATTTTTGAACCCGGCTGCCTCTAGCATTTCGGCAGCGTCATTCATCATGTCTAAACGCATTTTCAATTCATTTTCACCAAAATTCGCTTCAAACGAAAGAACAGGTAAACCCCACTTATCTTTTTGGTCACTAAGCGTGAAACGGTTATTGGGATCTGGTAAAATCTCACCAAAACCACCAAAACCTACCGTCCATTGGCCTGGATGTGTTAAGCTTTCTTTGAAATCAGCCCCAAAACCATCTTGGCTTACGCCTCGGCCCCAGCCTTCCCGACTAGCGCCACCTTGGTAACCAAAACCGCGTGAATATCCACGCTTATCCTTGCCCCAGTTGCGGTAGCGGGGAATGTATAAGCCGTTTGGACGACTACCAAACATATAGTCTTTATTGAATCCATCGACGGTTGCACTTGCGCCAACTCCCAAATGGTGATCCATGATGTTACGGCCTAATTGGTCCGAATCATTCCCTAAACCATTTTGATAGCGGTTCGATTTCGAGTTCATTAAGATTGACGTAGAACCAATCGCTCCCGCATTCACGAAAATTATTTTCGCAAAATACTCTTTGGACTCGAGCGTATTTTGATCAATTACGCGAACTCCCTTTGCTTTTTGTGATTTCTCATCGTAGATAAGTTCGGAAACAATGGCGTTGTGAATCATCGTCAAACGGCCCGTACGTTGTGCCGCAGGCAAAGTCGCCGAAAGTGAACTGAAATACGCGCCATAAGGACAGCCGCGCATACATTTGTTTCGGTAATTACACGATGACCGACCTAAATCTGTTTGTTGCTTCCCCGGTTTTGTTAAGTGAGCTACGCGGCCAACCGTCACGGGACGACCTAATTTTTTGTTCACTTCATTTTTAAAATGCACCTCGGGAGCAGTCATTTGCATGGCTGGCTGAAAATCAGAATCAGGCAAGACATCTAAGCCTTCTGCTTGACCTGAAATACCGGCAAACTTCTCTACATAAGAATACCAGGGTGCTAAATCATCATAGTTAATAGGCCATGGCGTTCCGATTCCCTCTTTCTCGTTGGCCAAGAAATCCTCTCTGTTCCAACGGTACGTTTGGCGACCCCATAACAACGATTTACCTCCCGTGTGGTAGGCGCGAATCCAGTCGAATCCGCCTTTTTTCTCGATGTATGGATTTTGCTTATCGTTTTCGAATAGGTAACGGTGCTCTTCGTTCACCGTGTATCCGGTGCGCATTCCTGCCCAATATTCCTCGGCAGCCATGTTGCTAGGCCGACCGCGGTGGTCGAATTCCCATGGATTTTTATTTGCTGTTTCGTAGCCTTCGATGTGTTTGATCTCGCGACCACGTTCCATCACGGCAACTTTAAGTCCTTTTTCAGTTAATTCTTTCGCGGCCCAACCACCCGAGATTCCGGATCCGATGACAATAGCGTCAAACGTTTGGGTCTTGATTGCATCTATATTTAGATTCATTTTTTGTGTCGTTTGGGATTAATAAGCGAATGATTTTTGATCCGGCTTCATGTCGGAAATAACTTCAAAACGGCCTGGAACCGGTTCGTAAACGAAGGAAGCTTGTATGCCTTTTTCGGATGTATAGTAGCCCAACATCGTTAACTCTTTCATCACGCGCCAGAATGGAACACCGCCCGCGCCTTCTAAAACATCTTTGTCTACGTTGTCGCCCACCTTCACTTTGCTCGCAGAATAGCTTCGCATTAATTCTTTGGTGTCTGCTTCTAACAATGTCAACATCGCTATTTGGGCATCGCTTGATTGGTTCAGGAATTTAGCTTTTGCCAAATTATCTACCCCTTTTTTGAAACTAACGTGTTCTGGTTTTTTGTAGCAATCATTCAGCATCATTTCGATGAAGGCAGGAACGCCAGCATCAATTGCGCCAGCCGTTGTTGTTTTCGGAATAATGTGTTCAGCGACAGCAGCGACGATATTACGTTGTATGTCGGTCAGCGAAAATGTACCCGGTTCAGCAATTAGGCCGGCATTTTTTGCCTCCATGGCGAAAAGGGTTGGTGCGCTAAATACACCGCCCACTAACATCGCAATGCGGGAGACAGCATCTCTTCTCTTAAGCATAGTTATTAAGTTAAATTGTTTAGGCCAAATGCCTAAATCAGGTTGAGTTTTGACAAGTGACAAAATTAATCAGTTTCTTCGTTTTTCAAGGAAATATTTAGCTTTTTCATGCTATAACACTAAATCTGCCGATTAGTTAAATCGTTATTTATCAATTAGATGGCTATTTTTATCAGTTTAACAATAGGATTTTAGCGCGTTTTTTGTGTTTTTTGTGTCGCGACGAGCGGCGAGACACGCTGCCGACGTCCCACTTAAATTTTCGTTTATGCAAGAAAGTGCGCCTATTTTTGATAATAATAAAATACCCGTTAAGAAGCTTTGGCAAGTGATTATCGCCTCATCCGTGGGCACCGTGATTGAGTGGTATGATTTCTATATTTTCGGCAGTTTATCAGCCATCATCTCCCTTTCCTTTTTTCCTAAAGAAGACCCAACGGCCGCGTTTATTTCAACGTTGGCTGCTTTTGGCGCGGGCTTTGTGGCTCGGCCATTTGGTGGGGTGATTTTTGGTAGATTAGGCGATCGCATTGGTCGGAAATACACCTTTTTATTGACCCTCCTCCTCATGGGCGGATCCACATTCGCGATTGCGTTCATTCCTTCTTACTCGGAAATCGGCCTAGTAGCTCCGGCCATTTTACTTCTACTTCGCATTATTCAGGGATTGGCATTGGGTGGTGAGTATGGCGGCGCGGCTACGTATGTGGCTGAATATGCCCCAGATGCGGAGCGCGGAAAATATACGGCTTACATTCAGACGACAGCAACACTTGGATTTTTCGTGTCCATCATCGTGATTTTGGTATCGCAAAAATTGATGGGAGATGCCGTATTTCGGGATTGGGGCTGGCGTGTACCTTTCGCCTTATCTGGTATTTTGGTGATCGTCTCCTATTTTATTCGTCGGAACATGCACGAATCTCCCCTGTTTTCGAAGTTGAAAGCGGAGGGTCGCTTATCTGAAAATCCATTGAAGGAAGCGTTTGCGAGTAAAGAAAATCGCCGACTGATGTTGGTGGCCATGTTTGGTGCGATTGTGGGCCAAGGGGTGGTTTGGCACACGGGCCAATTTTACGCACAGATCTTTATCAATAAAATTTTAAAGGTGGACTTTACGACAACGAATCTCATCATTGCGGCTTCGCTTGTCATCGGAACTCCGCTTTTCGTGTATTTTGGTAGTCTATCGGATCTCATTGGTCGGAAAAAGGTGATGCTGGGCGGAATGGCTCTAGCTGCTATTTTCTACTATCCACTCTTCGCGTGGATGTCGGACATCGTAGATAAAGAAGGAACCCTCGTAGGTGACGCCTATTTCTTAACGATGACGGGTAAAGTGCAATTGGCCTTTATTTGTACCTGCTTGGTCACGTTTGCCGCCATGGCTTATGGTCCAATTGCCGCATTTTTAGTTGAATTATTCCCTACCAAAATTCGATATACCTCACTCTCCATCCCCTATCACTTTGCGAATGGGGTATTTGGCGGTTGCGCGCCATTTGTGGCAACGTGGTTAGGCGCCGTGACGCATTCTAATTTTGCGGGGCTTTTCTATCCGATCGGACTCGCTGCCATGACCGTAATTATAGGGGTCATTTATTTGCCAGAGACGAAGGGAAAGGCGTTAATGGATTAATTAGACGCTGGACATCAGACGTTAGACGTTGGACCTGTATTTGTGGAAACGCTACACTTCGCGTCTTTACATTATCTGATTGAACTCAATGATTTCTCCAGATGGCCCTTTAACATTAAAGAAACGGGTGCCATTTTTCCAGAATTGTAAAAAGGTAGGCGTGGCCTCCAAGATTTCAAATCCGGCTTTTTTTAACGTTTCGAACGCATGGTCCACATCAGCCACATCGATGGCAAAATGATCCACGTGCCCATTTTTGCGTTGCTTAATTTCAGCTAATTGCTTCGCAGGCATTTGGTATAATTCAACAATCACCTCGTGATTTTTCATCATCACGCATGTGCCAAAACCACCGTCAAACTCGAAGGGAGATTCCATCACATTTTCAAAACCAAGGCGCTCGTAAAAAGGAATGGAAACTTCCAGGTCGTGCGCAGGAATACCGATATGCTGGATTTTATGGATAAAATCGATTTTCATAGGTGTTTTCATTTGGTTTGAAACACCTAAAATAAGGCTAATTATTTTAGCACAGGGCGTGCGTAGGGTAATTTTTGCACCAAATTCATGTCATAGTAGGCCGATAACCCCAACGATGCCACGCTGCCTGCTTCGTCCAAATTCAAAAACCCGTCGGCATCCATACAAGCCGGATCCACAAATGCATGTTGCAAAGAACCAATCACCAAAAACGTGTTGTTCAGTTCAATGGGAATAATTTGCTCCAATTTCATGGCGTATTGCACAGGGCTTCCGCCAACGAACGGCACGGGAAAGTCGGCCTGATACATTGGTTCTAAACCCACTTCCGCAAATTCATTCACGCCATCGGCGTATTTGGCACTGGTCTGATGTGCTTGGGAAATTTGGTCTACTGAAATGTGATTGATCGTATAAAATCCTGTCGCCTCAATATTACGCAAGGTATGCGGCGCGGCCTCCAGCGGACGATTCACGAAAGCGATCAAGGCAGGATCTGCGCCGAGGTGCACGATATTACTAAAGATGGCGAGGTTGAGATTTTGGTCTTTATCCTGCGAAGCAATCAATGAGGCACTTTTAAAGCCAGATAGGGAATTCACGAAGTTGGCCCGGGTAAAGCGATCCCAATCCGCCAAATCAGCTAAAGAAAAATGTTTCATGTTTATCTAACGCGTTACCGCCCATTTTGTTTACACTTTCACGGTCGACCCCAAATAAGTCAAATCTCGAAAAACATGTAGGTAGACAACGCGGTTTTGCTGTGGTAAATCAGTTAATTTGTAGCTAAAGCTAAAAAAATGATTTTAATAAATATCGCCTTGGCCATGCTGAGCTATCAAACACCGGATTCGTCCACCGTAAATCTGCTCGTAGGTTCATATACGCGCCAAGGAAATCCCGGCATCGAGATTATCGATCCGCAAACCCGAAAAATGGTACACGCCGTAGCGCAGTCACAGGCTTCTTTTCAGGCCTTATCGAAGGACCAACAATACCTCTTTTCAGTCCACGAGGAAATAGACGGCAAAGGCGCAATTAGCTCCTATAAGCAAGAAAAGGGCACTTTTTCGCGTCTGAGTACCCAGTTGACACAAGGAGACGCTCCTTGTTACGTCCTTTTTCGCGACGCCAGTCAAACCGTTTATGTTGCTAATTACATGGGAGGGAACTTAAGTGTATTCCAAAGCCAAGGGGGAATCCTACAGCCGATCAGCCAAAACATCATCTACCCGAAACCGAGTAAAGCACACATGGCGGTAATTATGCCGGATGGAGGCCAATTGGTCGTTACGGATTTGGCGGCGGATAAAATACATGTGCATGCGTTACTCGCTAATGGTCTTGTGGCGACGCAATATGAGGATGTGGAATTGCCGAAAGGGACGGGGCCGCGGCATATGGTATTTAATAAATCGGGGGATATCGCTTATGTGCTCGGGGAATTGAGCGGGACGGTAGATGTTTTTCGTATTTATGCGAATGAATTTACGCACCTGCAACGGATTGTGATAGACCAAAGCGTTGGAAATCCGAACCACGCAAGTGCAGATTTGCACCTGTCGCCTGACGGAAAATGGTTGTTGGCCTCTAACCGCAAAACTCAAAATTCCATTCGCGTATTAGCCGTTTTACCTTCCGGTGAATTGCGTGACCATAAAGAATATGTCGTCGGCAAGATGCCTCGAAACTTTCAGTTTGACCCGAGTGGGCGATTTGTTTATGTGGCGTGCCAAGGGGAAAATCGCATTCAAAAGTTTGCATTTACTAATGGCGAACTAACTGATAACCAAGAGGACATCGAGGTGAAGCAGCCGGTGGCCCTCTTGTTTTTGAAGAAATAAAAAAGACGCGAAGGAATTAGACGCTAGACGTCAGACGTTGGACGTTAGTCCGGAGTCTATAGTCCGAAGTCGAATTGTAGAGACGCAATACGTTGCGTCTTTTTTAAATAGACGCGAGGTATGAGGTGCACCCATTTTATTGGACAAAATTAAACAATAGATTTGACATAATGAGCTCGGTATTCTACTGGGCTCATTCCATTTAGATTCATTTTTATTCGTTCATGATTATAGTATTTAAGGTAGCT
>NZ_JBILJM010000038.1:0-20510 GCF_044377215.1 Aquirufa sp.
TCGCAAGCACAGGACCGATTAGTGTATGAAGATAAGCGCAATGGTCAGCGATTCCATACGGTAAGTACATCGGATGATGAGAAATTCGCTTACCTAACGATTAGTGACCGCGGCAAGGGTTTAGATGGAAATGCGCTTTGGTTTATTCGAACAGATGTGGTGGGTGATGTATTTCGTCCGATTGTTGCGGAACCATCCCAATTTCATTATTCGGTGGTAGACAATGAAGGCGATCGATTGATTTTGCAAACAAATGACGGTGCGCCCAATCAAAAATTGGTCGAAGTAAATGTAGCTAAGCCTGAAAAGTCGAATTGGAAACCACTCATTCCAGAGCGACCAGAACCCTTGCAATTTGCATCTACGGTTGGGAATCGTTTGTATTTGACCTATTCCAAAGACGTAACCTCGCGTACATTAATTTACAACTATAATGGTGTTGCCTTGGGATCCGTTCGTTTGCCTGGACTTGGAAATGTAAGTGGTTTTCAAGGAGAGAAGGAAGATACGTTTGCTTTCTTTACCTATTCATCCTTTAACTTTCCGCCCACAGTTTATAAATACGAGATCGCTCAAAATACCAGTAAGGTATTCCAAAAGCCAAAATTGGCTTTTAAGCCTGAGGACTTTCAAGTCCTTCAGAAGTTCTATACAAGTAAAGACGGTACGCGTATTCCGATGTTTATTGTAAGTAAAAAAGGGATGGCGCTCAACGGCAAAAACCCAACGATCCTACACGGATATGGTGGGTTTAACATCAGCTCTACACCTAGTTTTACGGCTAGCCTAATGGCTTGGTTGGAAAAAGGCGGCGTATACGTGTTGGCCAATTTACGTGGCGGCAGCGAATATGGAGAAAAATGGCATGAGGCGGGCATGAAGCTTAACAAGCAAAATGTATTTGATGATTTCATTTATGCAGCCAAGTATTTAATACGTCAGAAATATACTTCCGCATCATATTTAGCCGCTTCTGGCCGGTCAAACGGTGGATTATTGGTGGGTGCAGCTATTAATCAGCATCCTGAATTATTCGGGGTGGCTTTACCCGGCGTAGGTGTTATGGACATGTTGCGTTTTCAGAAATTCACGATTGGTTGGAACTGGATAGCTGATTATGGTTCTAGCGATAATGCCGAAGAATTTAAGGTATTACGTAGTTATTCACCTTTGCACAATATTGAGGCGAAGGCTTATCCTGCAACTCTGATTACCACAGCAGATCACGATGATCGCGTGGTGCCTGCGCACTCATTTAAATATGCAGCGACCTTGCAAGAGAAAAACAAAGGGAAAAAACCTGCCATTATTCGGATTGATACAAACAGTGGTCATGGTTCCAGCAATACCGCGAAGTTGATCGAATTGACCGCTGATATGTATGCGTTTGCTTGGGCAAATATGGGTAAATAATAAACCCCGAGCGTTAGCTCAGGGTTTGTTTCTTAGACGGATTTAACATGTTCCCCAGACCCCAAGGCCTGGGGAAATAAACTAATCAACCTTAATTCTACGTACAGCTCCATCTGCACCTTGGCTTACCCGAATGAAATAGACACCAGCTCCTGCTTTCTTGATGTCTACTTGACCCAAATAGTCGCCTTGAAAATCTTTGATTTGCTCATTAGCTAATTCCTTGCCATTCACATCTAAAATTGAAATGTTCACATTTCCTTTTTCAGGGGCATTGAATTTAACGCTGATTTTACCATTAAATGGTTTGTTTGGTGTTGCTTTTAATCCGTGAATCGTTTTTGAGGCTTGATCTGCCAAGATGCCCTTATGAATGCGTTTGAATTCACGTCTTTCAATGCCTGGACCATCTTTTCTCATTTCTTCTGGACCTCCTTCTCCTCGGAAGATCATCACCTTCGGCTCTTTTCCATGAAAACGTGAAGCGCCTGCTGCATGTGTGGCCATTCCTGGCCCTACGCGGCGAATAATCACACGCTTATCTGGCCCGCCTTCTGATTCTTCTTCCATTTTTCCAATGATGATTTGGCCTGGTTGATCAGCCATCCGCGAGTGACTTTTATTTACATCTACACGAACAATTTTTTTCTTTCCACCTGAGGTAGAAATATTGATGTCTAATGAATCACTTAACTTTTTGATTTCGGCATCAGCTTGATCTAAGTCGCTAAATTTTTTCTCAATGACACGTTCTTTGCCATTTTCGTTGATAATGATTTTAACCGTGGCTTCTTTTTTTTCTTGTGCAAAAGCGGCAGTGGAAATACATGCGGCTAACGCTGTGATGAATAGGTATTTCATGTGTTTGTTTTTTAATGCGGAGCAAACTTACAAAATGCCGGGCAATGTTGATTGTTAAGATATGTTAAGGCCACTTTTTTGCTCGGTGCATTTTGATAAATTTGTGCTTTGTAATTTTTATTACCCATGACCCAATCAAAAATCAGGTGGATTATCGGCTTCATGACCCTCGCTTTAGTGGGCTTGATAGCTTTTCAGGCCTATTGGCTTGGGTTTATGGTTGAAACAAAAAAAGAACAATTTGCATCCGATGTGCAAGACGGTTTGGCACAAGTCGTACGGAAGTTGGAAAAACAAGAATTAGTCATGCTCGCCCAGCGGCATAAAACGTTTGAAAGCCAGCAGCAGAAATTGAAAGAACTTTCTGCCAAATTAGCCGCCAAACCTAAACCCGTCATCAAGCCTAAGCAGGAAGCTTTAACTGAAGATATACATCCCGAAGTAGCGTTTGTTGGCCCCGAAGGAATCGCGCGCAGCCTAAGAGGCTCGATTCATAATGAGGTTCGTTCCGATATCATGTATGTTCGAAAGTCATTTTTATTACCCAACGGCCAAATTGCGGAGATAACAGAGGAATATCGTGTCGACGTTGACCCCGAAATGGAAATTCAAAGGCGATTACAGGAGGATCAACAACTTTCCGAACTATTTGCACCCAGACTTCAGAAGCGGTTGAATAACATAAAAAGGAGGTTTAAAAACAGAAAAATGGTTGTTTCAGTGGATACTCGATCTCCGAAAAAGCCTAAAACTCCAGTTGATTCATTCGCCAAAAAAGATGTCGACAAGGTGATTCAAAAAACTGCTCTAGCCAAAGAAGTTTTCGCGGATTATCTATTTAAAGAACGACCAATAACCGAGCGCTTTGAGCCGCGGTTTATCGATAGCCTTGTACGCAAAGAACTGGCAACTAAGAACATTCAATTAAATTATGATTTTGGCATTGGGCCAGCTACTCCTAAAAAGTCCACCGACTGGATTTATGCCTCCAATGCAAGTATAAAAAAGCAAAAGACACAATTTGCCGCCGCGTTATTTCCGAATGATTTACATGCCTCAGGCCAATTTTTACATATCAATTTTGCGGATACCAATGGATTTATTTGGCAGACAATGGGCTTGAATCTAATGGGTTCTGGTGTCTTGCTTCTCATCATGATTGGCTGTTTTTACATGGCGATGATGACCATTATCAAGCAAAAGAAATTGGCTGAAATCAAAAATGATTTCATCAACAACATGACGCATGAATTCAAGACACCTATTTCAACGATTTCATTGGCAACACAATTGATTCAAGAGGAACCGCAAGCCGCGAAAAGTGAATCAATTTTAAGGTATTTAGGGATTATAAAGGATGAGAATATTCGCTTGGGCCAACAAGTCGAACGCGTATTGCAAACGGCTCAAATGGAACGCGAGGAAATCGTTCTAAAGAAAAAGTTAGTAGATGTGCATGCGTTAATTCAGCAAGTGTCCGACATGAATGCACCGCTGCTTCAGACACATCAAGGATCGTTGATTTTGCATCTAGATGCGGAGCAAAGCCAGGTGATGGTAGATGAGGTACACCTGAGCAACGTGCTAAATAACTTATTGGACAATGCCATTAAATACAGTCCCGAAGCGCCACTGGTTGACATTCAAACCCGATCTAATAGTCAAGGTTTGTATATTCAGGTTCGCGATCAAGGGATGGGCATCCAAAAAGAGGCACTTTCGGCTGTTTTTGAGCCTTTTTATCGGGTGCCTACCGGTAATGTGCACAATGTGAAGGGTTTCGGTTTGGGCTTGAGTTATGTGAAGAAAATTGTGGAGGCGCATGGAGGTAGCGTGCAAGTGAGCAGCAAATTAGGCGTAGGTAGTACGTTTGAAATAACTATACCAAATGGCACAAACAACTGAAATTTTATTAGCAGAAGATGATCCCAACCTGGGATTATTGTTGGCCGAATTCTTGAAAAAGAAAGGTTACGGGGTAACCTGGGCTCAAAACGGAGACGAAGCTTTGGATTATTTTGTCAAAGGCTCATTCGATTTGTGTGTTTTGGATGTGATGATGCCTAAAAAAGATGGTTTTTCATTAGCCAAAGACATTCGCGCTACACACCTCGAAGTTCCGATTATTTTTTTGACTGCTAAAGCGATGGAGGAAGATACGCTTCAAGGCTTTAAAGTGGGAGCGGATGACTATTTAACCAAACCATTTTCCATGGATGTTCTGGTGGCTCGGATGGAGGCGGTGCTGAGGAGAACGAAAACAGATAAGGTAATTCCAAGTTTGGCGGAGGAGATTAGCTTAGGTGAATTTGTGTATTGGCCGCTAAAAATGAAATTGATTCGTGCTGGAATTGAGCAAAAGTTTACCCCTAAGGAAAATGATTTGATGAAATTGTTGTGTGAAAATTTAGGCCGACCGGTCAGTAGGTCGTATGCATTGAAATTGATTTGGGGAGATGATACGTATTTTAATGCGCGGAGCATGGATGTTTACATGACCAAATTGCGCAAAATGCTAAAAGAAGACCCTCGTGTACAATTAGTGAATTTGCACGGCGAGGGTTTTCGATTGAGTATTGAAGGAATTAGTTAATGTGGGTGTAGCCTGTATATGGAACTAAAACCGCTGGTATTTTGATTCCCTCTGGTGTCTGATTATTTTCTAAAATTGCAGCTACGATACGTGGCAATGCCAATGCAGAGCCATTTAGTGTATGGCATAAGATTGATTTTCCGTCTATTTTAGTCCGTAGTTTCAAGCGGTTTGCTTGGTATGTTTCAAAGTTTGAAACCGAGCTTACTTCTAACCAGCGACCTTGTGCGGCTGACCAAACTTCCATGTCATAGGTAAGGGCAGACGTGAAGCCCATATCGCCACCACAAAGGCGTAATACGCGGTACGGTAATTCTAATTTCTGTAAGATACTTTGTACGTGCAAGGACATTTCCTCCAATGCGGCGTACGAATTTTCTGGCTTTTGAATCTGTACAATTTCGATTTTGTCAAATTGGTGTAAACGGTTTAAGCCTCGTACGTGTGCTCCCCAAGATCCTGCCTCGCGGCGGAAACAAGGTGTATGGCCTACGTTTTTAATTGGTAATTCTTTTTCATTAACGATTACATCCCGATATAGATTTGTAATGGGAACTTCGGCTGTTGGGATTAAATACAAACCTTCTGCTTGGGTCACATACATTTGGCCTTCTTTGTCGGGCAATTGCCCCGTGCCAAAACCCGAATCTTCATTAATCAAGAGGGGCGGTTGGATTTCGTAATAGCCTACTCTAATGGCTTCGTCTAAAAAGAAATTAATTAGTGCACGCTGTAAACGGGCTCCTTTTCCTTTGTAAACAGGAAAACCGGCACCCGTAATTTTATTTCCTAAGTCAAAGTCGATGATGTCATAGTCTTTAATTAGGTCCCAATGCGGCTTGGCGGCTGCATGCAGTGTCGGGATGTTGCCCCAGTTTAATACGACTTCATTGTCTTCGGCAACTTTTCCTTCTGGTACTGAACTATGTGGAAGGTTTGGAAGGGTAACTAATAAGTCGGTTAATTCCTTTTCCGCTATTCGCGCGGCCTCCTCCATAGCTTTGATTTCACTTTTCAGCGCAGCTGTTTCAGCGCGTTTTCCTTCAGCTAATTCTTTTTGACCAGATTGCATAAGCGCACCAATTTCTTTGGCAGCTGCATTGGATTTTTCAAGCGCTTGTTCGGCTTGTTGGAGCAAAGCTTTCCGCTTATCATCCATTGCCATAAGCTGAGCCACGATTTCTCCAGCATCTTTTACATGCTTTTTCGTTAAACCAGCAATCGTAAGGTCCGTGTTTGTCCGGATAAATGGAATCGTTAGCATGGTGTTCGTTTAGAAAAGTCCTTCGTTTAATGCGTTTAAGGCATCATTTTTATGTTTGGCATCTACAAGAAGTGAGATGTTATGCTCAGATGCCCCATATGAAATCATGCGAATCGGGATATTTTTTATCGCATCCAACACCTTGATGGCGATACCTTCTTTGTCGGCCCAGAAATTACCCACAATACAAATTATCACTTGATCTCTATCGGGATCCTCTAACTCAGCAAATTCGCGTAATTCGCGCATAATGGCATCTAAGTTAGCGGTCTGGTCGATGGTGACAGATACGGAAACTTCAGACGTGGTGATCATGTCAACTGGCGTCTTGTATTTTTCAAAAATCTCAAAAACACGTTTTAGAAATCCGTAGGCATTCAACATCCGTGTTGAGTGAATGTAGATAGCGGTAATGTTATCTTTGGCGGCGATGGCTTTTATTTCAATGTCTGTCGACTTTTCTGAAATTAATGTACCAAAAGCACTTGGCTCCATCGTATTTTTCAATCGAACCGGAACCCCTTTAAGTTTCGCCGGTGTGATGGTGCTTGGGTGTAAAATTTTCGCACCGAAGTACGCAAGTTCAGCCGCTTCAGCGAACGATAATTCCCGAATCGGGAATGTGTTTTTCACGATGCGTGGATCGTTGTTGTGCATGCCATCGATATCCGTCCAGATTTGAATTTCTTCTGCTTGTATGGCTCCACCGATTAATGATGCGGTATAATCTGACCCTCCACGCTTTAGGTTGTCTACCTCTCCAGCTGGGTTGCGGCAAATAAATCCTTGCGTAATGAAGATTTGCTTGTCTTTTACGGGGGCAATGGTTGCGGCTAATTTACGTTCGATGTCAGCCATGATCGGTTCATTATCTTCGTCGATCACCATGAAATCTAACGCGGGCAATAAGGTTGAATTGACACCCTCTTCTTGTAAATAAGCTTCGAAAATTTGGGTGGACAACAATTCACCCAATGCCACCATCTCTTTCTCTTGTTTAACCGTATACGGAACCGTTGCGATCAGACTATCAATGAATGAAAATTCTTTTTCAATGATGGCTTGAGCTTTGCCTAAGCCTGCTGGGCTTTGGTAAAGTTGGTGTATAAACGCATCATAGTGGGCGCGCAATTCACTTGCTTTAGCCTTTGCCTCCGCTTGATTTTGAGCGATTAAAGATTCTGAAATGGATAGTAATGCATTCGTAGATCCCGATAGAGCAGATAAAACCACGATTTTCGGCTTCCCGTCCGCTGTGATCAATTGACGAATTGATTGCATTCTTTCTGGTTTCCCTACGGATGTACCTCCAAATTTCCAAACTTGCATTATCGTATATTTTTAGTTTAGGGCTAACATTTTAATGGCGGTAATGGCCGCCTCATCTCCTTTATTCCCATGTTTTCCACCTGCACGATCCATGGCTTGCTCCTGGGTATTGGGCGTTAAAACGCCAAAAATAACGGGTTTATTGTATTTCAAGCTAACATTGGTCACGCCATCTGCTACTGCTTGGCAAATAAAATCAAAATGGCGCGTCTCCCCTTGAATTACACAGCCTAAACAGATCACCGCGTCAATATCTTCGCGTTGTGCGAATTTCTGTGCACCTAGGCTAAGTTCAAAACTGCCTGGTACTTGCGCGCTAACGATGTGATTTTCTTGAACACCATGTTTAAGCAATGTATCAAAGGCTCCCGTGTATAGCGCGCCTGTGACCTCGGTGTTCCATTCGGAAACAATTATAGCGAATCGTTTTTGGCTGACATCCGGAAGATTGGCAGTTGAAAAATCGCTCAAGTTTTTTAGCGCTGAAGACATGGGTTGGGCTTAAAAAAATAAAGGATAAAAGCGTTTGCTCTTATCCCTTCATTTCATTATTTAATATGTTTTTATTCGGAGATAGAGCTTTCTAGGAGCGCTTTGTATTTCTTTGCAGGAACCGATTCAGCTGACTGCGGATATTTTTCCGTAATTTCTGTATAGGTCGCTAATGCCTCTTTAGGTTGTTTATTAGCCTCTTGTGCATTGGCTAATTTTAATAAATAACCAGGGGAGAAAAATTTATTTGGCTTATATTCTGCTGCTTTCTGATAAAACTCAATGGCATCAGTATAAGATTTTTTCTCTGAGTAGGCATCGCCAACAAGCGATAGAGCGCGTGCTTGAACTAACAAATCGCTACTTTTAAAATTCTTTAATTTCTCAATGGCTTGATCGTATTTTCCTTGCTTAATCAAGGTAATACCTAAGTATAAATCTGCCAAATTTTGCGCGCTTCCACCAAATTCATCTGAAACTTTAGCCAAGTCTTTTGCTGCTGTAGCTAATGAATCAGCCTCAAATGCGTAAACCGCTTTGTATAATTTTTTCTCTCCTTCGGCTGATTGGTTGTTCTGGTACCAGCTAAATCCGAAATAGCCTACAATTGCAGCGATAACTACGATAATAGCTAGGATTGCTGAGGATTTATTATTTTCAAAAAATCCAGTCACCTTCGTTAATTCTTGCTGAAGTGCTTCTGGGCTTTCAATAATTTCAATCGATTCTTTTGTTTCTTTCTTTGCCATACGACTAATAAATTCTTTTTAAAGGACTGCAAAATTATAAAATCTCTGCCATTAATATCAATATTAGCGGAATCTTTTGCTTTTTATTTTCCAAATTGTGAGTAAATGTGGGTAAATCATTTGTTTAGAAGTTAAAATATATCCTATGGCATTCAACCGCCCAGATCAATTCAAGAAACTAGAAGCACCGTTTGACTTGTGTGTCATCGGAGGAGGCGCAACTGGAGCAGGGGTTGCATTGGATGCAACACTACGTGGATACCGCGTTTTATTACTCGAAAAGGGGGATTTTGCTGCACAAACTTCGTCTAAGTCAACAAAACTTGTGCACGGAGGTGTGCGGTACTTAGAACATGCAGTAAAGAAACTAGATTGGCAGCAGTTTAAAATGGTGTATAAAGCGTTGCATGAGCGCAAAGTATTATTGCAAAACGCTCCTTTTTTGGCGCATCCTTTGGCTTTATTAACTCCATGTTATACTTGGTTTGATCGTATTTATTACCGCATTGGCATGTGGGTATATGATCAAATTGCAGGAAAAACGAATTTAGAGCCAAGTAGCGGGTTAAGTCCATCGCGAATGCGGTCCTTATGTCCTAATTTGGAAATGCATCATGTCCGTGGTGGTGTTATGTATTTTGACGGGCAATTTGACGACGCTCGCTATGCGTTGGCAATTTTACAAGCAGCAGAGGTTGCGGGGGCTTGTGTGTTAAATTATGCGGAACTTACCTCCTTTGTGCAATCACCTAGCACGCTGCAAATTGAAGAAGTTTGTTGGACAGACGTAAAATCAGGTCAAACATATCAAATCCCAATTAAAGCGGTTATTAATGCGACAGGGCCATTTACAGATTATGTGCGTGCTTTAGCTAATCCAACTTTAATGCCACGGATGAAAGTGAGTCGCGGGGCTCATATCGTTTTGTCGGCAGATTTCTGGCCAGGAGCGACGGCCTTGTTAATTCCTAAAACGGATGATGGTCGGGTAATCTTTGTTATACCATGGCGCGAATATGTGTTAGTGGGGACCACCGACGACCCGGATGATTTATCTGAATCACCTGAAATTTCGCCCGAAGAAACAGATTATTTGTTGGATTATTTTAATCGATATTCAAAGAAAAAAGCGCTAAAATCTGATGTGAGTGCTACGTTTGTGGGCCAAAGACCATTGCTTCAAGCTACATTAGCTAGTAATTTAGCAACCGAAACGAAGTCGCTAGTGCGCGATCACGAAGTTGAAGTGGACGGTCGCAGTAAACTAGTGAGTATTATGGGTGGAAAATGGACAACATATCGGGTGATGGCAGCTGACACGTTGGATGAGTTGGAGCGTGAAGTTTTACACCAGTCGGCGAGTTCTTGTCAAACGCAGGATCATGTGCTTATGGGGGGGCTCGAACGTGAAAAACCACGCTTTATTACCGAGACGGGCAGTTTGCCTGCGGATATTCAGTCGCATTTGTGGTCAACGTATGGTTCACAAGCGTTTGAGTTGTTGGCCGGTGACCTAACCCGTTTACATCCGGAATTACCTTATGTAGTTGGGGAGCTTGAATACGTACAGAAAAATGAGATGGCGACTTGTTGGGACGATGTCTTAATCCGTCGCTGGGGGATTGGTTTACGGAACGAACGTTTGGCGGAGGAGATTAGGGCCAATAAAAAAGAGGCTTTCGCCTCTTAATTAATATTCGTCTTCGTTGAAAAAGAAGTCATCTTTCGTTGGATAATCTGGCCAAATTTCTTCGATGCTTTCGAAGGGTTGTCCGTCATCTTCTAATTCTTGTAAATTTTCAACTACTTCCAAAGGTGACCCTGTGCGGATTGCGAAGTCAATTAATTCATCTTTAGAGGCTGGCCAAGGCGCATCTTCTAAATAGGAGGCAAGTTCTAGTGTCCAATACATATGATTTGTAATTTTAGTATTTCAAATTGATCTGTGTGCAAAAGTAAAATAAAAATATATTTATAAAAGATTTATTTTTTAAATTTTGAATAAATATCTAAAAGCCTTATTTAATGCGTTTATTCGCCTCTTTTTATGAAAAATAATCAAGAAATTGCTGTCGAAGTTTGTGCCTATTCTCTTTTCTCTTGTTTGGCAGCTGATCGGGCGGGTGCGAATCGGGTTGAACTTTGTGCTTCGCCATACGAAGGAGGGACGACACCGTCCACAGGTTTGGTCAAACAGGTATTAGCGCATACGTCGATTGAGGTACATGCCATGCTCCGACCAAGGGGCGGGGATTTTTGTTATGATGCGTCGGAGAAACAAACGATGCTTGCTGAAGCTTCAGATTTAGTAGCTGCGGGTGTACATGGTTTAGTTGTAGGTGCTTTATTGCCAAATGGTGATCTTGATGTCGCATTTTTAGCGGAAATAAAACGCATTGTGGGCGGTGTTGCGCTCACATGTCATCGGGCGATTGATGTGTCACGTGATCCTTTTGAAGTCATGGAAGGATTAATCCAATTGGGATTTGTGCGCATTCTAAGTTCTGGTCAAAAAGATAAGGCGATGGAGGGGATAGAGGCATTAGCCGAGATGGTCGAACGTGCGGATGGCCGGATTCAGATTATGGCAGGCAGTGGGGTCAACCCTCAAAACTGTGCCTTTTTTAAGCAAATAGGGGTCAATGCGATTCACTTGAGTGCGCGAACGGTTCGTAATTCAATGATGGAATACCGCAGGCCAGGGATTTCGATGGGCGGTGTTTCTGAAATTTCAGAATTTGAAGTAGCCTTTGCGAGTGAAGAAATCATCCGCCAGGCTATTCAGCAAATTCGTTCAAATTAGTTTTCGAAGAGATCTGTTACGACCCAATCCTCTTGGCGAATAGTTTCAAGTGAGATCAATTCAGCATGATTACGTTTGAAGGTCGGTATGTTAAACTCAACTTCAGATACTCCTCCATTGGCATATTGCATGACCATTTGATTAAATCGCTCATCTTCAGATAAATTTTCTGCTTCTAACGTGATGGGATTGCCTGGGATTAATTCTTGCGTTTCAAATTCTCCTTGTGAATACGGCTTGGATTTATTTCCCTTGAAATAATCATTGAACCCATCTTCCTCGTGCTCAAATCCAGCGGCAATTACAGTCAGATACAAACTTTCATTTAAGTCATTGTCTGTTGAATAGCCAAATTTAACCATATCAGCTTGCGCATAGATGCGCTCATTTAGGTAGTTAATGATCGTATTTTGTTCCTTCATTAACAAAGGACGTTTGCTGCAGGTTGAAACAGTGACCAAGATACGCTTCGCACCTTTAATTTCCTGCGAATTCAATAAGGGAGATTTTAGAGCCTCCTCAATCGCGTCTCCTGCCCGATTCTCACCTTCGCCATAAGAGGAACTCATCATCGCCTTTCCAGCGTTGGTCAATACTTTCTTCACATCCATGAAGTCGGTGTTGATATCGCCTGGTTTTGAAATTACGTCAACGACCGATTTAACGGCTTTTGCCAAGACATCATCTGCTTTCGAGAAGGCATCGGACATGGGTAAATTTTCGTAATGCTCGGCTAATTTATCGTTCATGACCACGATGACCGTGTCACAGAAACTTTTCAGTTTGTCGACTCCGGCCATTGCGAAGTGGATTTTATCACGTCCTTCCCATTTGTAAGGGGCTGTAACTACGGCTACGGTCAATAAATTTCGTTCTCTGGCGATTTCGGCAATTACAGGAGCGGCACCTGTTCCCGTTCCGCCACCCATACCCGCCGTGATAAATACCATTTGGGTATCATTTGATAATACATGCTGAATCTTTTCGCGGGATTCCAAGGCGGCTTGTCGGCCTACTTCCGGATCCGTTCCCGCACCTAAGCCTTGTTGGCCCAACTTTATTTTTGTCTGCACCGGATTAGAAGCCAAGGCTTGCGAGTCTGTATTGCAAATAATAAGGTCGGCACCTTTAATATCCATCTCTTTCATGTGCTTGACAGCATTGGAGCCGCCACCACCGATACCGATGACTTTGATGATAGATTTAAACGAGTTTTCAGGAATCATTTCCATATCGTGATCAAAAAAAGAAGGATTTGTAGTATTCATTTGTGTGAACAAAAAGGTCAATAAGTGCAAAAATACATTTTTTAATTATCCCCCCAACGCCATTCATTTCCTAATTCTAATTCGCGTCGTAAGTTTTGTTTGATGAAAAAGTCACGTGTTGAATAGAAGTCTAACTTTTTGGCAGGGAAAGTTGGGACATTACCTAATGCATACAACAACATGGCCGTATACTTAACATTGGTTTCCATTTCTGATTTATTAACTAAATCAAATGTGTCGCAATTCGCATGGTAACAATCTAGTACTGATCGTGTTAATTTTCCAAGTGGATCTGCGGCAGGAATTCCTTCCATTAAAAATGCTTGGTGGTCGGAATGTAGTCCTGCTGAATTGTGAATTTCATTCCCGAATTTCGCATCGATGGATTTGATTTTATCGCCAATTTCCTTCAGGATTGGGAGCATCTCATCGCGTCCGCCAGCATTAAATCCGTAGACATTATTGACCATGTCTAAATTAATCATGTAGACAATGTTGTCAATTCCCCCTGTGCGTTTTGCGCGTTCAATGTAAGCTTTGGAGCCTAACAAACCCTCTTCTTCGCCCATAAATGCAACAAATTCAATGGTGCGCTTGCTGGTCAAACCCAAGGCTTTGAATGTACGGGCGATATCTATGACTGAAAATGAACCTATTCCATTGTCAATGGCTCCAGTGGCAAGATCCCACGAGTCTAAATGGCCGCCGATAATGATTTTTTCGTGGCGTAATTTCCGACTTTCACCCTTTAAGGTTGCCACTACATTTCGTGCTTTTATCGGTTGGCTTACGTTATGCATTTCGATCATACTCAATAAGCCCGGCTGCTCCACGAGCCATTTGCGCAATTCAGTGCCGCTTTCAAGTGAAATACAAACCGCTGGAATTGAAATCAAATTACCCGTTACGGATGCCGTTCCCGTTAGTAAAACTTCTCCTTTGACCGTATTGACAAAGATGACACCTGTGGCGCCATATTGGATTGCTAAGGCTGTTTTCTCAGAACGATGTAGATTTCTTGTGCCGGCAGGGGCGTCCAACAAGCCGATATTTGCCAGCACAACTTTTCCCTTTACGAGGTCTTTTTTAGCAGCAAAATCTGTATCTAACCCATTGCCACAGTCTATGATTGTTCCTGTTACGTTTGCTTCTACTGGGGTTAGGGCTAAGGCAACAACTTTAATATCTCTAAAGTCATCTGATTTGGGAGGGGCTACAGATAGGGTAACGGTATCGCGCGCCCAGGCCTCTACTTGAAAGCCTTCATATTTTGTGTCTCGAAATCCGTAACTTTTAAATAATTGATAGGCGAATTCCTCGGCTTTTTTGCCATTTGCACTTCCTGTTAAGCGATGGCCAATTTTTTTACAGGCATCACCCAAGGTGACATAGGCTTTTGAATTTTGATCGACCTCTTCTTTGATACGCTTGAAAACAGATTCCAATGATTCTTCTCCACCTAAGGGAACGGAACTTGTGGCCAATATTCCAATGGAACTAAATACTAGTAGGAGTATAATTTTTTTCATACAAGGAGTACAGAGGTTACCAATTTGTCAATGAAATTAATGCATTTACTGGGAAATTGCAAAAGGAATTAAGGTAAGGGACAAGGGCTTGTCGTATCCCCTTTTCGGGTTAGCTGTTTACACCAAAATGCCTTCTCTTTCTCCGGTATGGGTTTTCCTTCATAAAACGCATTAATGCGGGCGATGGCTTTCGCGGAATCTGCTTGATCGAGGTCGATTAACACTTCTAATACGATGAAACGCATGGCAATTTGTTTGACAGGAATACCTAATGTCCCTAAATCTTTTTTGATGGATTCGATGCGTTCAGGGCTGTATTTGCGTGCCCGACTAGCAAAAATGCTCGACATTAATGTGTTTTCAGCCATTTGCTTCACCATAGCTGTGTCATATTTGGCATAATATGTAAGCAGATGATTAATGAAATAACTAAAGATTGGATTATCAGAATCTAGCATGGCTTTTTGAATCAACAAAAAATTAAGTTCGGATCCGTAATTTTCCACCGCTTCTGATTTTGCATAGTCGTTGACAATAGCCATATTTTGTATCGTATCCATCGTCACACGGGTGTAAAAAGCGGTGGAGAGTAATAGGTCTGGTTGGCGATCGCCCGCTTGGTAGCGCGCCAACTTCGCTGCATCGCGCTGTTTGGGATCTGTGGCTAGCTGTAATGTCTTCAGAATTCCTGGCACGGAATTCAATTCTTCGCCCATAATTTCTACATGCCACGTTTTACCTTCGGGTGAGAGGATGATAAATGATGGAGTTGAGGGGATATAGATTTTTTGCTTCCGCAAGAATAGGCCATTTTCGCGTTTGGAAAGATCTAATTGATAGGCAAGAAAGTTTTTGTCTAAATAATTTTTGATGATTGGGCTACGTAACGTTTTGTCGTAGGCCAAACAATGCGAACATGTGGGTAGAAATGCTTCTAATAAAATCGGCTTTTTTTCTTTGATTGCGCGCTGAAAAATTGCTTCAGGGGTTTCCCATTTTTTGAAGGATGGATTTTGGCCAAAGCTTGCGAGTGAAATAGTAACTAAAAAACCAATGATTGAAAGCGTACGAGTCATCTTTAAATTTTTTTTCAAAAATACATTATCCTGCCCAATTTTCTCTATCTAAATTTCGATACGTGATGGCCTCGGCCATGTGTCGTTGGTTTATATCTAATTGGCCTGCCAAATCCGCGATGGTTCGGGCTACTTTTAGGATTCGTTCGAACGCGCGCGCCGAAAGTTTCAATCGATTCATCGCTTGCTGCAAGAGTTGTTCTACCTCAGGATTCAATGGGCAGAATTGATATGTTTGTTGGCCCGTCATCCCTGCATTCGCATGCACATCCGCAAAATCTAAAAAGCGATTATGTTGTATTTTTCGCGCAAGGATAACCCGCGCTCGAATTTTCTCGCTGGATTCGGCTATTTCGGCGGAGCGGATTTCATCAAACGAAACTGGACTAACTTCGATGTGAAGATCAATTCGGTCGAGGAGTGGCCCCGAGATTTTATTCAGATAGCGTTTAACTACTTCCTCTCCGCAGGTACAATCTTTGCTGGGATGGTTAAAATAGCCACAGGGGCAGGGGTTCATGCTGGCGATCAACATAAAATTAGCGGGGAATGCAATGGACCATTTAGTCCTAGAAATCAGAACGTGGTGGTCTTCGAGTGGCTGGCGCATGACTTCCAAGGCATGCCTTGAAAATTCAGGCATTTCATCGAGAAATAAAACGCCGTTATGAGCTAAGGATATTTCGCCAGGTTGTGGATTGGAACCACCACCGATTAATGCCGTAGCTGAAATACTATGATGAGGAGCGCGGAATGGGCGTTTGGAAATTAGGTGTGAATTTTGGACGATTTTTCCGGCAACGGAATGGATAATGGTCGTTTCCATGGCTTCATCTAGGCTAAGTGGAGGCAGGATGCTTGGTATACGTTTAGCAAGCATGGTTTTCCCGGCACCTGGCGGGCCGATGAGAATCAGGTTGTGTCCACCGGCAGCAGCTATTTCAAATGCGCGTTTCGCGACTTTTTGGCCGTGAACATGGGCAAAGTCGAGCTCGTCATCATACGCATGAATGTTTGTTTGTGTTGTGGGAAAGGGCTTGTGTACTGTTTTCCCGCGTAGAAACAAGACGGTTTCTTGCAGAGTTTCCATCCCGAAAACGTCCATTCCTTTAATCATGGCCGCCTCCATGGCATTAGCTCGGGGCAAGATAATTTTGGTGAATCCTTGTTTTTTGGCTTCCATCACCATCGCTAATGCCCCTTTGATTGGTCGAAGCACTCCATCTAAGGCCAGCTCGCCCATGATAACAAAATTAACTAATACCTGCATATCCACTTGTTCAGAGGCATGCATGATGGAAAGCGCGATGGGAAGGTCATACGCGGAGCCCTCCTTTCGGATATTGGCTGGGGCCAAATTGATAATTACTTTTCTGCGTGGAAAGAAGCACCCCATGTGTTTAATGGCAGATTCGACTCGGAGAATGGATTCTTTAATTGTGGAATCGGGGAGGCCTACTAAAAAGCATTTACTACCTTGGCCAACGTTCGTTTCGATGGTAATTAGGGCGGCAGAAATACCAATAACGGACATGCCATACGTTTTTGCGAGCATCTTTTTTTTACCAAAACTACATGGCTGTTCGCGGAAAAACGTTGTTTTTTAATCAGTTACTTGGACAATTTCTGCGTTTACCAAGAACTTGATTTTCTTACCCATGGGTAGGGCTAGATTATTTGGGATATGTCCAGCAGGGAAATTAAATGCAATGGGGTAATTGTAGGCAGCGGTATGTTCGAGAATCATCTCTTCGACGCGTAAGCCTATAGTTAAACTAGCTTCCTTGCAATCTGTAAATCCACCAATAATTAGTCCGGCCAAGTCGGCTAAATACCCTGCTCGCTTTAATTGAAGTAATAAACGGTCTACATGGTAGAGGCGTTCGCCCACTTCTTCAATGAATAGAATTTTGCCTTTTGGATTGGGAAAGCTTTCACTCCCAATCAAGTGGGTGAGCAATGAGAGGTTTCCCCCAATGATACTTGCCTCTGCTTTTCCGTGTCTATTTAATGGATGACTTGTGGTACTACTATGTGTACGACCTTCGAAAAGTAAGGTACGTAGGTTGGCCAATGCCCCTTCTCCACCTTTTTGGCAGAAATTATTGGGCATGGGTCCATGAATGCTTGCAATCGAAAAGGTATCAATATGGCAAAGTAGTGCGGTGATGTCTGAGAAGCCAACGATCCATTTGGGGTGTGCGCGAAATTTCGTAAAATCCAACCCGTCGAGGAGTCGGCTTACCCCATATCCCCCGCGCAGTGGAAAAATCGCTGCGATGCTCGGGTCGTCGAGCATTTGTTGCAGGTCCGAGCGGCGTTGCTCATCTGTTCCGCCCAGACCAAAGTGCTCGGCCAAATAGTGATCACCCAATACAATATCAAGTCCCCAATCGGATAAAACTAGGAGTCCTGCTTTCCATTGATCGGATGTGGGATGTGAGGCAGGTGATATAATGCCTACACGATTTCCAGGTTTTAATAGTTGGGGTATTTGAGACATGCTGTTATTATAGGAATACGACTTCTTGAATAAGATCGGAATGGGCGTATTTATTTATCAATTCGATCATTTTGGCTTTGGCCATCATGAGTTCTTTTTTGAGTGGAGCACTGTCTAGTGTGAGAAACAGTTTGCCGTTTTTGATGTACATTTTTTGTGTTCGAGCGGCAATTGGTTTGCCCATGATTTCTTCCCAATGGGCGACAATATAAGTTTCGTCGTATTGACCTTGCAATTTATAGACACGTAATAGCGATTCGATGGCCTCTTTTAGAGGTTGACTTTCACTTTTGCGGTGAGCGGCACGCGGGCTTTTGGGGCTAAAAGGGGAGTCCATTTTTTCAAGGTTACCCGGCAAAGGTATGTTTTTTGGTACTATTTGAGGTCAATATAGGTCGATTTTAATTTTTTTTAATTTTTTTTTCAAAATTTAATTCTCAAAAAAGTACCCTATAAAGGGCCTATTTTTGATGAAAATATTAAGATAATACAATAGCCATTTGTTTGGGTAAAATATTTTAGGTGTTGGGTGGTTTGGGGCATGTAAAAAATAAATTAGAATTGCATTACTTTTGCTTGTACTGAAAAATACAACGGCAGTAAAAACTATGAAAACTACTCCGCCTTTTTTCAACAAGTTTTAGTAGCAAAAAAATAATTCTTTAACCCCAAATTACCAAACTAATGAGTACACAACAACCAAAGCCAGCTGCTAAGCCAGCTGCAACCGAAAAAAAATCTGGCGGTATTTCTGCAGGTTTAATTCTAATTGTCCTATTTGCTATTGCGATTGCAATCTACAGTCTTGTAATGGGAGACGGTTCTCACTTTGAAGGTGGAACGAATGAAGGACACCCACTTCCAGGTGACTACTTTGGTGTAGTTTATAAGGGTGGAGTTATTGTGCCAGTTTTGATGACTTGTTTCTTAACTGCATTAACATTTTCAATTGAGCGTATGTTTACAATCGGTAAAGCCAAAGGAACTGGTGATGTAAATGCATTCGTTCGTTCAGTACAAGCTGCTTTAGACAAAGATGATGTTGAAGGAGCTTTAAAAGCTTGCGACAAGCAAAAAGGTTCAGTAGGTAATGTTACTTTAGCTGCAATCAAAAAATACAAAGCGTTAATTTCTGATTCAGCTTTGGATAAAGAGCAAAAATTAGCTGCATTGAGCAAAGAAGTTGAAGAAGCTACTTCATTGGAATTGCCAATGTTAGAGAAAAACTTGACTATCATCGCAACTTTAGCATCGGTATCAACTTTGATCGGTCTATTAGGAACGGTAATTGGTATGATCAAGGCCTTTGCTTCATTGGGTAACTCAGGTGGATCAACTGATTCATCAGCGTTAGCGAATGGTATCTCTGAGGCCCTAATTAATACGGCATTAGGTATCGGTACTTCAGCGATCTGTATCATTGCATACAATGTATTTACAGCGAAAATTGATGAGTTAACTTATAGCATTGATGAAATCGGCTTAAGTGTTAATCAAAATTACGCTACGCATCACAATTAATATTTGAACTGATTTAGGGGCTTTGCCCTTTCATTCAATTTTATTCACTGTTCAAAAAAATAATTGTTATGCCAAAAGTTAAAGCTAAACGACAAAGTGTTTCACTCGACATGACGGCGATGTGTGATGTGGCTTTCCTTCTTTTGACGTTCTTCATGTTAACCGCGAAGTTTCGTCCTGAAGAGGCAGTTACGATTACACCACCATCATCTATCTCAGAGAAACCTTTGAGTATGAAAGATGGGATGCTAATGGTTAGTGTTTCACCAGAAGGAGGCGTTTATTTGGCAACTGATGATCAGCAGGCAAGAGAATTTATGTTAGAGCGCATGGCTAATCGCTATGGAATCGCTGTAACGGCTGAAATGAAGAAGAATTTTATGTCTTCGGAAATTGTAGGCTATCCTCTTGGAGCTATGCGTCAGGTGTTAAATATGAAACCTGCAGATGCTAAGAAGTTAAGTAAGGGAATTCCAATTGATTCAACCAATAACGAACTTTCGTATTGGGTGGGTTACGCGAAATTGTCTAATCCGGAGATGAAAGTTGCTATTAAAGGAGATAAGGAGTCTAATTATAAAGTATTTGCTGATATTATCGGCACTTTACAGGCTCAGAATATCAATATCTTCCAACTGGTAACTGGTCCGGAAAATAAACCGAAATAAGTTTTCATTTTTAATTACAAACAGAAATGGCAGAAATAGATAGTTCCGGTGGCGGGAAGAAAGGCGGGAAAAAGCGGAGTAAGAAAATGTCGACCAAAATCGACATGACACCTATGGTGGACTTAGGCTTCTTATTGATCACTTTCTTTATGTTAACGACTACGTTGGCAAAACCCGTAACCATGCAATTAAATATGCCTGATAAAACGGATACAAAGGAAACATCACCAGTTAAATTATCGGAAACACTAACCGTGTGTCCGGATGTTGACAAGGTGTATTATTACCAAGGTATTCCTACGGAAGCAGGTACAGTAATGCAGGTGACCAACTATTCTGAGACAGGCATTCGCAAAGTAATTGCGGATCTTAAGGCGAAGGTTGGTAATAATTTTACCATCGTTATCAAGCTCACTAAAAAAGCAAAATATCGGAATATGA
>NZ_JBILJM010000009.1:0-86911 GCF_044377215.1 Aquirufa sp.
ACCAGTTTCAGAAATTACTCATTGACTTTGTAGCGCATCCGCAGAAGTATGCGAATGCCTTTCATGGTATGATGGCTTTGCAGTGGTTTTCGGCCTTATTTACATTTGTATTAGGTCCTTGGGCTTATTTATCGTTTGTAGAGAAGCGTTCAATTTTGGATTTGAATCAGGGTGAAATACCGCGGTTTCAAATATTTATTTGGGCGATTTTGACGGTATTGGTATCGATGCCTTTTATGGAATATGTCATTCAGTGGAATGAAAATATGGTCTTGCCTGCTGGATTTGAGGGTGTTGAGCAATGGATGAAAGCTTCAGAAGGAAATTTAGCGGAACTCACAAAATTTTTATTGAATTTCCAATCCGATATGGACTTTGGTTTGGCGATTATGGTGATTGCGGGTATCGCGGCATTGGGAGAGGAAATCTTTTTTAGAGGTGTGTTGCAGTCGATATTTGTTCGATATTTGGGCAATAAGCACGTCGCAATCTGGTTGGCCGCTGCGATCTTCAGCTTCATTCATTTTCAGTTTTATGGATTTTTCCCACGCATGTTTTTAGGTGCGTTTTTTGGGTATTTATATGTATGGTACGGGAGTATTTGGGTTCCAATTTTGGCACACTTTTTTAATAATGCGTGGACGCTGACGATGCATTATATGTACCAACAAAAAAGTATTTCGATCAATCCGGAGCAACTAGTTTCGGAGATTCCGTGGTGGTCGGCAGCATTTTCAGTTCTGTTAATGGGTTTTTATTTGCGTAGATTGTATTTGTTACGAACGGACGCAGCATGAAAGACTGGGTAAAAATCGCGGAATCGCGGACGGGAATCGATTTAGAAATGGACAAAGCCTTGCTTTGGGAGCAGGCGGAGATTCGCGCCGTGGTATTGAATCAGAAAGTAAGTGCCTATGATTTAGGGAATTGGGAATTATATGTGCACGCAGACGACGCGTCGGAAGCGCGAACTTTAGTCTTGAAATAATATGGGAATACGTCAAATGTCAAATTTACAACAACGGATTATCGCCGCGCTGATTGGCGTCCCGATTTTGTTGTTTTGCATTCTTTATTCTGACTATACTTTTTTGGGCCTATTTTTGATTATCGGGGCTTTAGCTCAATTAGAATTTTACAAGTTGGTGGGCAGCATGGGTGATAACCTACCCTTAACATTTTACGGAACTTTTTGCGGGATTGTGTTGCATTTATTGACCTTCTTTATTGAAAAAGGGGATGTGGGGTATCAAAATTACTACATACTTTCGCCGTTATTGACGTTGATTTTTTTCATCAAATTGTATAAGTCCAAAGATGAAAAACCCTTCAAAAACATTGCATACACGTTTTTAGGTATTATTTACGTCGCACTACCCTTTGCATTACTGACCGTTTTAGCTTTTATCCAATCTGAAATATATGATCCCAATATAGTCTTGGGCTGTTTGTTTTTGTTGTGGGCGAGTGATTCGGGTGCTTATTTTGCGGGGACGAAGTTTGGAAAGACAAAATTATTTGAGCGTGTTTCGCCGAAGAAATCGTGGGAGGGAAGTATTGGGGGGTTGGTGACGGCGATGGTGGTGGCTACGATTTTGGGTAATTATTTTACGAATTACACAACTTTTCAGTGGTATGCGATTGGGATTATCATTGTGGTGGCGGGAACGTATGGGGATTTAGTGGAGTCGTTGTTTAAGCGGAGTATTAACATCAAAGATTCGGCGGATACGATTCCGGGTCATGGTGGATTTTTGGATCGTTTTGATGGATTGTTACTTTCTATCCCCTTTATCATAACATTTCTAAAATTAGTTCGTTAATAATTTTAATGTTTCGTCAATCGTAATTTGACTTATCTTGCAGGATGTTTAGTCGGTGTATATTTTGTCTTCTTATCTGCGTCTCTTTCTCGAGTCGTTTGTTTGCCCAGGGGCAGGACAAAACCGTATTATTTAATGCCCGCATAATTTCATCCAACAATTCTGAATATTTGCCTTTGGCTTACGTGTATAACCCGGCGGCTGGTCGGGGCGCGTTGAGCGACAACTTCGGGCAGGTGGATCTATATGTTTTTCCGGGGGATAGTTTGGTGTTTACTTATATTGGATATAAACCACAGTATTATGTGATTCCGCGGAAGACGGATGTGGTGCATCAGGCGGTGATTGAGATGGTGGAGGATAACAAGATGTTGTCGGAGGTGAAGGTTTTTTTACATGCCAATGAGGAGGATTTCAAGAAAGCCTTTTTGAATATGAAAGTGCGTGATGAGCGCCAAAAGCGGATATTGGCCGATAATTTAGAGCAGTCGAAGTTGAACGTTTTTGCGTTGCAGGCGGGGATGGGGGCGAGTGCCAACTTCCGAAATTTCTCGGACATGATGGTTTCCTCACAGGCGAATCGAACATTTTTTGCAAGTCCGATGCTCGCCTTAACGAATCCATTTGCGTGGATGAGTTTTATACAGTCGGTGAAAAAGGGAGATCTAAAGCGGAAGGATTGGAAGCCGGCATTTGAGATTCAACCGAAGCAGGTGGTTTCACCGACGCAGTTCATGCGGGATTTGAATCGGAAGTAATAGGGGGGGGTAGGCAGTTTATCAGTTTTCTGCCTAGGATTTTGTCTAAAAGCCTGTTTTCGGGCTAATTTCTTCGTTTTTTATCAGTTTTTCAGACCAATCTCAACTGTATTGTAAATACCTTTGTGCGGTAACGCTGCCGGGGTCGCAGACCCCGGCAGCGTTTACCCCCTTCGCTTAAATCCAATTACCGCCAGCATCCTGCCCGTAGTCCCGTTCTCTTTCCTGTGTGAATAGAACACATCATTATTCGCCACCGTGCAATAGTCGGAAATTTCAATTTGCGTAATGCCTAATGCGTGTAACTGCGCCGCATTTGTGGCTTTTAAATCCACATGCCAGCGCGCACCGCGCTGCTCCTTCAATTCAAATTGCTCCGCTACCTCATCGCCCACTTCGAAGTTTTCCAAGCTAATGCATGGGCCGATGTACGCCAGGATATCTGAAGGATTTGATCCGCCGTTAATCATCGCGGAGGCCGTTTTGTGAACGATTTGAGCGACGGTTCCTTTCCAACCGGCATGAATTGCCGCGGCGGTTTGACGGACTGGATCAGCGAGAAGTATAGGACAACAATCCGCGATCCCCACACCCACGAATATACCCTGCTCAGACGTCAAAACAGCATCAAAACCTGTCTGATACCCCGCGCAAGATGTCGTCCAGATTTCTGAACCATGTACTTGATACGAACGCGCTAAGGCGTCTGGTGAAATACCTAAATCCGCGCAAAAAAGTCCCAGATTGGACGAAATCGCCACCGGATCATCGTCGGTGTGCACTCCTAAATTTAACGATTGATACCCTTGAGAACTCACACCCCCGTGGCGAGTCGAAATACCCGCCACGAGCTGTGGAATATGTTTGAAAATGGCAGGAATAATGACTCTTTCCGAAGAATTAGTCATCATAACTCAAACCATATTGCTTTAATACATCCGCTGGTACACCTTTCCATTCATTCGGTGTATTTCCTTTGTAACCTATATCATCTATACCAATTCTAGAGGTATAAAATCCAGTGGCTGTTAAGTTACGCATCAAAGAAAAAAAGCTAACGCCTTGTGAGAATTCCTTCTTCGCATTTTCAGGATAAGCAATATCATCTACGATATTGATTCGCTGAGCAGGCGTGATCTGCGTAAACAACTTAGAAAACCGACGGTTAGATTCGCTATCTAACCACCGCAATCCACCACGAACAGGCGTTTTAAATTCAGGCTTATCTTTCACAATAAACTCGATAAATCCAGTTACGCCTGCCTGCGACGCACTGCCCGATTTCTTATCAGCCGGAATGATGATGTCCGAAAGGATCGTAATGGTATCTAATTCATGTTTATTTAAAAACACTTCAGCCATTAATTTAGCATCTCTTTCTGCTTCATCTTTGGTTCTTCCACCCGGAATTTTTAAGGGAGCAGCCTTCGGAACACCCGTAGCATTTTCTAATTGCTCAATCGCCCTAGCATCTGGATTTAAAACCGCTAATCCCAAGGAACTTAAACCGATATTTTTTAAATAATCTCTTCTTTTCATCTTATAAATTGGCTTTTTTTCTCTGGTCTATAATATATTCTGAAGTTCTAAGCGATAATGCTAAAATGGTCCAAGTTGCATTTTTATCTCCTTGTGACACAAATGGAGAGGAATCTGCTAAAAATAAATTCTTCACATCATGCGCTTGGCAATTTGAATTAACAACAGAGGTACTGGAATTATTTCCCATTCGCGCTGTTCCTACTTCATGGATAATTCTACCCGGATCAGCCAAACCATAATTAGTATCCGCACCCGGTTTTTTACCTAATGCCTCACCACCCATTTCCTGAATGATTTGCTCAAAGGTATCTTGCATGTGCTTTGCCTGCTTAATCTCGTAATCACTCCATTTGTAATTAAAGCGAACAACTGGAATACCGTATTTGTCCACCACATTTGGATCGATTTCACAATAATTATCTTCTCTTGGAACAGGCTCCCCACGTCCGGCAAAACCTACATAAGAACCATAATACCGGCGATAATCTTCTTTCAAAGTTGCACCGTATCCTCCAGCTGCTTTACGAAGTCCATCTCGCGTATAGTTTTCCTTTCCATTTAATCCTTCAATGCCCCAGCCAAAACCGTAACTCGGCATACCCATTCCACCACCATACTCAATGTGGTACCCACGAGGGAAATCTAATTTGTTATTATCACCCCACCAAGGCGAGTAAACGTGTAATCCACCCACACCATCTTCATTATATACCTTACGGTCAAATAACTTCGGAATGATCGCGGAACGTGATGCACCCGTCGAATCGTTAATGTATTTACCAACTACCCCACTCGAATTTGCAATGCCATTCGGGAAACGAGAACTTTTTGAATTTAATAATAAACGGGCTGTTTCGCCTGCTGAAGCAGCTAACATGACGATTTTTCCTCGTACCGAATATTCTTGCATGGTCCCTGTGTGTACATAAGAAACGCCTGTTGCTAAACCTGTAGCTGCATCAGTCATCACTTCTCTAGCCATCGCAAATGGCAACAAGGTTAAATTTCCAGTGGCCATAGCCGGCTTCACCAACACGGATGAAGAAGAAAAATCGGCATAAGCCGAACATCCACGGTTACACTGCGCACAATAAAAACAAGACCCACGCTCGTTGTTTATTGGTTTCGTTAGGATAGATAAGCGAGAGGGGTAAGTGGGAATTCCCAATGCCTTATTGGCCTTCTTGATCATCAATTCATGTAAACGAGGTTTTGGCGGAGGTAAGAAAAATCCATCTGGATCATTTCTAAGTCCTTCGTTGGTCCCAAAAACCCCTAACATTTTATCAATTTTATCATAATATGGCTTCATGTCATCGTAGCCTATCGGCCAGTCATCCCCTAATCCATCAATACTTTTTCTTTTAAAATCATCTGGTCCAAAACGCAAGGAAATACGTCCCCAGTGGTTCGTTCTTCCACCAACCATCCGCGCACGAAACCAGTCGAATTTAGTGCCGTTTTTACGGGTATATGGCTCTCCGTCGATTTCCCAACCGCCATACGCAGCATCGAAATCACCAAAGGCTCTGGTCGTTCCAGTTCCTCTTCGAGGAGATTCGTAAGGCCATTTTAATTGAGTGATATTTTTCGGGTCAGCGGGATCAAAGGGTTGGCCAGCTTCCAACACACAAACTTTGGCTCCTGCCTTCGTTAATGTATGCGCTGCCATTCCTCCACCGGCTCCAGAACCCACAATCACAACATCGAAAACTTCCTGTTGGGATTGAATGTAAATAGACGAATTAATCATAGTTTTTGATAAGGATTTAAAGAATGGTAAATGTATAAAATTTGACTTATTTTTGTTTCCAATAGCAACAAAAATTTTGGTAAAAAAAACACCCGATGGGCAAGAACCTTTGAAAAAAGGGGAGACCCCACTTTCCCGACAGTTCAATCAAATCAAAGCCAAGTATCCTGGAGCCATTTTGCTATTCCGGGTAGGTGACTTTTATGAGACGTTTGGTGAGGATGCGGTGAAGGCTTCCAAAATTTTAGGGATCACGTTGACACGCCGGAATAACGGCAATGCCGACGATCATTTAGCTGGATTCCCCTACCATTCCTTAGATACGTATTTGCCCAAATTAGTGCGGGCAGGCCAACGAGTCGCCATTTGTGACCAGTTGGAAAATCCTGCGGAAGCCAAAGGCATCGTGAAACGCGGCGTGACTGAATTAGTAACGCCTGGTGTTTCGTTCAACGATCAAGTACTCGATCACAAACGTAATAATTACGTTGCCGCCATTAGCTACCAAGAAAAAGACGCGCAATACGGCGTGGCATTTTTAGATATCTCCACCGGCGAATTTATGTGCTCGCAAGGGCCTTTGGCATACATCCAAAAGCTAATTCAGAGTTTCATGCCCGCCGAGATTTTATATCCGAAAAAATACCGGACGGTTTACCTAGAAAATTTCGGCGATCAGACCCATTCCTTCTCGCTAGAAGAATGGATTTTTTCCCATGAGTTTACCTATCCTTTGTTGACCGAACATTTCAAGACCAAAAATCTGAAAGGTTTTGGAATCGAAAATATGCCGCTCGGCATCATCGCTGCTGGGGTAATTTTACACTACCTCGCGGAGACAGAGCACAAACAAGTGGGGCATATTGCGACGATCCAACGAATCGAAGAGGATAAATTTGTGTGGCTAGATCGCTTTACGATTCGCAATTTAGAGCTCATTTATTCCGTGCAGGAAGGCGGAGTGCCACTTATTTCTTTGTTGGACCAAACGCTCACCCCCATGGGCGCGCGCTTGTTGCGGAAGTGGATGGTCTTACCGCTGAAGGAGTTGGGGGCGATTCAGGAGCGCCAAGCTGGAGTTGCTGGATTGTTGGAATTACCCGATGTCCTCGAGGCCTTAATCAATTTATTGAAGCCCATCGGTGATTTGGAACGTTTGATTTCCAAAGTGGCAGCTGGTCGGATTAATCCACGGGAACTGGTTCAGTTGAAACGAGCCTTGCAACAAATTCCGGCGATCAAGGAAACCTTGGCGTCGCATCCCGCTGAAATTTTACAGAAGTGGGCGGATCAATTGAATCCGTGTTTGCATTTGGTGCAGAAGATTGAGTCCGCGTTGCGCGACGATGCGCCGATGCTCGTGCATCAAGGTGGCATCATCAAAACGGGGTATTTGGCGGAGTTAGATGAGCTACATTTATTGTCGACAAACGGCAAAGATTACCTCGCCGCCATGCAGAAACGTGAGATCGAACGGACAGGTATTACGTCGTTAAAAGTGGCCTTTAATAAGGTTTTTGGCTATTATTTAGAGGTGACCAATGCGCATAAAGACCGCGTGCCGCCGGAGTGGATTCGCAAGCAGACGCTCGTGAATGCGGAGCGATACATCACGGAGGAATTGAAGGGATATGAGGAGAAGATTTTAAGTGCGGAGGATAAAATATCGACGATTGAATTTGGGATTTTTCAGGAGCTAGTGCGTGAATCACTTGAATATTTGGAGTTGATTCAGTTGAATGCGCACGGCATCGCGACCTTGGATGTGTTGACAAGTTTTGCTGTCGTGGCCAAACGAAACGGCTACATACAGCCAACTTTGCATACCGGTGACTCCATACAAATTGAGGCTGGCCGACATCCTGTTATTGAGCAGCAATTGCCATTGGGGGAAGAATACGTGCCAAATGATGTGTATTTAGATAACGAGACCCAACAAATCATTATGATTACCGGCCCGAACATGGCAGGTAAATCGGCACTTTTACGTCAGACAGCCCTCATTGTTTTGATGGCGCAAATGGGTTCTTTCGTGCCGGCTACTTCCGCGTCGATCGGATTGGTAGACAAAGTTTTCACCCGAGTAGGGGCGTCAGATAATCTATCCAAAGGGGAGTCGACCTTCATGGTGGAGATGACCGAAACCGCCGCGATACTTAATAATTTGTCAAATAATTCATTGGTCTTATTGGATGAGATCGGTCGGGGTACGTCTACGTATGACGGCGTTTCCATGGCTTGGGCGATTGCGGAACACGTCCATAATCATCCGAAATGCAGAGCCAAAACATTGTTCGCTACGCACTACCACGAATTGAATGAATTGGCGGAGGATTTTCCACGCATCAAGAATTTCCACGTTTCCGTGAAGGAAGTGGGGAATAAGATTATTTTCTTACGGAAATTAGTTCCGGGTGGTTCGGCACATAGTTTCGGTATTCACGTGGCTCAGATGGCCGGAATGCCTACATCGCTTGTTTTACGTGCGCATGAAATATTGCAGAATCTAGAGAAGGATCACGTCCTCGAGGCGAATGTAGATAAGCTCAAAGACATGCCGAAAAACAACTATCAGCTCAGTTTATTTGGTTCTGAAATCCCGGAAGGGCTAAAGAAAATCGAGGAGCAATTAGGCGAATTGGATGTGAATACCCTTTCGCCTATTGAGGCGTTGTTGAAGTTGAATGAGCTGAAGCGATTATTGTAGAGACGCGATACCTCGCGTCTAAAACAAAAAAGACGCGAGGTATCGCGTCTCTACAAAATCAGACGCGAAGTATCGCGTCTATACAAATTAATTTCTCACATCCAACCCCCAATTCAACTTACTTCTCAACGTAGTTAAGAAATCATCCCCTGGAATCTTGACGATTTTAGCGGCGAAAGGGGCTTTTTGGACCTCGATGGAGAATTTGGAATCGATGACACGGGAGCGGGAATCGATGGATATTAGGAAATTTTGACTGCGGCTCGTGACTTCGAATCGCAATTTTGATTCACTTGAAACGACCAATGGACGCACGTTTAAGTTGTGCGGACTCATGGGTGCGATGATTAAAATATCAGAACTTGGCATGACTAAAGGGCCTCCTACGGAAAGCGAATAGCCCGTTGACCCAGTGGCGGTTGACACAATTAAGCCGTCCGCCCAATAGGTATTCAGGTAATTGCCGTCTACAAAGGCTTTGATCACAATCATGGAAGACGTATCTGTTTTCATGATTCCGACCTCATTTAAGCCAAATTGTTTGTCTTCAAATAATTTGATGTCCGACTGCACACTCACAAGCGTACGATCTTCGATGCGGTAATTTCCTTGGATTAATTGGTCCAAGGCTGGGCTGACATCTTGTGGCGATAACGTAGCCAAAAAGCCTAATCGGCCCGTATTTAAACCCAGAATAGGTAATTCTTTCGCCCCGATGTGCGTCAAGGTTTCCAATAAGGTACCATCACCACCAATACTCCACGCCATGTGCGCGTCTTTTGGCGTTCCTATTTTTTCATTGTATGTAGGAATATTCGCTACGTCAAATTGGTGTTCGGCTAAATGCTGTTTAAAGTATTCGGACAGAATTGGCACGCAGTTTTTGGACGTAATTTCTTGCCAAATAGCCTCCATCAGCGGTTTGGTTTCCGCATTGAAAGACTTCCCATGAATGGCTAAACGTAGTGACACCGGTTAGGGATTTAAAAATTTCATGAATAAGTCAAAGCGCTCATTATCAGCCGCTTCGCGCTTACCAAATACATAAGCTTTGTTGATAATTACCCCATGGCGCTCAAGTCCTTGAACAACGCTTGACAATTGTTCGGTTTGAATTTGAACCATTAATTCGGGTAAACCCAAGGCGTCTTTGCTGTTTCGAAGCATACATGAACGCGTAATTAATCCGCGGTTTTCTTCGATAATCCGGGCAATTAAACTGAAGGAATCGTGTTGAATATGAAATGGAATGTAAATAATTCCACCGTCTTCGCCATTAAATCCATTCAAGGCAATGGCTTCTCCAACCGTGTTTAGGCTTATATACCCCTGCCATTCTTGGGTGTCGTTTACGACTGGAATTAACTTGAATTGGCTTTTTTCAAAGAGGGGTAGGCTGGCAAATAAATCCTCGTCGGCCTCCAACGAATAATCCTTAAAAAACGAAGTTAACTCACTCAATTTTCCACCTGGATGATTGCTGTTCGCAAGCACTTCTTCGGTAACATTTCCCACAAATTTTTTGCCATCCAATACCGCTACGTTGGTAAGTTCAAGTTCATGAAATACCTTAATCGCTTTTTGGATTGAATCTGTTAGTTTCAATACCGGGAAATCATACGATAAGTAAGCGAGCGAGAGCATGCTATACGGGATTTTGGTCTAGCCATTTGGCTAAAATCTGGTTGAATTCTTGCGGTCTTTCCATCATGGGTGCATGGCAACATTTATCTATGAAATGCAACTCAGAACCGGGAATTAATTCATTGAATTCGTGGCCCACTTGCGGTGGGGTAATCGTATCATTTAAGCCCCAAATCAATAGGGTAGGGGTTTTGATCCGAACAATATCTTTGGCCATATTGTTCCGCTGCGCGGATTTGGCAATGGCGATAATGCGCATCACTTTAGGAATGCTATTGGTAATTTCGAATACCTCGTCGACCAATTCCTTGCTCGCTGTTTTTGGGTCGTAGAATGTGTATTCCACGCGCTCTTTGATATACTCGTAATTACCTCGTTTTGGATAGGATCCACCCATGGAATTTTCGAACAATCCGGACGATCCCGTTAGGATTAATCGTTGAACCTTCTCTGGGTATTTTAGGGTATAAATCAAGGCGACATGGCCGCCCAATGAATTGCCGATTAAGCTGAATTTGTCCATCTTTTTGTAGGCGACAAATCCTTCGATGAATGTGGTTAAACCTTCGCAACCTGCCTCTTTGATGGGCATGTCATGAATGGGCATAAGCGGAATGATGACTTTGTATTTTTGGATGAAGTGGGTGATAACGCCTTCCCAATTGCTGAGAGCACCAAATAAACCGTGAAGGAGCAGAAGAGTATCGCCGGATCCCTCCTCGATGTACTGGTAGTCGTGTTCCTTCTTAATTGTATAATCCATTCCTAGTACCCATTTAATCTGCAAAGTAATAAAAAAGACTTTAAACTTTTGTAAGTTTATGCACTTTGTTCATTTTAATTAGTTCATGAAACCAGTTGTCATCATTGGAGCCGGAATGGCCGGCTTGCAGGCCGCCTCACAATTGCATTTAAATCAGATTGCATTTTTGTTGGTGGACGCCCAAAATCACGTGGGCGGACGTCTCCATTCCGAGCATGTCAAAGGCTTCACACTCGATGTAGGATTTCAAGTTTTACAAACCAATTATCCGGAGGTTCAACGCAGTTTGGACTTGCCTGCTTTGGATCTAGCTGCTTTTGAATCGGGCGCTTATTTGTGGAATCAAGATGGCTGGTTGGCCTTCGTGAATCCCCTCAAACAACCAAGGTCCCTGTTCGATGCCTTAGCATCCGGGATGATGACCGTCAAAGATGCTTATTTATTAGCGCGTTTATGGTTTATGACGCAGGCTGATGTCCAACCGCTAGGGTCTCAAGAGTCCACCCAAGATTTTCTAAATCGCTGGGGTTTCTCAACGAAATTTCAAGCACATTTTTTACGGCCGTTTTTTGGCGGGATATTTTTGTCGGCTGGATTGAATCCGCCAGCTTCCTTGTTTCGCTATTACATGAAGCAGTTTTTAGAGGGGACTGCGGCGATACCTGCTGCGGGTATAGGCGCGATTCCGGCCCAACTGGCAGTTGCGTTACCTGCGGATTCGATTCGTTTGGGGACGCAGGTGACTCAGGTTTCAGCGCATCAAGTTACTTTTTCGGATGGTGCTACGGTGGATGCGGAACATGTAATCCTCGCCACAGACGCTTCGGCTGCTGCGAAACTACTGGGGGTGTCACTCGAAAAAGGGGCTTTTTGGAGCACTAAGACCCTTTATTTTCAAGCGCCTGCTGCTGCTGATGTGAAGCCAATGTTGCATTTGGTTCCGAATAGTCGGGTGTTGCATTATGCCTATCTTTCTCATGTACAACCGTCCTATGCGCCAAAGGGCAAGGATTTAATTTCGGTTACCACACTCGATGTCTCGATGCAATCGGCAGATATTTTAGCGGAGCTCATTCCATTTGTCGGCCCTAGCATCCAAAAATGGGCATTTTTGAAGGAGTACCTCTTGCCGGAAGCTTTGCCAGTCGTAGGTGCTTTTGATGAACTAAAGCAAAAAGCTGCGGATGCGGGTATCGTTTTAGCCGGTGATTTCACGGGTTTCCCGTCATTGCAGTCGGCCATGCATTCAGGTCGCGAAGCCGCGGAAAGCTGTTTGACGGCCTGATAATTATCAGAAAATTTTACGGCTTAATTTGTATCTTTGTCGCTCATTTTGTTTAATCATATGAAAGGATTAGTACTCACATTTGCCTTGTTGGCCGCTTTTACCTCGTGTAAAAAAACCAATCCAAACTATCAACAGGAGGCATCGAATCCTAAGTTTTTAGAGCGTGCACAAAACATGTTGACTGAAAGTATCATCCATGATATTTTCGCTCCACCGGTTTCTTCGCGTATTTACATGTATGCCAGTGTGGCGGGATATGAGGGGGCGATTCATGCGGATAAGCGTTTTCGTTCATTTGTGGGTCAGTTAAATGGCTTCGAAAAAGTGGCACAACCGGAGGTAGGATTGGAATATTGTTATCCGTTAGTTTCCACACGTGCGTTTCTTTCCGTGGGTAAAAAGTTAACTTTTGCGCAAGAATTATACGTTGAATTTGACAAACAAATCGAGGCAGATTTCCGCAAGACGGGCATGCCAGATGACGTTTATGAGCGTTCGGTCGCTTTAGGTGATTCCATTGCGGCATCCGTGATGCGCTGGGCTGCCATGGATAATTACAAGCAAACGCGTGGTTTCCGCTTTACGGTGACGAATTTGCCGGGAACTTGGACACCTACGCCCCCAGCGTATATGGATGCGGTAGAGCCTTATTGGACGAAAGTTCGTCCGGTTATTTTAGATTCTTCTGCGCAGTTTAGGGCGCCGGAACCGTCTAAATTTGATTTGACCAAAGGAAGTCCGTATTACAAAGAGGTAATGGATTCGTATGAAACGGTGAAGAATTTAACGAGTGAGCAGCGGGATATTGCCAACTTCTGGGATTGCAATCCCTTTAAAATGAATATTACTGGACATGCGATGTTTGCGACCAAGAAAATGTCGCCGGGTGGACACTGGTTGGGCATTGTGGCGCAAATCTCGCGTCAATATAATAAGCCGTATGTGGAAACGGCGGAGGCTTTGGCCTTGACTTCGTTAGCTATTTTTGATGGATTTATTTCGTGCTGGGATGAGAAATACCGTTCGATTCGTATACGTCCAGAGACGGTGATTAATGCATCGATTGATAAGACTTGGATTCCGGTGTTACAAACGCCTCCATTCCCAGAATATACGTCGGGCCACAGTACCATTTCGCGTGCGGCGGCTGAGGTATTAACGAAGGTTTATGGCGATAATGTGGCATTTAATGATTCCACGGAGGTTCCATATGGCTTGCCTCCACGTAAGTTTACCTCATTTATTCAGGCTTCGGATGAGGCATCTATCAGTCGGCTGTACGGTGGAATTCACTTCCGCCCAGCCTTAGATGAGGGTGCTATTCAAGGTTCGAAAGTGGGTCAGTGGTTATTGGCAAACGTCAAAACGCGCAAGTAATGCACGACATCGCCTCTCGAGATGACATCAAGGTTTTTGTGGATGCCTTTTATGGCGGTATGAAATCAGATGATTTGGTGGGGCATATTTTCTTAGATGTGATGCAGGTAGATTGGACACATCATTTACCAAAGATGTACGATTTCTGGGAGATGCTATTGCTTGATGGCTCCAATTACAAAGGCGCACCCATGCGTCCTCACTTAGAAATTAACCAAAAAGTCCCGTTGACCATGGCCCATTTTGACCGTTGGTTCGAGATGTTCTCCGCCACCCTAGACGCCCATTTTGCAGGTCCTAAAACCGAGGAGGCAAAGACGAAGGCATGGAATATTGCGCAGACGTGGGCATATAAATTAGACTCTGGACGTTAGACGCTAGACTTTGGACGTTAGTCTGAAGTTGAATTGTAGAGACGCAATACGTTGCATCTTATTTAAATAGATACGAGGTGTCGCATCTCTACTTTTTCAGCCGCGAGGTATCGCGTCTCTACAACTTAAAATAAATCTTCCTCGAATCCAACCACGTCGCTAATTTGACAATAATCATCAGCACCACGATGGAATTAAGCACATCACCCCAGGCTTCTGGCATGGATACCAAATCTGCAAATCCTCCCACGAATATGTGCATCTTTTTGTTTAACCATTGAGGAACGATTGTTTCGAAGAAAAGGTAGATCAATAAGGAGTTATTGCCAATCGAATTCAGATACTTGGGTAGGGGAATAATTTGTTTTTCAGCTGACCAGTTTTTGTAGAACAAGGCCATTAACAGAGTAACCCAACCGGCCGAAGCGAGCGTGAAGGATAAAGTTGCCGTTCGTTTGATGATCGGAATTCCGGCCATATCAAGGCCGTATCCAGCTATAATCCCCAAGACCCCTAGGCCTAAAAACGTGCGAAAAACTAATTGCGGAGGACTAGTCCGATGAATAATTCGGCCAATCAAAGCACCCCAAATGGTATGTGCCGCTGTAGGTAAAAAGTTCATCGCGATCCAATGTCCATTGCTTAATTTGCCCATCACCAACAGGTCAATGTATGAACCAAAATTATGATCCGGTGTGTAGGGTTGGTCAAATCCAGGAATCGAACTAAATACATAGAGGGAATGAGAAATCAATAACAATAAAACGGAAGCTGCGATTTGCAAGGGAATCGAAAAGCGTAGTAGGAAGAACGTAATCAGCGTAGTGAAAGCTAATTGAGTCAAGACATTCCACAGTTCGAGCACCATTTCGCCGCGGTAAATGCAATGTAATCCGGTGCCTGCTAGGAATAGAAAAATAGACCTTTTGATTACATGCGGCCACAAAGTTGCATAGGTCGCTCCTTGGTCTAATCTTTTATACGTTGAAAAATAAAGGGCTGATCCAGCGATCAACATAAATCCCGGTTGGATCAAATCCCAAAAATGCAATCCTTGCCAGTCGGCATGGAAAAATTGTTTTAAGATAAATGAATGTGGGAAGAGCGTTTCTAAGTGCTCGTATAGTCCTGTAGTTTCGGCTGCCAATAAAAAAAGGATAAATCCTCTAAAATAATCAACAGCAGGAAAGCGGTTTGAGATCATTGGTTTAGCTTGGTTAGCGCAAATGTAACTATTTTTTTAAAATCAATTTTGTACTTTTGTTCATTATCAAATTATATGATTGTATCTACTCCGGGGAGGATTTGTTTGTTTGGTGAACATCAAGACTATTTAGGTCTTCCCGTAATTGCGGCAGCAATTTCAAAGCGAATTCAAATAAAAGGTGCTTTTCGCCCGGATCGGGTGGTCCATTTCGAAATGCCGGACATAAATAAAAGTGATGAATTCGTCCTAGATTACCCTTTGACATATACGCAAGGGCGTGATTATTTCAAAAGTGTTTGCAACGTATTGCAGCGCCGCGGGCATGTCATCGACAAAGGATTAGAACTAGAAGTTCGTGGTAATATTCCAATCAATTCGGGTACTTCGAGCTCCTCAGCACTGCTTGTTTCTTGGGTACAGTTGCTCAATGAAATGTATAAGCTTGGCTATTCCCAAAAGGAAGTGGGTGAAATCACCTACGAGGCGGAGGTCCTGGAATTTACGGAACCTGGTGGCATGATGGATCAATACGCTACGGCGGTTGGCAATGTCATTTACTTAGCCAGTAAGCCTGAAATCTCCATCAAAACCTACGCTCGGGATCTAGGTACGTTTGTTTTAGGTGATTCAGGTGAGGCCAAAGATACACTCGGCATTTTAGCTCATGTCAAATTTGGGACCTTGGGAGGGATTGAAAAAATCAAACAAGTGGATCCTACATTTGATTTGGCAACCACAGATTTGGATGCCTGCATGGCATACAAAAAATTACTCACAGAAGACGAATGGGTTTTATTATCCGCAAACATTTCGGATCGCGATATTTTACTCGCTGCCAAAGCCATGTTTGAAGGGGAGGAGCCATGGCAAGATGCGCGTTTGGGGGATTTGTTAAACCAACATCAAGTCAATTTGCGAGAACATAAGCGTATTTCGACGCCGAAAATAGACCGTATGATCGAGGCTGCATTAGGAGCGGGAGCTTTGGGAGCCAAGATTAATGGTTCAGGTGGAGGTGGTTGCATGTTTGCTTATGCGCCGCAAAATCCGGAAGCGGTGGTGCAAGCGATCAATGAGGCAGGGGGAAAAGGGTACATCATTCGCGTCGATGTAGGTACGCAAGAAGAGAAAGCAAGTTTATTTTATTAAGATATGAAAAAGAGATTATTGATTTTGGCGGGCGGTATGGCTTCGCGGATGAAGAAGGCGATGGCTGAAGGAGCAAGTGATTTGGATCCCAACTTAGTTGCGCAGGCAAACTCGGTGACCAAGGGTATGATTCAAGTGGGTAAGAATGGCAAGACCTTAATTGATTATCAATTATACAATGCACATTTGGCTGGTATTGAGGAGGTTATGTTATTGTTGCATCCGACGGATACCGTTTCGCAAGAATATTGTGAAAGTTTGATGGCCAAAGATGCGTGTTGGGGCATGAAAATCGTATTCGCGCGCCAACAAATCCCTGCGGATCGCGAGAAGCCAGCTGGGACGTCGGATGCGGTTTATCAAGCATTGATGCAGCATGCGGATTGGCAAACGGGACGCGTGATTGTATGTAATTCCGACAACCTATATAGTGTTAACGCGTTGAAAACACTTTGGGCTTCTCCGGAACCGAATGCGTTGATCTCGTATCACCGCGATAGTTTATTATATCCGGCTGAGCGTATTTCTGCGTTTGCCTTGATTCGCACGGATGCGGAAGGGTATTTATTGGAGATTATTGAAAAGCCTACGGCCGAGCAGGCGTCGGAATTGATGGCGAAGATTGGTCGCTTGGGTGTGAGTATGAACGTATTTGTTTTCGAGGCATCCACATTCTTGCCGTATTTGGCGAAGACACCATTTCATGCAATCCGTAATGAAAAGGAATTACCGACGTCGGTGGTCATGTTTGGAGAAGGCGAAGGTCGTGGTTTTTACACCATTCCATTGGCTGAGAATGTGCCGGATTTAACTTCAAAGGAAGATATTTTGGTCATGAAGCAGTATTTGGAAGAGACGTACGGGGAATTTTAAATTAGACGTTAGTCCGTTTTTTTCTTTGGCAAACCTTTCAGGATTGCCAAAGTTTGAGGCGCTTTGCGCGCCGATTATTATAGATACGCGATACCTCGCGTCTTTTTTTCTTTGGCAAACCTTTCAGGATTGCCAAAGTTTGAGGCGCTTTGCGCGCCGATTAGTGTAGAGACGCGAGGTATCGCGTATCTACATATTTAGGAATTATTTTGTACTTTGGTGCAAAACCTATTTAATAAAGATGTCAATTGCAATCGTAGTTCTCTGCATAGGCCTGTTGGTCTTACTCATTACTTATCTAAAAGTTAATTCATTCATCGCATTTTTGCTGGTGAGTCTCTGTGCGGGCGTACTGCTCGGGTTGCCTTTGGCCGACTTAGCCAAATCCATGCAAAAAGGTTTAGGTGATACGCTTGGGTCCTTGGTGACTATTATTGTTTTAGGAGCCATGTTAGGGAAGTTGGTGGCGAGTAGTGGGGCGGCCCAACAAATCGCCTCGACCTTGATTCAGTTGTTTGGTGAAAAGAATATATCCTGGGGTTTGATGTTTACGGGCTTTATCATTGGGATACCTTTGTTTTATAATGTGGGGTTTGTGCTGATGATCCCATTGATTTTTGCTTTGGTTCAGCGATTCAATTTAAACCCATTACTCGCCGGCGTTCCTATGATGGCTTCGCTTTCGGTGGCACATGGTTATTTACCGCCGCATCCATCCCCAGCGGCTTTGGTCGCACAGTTTCATGCGAATATGGGGACGACGTTGATTTATGGTATCATTGTTTCCATTCCGGCGATTATCTTGGCTGGACCTATTTTTGCCAAAACACTTGGGCATATCAAACCGAAACCCTTGAAAACCTTTGCTGTCCAGGAAGTTGCCGCGGATGAATTACCAAGCAAGGCGTCAAGCTTTTTAACGGCTTTACTTCCCGTATTTTTATTGGTAGTTACAACCGCCTTGGATGTGCAGTTGGGCCAAGACTCAGCTTTCAGTCCTTTTTTACATTTAATTGCTGATCCAGCGATGGTGATGTTGGTGGCCATTTGCTTCGCCACGTGGACTTTAGGCTTACGTTTGGGAAAATCGATGGAACATGTGATGGGGATTTACACGGAAGCCGTGAAGGATGTGGGCATGATTTTGTTGATCATTGCGGGAGCAGGGACATTTAAGGAAGTTTTGTTGGTGTCCGGAGTAAGTAACGAAATTGCGGGGTATTTGGGGAGTTTACCAATTCCCCCTTTAGTATTAGGGTGGTTGATGGCCGCGATTATTCGCGTATGTATTGGATCGGCGACGATTGCGGGTTTAACGGCGGCGGGTATGATTTTACCTCTTGTGGCTGCGGGTGGAGTGAATCCCAATTTGATGGTTTTAAGTATAGGTGCCGGAAGTTTGATGTTTTCGCATGTAAATGATACGGGCTTCTGGATGTTTAAGGAGTATTTTAATTTATCTGTCAAAGAAACGATACGTTCGTGGTCTTTGATGGAAACGATTGTTTCGATTGCGGGGCTTTTGGGCGTGCTTGTATTGAACCAAATTGTCTGAATTATTGAAATGGTTTAGTTTCAACTAGTTTATCAGTTTCAAAAACTTACGGTGAATATTTTTTTGGTTTTTGTCTAGGCCAATTAAACAATTCTATTTTTCCCGTGTTACGGTAGAATATTTTGTTAAACGACACTTATGCCATCAATAATTTGGCCGTAACTTGTCGGTTTATTAATAATTCACTAATTTTCGGAATTAGTATAGTAAGTTGTCAACAAATTTTCACCCCTAACAAAAAAAAGTACATGAAAAAAAATTTACTCATGACTTTCCTGTTGGCTTTCTTCACCCTAACCAGCTTAATTGCGCAGGAAAGAAAGATAACGGGAAAGGTAACTTCGGCCGAAGATGGCTCAGGTTTACCAGGTGTTTCAGTTTCGATTAAAGGAACAGCCAAAGGAACGCAAACGAATGCTGAAGGAGTTTACTCCGTTTCAGTGCCCAATTCTACTACATTGGTATTCTCCTTTGTAGGATTAAATTCACAATCAATTTCAGTAGGTAACCAATCGGTTATCAATGTCGTGTTATCTGCGGATTCACGTCAGTTATCTGAGGTGGTTGTAACGGGTTACAGCTCCGTACAGAAGAGATCTTTTGCAGGGGCTACTGCAAATATTTCATCAAAGGAAGTAGCCAAGCAGACATTTGGATCATTTGACCAAGCTTTACAGGGTGCCGCTACAGGTGTTTCTGTTATGGCGAATGGTGGTCAGCCGGGCCAACAAGCTGTTGTTCGTATTCGTGGAAACGGTTCCATCAATGGTGTGAATACGCCATTATTTATTTTAGATGGCGTTGAAATTTCAGCGGCAGATTTTCAAACAATGAACCAAGGTGATTTTGACGGTATCGAAGTTTTAAAAGATGCGGTTTCTACCGGTATTTATGGTTCTAGAGGAGCTAATGGAGTATTTGTCATTACTTCTAAACGAGGTAAAGCTGGTCAGGTTCAAATGAACTACGATTATCAAATAGGACAAAGTACCATGCCTCAGGATCGCCTTATCGTTATGAATAGCGAAGAGAAGATCAAATATGAGCTTCAACGAGGCAATCCGTATGGTTGGTCAAAAGCAGAGAGTGATTCATTAAGCAAAGTGAATGTTAATTGGCGCGATGAATTATTCCGCACCGCACGTACCGAACAACACCAAATTTCTGCAAACGGTGGAACGGAAGCAAGCAAGTTTTACGCGTCTTTAGCCTACCTTGATCAACAAGGTATCGTTAATACAACGGGTCTGAAGCGTTACACTGCACGAGCGAACGTCGATAACACAGTTAAGAATTTTAAATTTGGTTTAGGAATTCAAGGTGGTTTTTCAAACAGAACCAATACGTCGGAAGCTAATACCTTCTTAAGTTCACCATTGAATGCGATTCGTTGGAGTAATCCGTACGAAGTAGCAAAGCTTGCTGATGGAAGTTTTAATGAATCAGGTGGTCCAAATACGGGTCAATTTGGTTCAGGTCAGCCGAATGGCGCGATGGAGTTGTTTTTGAATTATAACTACAACAAACAGATTAAAGGTGTGGCTACTTCTTACTTAGAGTATCATATTCCTGCTGTTAAAGGCTTGTTCCTACGTACAAACTGGGGTGTAGACTATACGCAAAATGAAAATGCCGACTTCGTAGATCCGAAGGTTTCTGGTGGTATTGCTCGTCAAGGTATCTTGACAAGATCAATGAACAGAAATTTCCGTTATACAGGAACGACCTCATTAAACTACAATGCAACCTTTGGAAAGCATGAAGTAAGTGCTGGGGTATTTGGTGAATTGATTAAGAATGACTTCAGATCATTTGGATTTACGGGTTATGGATTTACGAATGGCTTTACCAACGAAGCTGGTATCACACCAGGATCAGCAACTACACCAAATTACATTCCAGCTGTAGCAGGTAATGGAAACCAATATGGATTGATGTCCTTATTCGCAACAGCTAATTATGGCTATGATGGTAAGTATTACGTAAACGTTGTTGCTAGACGTGATGGATCTTCACGTTTCGGTTTGAACAATAAATGGGCAAACTTTGGATCTGTGGGTCTTGTTTGGTTAGCGAGTGAAGAAGCATTTATTCGCAACATTACATTTATCGACAACCTTAAGTTTAGAGCAAGTTATGGTACGACGGGTAATAATGGTGCTGATTTATATCCGATTCCGCAATTTGGAAGAACTTCATATGCAGGTATTGGAGCATGGTCACCAACGGTTGCGGGTAATCCTCGTTTAACTTGGGAGATTAACTCAACGGCCAACATTGGTGTTGATTTCTCCGTGATGAGAAACAAAATTAATGGTACGATAGAAGTCTACAACAGAAACACAACAGATCAGTTTTACAACCTACCAGTAGATCCTTCTGCAGGTGGTTTCACAACGATACAAAGTAATTTCGGTCAAGTTAGAAACCAAGGAATTGAAGTTTCATTAAACTCTGATTTGATCAAAACTGCTTCATTCACATGGAATGTAGGTGCTAATATTTCATACAATAAGAATGAAATTTTGGAGTTACCTCAAGATAATGTAATCTCTGGTGTTACTGTGTTAGCAAAAGGTAGCCCAATCAATACCTTATTCCTTGTTCCTTACGCTGGTGTAGATCCAGAAACAGGAAATTCATTGTACACGAAGTTAGATGGTACAAAAACACAAACGTTCAACGTAGCTGATAAAATCAAGTATGGTACGTCTGATGCGCCATTATTTGGTGGCTTAACAACGCGTGTTTCTTATGCTGGTTTTGATTTAAGTGCGCAGGCCAACTTCTTCTTGGGTAGAGAAATGTATAATAATGATTTAAATAACATTATTAACCCAACGTATTATTTCGATAATATGCATATTTCTATGTTGAATGAGTGGACGCCAACGAATAAAATCACAGACGTTCCAAGACCAGGAAATCCGTACAGAGCGCAAACATCTAGATTAATTGATGATGCTAGTTTCTGGAGACTGCGTAATGTAACCTTAGGGTATACATTCAAAGCAGCTACATTAAAGAAAATTAAAGTTAGAGCTGCACGCGTTTTTGTTCAAGGACAAAACTTATGGACATCAACTACCTTTAGAGGTTTTGACCCAGAAGCTACTGGAACTTCGTTAACGGGCGCTCAGTACCCTTCTTTAGTACAGACAACGTTCGGTTTAAACATAGGGTTTTAATTATATAAACACAGAAATTATGATACATAAAATATTCAAACGTAGTGCTGCATTGCTATTTTTAGCTGCATTTACGTTACAAAGCTGTCAGGACGAATTCGTCAATCTCGCTCCAGAGTTTACGCTGGATGCTGTCAACAATCCATCAAGTATGGGACAGTTAGAGCAGGTACTAGATGGTGCTTATGCTAACTTTAGAGCTGCAGACTATTATGGATCTGCAAGTGGAACCGGAAGTGGTGCTGGTATCATGCCGGATGTAATGAGTGATAACTTGTATGAAACGATTCAAACTTTGGCAAATTCAAGAGATATGTCAAACTTCCAATTTCAGCAAAATACCGCTCAAATCACGAATATTTACAATGCGATGTACAAGGTAATCTCGGTTGCCAACATTGTTTTGCGTGATGTAGACAAGTTTACAACGCCTGCAAATAAAAAGACGGCCAATCGAATTAAAGGTCAGGCGCATGCGATTAGAGCTTTAGCGCATTTTGATTTATTCAAATATTTTGCAGAAAACTACGATCGTAACAGCACGACTACATTAGCTTTAAATTACAGTAAGACTTTTGAAATTTCTTCTGAGGCAAAGCCAGTCAGATTAAATAACAAAGTGTACTATGATGAGTTGTTCGCTGATATCAATGCAGCACAAACACTTCTTGCTGATGTTGATAAAAATGTAAACCAAGGTTTTGCAGCAATCAGACCAAAAATGGGTCTAGCAGCAGCGAACCTTTTAAAGGCAAGAGTTTCTCTTTATGCTGGTTTGTACGCGGATGCGATTGCAGCGGCTACTGCTGGTATCGCTATTGCACCAGCCTTGGTTAGCAATCAAACTACCTTTAATGGGATGTACTCAGAGGCAGCCGCTGGAGAGATTATCTGGAATGTACAATTTGACGCTGGTCAAAGTGGGCCAACCTTTCTTGCCTTCTTTGCAACGAACAACAGAAGTTATTTCAGACCTGCTTTAGAAATCGCAACGATTGCGGGTACAACTGGTTTGATTCGTAGTAATGACATCCGTTACGGTGCTTATTTTGCGAATGTCAACAGAACTACGGAAGTTCCTCAGGCCTTAGCTTTAACTAAGTACCGTGGTAAAGGTGGTGTTTCTAACGGTAATGCGAATTTTGTTGCCATGAAAACTGCTGAACTTTATTTGATCAGAGCTGAGGCGTATGCACGTTCTAGCACGCCGCAGAATGAATTGGCGATGCGAGATTTGAATGCATTGCGTACAGCTAGAATTAGTGGCTATGTGAATGAGGATTTAACAGGCGCTACGTTGGTTAATGCAATTGCCGATGAAAGAAGAAGAGAGTTCGTTGGCGAAGGCCACCGTTTCTTTGACTTGAAGCGTACATCTAGAACATTAACGCGTGGAAGTACGTGCGGAATTCCAGCACAATCTCCAATCGATAAGTGTTCATTAACGCCTACATCACGTGAGTGGTCATTCCCAATCACGGAGACGTTGACGAATGCAAATCCTAATTTGGTTCAAAATCCAAGTTGGAAGTAATCTTTTAGTCATTTTCATGACGGAAAAAGGGGGTAAGCGAAAGCTTACCCCCTTTTCTTTTGTCAGGGGTTTCACTCCTCACAATTATATGGTATACATCCCAGCTGTATCAGATTGTTTATTTAGTGGAAATTCAAGAAAATATTTGGCTTTGTTGAATTAAAGTGGTGTTTATGTAAGCCGAACACTCCTTTTTCGCAATTTTCTTTGGTCACAAAAGATATTTTCCTAATTTGCATAAATTTTATTTATCTTTTTCATTAATTAAACTAATCAACATGAAAAAACTCTTACTCATTTGGGTAATGGTAATGACTGCGTTCAGTTCATTATTTGCTCAAAACTCAGTTTCAGTGAGACAGGTAACTGGTCAAGTTACTTCATCTGAGGATGGCACAGCGCTACCCGGCGTTAGTGTTAGCCTAAAAGGTACCGCTCGTGGTACAACGACTGGCGCCGATGGATCTTATAAGATTTCAGTAGGCGACGGTGCTGTTTTAGTATTCGGTTTTGTTGGATACAAGCAACAAACAATTTCAGCAGGTAGTCAAACTGCAATTAACGTTGTTTTAGTAACGGATGCGTCTGAACTTAACGAAGTTGTGGTAACGGCATTAGGCCTAACGCGTACGAAGAATTCATTACCTTATGCTGCCCAGCAAATTAAAGGAGATGAGTTAACACGTGTGCGTTCAGGAAATGCGTTCCAAGCTCTTTCTGGTAAAGTAGCTGGTTTACAGATCACACAAGGTAACTCGATTGGTGGTTCAACTAACGTCGTTATTCGTGGTACTAAATCTTTAACTGGGAATAACCAAGCGTTATTTGTCGTTGACGGTGTGCCTATCGATAACTCGAATAAAAATTCGGGTAACCAAACAACGGGTCGTGGTGGATATGATTATGGTAATGCTGCGGCAGATATCAACCCAGATGACATTGAGTCAATGACTGTATTGAAAGGTGCTGCGGCAACTGCGCTTTACGGTTCTCGTGCTTCGAATGGTGTAATCATGATCCAAACGAAAAAAGCGAAAAAAGGTCTAGGTATTACAATTAATACGGGCTTAACAGTAGGAACAATTGATAAATCTACGTTTGCGAAATACCAAAATGGGTACGGTGCAGGTTATTCTGATCCGTATCAAAAAGATGGTTTCTTGTATTTTGATGCCAATGGTGATGGAAAGGATGATTATGTCGTTCCTACAGCGGAAGATGCTTCTTATGGAGTTAAATTTGACAATCGCCCAGTTTACACGTGGGATTCATTTGATCCAGCAGGACCAAACTACATGAAAACAAGCCCATGGGCTGCTGCGAAAAATACGCCAGAAACATTCTATGAGACGGCTATTTCGAACAACACAGCTATTCAATTAGATGGTGCTACAGATAAAGGAACCTTTAAATTAGGATTTACGCGTAACGAAGAGCGTGGTACTTTACCAAACTCGAACGTGACGAAGAATATCATGAATTTGGGTGGTTCGTATAATGTTTCTAGCAAATTGACAGCTTCGGCTTCAGCAAATTTCTCGATTGTAGATGGTAAAGGACGTTACGGTACAGGTTATAGTGGCTTGAACGTAAATCAAAATTTCCGTCAGTGGTATCAAACCAACGTAGATATTCAAGATCAAAAAACAGCGTACTTTCGTAACAGTCAAAACGTTACTTGGAACTGGGCTGATCCATCTTCAGCTGCTGGTTTGAAGCCTATCTACACAGATAACTACTACTGGATTCGTTATCAAAACTATCAAAATGATACGCGTACACGTATTTTTGGTAATGCAATGTTAAACTACAAAGCAACTGATTACTTGAATTTCATGGGTCGTGTTACGGTAGATACATACAATGAATTCCAAGAGGAGCGTACTGCAGTAGGTTCTCAAGGGGCTGCTTCATATAGCCGTTTCGATCGTACGTTTAATGAAACTAACTACGACTTATTAGCCAACTTCGACAAAAACATCATCAAAGATGTGAACTTGAAGGCGTTAGCTGGTTTGAACTTACGTCAATCATATGCTCGTTCAATCTTTGCAGCGACAAATGGTGGTTTGATTGTTCCAGGTTTGTATTCAGTTGCTAACTCAAAAGGTACGGTAGCTGCTCCATCTGAGTCATTTACGCCGCGTGAAGTATTTGGTGTATTTGCTGGTGTTACATTGTCTTACAAGAATTTCTTGAACTTTGATGGAACAATTCGTCAAGATCAGTCTTCGACGTTGCCGGTGGATGCCAACAAGTACCTTTATTATTCAGGAGCTGCTAGCTGGAATTTCTCTGAGCATTTCACGGATCTTCCTTGGTTGACATCTGGTAAGTTGCGTGTTAACTATGCAACGGTGGGTAATGATGCTCCTTGGGGTGCCATTAAGAACGTGTATGATCAACCAGCACCGTTTGGTTCAACGATCTTGTTCTCAGCTCCATCGACACAAAATAACCCTACATTGAAGCCTGAGCAAACTCAATCGAAAGAGATAGGTTTGGAAATGGCTTTTATGCAAAATCGTATTGGATTTGATTTGACATATTATCAAACAAATACCTTAGATCAAATTATGCCAGCTTCGGTAACTTCTTCTACTGGTTTCTCATCAACGTATGTAAATGCGGGTAACATTGAGAACAAAGGTTTTGAGTTAAGCATCTTTGCAAATCCAATTAAAACAGCAGATTTCTCATGGAATTTGAATGTTAACTTTACGCGCAATAGAAGCATGGTGTTGAGTCTTTACAATAATAGCCAAAATTTACAGTTGGCAACATTCCAAGGTGGTGTTTCATTGAACGCTACCGTAGGACAACCTTACGGTATTTTGCAAGGAAGAACTTGGAAGTTTGTGAATGGCGAGAAATTAGTGAAATCTAATGGACGTTATGACATGACTACGACAACTACGAATAACATTGGTAATGTTAATCCAGATTGGATTGGTGGTTTGAATAATTCGGTCCGTTATAAAAACATAACGTTTAATTTCTTGATTGATATTAAGAAAGGTGGTTCTGTATTCTCATTGGATCAGTATTACGGTGCGGCTACAGGTGTGTTAGTTGAATCTGCAGCTTTAAACGACAAAGGAAACCCTTCACGTAATTCAATTGCCGAAGGTGGTGGTGTGATTATGCCAGGTGTGTTAGCCGACGGTTCTAAAAACACAATTCGTGTGGAGAATGATTACGGTACATATGGCTATGCATACAATCCAGCGGCGGCTTTCGTTTACGATGCCGGTTATGTTAAGTTGAGAGAAGCAAACTTAGTTTACGCTTTGCCAAACTCGATTGTACGTAAATTAGGTGGAGTTAAAGGAGTAGACGTATCTGTGTTCGGACGTAACCTTTGGATAATTCAGAAATCAGTTCCTTATGCTGATCCAGAAGAAAATTTATCTGCTGGTAACGTGCAAGGATACCAGTCTGGAGCATATCCAACGACACGTTCTATCGGACTTAACGTCAAGTTGTTGTTTTAATCATCCCAAAAATTTATACTGATGAAAAGAATATTAATCGTTTTTGTACCGCTGTTGGTTTTATTTACAGCTTGTACAAGTGACTTAGCTCAACTAAATGTTGAGACAAAGAGGCCTGCAGCAGTTCCTGCACCTACTTTATTTTCGAATGCTACGAAGACCCTAGCGAACTCGTTGGCATCTGCTAGTGTGAATACGAACGTATTCCGTTTTACAGTTTCGCATTGGGCGATGGCTGTATACCAAGATGAAGCTCAATATGATTTCAATACGCGTGCCATTCCAAATGGCTGGTGGACGACGATGTACCGTGATGTAATCGCGGATTTACGTGAGTCTGCTCGTTTGATCAATGCAGATGCTTCACTTGCTCCTGCTGAAAAGGCGAATAAAATTGCGATTTTGGATATTATGGAAGTGTATGCCTACAGTGTTCTCGTGAATACGTTCGGAAATGTTCCTTACAAAGAGTCGATTAATTCGGCTATTTTGTTTCCTAAATATGATGATGCTAAAACGATCTCTGCTGATTTATTGGCTCGTTTGAATGCTGATATTGCCAAAATCAACCCAACTGCAAATAGTTTCACAGCAACTGAAGATTTAGTTTACAAAGGATCTGCTGCGAAATGGATAAAGTTCGCAAATACGCTACGTTTTAAACTTGGTATGGTCTTAGTGGATGTAGATGCTGCGGCTGCGAAAACAGCTGCTGAGTCTTCTGATGCGGGTGCTATTTCTGCTGCAGCTGATAATGGTTTGTTTACATTCCTTTCTTCTTCACCAAATCAAAATCCTTTATTTGTGGATATCGTAACGGGTGGTCGTCAAGATTACATTGCTGCGAAAGATTTGATGGATAAGTTGATTGGATGGAATGATCCGCGTAAAGCTGCTTTCTTTTCGAAGAATAACGCGGGTAACTACGCAGGTGGTATTGTAGGAAAATCGAATACATTCGTTGATTTTTCTCGTGCCGGTGCAAAAGTTATCGAAGCTGCTTCTCCATATATATTAGCGGATTACGTAGAAACTGAGTTTTTACGTGCTGAGGCAAAAGAAAGAGGATTTAGCGTAGCGGGTTCAGCCGAATCACATTACAATAACGCAATTACAGCTTCTATTCTTTATTGGGGTGGAACTGCTGCTGATGCAGCTGCTTATTTAGCTCAAACAGATGTAGCCTATGCGACAGCTGCTGGAGATTGGAAGCAAAAGATTGGTACGCAAAAGTGGATCGCACTTTACAATCGTCCGTATGAGGGTTGGGTAGAGATTCGTCGTTTGGACCAACCGAAAATTGCAACACCTATTAATGCGAAATCGGGTTTCCCAACTCGTTTATCATATCCATCTACAGAGCAAACTTTAAATGGTGCTAGTTATACAGCGGCTGCTTCGGCAATCGGTGGTGACGTGGTGACAACAAAGTTGTTTTGGGATAAGAATTAACATATTTTTTGTTAGGGTGTAGAAAGGGCGATCCATTGGGTCGCCCTTTTTTTGCCAAATAATATTTTTTTATGGAGCTTATAAAGAAGATTTATTGATAATACATGGGGTTTTGGCGTATGAATACTAATTTTCGAATCAATATTCATTAAACTAAACAACATGAAAAAACTAGTACTCTCCTGGGTGTTAATAATGACTGTAGTCAGCACATTATTCGCTCAATCAAGGCCAGTTACCGGTAAAGTCACTTCATCTGAGGATGGGAGTACAATTCCGGGTGTCAGTGTCAGCATCAAAGGTACAACGACAGGAACAACGACGTCTGCAGATGGAACCTACAAAATTTCTGTAGGAAATGGTGCTTCGTTAGTATTCTCTTCTGTAGGTTTCCTCAATAAAACGATTCCTGTAGGTAACGCGAATTCACTTAACGTAATTTTAGAGGTAGACTCCAAATTACTCAATGAGGTTGTCGTAACAGCGGGTGGAGTCCTACGAGATAAGAAATCGTTAGGTTACGCAACATCAACGATTACGAACGAGCAATTGACGGTAGGTAGAACAACGAACCCTGTGAATGCACTTGCTGCGAAGGTAGCCGGTGTGCGTATTGCTTCGTCAAATGGTATGGTGGGATCATCCACTGCTATTTTTATTCGTGGTTTTACGACGTTTACGGGATCGAACCAACCCTTATTTGTGGTGGATGGTGTGCCGATCGACAACGGTGGAGGTTCTAACGCATTGCAAAACGGTGTGTCTAACTCGAATAGAGCGATTGACATTAACCAAGAAGATATTGAGAACATGTCGATTCTGAAAGGTCCAGCAGCAGCTGCACTTTATGGTTCAAGAGCGGCCAATGGAGCGATCTTGATTACCACGAAAAAAGGTAAGACGGGTCAGAAAAATAGCGTAGTTTTTAACTCTTCATATAACATCGTTGAGGTAAATAGATTACCTGATTATCAAAATGAATATGCACAAGGATCATTAGGAAGATATAATCCGATCAATAACCTATCCTGGGGACCTAAAATAGCAGGTCAAGCTGTAACGAACGCTTTTGGAAAGCAAGAGAATTTAACAGCTTACCCAAATAACGTGTCAGATATTTTCCAACAAGGTATTAATATGCAGAATAACCTTAGTTTCCAAGGTGGAACGGATAAGTCAGCATTTAGATTCTCATACGGAAATCTTCAAGAAACGGGTATTTTAAGTAGTAATTCCCTCAATAGAAACAACTTTACCTTGAATGCTAATTCACAGGTTTCGGAGAAACTATCTGCTAGTGTTTCTGCGCAATACATTACTTCAGTTTCTGAAAGATCACAAATTGGTAACCAACTTTCGAACCCGTTCTTTAGATCATGGTTTATGCCAAGAAACTATGATTTATCAGGAATTCCATTCGAAGATCCTGCCACAGGTAATCAAGTATTTTTTGATAACACAGATAACCCATACTGGACATTGAAAAATAACACGTTCACAGATGAGTTGGATCGTGTAATCGGTAATGTTGCCTTGAAATATTACCTAAAGCCTTGGTTAGCGGTTAATTATCGATTAGGTGTTGACGCCTCTGCTTATGGCACTGTAGGTTATGACCAGATTGGTGCACGCGGTGGTGCAAATACATCTGCTGGCGGTACGGGTGGTATTGCGAATAGTTCATTGACTTCAAGAGATATGAACTCCTATTTCCAGATTATTGGTAATAAAAATATTACGGATGATTTGAAGTTGGACTTTAATATCGGTAATGAGATCGTTGAAAGTAGATCCACGTACACGAGTACAACAGGTAGAAACTTAGCGATTAGAGATCTAAAGAATATTTCCAATGCTTCGGTGGTAACTGCATTTAATCAATCAGCAAACAGAAGATTAGTTGGTGTATTCGGAGAGTTTAACTTTAGCTACAAAGGTTATGCTAACCTTAGCTTTACAGGTAGAAATGATTATTCTTCTACGTTTGGTGCGGGTCAGAACTCATATTTCTACCCATCTATCGCAGGTAGCTTTATTGCCACGGAGGCATTCCCTGCATTAAAGTCAACGGCATTGAGTTTCTTGAAATTATCTGGAAACTATGCTAAAGTAGGTAAAGAGGCAGGTACGTATGCAACCAACACATTATTCCTTTTAGCAGGAGCTAGTGATGGTTTCGGTCCTGTAATCAACTTCCCTTACAATAACTTGGGTGGACGTACATTGAGCAACACGCAGGCTGACCCGAACTTGGGACCTGAGTTTACGACTTCAAGAGAAATTGGATTAGAGGCGAAATTCTTCAAGAACAGAGTTGGTATTGAAATGAATTATTTCAACACCTTGTCGACAGACTTGATCTTTGCTGTGCCGGTAGGTCCATCTACTGGTTTTACTTCACAGAACAGAAATGCTGGTTCATTGAAGCAAAAAGGATTTGAATTGTTAATTACAGCTACTCCATTGCAAACAAGTAAAGGTTCATGGGATATCTCAGCTAACTTTACCACATTAGATCCAATTGTTGAATCGTTAGCAAAAGGGGTTGAATTTATCCAACTAGGAGGATTTACTACGCCAGGAACACGTTTATATGCAGGCCAACCGTATGGTTTATTGTTTGGTTCGGTATTTAACAGAGCTTCAGATGGTAAGAAATTAATTGGCGCGAATGGTTTAACGTCGTTGAGCCCATTGCAAGGAGCAATCGGAAATACCAACCCGGATTGGACAGCTGGTATCACCAACAATATCCGTTACAAAAATTTCAATTTCAATTTCTTATTGGATATCCGGAAAGGTGGCGATGTGTATTCTCGTAATATCGGTGACTTGTATCGTAGTGGTACAGCGAAAGAAACAGCTGAGTTTGCTCGATTAACTGCGACGGGTGACGTAGCTAAACCTTACGTTATTGAAGGGACATTGGCTAACGGTCAGCCAAATACAACTCCTGTTTCTGCGCAAGATTACTGGAGTAATATCTACAACTTTGGTACGGGAGAGTCTTATGTATTCGATGGTTCATGGTTAAGACTACGTGAGGCTTCTATTTCCTACACGGTGCCAAGTAAAGTATTAGCTAAGACGCCAATAGGTAAAATGGAGTTAGGCGTAAATGGACGGAATCTATGGTTGTATGCACCAAATTTCCCTCATTTCGATCCAGAGACCAATGCAACAGGTGTGACAAATTCACAAGGTTTTGAAGCAAATGGTTTACCTCAAACCAGAAATTATGGTTTCTTCTTACGAGCTACTTTTTAATCATAAATATTAATAAGAATATGAAAATTATCAGATATATATCAATGAGTTTGGTAGCCGCTGTTTTTGTGGTTACGAGCTCTTGCGACAGTTATTTGGACATCAATGTTAGTCCTAACTCGCCAACTTCCGCGCCCATCTCTCAAGTGCTAACGAGTGTAACCGTTAACGTAGGTTTTAGAGGTGGTAGCGATATGCATCGTTTTACTTCCCTGATTGCGCAGCAATTTGCTGGGCAAGGAGCGGCAGGTACGCAATCACGTGAATATGCTAGATATTTAATTCAGCCTACAGACGTAAATAATTTATACGCGTCTTTATTTGCTGGCCAGTTGGCAGATATCGAATATATCATTGCCAACAGTGAGAAAAGCCCACACTACCGTGGAGTTGCCCGTATTTTAAAGGCATACGTTTATTCTCAGGCAGTCGATATGTGGGGAGACTTACCTTATTCGGAAGCGTTTAAATCACCTGAGATTAATCAGCCGAAGCTTGATGATGATGAAGTTATTTATACCAAAGTCATTGAATTAATTGATCAAGGTATCGCTGATGTGAAGGCAACTACGTCTGCTTTAAGTCCAGGTAATGATGAGACGATATTTTTGGGTAACCGTACGCGATGGGAGCGTTTAGCAAATACCTTGAAACTGCGTTTGTTTTTACATTACACGGCAAAAGATCCAACTTTTGCTAAAACAAAAATGGATGCCCTTGTTTCTAGCAACGCGATCTTCTTAAGTTCAAATGCCGATAATTTCCAAATGAACTTTGTAGATGCTGTTTCGTCTCAAAATTCAATCCATCAGTTTGAGATTTCAAGACCAGATCAGTTTTTCCCGAACAAGACGCTTGTAGACATGATGAATGGTACAACAGATCCGAGAAGACCATTCTACTTCACTGATTTTCCATTCGGTTCAGGTACCTACAAAGGGGCAAGTCCAGTGGATGCCCAGTCATTTGCTTTCTCTCGCGTTCATACATTCCTTAGAGGTAACTTGAAATCTGCCATTCCTGCTACAAGTGTTAATGCTTCTGGTGCTATTGTTGCAGCAGCAGCTTATAATAATTCGTATACCGGTGCTGCACCGATTCGTTTGTTAACATTTGCTGAATATAATTTCATCCGTGCAGAACATGCGTTACGTTATGGTGCAGGTGTTAGTGCTGCTGAAGGTTTCTTTAGAGAAGGAATTAGAGCATCTCTGAGTCTTGTGGGTGTTAGCGCAGCAGATCAAAATGCATACATTGCTGCTCAAGGAAATTTGAATGCAACTTCGTTAGAAGGAAATATTGCAAAAATTATCACGGAGAAGTATGTCGCGAATTATGGTGTTGCCGTGGAGCCTTGGAACGATTGGAGACGTACTGGTTATCCTGCGCTAAGAGCAGTTGACGCGAGCGTTGCCGCCATGACAGGTGGTATTCCTCGTTCTTTGTTCTATCCTGATTCGGAGGTAAGTGCGAACACCAACTTCAAACAAAAATCAAACATGTTGGCGAAAGTATTCTGGGATACAAGACCATAAAACATTTTGTTAACTCATATGCACAAAGGCTGTTCTTTTCTAAGGGCAGCCTTTGTTGTTTTAATTTGTTTCGCTATTCATTTCTATTAATCGTAGCTAAGGTGACCTATACCGGGTTCGCCTTGTTTTTGCCAAATTTTCTATTGGATTAATACGTTAATAAAGAATATTTATTAACAATTTGTTGGATTTTGAAGTTTCAATGTTAATTTTCGGATTCAATTTCATTCATTAAACTAAACAACATGAAAAAACTAGTACTCTCCTGGGTGTTAATGATGGCTGTAGTAAGCACATTATTCGCTCAAACAAGGCAAGTTACCGGTAAAGTCACGACGTCTGAGGACGGAAGTGGACTTCCGGGCGTAAGCGTTAGCGCCAAAGGTTCTTCTAAAGGAACGACAACGGCTGCCGACGGTTCTTACAAGATTTCAGTAAACGATGGAGCTTCATTAGTCTTCTCATTCGTAGGTTTTAATTCGCAATCAGTTGCAGTTGGAACTCGCGGAGTTATCGATGTACAACTTCAAGTAGACAACACACAATTATCAGAGGTAGTTGTTGTTGGTTACGGGACTAGAAAGCGTCAAGAGTTTACAGGTGCTGCGTCATCTGTAAAAGCTGCTTCAATCGCTGAGCGTCCGGTACAATCTTTCTCTCAAGGTTTGACAGGTCAAGCTGCCGGTGTTAACATCACACAACCGAACGGTTTGTTGAACAACCCTCCAGTAATTCGTGTTCGTGGTTTGAGTTCACTTTCATTGAGCTCGTTTCCTTTAGTTGTTATTGACGGTATTCCAATTTCTACAGATAACGTATCAGCTAACTCAACGACGAATAACCCGTTGGCAGATATTAACCCATCTGACATTGAGTCAATCGATATCTTAAAGGATGCGGCTTCAGCGGCAATCTACGGATCTCGTGCAGGTGCGGGTGTTTTGTTAATTACAACAAAGCGCGGTAAGTCAGGAAGAGCAAAAGTTTCAATCGATTCTTGGGCTGGTGTTTCAGAAGCAGTACGTCTTCCCGATGTTTTGAATGCAGAGCAGTTTATGTTGCACAAGAATGGCGCGATTGCGAATGCATTATCGTTGAATCCAAATGCAGTAGCTGCTTCACAGCGTAATGCACAGAACAAATCTTTTTTACCATCTTACAATGCGGATGGTTCTTTAATTGATACAGATTGGTACAAAGAAGTTTACCAAACATCAATTTCTCAAAACCACAATTTATCAATCACAGGTGGTACGGATAAAACAAATTATTACTTCTCTGCTGGTTATTCAGATCAAGATGGTTTCTTGAAGAGTAATACGTTCCAACGTCGTTCAGGTCGTTTCAACATGGATCACCAAGCAACGAAGTGGTTGAAATTGACTGCAAACTTTAACTACTCAAACACATTTAACCAGGCTCCGATGTCAGGTTCAAATGCGGGTGGTGCATTTAATACATCAGGTTTAGGTCGTATCGCAGTTGCGCAAGTTCCTAACTTGCCTGCGCGTTTGCCAGATGGTTCTTACAACTTGGAAAACAATACGATTGGTCGTTTGAATAACTTATTACCAGCACAATTCCCTAACCCGGCTGTCGTTCGTGACTTGGATAACATTACATCTGAGAATACACGTTTGATTGCTAATTTAGGAGCTGAATTCCGTTTAGCGGAAGGCTTAACTGCGAAAACAAGTTATTCTTGGGATCGTCGTAATACAGAGAACATTCGTTTCTTCAATCCATTCAATGGTGACGGTTGGTCAGTAAGTGGTGATGCCTATAACAACACGGCTCGTTCAGACAACTGGAACTTAATCAACACCTTGCAATACAATAAAATATTGGCTGAGAAGCATAATTTCTCTGTTATTGCAGGTTCTGATGTTCAGAAAACACGTGTGTTAAACTGGGGTGCTCAACGCCAAGGATTAGCTGATTTCTTCTTCACTGATTTCCAAGGAAATTATGGAACGAATTTAGCTGCTGGTAACGGTATTGCGCAAGTGGCGTATGAAGCTTATTTTTCTAGTTTCTCATATAGCTATGCCAACAAATATTTCTTAAGTGCAAACTACCGTGTGGATGGTAACTCTGCCTTATCTTCAGAAAACCGTTGGGGTGATTTCGGTGGAGCATCTTTAGGATGGACTGTTTCTGAGGAGAAATTCTTCAAAAACATGAATTTAGGAAATAAGCTTACAAACTTGCGTTTAAAAGCTAGTTATGGTAAAGTAGGTAACGGTAACGTGCCGAATGCATATGGTTCTTATTCAACATTTGCTTCTGGATTGTATGGTGCAGCGCCAACGTTGGCATTTAACCAAGCTGGAAACAAGAACTTGAAATGGGAGACATCTACACAAACCAACGTTGGTTTAGACGTAAGTTTCTTAAATGATCGTATTCAAGTAGAAGCTAACTACTACTATAAGGATATTGATAATTTGATTTTGAACGTTCCTCAAGCTCCTTCTAAAGGTATTCCTGGAAACTCAATCTTGGCGAACGTAGGTTCGATGTACAACAAAGGATACGAATTAGCAATTACGGCAACGCCAATTGATAACAATGGGTTTGTTTGGACAACTAACGTAAACTTTGCGACAAACGAAAACATGGTTACTTCATTGGTTGACGCAAACACGCCGATCTTGACAGCTACTTCAGGTTTAGAAACTACGAATATTACACGCGTTGGATATTCTGCAGCTCAAGTTTACGGGGTAAAGACTGCTGGTGTTAATCCAGAGAATGGTCGTCGTATCTTCGTAACACGTGATGGAACCAAAGTTCAATATCTACACCTAGGTGGAGCGAATGCTTGGACAACCTTAGATGGTAAGCCTACTTCTTCACCTTCAAACCAACAGCAGGTTTTGGGTAATACCTTGCCTACATTCTATGGTGGTTTTAACAATACGTTCCGTTACAAGGGATTTGATTTAGGCTTGAACTTTACATTCTCAGGAGGTAACTACATTTACAATGGTTCTCAAGCGGGTCTTCGTGACCAACGTGTTTGGAACAACACAGTAGATGTATTAGATTCTTGGAAGACTCCAGGTCAAATTACAGAGATTCCTCGTGCTATCTATGGCGATAACATCTCGAATGGTTCTGCTTTCTTGATTGACGCCAATCTTCAAAAGGGTGATTTCTTGCGTTTGCAAACAGCAACACTTGGTTATAAAATCCCTGCGAATTTGACATCTATCGGGGTAACTTCCATTCGTGTCTATGCACAAGGAAACAACTTATTGTTGTTCACTCCTTACTTAGGTGTTGACCCTGAAATTTCATCAAATGGTGATTCGAACTTGGCTTCAGGTATTGAGCGTAACTCAATCCCACAAGGACGTGCATTTACTTTTGGTATTAATATTGGTCTATAATTTTAACGCAGATATAAAATGAAATTATTCATAAATAAAATAGGAATTTTGTCTGTCGCTTTAGCGCTGACTGTTTCTTCATGCGATAAGGAATTCCTTAACGCAGTTCCTGAATTGGATTTATCGGACGCAACCGTATTTAATACGCCTGCACGTGTACTTTCTCAGGTAAATGGCTTGTATGGTTCTGCGAAAAGCGGAAGTTTATTTGGAGGTCGTTATTTGATTTATAACGATATCCGTGGCGAGGAGTGGATTAACCGGACAACAAATGGTGTAACTGGTTACGGTACGTATCAAGGAAATCAAGATCCTTCTGATTCGTATTTGGCCAACTTCTGGATTCAGGGGTATTTGACAATCAATCGTGCCAACTTGTTTTTAGAGGGTTTAACGGCTAATCCAACGGCGGTTACTCCAGCATTAGCTGCGAATTACCGTGGTGAGGCTAAGTTTTTGCGTGCATTGACTTACTTCTCTTTGGTTCAGTTTTTCGCTAAGCCATATATTTTAGACAAAGGTGCTTCGGCAGGTTTGCCTTTACGTTTAAAAGGAGAGTCTTCTTCTGCTAATAATGATTTAGCTCGTTCTACGGTAGCTCAAGTATATGCTCAAGTATTAAAGGATTTGAATGAAGCGGAAGCTGAATTACCAGATTCTTACAGTACTGCCTTATTGAACACAACACGTGCACACAAGAATTCAGCTGTAGCGTTGAAAACACGTGTGATGTTGGCGATGGGCGATTACGCTGGTGTTATCACAGAAGGTAACAAGATTGTAACTGCGGCAGCTCCATTCCGTTCAACAACACGTGTGGCTCATACCCTACAAGCGGATGTTAGTAATGTATTTAAGGCTCCTTATACAACAACGGAATCTGTATTCTCTTTCCCGATGGATGCGACTAACGCGCCAGGAACACAAAACCAATTAGGTTTTTACTGGAATGCAGGTAACGTTGAATATACGTTAAATCCAGGTCCTACAGGTATTTACAACAATGCACAGTTTGGTGCAAATGATGATCGTAAGACAAAAATGACTGTTCCAAGAACAGCCGTTGCCAATGCGCCATCATTGACTAAATTCAGTGGCGTGGCTCCATTTGTGGATTTTGTACCGAACATTCGTTATGCTGAGGTATTATTGAACGTAGCTGAAGCAGAAGCAGAGGCAGGGAGCTTAACACGTGCAGCTGCGATTTTACGCGCGGTACATGGTCGCTCTGACGCAGCTTATGAGTTCCCTTCTTTGGCTACTAAGTCGGAAGTGGTTCGTGCAATCTTGACTGAGCGTCGTATCGAATTCTTGGGCGAAGGTTTCCGTGCTAATGATGTATTACGTCGTGGCGAGCCTTTAAACTCATTCGGTGCTGGTGCAATCATTCAGCCATCTGATCCACGTTATATCTTTGGTATTCCATTAGTTGAGGTTCAAACAAACCCTAGTATCGGTAAGTAAGATATCTCAAAAATAGTTTGAATAGGCGGCCCGTAAATGGCCGCCTATTTTTTTATGATCGGGATAAAAACAATTTATATTAATTAATTGTTAAGAAATTTGGTCTTCATATATTTGCCAAATTTTATTTCATTCATCATTTGTTTAAACTAAAGACATTATGAAAAAAACGTTACTAGTCAGTATTTTCTTGTGGCTTACGGCATTAGTCCCCTTGCTGGCCCAAGATCGTACTATTTCAGGAAAGGTAACCACGGAAGATGGTTCTACATTACCTGGAGTTAATATCGCTATTAAAGGGACAACGAAAGGGACATCAACCGATGCGGATGGTGCATTTAAGCTGAGCGTTTCGCCTACAGCCGTGCTTGTCATTAGCTCAGTAGGCTATGCTTCCCAAGAGGTGCGCGTTGGAAACCGTTCGGTTGTCAACATTTCACTTCAATCAAACACATCTCAACTCGATGAGGTTATCGTTACGACCTTTGGTACGTCTAAAAAGGCATCATTTACAGGTTCTTCTGCTTCTATTGGGGCAGAAAAATTAGGTGTTCGTCCGATCACCAACATTGGTCAAGCCTTAGAAGGTATTGCAGCCGGTGTCACGACTACTTCTACAGGAGGCCAGCCAGGCTCATCTCCAGCCGTACGTATTCGTGGTTTTGGTTCGATTTCATCTTCGAATGATCCATTATACGTCGTGGACGGTGTTCCTTACTCAGCGAGTATTGCGAATCTAAACAATGATGATATTCAGTCCATTACCGTTTTGAAAGATGCAGCGTCTACCGCTCTATATGGTGCGCGTGCAGCGAATGGTGTGGTCATGGTTACAACCAAGAAAGGATTGAACGGTAAAAATTCAATTAACATCAAATACACCAAAGGTTTTAACACACGCGCTCTGCCTGAGTACGACCGTGTAGGTGCTGCTGATTATTACCCACTGATGTGGGAATCTAACCGGAATAACTTAGCTTACCGCGCAGCTAACCCTGTGCCTATCGCAACAGCAAGTTCTACTGCTTCAGCGGGTCTAGGTGCGATAGTAGGAACAGGTTATAACGTATACAATGTACCTTTTGCTCAATTAGTAGGTACAGACGGAAAACTTAATCCATCTGCCCAAATGATCTACAACCCAGATGATTTAAACTGGGAAAAAGCGGTGATGCGTCAAGGTATCCGTGATGAGGTAAATGCGAATTTCTCAGGATCGAATGGCAAGACCGATTACTTCTTATCTGTATCTTATTTGAACGATAAAGGATATCAAATTAAATCCGATTATGATCGTTTTACCGCACGTTTAAACGTGAATAGCCAAATGAATTCATGGTTTAAGGTAGGGGCCAACATGAATACGACGGTCACTACATCGAATCAGTCAACGGCTGATGGTGGAACTTCATTTGTTAACCCATTCTTCTTTACACGTGGTATGGCGCCTATTTATCCCGTATATGCGTATGATCCTAAAAATCCAGGTTCATTCTTAACGACTGAAGATGGCCGCCGTCGCTATGACTACGGAAACTTAAGTGCATTAGGTTTATCGAATCGTCCACAATATGGCGGTCGGCACGTAGTTGCTGAAACGGAATTGAACGAAAACTTCTTCCGTAGAAACTTATTAGGTGGTCGTACGTATGCAGAAGTTACGTTCTTAAAAGATTTCAAATTTACGTCTAACGTAGGTGTGGATATTACAAACGCTAACTCAATTGTTTTTGGTAACCCAGAAATCGGTGATGGTGCGCCAGCAGGTCGTGCATCTAATTTGTTTGAGAATATCACGAACTACAACTTGTCACAGTTGTTGACATACAACCATACCTTCGGAAAGCACAATGTGGATGCCTTAGTAGGTCATGAAAACTACAACTTAGTAAGTAACAGCTTAGATGGTTCACGTTCGCAGCAAATTTTGGATGGAAATTATGAGTTGATCAACTTTACGACAACGACTAACTTGACATCACAATATGACATGCGTCGCGTAGAAGGTTACTTCTCTCGTTTGAATTACGATTATGATTCGAAATATTTTGTTTCATTCTCCGCTCGACGCGATGGATCTTCTAAGTTTTACCAAGATAAGCGTTGGGGTACATTCTACTCAGCATCAGCCGCTTGGCGTTTAGATCAAGAAGATTTTATCAAGCAATTTAGCTTCATCGATAACTTGAAACTAAGAAGTTCTTGGGGTCAAACAGGTAATGATGGTGGTATCAGCAACTACGCTTGGCAGCCATTATATGCCTTGGGCTGGAACAATGCTACCGAGCCAGGTATCTTGCAATCTTCGTTAGGTAGCAAGTCATTGGAGTGGGAAACAAATACGGCATTTGACGTAGCTGTTGAGTTTGGCTTGTTCAAGAACCGTTTATCGGGTACGATTGAATATTTTAATCGTCAGTCCACCAACTTGATTTTTGCAGTTCCTTTGCCACTTTCTGTGGGTATTGGATCTGAGACGCGTAACATTGGATCGATGTACAACAAAGGTATCGAGCTTCAGTTAGGCTATGATGTCATTCGTACGAAAGATTTCAATTTTCACATTGATTTGAATGCGACTCGTTTAGAGAATCAAATCACCAAAATGCCAAAAGAGAGCAAGGAGATCATCGACGGCACGAAAAAGTTGAAAGAAGGGAGTTCATTGTATGACTATTGGTTACGTGAGTATAAAGGCGTAAACCCAGAAACGGGAGCAGCTGAATATCGTGCGATTTCATATGTAGCTTCTAACTCAAGAATTACGGCATCAGGTGATACCTTAACGAATAACATTGCGAATGCACGTTTCTGGTATAATGGGTCATCTATTCCAGATTTGACAGGATCGGTGAATACGTCAGTAAGCTATAAAGGGTTCTCATTAACGGCATTAATGGTGTACCAACTCGGTGGTAAAATCTACGATGGGGCTTATGCTGGTTTAATGGGTGCAGGATACCACAATGCCAAACACGTAGACATCTTGAAGCGTTGGCAAAATCCAGGTGACATCACCGAAGTGCCTCGTATGGATAATGGACGTACGGCAGATTTTAATGCTGCGTCGGATCGCTGGTTAATTGACGGAAGTTTTATGAATATCCGTACGGTGACATTGGCATATCGGTTACCAAAGTCGGTTTTGACTAAATTCAAAATTGATAATGCCCAGGTATACATGAGTGGTGAAAACTTCTTGATGCTTTCTCGCAGAAGCGGTATGAACGTCCAACAAAATTTTGGAGGAACGACAAGTAACGTGTATAGCCCGGCTAAATCATTGGTATTAGGTCTTTCATTCTCTTTATAATTTAGAATCATGAAAAATAAAAGTTTACTAATTTTCGCTTTCTTTCTCAGCATGATCTCTTTATCATGTGAGAAAACATATTTGGATACGACGCCTACCGCAAGTATCGACGCAGGTTCTGCTTATGCGACAACAAAAAATGCAGCAGCAGCTATCAACGGTATCTACCGTTCCTTTGTTGTTCGTTATTTGAGCTCACAAGGTCACTCAGGTCATCCGGCCATGATGATTATTTTAGATCACATGGGTGAAGATATGGTTTTAGGTACCACAGCATCCGGCTGGCACGTGGGCGAGACCCAATGGGTTGCTCATCGCTCTGACGTGAATACGATGGCTCAATTCCCGTATGAATTGTATTACCGCATTATTGGTAATGCCAACATTGGCATTGCGAATATTGATAAAGCCGTAGGCCCAGCCGCTGATCGTAATGCATTAAAAGGTGAGGCATTGGCTTTACGGGCTTTTGGTTACTTCAACTTGGTGCAGTTATACGGTAAACGCTACGAGGCGCGTGCGAAGCCTAATACGCAATTAGGTGTGCCATTGGTTTTAGAGCCAACGACCGAAGGAAAACCACGTAATACCGTCGAAGAAGTATATGCACAAATCAATAAAGACTTGGCGGATGCTGCGTTGTTATTGACCGCATCACGGGCTAACAAATCGCATATCAATTTGAATGTGGTACGCGGATTCCAAGCGCGCGTAGCCTTGGTTCAGCAAGATTGGGCAAATGCCGCTAAATTTGCAGCAGAAGCGCGTGCTGGATTTGCTCCAATGAATGCGACGCAGTACCTAGATGGTTTTCAAGATATCGCCAACCCCGAGTGGATGTGGGGTTTTGATCACTTAGAAGATCAATCTGAGTTTTTTGGTGGGTATCACTCGTATATTTCATGTAACTACAATTCGACTGTTATTCGTACCTACCCTAAGGTAATTAATAGTTTGTTATACAAGCAGATTCCAACCACAGACGTCCGCGCAAAGATGTGGGTTGAAAATCCGACTGCAGCAAACTCAATTGTTCCTCCGGGGGGTGTTCGTCCTAAGTTCTTGAATCAAAAATTCAGATTGCCAGGTGTACCTTCTACATCGGCTATGGGCGATGTGCCGTACATGCGTGCAGCTGAAATGTATTTGATCGAAGCTGAAGCGAAAGCTCGTTTAAATGATGCTGCTGGTGCTTCCAAAGTGTTGTTTGATTTAGTGAAAACACGTGATGCTAGTTATGTACAGTCGACAAAAACAGGTGATGCTTTGGTAGCAGAGATTTTAATCCACCGCCGCATTGAATTATGGGGTGAAGGTCACCGTTTCCTAGATTTAAAGCGTACAAACGCGCCATTAAACAGAAATGGAACAAACGCAATAGCCTCAGTTGTATTATTGTTTGATGCAGCTCCGGGTGATGTGCGTTGGGAATTCTTAATCCCACGTCGTGAGATTAATGCAAATCCAGCAATCGTACAAAATCCACTATAAATTGAATTTCAAAAGGTGGCTGACAAATCAGCCACCTTTTTTTATCCCTTATTTATCCTATGAAAAAATCAACTCTGTTGTTGTCCGTAGCCCTTTTTATAGGTGCTGCCAGCCTAAGCCACGCGCAAGATACTGATGCGTATCAATTACCGCCTAAGGAAATTGCCGACTTGCTTTTAGCGAAGCCAACGCCTTTTGTGCGCATTGATTCCAAAGCAGAATATTTATTATTACTAGGCCGTAATTCGTATCCGAGTGTGGAGGAATTAGGCCAACCGGAAATGAAGATTGCGGGATTGCGATTGAATCCCCTTAATTTTTCTCCAAGCCGACAAAGCCCCATCAGCAGTATTACGTTGCAGTCCATCAAATCCGGTGCTCCCATCGCGATTACTGGCTTGCCCAAAAACCTAGCTGCCGGAGCGATCGCCTGGAATCCATCCGAAACTAAAATTGCATTTACCCAATCCGAAGTGAATCGGGTAGATCTATATGTCATCGATATCGCCACCAAAAAAGCGACGCGCGTGAACAATGATCCGATTAACCAAGTCTTAGGCAATGCCTTTACGTGGGTAGATGATCAAACTATTTTATACAAAGCAACGACGCATGACGCAGCTGGTGCACCGAAGCGTCCGATTACGCCGAAGGGACCTACGATCCAACAAAATATTGGCAAGGCTGCTCCACGTCCTACATTCCAGGATTTGATTAAATCTCCGTATGATGAGAGTCTGTTCGCGTATTATGCTGAAAGCCAACTGGTCCTTTACAAAAATGGGGTCAATAAGAAAGTCGGCAAGCCTGAGCTAACCAACTCTTTTCAATTATCGCCTGATCGGCAGTATGTTATGACGCGGACCTTAACGAAACCATTCTCGTATGCGGTGCCGGCGTATGGATTTACATCCACTGTTTCCGTGATGAATCTAGAAGGGAAAGTTATCAAGGAATTAGCCAAACTTCCTTCTGCGGAGAGCGCTCCAGCAGGAAATGACAACGTGCAAAATGTCCCAAGGGGATTTGAGTGGCGTGATGATGAGCCAGCTTCGATCGTGTATGCGATGCCATTGGATAGTGGTTTCATCAAGAAGCAAGTGGAATTTCATGATGCGGTTTATAGCCTAGCTGCGCCATTTACGCAAGCAGCGAAGGAGTTGTTTAAAACCAAAACGCGTTTTGCCGGGGTGACTTGGGGAGATAAAAATCTTGCATTGGTATCCGAGGTATTGCGTGGGAAGCAAACGTCAAAAGTGAGTCGCTATACGCCGCAGACGGGTGCGATGGAGGTTTTGTATGAACGTAATCTAACTGATGCTTACCGCAATCCAGGAAGTCCTGTTCAGACAAAAAATGCGTTTGGACGTGATGTGATTCAATTGATCGACGGCGGAACTAAAATACTAATGAACAACCCAGTGGGTTCTTCTGATAAGGGTGATTTACCTTTTATTGCCAAATTTGATTTAATTACGAAGAAGAATGAGATCATTTGGCGAGCCAAAGAAGGAAGCTTTGAAATGGTAGAAGAGGTGATCGATGCGGAGAAATTACAAGTTTTGACTCGTAAGGAATCAAAAACAGATGTCCCAAATTACTTCATCAAAAACCTTTTGAACCCTGCACAGGATAAATCTTTGACGCAATTTGAAAATCCATATCCTAATTTAGTGGGTATCACCAAAGAGAAAATCAAATACAAACGTGCTGACGGGGTAGATTTAACGGGAGATTTGTATTTGCCAAAAGGCTATAACAAAGAAAAGGATGGTCCTTTGCCAGTTTTAATCTGGGCTTATCCGCGTGAATTTAATTCAGCGGCAGATGCGGCGCAGATTCGTGGTAGCAAAGACCGTTTTACGACTTTGAGCTGGGCTTCGCCTATTTACTATGCGACACAGGGATATGCGATTTTGGATAATGCGGAAATGCCGATTGTTTCAACAGACGCTTCTAAGAAGCCAAATGATAATTTTGTCGAGCAGCTGAAGTTGAATGCATCCGCGGCAATCGATCATTTGGTGCAGTTGGGTGTAGGTGATCGCAAGCGCATGGCGGTAGGTGGTCATAGCTATGGCGCCTTTATGACAGCTAATTTATTGGCCCATACGGATTTGTTTAAGGCAGGTATTGCACGTAGTGGTGCTTATAACAGAACCTTAACTCCGTTTGGTTTCCAAAATGAAGATCGTACGTATTGGCAAGCACCTCAATTATATTTTGAAATGAGCCCATTCAGTTATGCAGATAAAATCAAGGAACCGATTTTATTAGTGCACGGCGAGCAGGATGATAACACAGGTACCTTCCCAATTAATAGTGAGCGTTTATACGCTGCGTTAAAAGGAAATGGAGGCACAACCCGCTTTGTGTATTTACCCTACGAAGCGCATAGCTACCGTGGCCGAGAAAATGTCTTGCACCTGCTGTGGGAACAGTTTCAGTGGTTGGAGAAGTATCTTAAATAAGTTAAAAAGGCGACCGCATGGTCGCCTTTTTAATTGTAGAGACGCGATACTTCGCGTCTAAATTTCTTTTAAAGACGCGAGGTATCGCGTCTCTACTTTTAAAGACGCGAGGTATCGCGTCTCTACAATTTTACCAAATTTTTATCCGATCCTCCGGCTTCTTATATAATTTATCACCTGGTTTCACACCGAACGCCTGATACCACGCGTCCATGTTAACGGGTGCTCCGATGGTCCGGTATTGTGCTGGTGAATGCGGATCTGTTTGAATCAAATTTGCAGCCGTTTCAGGTACTGTTTTGCTTCTCCACACCTGAGCCCACGCTAAGAAGAATCGTTGGTCTGGTGTAAACCCGTCAATTTTCGTTTTGGACTTTCCTTGCTTCGTCATCTTGAATGCCTCATAAGCCACGTTCAAACCACCTAAATCACCGATGTTCTCGCCCATCGTAAATTTCCCATTTACATGGAGTGTATCTAATACGGTATAGGCGTCAAATTGCTTGCCTAATTGCTCAGTCTTAACTTTAAATTTGGCCAGGTCATCTTTTGTCCACCAATTGCGTAAGGCTCCATCTTTATCATATTGACTACCTGAATCATCGTAGCCATGTGACATTTCATGGCCGATTACTGCGCCAATTCCACCGTAGTTAATCGCATCATCTGCTTTGGCATCAAAGAAAGGGAATTGTAAAATTCCCGCTGGGAATACGATTTCATTCATCACCGGGCTGTAATACGCATTAACCGTTGGCGGCGTCATGCCCCACTTCGTACGGTCTACCGGTTTTCCGATCTGAGCGATGTTCTCTTGGAAACCCCACGCACCTGCATTGCGCATGTTTTGATAAAAGGCGTTTGGTGAAATTTCTAAACCTTCATATGTTTTCCAAATTTCTGGATAGCCGATTTTGGGTGTAAAGGCGTACAATTTAGCTAAGGCTTTTTGCTTCGTTTCTGCACTCATCCACTCGAGACCATTGATGCGGATTTCGAATGCCTTACGGAGATTCGCAACCAATTCCACCATGCGCTCTTTCGCTTCTGGCTTGAAATATTTGGCTACATATAACTGGCCTAATAGTTCACCAATTACGCCATCGGTAAGGGATGACATGCGTTGCCAACGGGGCGTTTGGGCTTTTTGGCCACTAACGACTTGATTGAATGTAAAGCTTGCATTCACAAAAGGATAGCTTAAATAGCTAGATGATCCTTTCAAAAGATTCCAGGTTAAATAGGTTTTCCAAGTCTCAATCGGTGTTTCGATCAACATTTTATTGACAGACTCAAAGAATTTAGGCGCAGAAACCAATACCGAATCAGGTGCTTTTGTACCAAAATCTTGGAACGTCAATGCCCAATTGAATGCCGGTGTTTTCTGGTTGAAATCTGCAAAGACAAGTTTGTTGTATGTCTTATATGGATCGCGCATTTCCAAACGCGACATTTGTGCTTCCGCTAATTTTTTCTCCAATTGGAAAATAGACGCTGCATTCGCTTTCGCTTGTGCAGGTGATGTGCCAATCAATTCAAATAGCGTCGATACGTAGGTTTTAAATCCTTCTTGGATCTTTAAACTACGCGCGTCCGATTTTAAGTATAAATCGCGATCAGGTAAAGATGTTCCGCCTTGGCCCAACTGTGGAACCATTTTGTCCACTTGCTTGCGGTCTTGACCTACGTAGAAACTGAATAGGGGAGAACCAGCACCAGTCTTGCGCATGCGGGCAATTTCGGTGATAATCTGAGACTTGAATTGGATCGCGTTGATTTGGTTTAAATCTGCTTGAATAGGTGAATAACCTAGTTTTTCAATCGTCAAACTGTCCATCGCTGCTGCATAGAAATCAGCCACGCGTCGTTCAACAGAACCTGCGGCTGCTTTAGAGCCCTGCGTTCCCTCAAGGATGGATTTTACGGCATTGATGTTGAAATCACGAAGTTGGTTGAAGCTACCCCAGCGTGTTTCTTTGGCTGGAATGACATTGTTTTTCAACCAAGCGCCATTTGAATATTCCACAAAATCATCTCCAGGTTTTACGGAAAGATTCATGTTTGCACGGTCAATAAATTTGGCCGGAGTTTGTGCGTTCAGGGTACCTATACTTAAGGTTAACGCCAAACTAAGTAATGCGTATTTTTTTTTCATAAGATTTTAATGATGAAGAATTATCAACTAATTTACGAAGCTAAATGTTTTACATGAAAAATTTTCTCCTAATTATTCTATTTGCCTGCGGATTTGCCGCATTTGGGCAAAAACCAGCGATGACACATGAACGCATGTGGATGCTAAAAAAAATCGGTGCACCCGCACTCAGCGCTTCCGGCAAATGGGTGGTTTTCAGTCGGACCGAAACGTCGTATAACTCGGATGAACAAAGTACGGATTTGTGGCTTTCGGCTGCCGACGGGTCTACGGAGCCCCGAAAAATAACGAATACCAAAGGCGGTGAAGAAGGTTATTTCTGGCACCCAACTGCCAATCAAATCTTTTTTTCTGCCAAGCGAGAAGGAGATGAAGTTGCTCAATTATACCGCTTAAATCTTGATTTCGGGGGTGAAGCACAACGTTTGACGAATTTATCCACAGGCGTTTCGGGAGCTAAAATTAGTTCGGATGGTAAATTGATCGCATTTACGTCGCGCGTATACCCAACAGCGTTCACAGATTCGCTCAGTAAAAAAATAGCTGAGGATAAGAAGAAAATCAAAACCAAAGCACGGGTCTATACCTCCTTCCCGATTCGCTATTGGGATTCTTGGCTCGATGAAAAACAAACACATATCTTCGTGATGGATGTTACCACGGCAAAGCCAACGCCCAAAAACATCTTTTCTCAAGTAAGCTTAGTAGAATCCAAAGGTTTTCAATTGGGGGCGTTTGACATTGCTCCAGACGGATCGACGATTGTTTTTTCAGCGACTACAGAATATAATACTTCTGCCTACCGTTCCCCAACATCACATCTTTATTCACTTCCTGTTACGGGCGGAGAGGCTAAATTGGTGAGTGATGAAACGACTGACTATGGCCAAGTTCAGTTTTCGGAAGACGGTAAATACCTCATGTCGACTGGACATGTGAATGGCAACAAAATCTATTATTTGAATCACCTGTATCGTTTTGCGTGGCCAAGTATGAGCGGTCGGACCGAATTAGCTGTGGGCCTAGACCGTCCGATCAACGACATGCAAATCTCAGGGGAATCGATTTATGCGAGTATCGAAGATCAAGGTGTGGATCGTGCGATTCAGATTTCGATTGAGTCTGGTGAAGTGAAACCGCTGTTTGGCGGAGAGTCTGGTTCTGTGACTGGATTGTCGGTATCGAATGGGGTTGTGGCCTATACGTACCAACATATCGCTGCGCCTGCCGAAGTATTTACCTATGTAGGTGGAAAACGCATCGGAATTTCCAAAGCGAATGATGCAGTTTTGGCCTCGTTGGATTTGCCTAAACCAGAGGTTTTCTGGACCAAATCATCGCGAGGTAAAATGATTCGTAGTACCATCTTGCGTCCGGCGGGTTTTGATGCGTCAAAAAAATACCCCCTTTTTGTGTTGATGCACGGAGGACCAGCCATCTCATTTAAAGATGTTTTTGGTTCCCGTTGGAACCCTTATGTATTAGGTTCTTCTGATTATGTCTTGGTCATGACCGACTACACAGGTTCGGTAGGCTATGGCGAGAAATTCGCGCAAGACATTCAGTTTGATCCATTTAAAGGACCCGGAAATGAAATTTTAGAGGCTGCAGCAGATGCCATTAAGCGCTATCCGTTTATTGATGCCTCGCGCCAAGCGGCAGGTGGTGCGTCGTATGGAGGGCATTTGGCCAACTGGATGCAGGCGACTACCTCGCATTTCAAATGTTTAATTGCGCACGCGGGATTAGTGAATTCAGAGGTGCAATGGGGCACGTCGGATGTGATTTGGGGTCGTGAATTAATGAATGGAAGTGCGCCATGGGTACCTACCAAAACCTGGAAGGAACAAAATCCGATGCGTTTTGCCGCTAATTTCAAAACGCCCATGTTATTGACCGTAGGGGAAAATGATTTCCGTGTCCCCATCAACAATACACTCGAAAACTGGAGCATTCATCAGCGCTTACAGATTCCAAGTAAATTGATTGTTTTCCCAGGCGAGAATCATTGGATCCTAAGTCCAGATAATTCGAAGTTTCATTATCAGGAGGTTAGGAACTGGTTGGGGGAGTATTTGAAATAGTAATCAGTGGTCAGTAATCAGTAGTCAGTAGTCAGTAATCAGTAGTCAGTAATCAGTGGTCAGTAATTTATAGGTAAAGAGTCCAAAGTCAAACGGTTAATATTTTTGGCTTTGAACTTTTATTTCCACTGACAACTGACCACTGATTACTGACCACTTACAAGCACCACCATCTTCCCCGTCCTAACAGACTCATCGCACGCGAATGCGATTCGCAAACTGTTTACCGCGTCTTCTACGTGATCAGTTAAGTCCACATTGTCCTGAATAGCGTGTAGGAAATAAGCTTGCTCGCGGTCACATAAACCTTGGTGATCGGGTTCGTCGGTTAGATTAATCCACTCATCTGCGCGAGTGAATTCATTTTCAGCATTGATATCAGCATGGTGCACACGCAATGATTCGGTTTTGGTATGGGATTCTACGGAATCAGATTTCCCTTCGCCACTCGCGTTTTGAGCGACAATGGAAACAGATCCTTTTGGGCCAAAAACATCTTTGACAAAATAAGCCGTCTGGGAAATCATAGGTCCCCAGCCTGCTTCGTACCAGCCTACGGAACCATCTTCAAAATGAATTTGGAGTTGGCCATAATTGTAATTTCCAGCCGGAATATCTTCCGTCATGCGCGCCCCAATCGCCGAAACACGTATGGGTTTCGAACGCGTCATTTGGCACATGACATCAATGTAATGCACGCCGCAATCCACGATTGGGCTTAAACTTGCCATCAAATTACGGTGCACATCCCACATGTATCCGTGGGATTGTTGGTTCAAATTCATCCGCATGACGAGTGGTTTTCCCATTTCTTTGGCAATTTCGATAAACTTAATCCACGAAGGATGGTGGCGTAAAATATAGCCAACAACGAGTTTTTTGCCTGTTTTTTGTGCCACAGCTGCCACGCGAATCGCGCCCGCTAAACTATCAGCAATGGGCTTTTCGATAAACACATGACAACCCGCTTCCATGGCCGCAATCGCATACGCTTCGTGCGTGTCTGGGTAGGTGGAGATGCAAACGGCATCGGGTTTGGTTTCAGCTAGGGCCGATAGATATTCGTCGAATAATGGGTAAGAGCCGCCTAATTTTTGATTCAATGTCTCCTTGCTTTTGCCGGGAGAAACGAGGCCGCAAATTTCGAAAGCGGCTGCGTTATGATAGGCTGTTGCGTGGGAGGCACCCATGTTGCCACATCCCACCACTAATACGCGTAATTTTTGCATAGGTTCAGATTTGAAAGCCCAAGTTACTAAGAATGATTATAAAATTCGATTCCCTGTCTTTATATAATATGCGTGGATGCCAGGTGCTATCGGAAAGGGCACCAATGAATGGCTGAATCAATAAACCTGTCACCGGTCCCGCTAAATTCAATAAGGGTATTTCATCTGGACTCGCCCCTAAGAAATCATATATGGGATTAACCGCACTTTGCTGGAGCCCGAAGCTATATTGAATGCCGAAAAAACCAACGTTCATGTTGATGATTTGACTAAAGCTTAGCGTAGGTTTTTTTATAGACATTCCAACAGGTTTATTTTCAGATTAAATTTAAATGATCGGATGTTTTTGCGCAAACAGTACTAGACTGTTGGCTAATATTCCTGCGATAAAGGGTGAATCATTAGTTCGTCGATCACGACATGCGCGGGCTGATTCATGATGTAATAGATGCTGTCGGCCATATTTTCAGGGCTCAACCATCCTTGATGAGATGGATCGCCTTGCGGGTCTGCATGAAAATGGGAGTCAACTAAACCGGAATATACGGTAGAAACTTTGATGCCATCTTTTCTGACTTCTTTGCGCACGGCTTCGGTGAAGGCATGTTGGGCATATTTTGAGGCGCAATACAAGGAACCACCGTCGAAAACCCGTTTCGCTACATCGGACGCGATGGTGATGAGGTGACCTTTTTTCGCTTCTTTCATGTGGGGTAAGACGTGTTGGGTGCACAAAAAAGTCCCTTTCACATTGGTGTCAAAAACCTGATCCCATTTTTCGCTTGTATAACTTTCGGTTGGCCCAAAAGCGCCAACGCCCGCATTGTTAATCAAGAAATCAATTTTCTGAAAGGTGTGGGCTGTCTTTTCGATCGCCAAAGTGACAAAGGCTTCATCGGCAATATCACCTGCAAAGTAAAGCGGTCGGTGCCCAATTTCTGTAATCTCCGCAGCGAGGTCTTTGAGTTCGCCTTGATTGCGTGCGATGAGGCTGAGTTGGAAATTATGTCCGGCAAGTAGGAGGGCGAGTGCACGTCCAATTCCTTTGGAAGCGCCGGTTATGATGGCGGTTGGGTAGTTTTGGTTCATAAACAAACATACAAAAATGTTCCTAGAGATGGAATGGCTGGGAGGAATGCATTGGATTAATTTGTATTTATTTCATTTATTTGTGGATGAAACAAATTGCGTTTTTAATTAATCCCCACAAAAAAGAAGAGTTAGCTAGTTATGTAAGCTGGGTTTTGAAGCAGTGTGCTGCGCATCAAATCACGGTTTTTGACCGAGAATGGCCATTCGCGCTGGAAGGATTTGAGGAAGTTTGGGTGATGGGGGGTGATGGAACGTTTAATTATTTTGTGAATCGTTATCCGACCTGTTCCTTGCCGATTGGCCTATTCAAAGGGGGGACGGGCAATGATTTTTACTGGAAACTTTTTGGGGATTGTTCGCGTGAAGCTCATTTGGCTTCCATTCTGGCTGGTGTCCGTGGGCGATTCGATGCGGGGCAGGTGAATGAGATGCTATTTTTAAATGGTGTGGGGATCGGAATTGAGGGGGAGGTTTTGCGCTCGATGGAGGCGATACGGTACATCAAAGGTGGTTTGGGCTATTATTTGGCCGCAATTCCTGCCTTATTCAGATTCAAGCATTATCGGATTTCAGGCCTTCCTGTCTTTTTATGCATGGTCTTTAATTCATCGCGTGCGGGGGGTGGATTTCATTTTTTTCCCATGGCTTCGATCGAAGATGGGGAATTGGATATGATGGTTTGTGAGCCGTTGCCCGTTTGGAAGCGTTTATTTTACATGCCCATTATCCAGTCGGGGAAGCACGTGGGTTTGCCATTTTTGAGATTTTCGCGGATAAGCCAACAAACCATTTCGTGTGATCGCTTGTTGCGTGCACAGGTGGATGGGGAAGTTTTGGAATCCAACACATTTGAATTCCGGGTACTTCCGGCTAAATTTGATTTTATTAAATCGATCTAATATGATGCAAAAATTACTCTTGACATGCACTGCTTTCTGCTTAGCCATGTCGATTCAAGCGCAAGAGCTGGACAAGAAAAAAGTGTTTTCACGTTTAGTGGAGCGCGAAACTCAGTATGGGCAAATCGCTCAAAAAATATGGAATTATGCGGAGGTAGGGTATAAGGAAAAGCAAAGTTCGTTGTTGCTGCAAGAGACCTTACGTCAGGCTGGATTTACCGTGGAGGCGGGTGTAGCGGATATTCCTACGGCTTTCGTGGCGACCTTTGGTCAGGGAAAACCAGTGATTGGTATCATGGCAGAATACGATGCCTTGCCAGGTTTGTCGCAGGATTCGATTCCCACCAAACGTAGTTTGGGAGGTAATTCGGGACATGCGTGTGGGCACCATTTGTTTGGTACTGCGTCAGTTGCTGCGGCGATTGCGGTGCGGGACTGGATGAAGGAAACGGGTCAAAAAGGAACGATTAAATTATATGGCTGCCCGGCGGAAGAGGGTGGTTCTGGAAAAGTATATATGGTGCGGGCGGGTTTATTTAGTCAGGCGGATGTGATGTTGCACTGGCATCCGAATGATGAGAACACCGTTTCGGCTTCGTCTTCATTGGCCAATAAAGCAGGGAAATTTCGTTTTTATGGATTGTCATCGCATGCGGCAGCCTCACCGGAACGAGGTCGTTCGGCCTTGGATGGCGTGGAGGCGATGGACCACATGGCGAATATGATGCGGGAGCATGTGCCGTCTTCGACGCGGATTCATTATGTGATTACGAATGGTGGCAAAGCGCCAAATATCGTGCCTGATTTTGCGGAGGTGTATTATTATGTACGTTCGCCGCAGCGGGAAGTGGTGGCTGATGTGTGGAGTCGATTGGAGAAAATTGCCGAGGGTGCAGCGCTGGGAACCGGCACGCGGTATGAGGCGGAGTTGATCGGTGGAGTATATGAAGTTTTACCCAATCAGCGCTTAGCGAGTGTGATGGGGGTAAACCTAAAGGCCGTGGGTGGATATACCCTAAATGCTTCTGAACTTGCTTTTGCGAAGCAATTGCAACAGACAGTGGGTATGCAGGCGGTGGATTTGGCGACGACGAATCAAGTATTTATGGATCGTCCGGATCCGAGTGGTGGTGGGTCCACGGACGTGGGAGATGTGAGCTGGGTGGTGCCAACGGTCGGTTTGGGTACCGCGACATGGGTTCCAGGTACCTCCGCGCATAGCTGGCAAGCTGTCGCTGCCGGCGGTATGTCGATAGGCCGAAAAGGGATGATGGTAGCTGCGAAAACCCTAGCGGCCACCGCGATGGATTTATTTAAGAAACCTGCTTTGATCGAGGAGGCACGCGCGGAGTGGTTGACAAAACGCGGAGGCGCCGAATTTCAATACAAATCATTGTTGGGCGACCGCAAGCCTGCCTTAAATTACCGCGATTAATTTTATCAGTTTTTTTGCGGGGCTTTGGGTTTTTAAACCGTAGCTTTTTGCCGCCTGTTACCTTTGGCACACCTGATAGGTGTGCCAAAGGTGCGGCAAGACTTTTTTTTTCAAGATATTCATCGTAACATTGCAATGTAATAATCAAACCCCATGGGAATCACCAAGACCGATTTGTTTACCGATGAGCAAAATGCGATCGCCCAAATGGCGAAAGTATTAGGTCATCCAGCGCGTGTGGCCATTCTGCAGTATTTAGTGAAGTCGAAAACCTGCATCAATGGCGATTTAATTTCAGAGCTTGGCCTCGCCCAAGCCACCATTTCCCAGCACCTGCGTGAGTTAAAAGAGATTGGTTTTATTCAAGGCACCATTGAAGGGGTGTCTGTTTGTTATTGCATTAATCCGGAGAAGTGGGCGGAGTTTAGCCAACTGTTCGGATCGTTTTTTGACCATTATTTCGTTTCTCAACAATCTAACTGCTGTTAATCATGAGCTTTCCTCGTATGCACGTATCACTTTATGTCAGCAATTTGGCTGCATCAGTGAATTTTTATTCGACGTTTTTTGGCCAACCTGCCACCAAGGTAAAACCGGGTTATGCCAAATACGTCCTCGATAGTCCATCGTTGATCATCTCCTTTATTGAAAATCCGGAGCGTGTTCAGTCCAATTTTGGTCACCTAGGTTTTCAAGTGGAAACATTTGAGGAAATGTCCAACCGCTTAGTTCAAGCACGCGCGCAAGGACTTGTTTCCAAAGAGGAAATCGGCACTTCTTGCTGCTATGCGGTGCAAGATAAGTTTTGGGCAACAGATCCAGATGGAGTTCAGTGGGAGGTTTACTATTTCCACGAAGATGCAGAATTCAACGATCCGCATTATGAAAATCAGGATGCGGCTGCTTGTTGCATGCCGCCGGTCGCTGAAAAAATTGAACTAAAAATGGTTGAAACACAAGCAACCAATACCTGCGCTCCCGGATCCGGATGTTGTTAATAAATTATCAGTTTTTTTATTCATAAATACCTTAGCTTTGGCACACCTGCCAGGTGTGCCAAAGCTCAAGCAATAAGTCCCATCTTTTCACATGAATAACACCCTAAACGAAAACCTCGAATCCATTTTAGCCTTGGAAATCACGGATGAACGTAAAGCCGTCCTCCAGCCCTTGATCGAATACATCAAATCCAAGCGTGAAAAAGAGCAGCCTATCCGTTTAAATTTCATCTGCACGCACAATTCGCGTCGGTCGCAATTTTCTCAGATTTGGGCACAAACAGCGGCGGATTATTTTCAATTAGCCGCTCAATGTTATTCAGGTGGGGTCGAAGTGACCGCCTGCAACGAACGAACCGTTGCCTCGCTGGAGCGTATGGGATTCATCGTCTCGAAACACGGACATTCGAATCCAATATACTTCATCTTGCACACGCAAGATTCGCGTCCCATTAATGTGTTTTCGAAATTGTATGACGATGTCATTAATCCGCACACAAGTTTCGCAACGGTGATGACTTGTTCTCATGCCGACGAAAATTGCCCGTTTATTCCCGGTGCAGAAGTGCGAATCCCCGTGCGATACGAAGATCCGAAAGCCTTTGATGATACCCCGGAGGAGGCTGCGCAATACGATGAACGTTCGCGGCAGATTGCGAGTGAAATGTTTTACGTCTTTTCGCGGGTCTAGCTGGTGTGGTCTCGAACCACCAACCAGCGGCCGTCGATTTTCTTGATCAACAGCGTAAAATAGCCGCCTACATTCCCTAAACTCGGCCTAGCCAGATTCCACCGACCGAGCACCCAAGCGGTTTGGCCAGCCGTGACATCAATTTCCTGAATGTCAAAAGACAGCGTGCCCATCGTCTCCCGATTCGGATAACTAGTCTGATAGCGCTTCAATGTAGCCGCCCAGCCTTTGGTCACACCAGCCTTGCCGATGAACTTTAAGTCCTCGCTTTTGGCATAATATTCCATAAACTCCTCAATCTTTCCCTCATTCCACAATCTCTCCTGCGTACTCAGGACAGACTTGATATCCGAAACATCTTTATTTGTTTGTGCAAAAATAGGGAACGCCAAAAGGACGAAGGCAATAATTTTCATAGGTCGATATTTTTTTCCAAAGTAAGAAAATTTTGTCGACACATGTCGGTTTTTCGTATCAAACGTACCAAGCAAATTTTTACTTACCGATTATTGTATCACTTTTGTAAAATAATAAATCTAGACTTACCATGAAGCAATTTATACTAGCCATTTCGCTAGCATGTACCTCGCTAGCAGCTCTTGCGCAAGCTCCCGATGAAAATCGTTTTGTTAAGTCGGTACTCGTAGACAAACTCGACGAGCCGATGGAATTTACATTTTTGCCCGACGGACGCATCGTGTTCGTAGAACGTAAAGGTGAAGTCAAACAATACGATCCCGCGACCGGAATCACGAAGTCAATCGGGAAAATCGTGACGAATACGAAATATACCAACCGCGCTGGCCAAGTACGCGAAGCCGAAGAAGGTGTGATGGGCGTGATCGTTGATCCAAAATTCAAAGAAAATCATTGGTTATACATCTATTATGCACACCCGAAAGAAGCGAAACACGTGTTGGCACGTATCGAACTAAAGGAAGAGCAATTGTTGATAGACCAACAAAAAATCGTTCTTGAAGTTCCGACGCAGCGCGAGGAATGCTGCCACACTGGTGGGGGTATGGTGTTCGACAAGGCAGGAAATTTATTCTTGACTGTTGGTAATAACACCAGTAACAGCAATTCAGAGGGTTATGCACCCATCGACGAACGTCCGGGTCAGGCTTATTGGGATGACCAACGAGGAGCTTCGAACACGAATGATTTACGTGGAAAAATCTTACGTATCCATCCAGAAAAAGATGGTTCATACACGATTCCGAAAGGAAACTTATTTGCAGCAGGAACACCTAAGACACGTCCTGAAATCTACACGATGGGTCACCGTAATCCATGGAGACCAAGTTTAGATTCAAAAACTGGATTTTTGTATTGGGGTGAAGTGGGTCCAGATGCTTCCGTAGACTCGGAAAAAGGTCCACGTGGCTATGATGAATTTAACCAAGCAAAAGGTCCCGGATATTTCGGTTGGCCTTATTTCATCGGAAATAACCAAGCCTATTCCGATGTGAATTTTGAGACATTAGCGATCGGACCGAAATTCAATCCGGCTGCTCCTGTAAATGAATCACCCAACAACACAGGTTTACGTGAATTGCCACCGGCTACAAAAGCCTTTATTTGGTATCCGTATGGTATTTCGGAAGAATTCCCATTAGTGGGTTCATCGGGACGTTCGGCAACGGGAGGTCCAGTATATCACCGTTCTGATTTTCCAAATGCCAAGCGTGCTTTTCCATCGTACTATGAAGGAAAATGGTTGATCGTTGAATTCATGCGTGGCTGGATTATGGCCGTTACGATGGATGAAAATGGAAATTATAAATCGATGGAACGCGTTATGCCAAACACAACCTTCGGTTCTGCGATCGATATGGATTTCAGCCCAGAAGGTGATTTATACGTGTTGGAATACGGTTCTGCATGGTTTAGAGGAAATGAAAATGCACGTTTGGTGAAGATTGAATACCAAGGAGGGAATCGTAAGCCGGAGGTTTTGGCGACTGCAGCTAAAAAAGCAGGATCCGCTCCATTTGCGACAACACTTTCTTCGGAAGGAACAAAAGATGCCGATGGCGATAAGTTGACCTACACATGGACCGTGAAAAAAGCGGGTAAAGTTGTTAAGACGATGGCAGGTGCTTCACCCGCTTTGGCCTTGAAAGATCCAGGTAAATATGCGGTAACCTTGAAAGCGACAGATTCAAAAGGGGCAAGTAATTCGTCCGCTTTGGAAATCTTAGTGGGCAATGAAGCGCCTATCGTAGATATCGATTTCGAAGGAGCCAACAAATCGTTTTACTTCGCAGATTCAGCACCGAAATACAAGGTGAAGGTGACGGATAAGGAAGATGGCGAATTGGAAAAAGGTATCGCTGCGGAATCAGTAGCGGCAACCTTGGACTACATTCCATTCGGATATGACCCGATCGAAATGTCGCAAAGTCACCGCAAGGCGGATTCAGATTTATTTGCTTCTGCTGGTTTGCGTTTGATCAATAAGAGCGATTGTAAGTCGTGTCACCAGTTGAACTTGCGTTCCGTAGGACCGAGCTACAACGAGGTTGCGGTCAAATACAAAGGTCAAAACATCATCGACCAATTAGCTGATAAAGTGATTGCCGGTGGAATGGGCGTTTGGGGAGAGCATGCGATGTCGGCACACCCTGCCATCTCAAAAGCTGACGCGAAACAAATGGTGTCCTACATCATGAGTTTGAGCGAGCCAAAAGCATCGAACAAAATTGCCTTGAAAGGGGAGTTAGCCTTAGCTAAGCCAGAAGGACAAAAATCAACGAAAGGTGTATTTGTGGTGCGTGCGACATACTTAGATAAGGGTAACAAGAAAATTGCTCCAGTTCAAGCGGAGAAATGGGTATTCTTACGTGCACCACAATTGGACGTTGAAAAAGCGGATGTAACGAAAGGTATTTTGCAATTGATTACGCCGGGTCGGTCAACCAACATGGTGGGTCAAAATCCACACTTAGGGTATAAAGGTTTGGATTTAACAGGAATCTCGATGATCGAAATTGCTGCCACTGCGCAAGCGCGTGCGAATGCGACAGGTGGTGTGATTGAAATCCGTTTGGATTCACCTGCTGGACAGGTGATTGGTAAAACAAATTCAATTGAGGTTGCACAAGGAGGATTTGGTGGGCCACCGGCAGCTGCGGCAACGCCTGGAAAAGGTGCTCCACTAGGAACACCGGTAGCGAATGCGGCACCAGTAGCTGCTCCTGCGGGAGGGGCTCCGGCGCAGCAAGCACCGCGTAGACAAATGACGACACCAATTCAAAAAGTTGCGATTCAAGCAACTACAGGTGAGCATGATGTGTATTTTGTCGCGGTAAATCCGAAGGCGGCGGACCAACAAATTGTCGTGCAGATCCAAGGGATTGAAATGAAAAAATAGTTTGCTTAAAGTAGTTAGCGGGCTTACTTGTCTTTACGATGCGTAAGCCCTTTTTTTATGCGTTATACTTATGTGTTCCTGCTGATTTCCTCGAGCCTATTCGCTCAGAAAAATATCACTGCCGCATCCGATGCCACCGCGCCTTTGCATGCTTTGCAGGCGGATTATCCTACTCCTTATGGCGCTGCGAAACCGGAAGAGGTACTCTCGGTCGTAAACCGGGTGTTTAACTACCTGGAGGTGGCTACACCCAATCATTTTGTTCATAAAACGACAGGTGCGAAATGGTCACCAGGCCAACCATTCGAAGATCAAACCGTTTTCTCCAAAGGAGATTTCCGACCGATCTCCTACGAATGGGGCGTCACTTACTCGGGGATGTTGGAGCTTACTCGCATCACCGGTTCCCCGCAATACAAAAATTACGTATTCAATCGCTTAAACTTAATTGCCTCAGCGATTCCGGCCGCGCAGAAAAATGATGCCAAACATGTTTTACACGGTTTAATCCATCCGCGTGCGTTAGATGACATTGGAGCGATGGGAATGGCCGTCATAAAGGCCAAAAAGGCAGGGTTTTCAACCGACATGTCTTTCGTCACCAAACGTGCATCTGATTTTATCTTGAAAGAAGAACACCGGTTACCGGACCGAACGCTCGTTCGTATACGTCCGCTTCACCATACGATGTGGCTAGATGATGTGTACATGTCCATTCCAGCGCTTTTGCAATTAGGCGAATATGACGAAGCGGTATTTCAGTTTAATTCCTACCGCAAACGCATGTTTAATCCGAATTTGAATATCTACATGCATGGGTATCTGGTGGATTCGGAGGAGCATCCGGAGTTTCATTGGGCACGCGCGAATGGCTGGGCACTATTGACCAATTGCGAAATGCTCGAGTATCTACCGGCGAATCACCCGGCAAGACCTGAACTTGTCAAGCAATTGAAAAATCATTTGAAAGGCCTGATGTCCTATCAAGATGGCACCGGTTTTTGGCATCAATTGATTGATAAAAATGATTCGTATTTAGAGACTTCTGCCACGGCGATTTATACCTATGTGCTGGCGAAAGGCATTAATATGGGTTGGTTGGACCCGAAAACCTACGGTCCTGCAGCACTATTAGGTTGGAATGCGGTAGCTACCCGCGTGAATGAAAAAGGTCAAGTTGAGGGGACCTGTGTGGGAACTGGTTTAGCCTGGGATCCGGCTTTCTACTATCACCGACCGATCTCCCCGTTTGCCGCCCACGGCTATGGACCTGTTTTGTTGGCAGGTTCGGCGATCTTGGAATTGGTCAAAACAAAAAATTATCAAATCAATGATTCGGCGGTGCATTTGAAGTAGATAATTTAAATACCTTTGTGGCGTGAAAAGCGCAGTAGCTCTCTTGTTGTTTCTTGCCATGCAGCTTCCCTTGATGAATCAATGGGGCGCTGTGGCCTACTACCGCGTGAATCAAGATTACATCGCCAAAAATCTTTGCGAGAACCGAGACAAACCCATGTTAAACTGTAAAGGTCAATGTTACTTGGCCAAGCAATTAAAGGCCGCAGAAGAAAAGGAGCAAAAATCGAATTCGGAGCGTTTGGAGAAAATGCCTGAAGTCGTGTTGGCTTTTCAGGCAATCCAACCTATTTTTAGTGCATCATTCGTTCAAGTACCCGTAGCTGAAGATCATTTCGCTACGCCTGCCTTCGTTCTTTCAGGCGATTCTAAAGGCCTTTTCCACCCACCTCGAGCTTAATTAATTTGACTTGTTTACCTGCATTTTTCAATGCGGGCAATATTCATTTTAATTAAGAATACATGAAAAATATATGTTTATTCATGGGCTTGCTGCTTTCGTTTGTGGCAAATGCCCAACAAAATACCGTGAAGGTATTAAACGCGATTACGAATGAACCTATCGTAGGTGCAAGCCTCAAAAAGGGCGATAAAATTATTTCCATTTCGAATGAAAGAGGGGATTTTGATGTAAAAGAAAATGGTGAATTTACTGTGTCTGCCTTAGGCTATCAAACAGCGAATACACGTGCTGAGGGAGTTATCTTCTTAGAAGAGGCCTCACAAACACTTGAATCGGTGGTGGTAACCGCATCCCGACAAGCAGCGACGCGGGCAGAAACACCGGTGGCCATTCACAAAATTGGATCAGCCTTGATTCAAGATACGCGAGCGATCCAATTAACTGAATTGATCAATAAGGTTCCTGGGGTAGTCATGTTGAACTACAACAACGAACAACATGGGATGGGAATACGCTTTCCTTTTGGCACAAGTGCTTATTTTTTATACTTGGAAGATGGCTTGCCATTACGCCCTTTAGGCGTTTTTAATCACAATGCCTTGATTGAATCCAACATTCTTGGCTTAAATTCAATCGAGATTATCAAGGGGCCAGCGTCCTCACTTTATGGCCCAGAGGCAGTGGGTGGCGCGATTAATTTGATCACCAAAACAGCTCCAGGAATTCCTACCGCTCAAGTCGGATATCAGCTTGACCAGTGGGGCTATGGCCGTGTTCAATTTACGGCTGGCGCGCAATTGGGTAAGAAGTGGTCCGTTATGACAGGTGGGTATGTTGCTCGCCAACAAGGATCTTGGGCTTCCAATTCAGATTTCGATAAGACTTCTGTCAATGTCCGTTTGGATTATCAGTTTACTCCTAACACCAAATTATGGGGTTCATTTGCCTATAACGACTATTTTTCGCAAACAGGCGGTAATATCGATAGCACCGGTTTTTATTCGCGAACATACCAAAGCCCGGCGGATTTTACTTACCGCGCGTCCTTCTCATCTCGTTCCCGTTTGACGCTGGAGCATAACTGGAGTAAAAACTCGAATTCAAGTCTTACGGCGTTTTACCGGGATAATGCGTTAGGTCAAAATCCATCTTACTTGATTTCATGGGCTCCACCTTCGCTCAGTGCATCTGGTCAAATAAATGAAAATAGCTTCCAAAGTTTTGGAATCATGGGCCAGCACAATCAGTCATTTGAATTTCTCAATTCAAAGTTGGTAGCCGGTTTTTTACTCGATCGCTCACCCAATGACTATTGGGCATATCGAATAAATTTAAATGCCACTTTGAGGCCAGATAAACGTTCAGTTGAAAAATTTACAATTAAGGAAGTGTTGCCCACGAGCTTTTTGAGCAATTATTCGGCACTTATTTGGAACAAAGCTGCCTACGCGCAATTTGATTTACAACCTGTGAATAAACTACGTTTGTCCATCGGTGGGCGCTTTGATCAAATGTCGTTTGATTACACCAATTTCATCGACAAGTCAACAGGTACAAAAAACTATGCTCAGTTTTCACCGAAATTGGGTGTCACGTATGAGGCTAGTTCGAACGTCGGTTTCTACGGTAATTTTTCCAATGGATTTGCGCCTCCTGCTTTATCAGCAGTTTTTCGCCCTAGACCCGCTTCACAAGTTGCGGCGACGGGAGAGAAATTTTATTTAAGTATTGATCCAGCTGTTTTCGCTAATTATGAAGTGGGCGGTTGGGCATCCTTGTTTTCGAATAAACTGTATTTTGATTATACGTTTTACCGTTTGGAAGGAAAGAATGAGTTATTGGGCATCCGCCAGCCGGATAATACCACCGATTTTCAGTCGGCGGGAAAAACACTTCATGAGGGGATTGAGTATCAAATCACGTACCGACCAAATGACGCTTGGAACTTCCGTTTTGGCGGAACAAATGCCAAACATACGTTTGTCGATTTTGTGTTAAGTACGCGTGCGGCAGATGCAATTAAAAATGTGAACGGAAAAGAGATGCCCCAGGCACCTAATTTCATTGCAAATTCAGAAGTGACGTATAAATACAAAGGTGCTCGCATCGCATTGGAATGGCAAAGGATTGGTCCTTGGTTTGAGAATCAAGTGAACACACGACGCTATGAGGGGGCATCCGTTTTAAATTTACGGACGGGGTATACCTATAAAGCCTATCAAATTTTTGCCAATGTCCTAAATCTGGGAGACGCATTATATGCATCCGCGGCTACCCGTGGAAATAATTCAACCGACAGAGCGACGTATACGCCTGCGCCACCTCGTACGTTTGTTTTAGGGCTTCAAATCGATGTATTCCAACTATTCAAAAAATGAAAAAACTAATCCTTTTACTTGTTTTCGTTGCGCAAGTTTCTTTCGCGCAAACGGTGTCTAACCCAGCTAATCAGGCGTTGGACCCCTCTTTTGCATTGAAATCAAACGGCGATGTCGTGTTATCTTGGGTAGAGAAATCAGCCAATGGAGTTTTGTTTTTCAGAAAAGTCAATCAGGGGCCTGCCGAGCAAGTCCCAATTGACAAAAAAGCCTCTACGCATGCAGAGGGAATGCCTAAGTTGGCTTACAAAGCAGACGGCACCTGTATCCTTTTGTATGAAATGAACCGACCTACAGCAGCGTCTCGTTTTAATGGCGATTTGTTGTATGCGATGGAGGTGAATGGTGTTTGGCAAAAACCTCAATACATCCACAAAGACACCGCGGCAGGTTTGAGTCATTCGTTTGGTAAGATTATTTCTTTGCCCAATGGGGAAGTGGGAGCTTATTGGTTGGATGTCAAAGTAGGTCCCAAAGGTCGTACGTTGGTAACAGCAAGTACAAGTCCGGGTCAGGGATTTGGTGAAATGAAAATTTTGGATCGCCAAACCTGTGAATGTTGTCGGATCGATGCCTTAGCCGACGCAAAAGGGAATGTGGATGTGATTTACCGCGATTTGAATGACAAGGGGGAGCGTGATATGGGTTATGTACACTCGTCGGATTTTGGGAAAACGTATACGGAATCGGTGCCTTTATATGAAGACCATTGGAAAGTAAATGCCTGTCCGCATGCAGGTCCGTCATTGGTACGTGGTGCGAAAGGCTTAGAGGCGGCTTGGTATACGGGTGCCGAAGGGTCTTCGGGTGTAAAATGGGCCTATCAGTCCAATAAAAAGATGATTTTACATTTGAAGGGAGATAAAATTCGGATGCCCCAATTAGCATCGAATTCGAAAGGAGAGACGGCCTTAGTGTATGCCGAAATTAAGCAGGAGGGTGAGCGATACTATAAGCAGATTGGGTTAATTGTTAAAGATGCCAAAGGAAATTTGAAGAAATCGTTTGTATCCGATCCAGCTTATGATTGTTCGTATCCTGCGATCAAATGGAATGGAAAATCGTGGGTGATTGCCTACGAGGCACTGAAGGATTCCCAACAAGTAATTCAGGTGATTGAGAAATAAGCATGAGTAAATAAGCAGGGTTATTGGCTTATTACTCCAAATGAATAATATGCAGCAAACATTTAATTTAAGCGGTAAGGTCGCGCTCGTGACCGGATGTAAAAAAGGGATTGGGATGGCGATGGCGATCGGGCTTGCGGAGGCAGGTGCGGATATCATTGGAGTTTCGGCTACTTTGGAATTAAATGGGTCAGCTATTGAAAAGGCTGTCACGTCCTTAGGACGTAAATTTAAGGCGTATCAAGCGGATTTTTCGGACCGCGAATCTTTATACGATTTTATCAAAGCTGTGTTACGTGATTATCCGCGCATTGATATTTTAGTCAATAATGCAGGAACTATTTTACGCGATCCGGCCGCCGAGCACTCCGACGAATATTGGGATGAAGTGATGGAAGTTAACCTTTCGTCTCAGTTTATCTTGAGTCGGGAAATAGGTCGCACGATGATCGCTCATGGCGCCGGAAAAATCATTTTCACGGCCTCATTATTAAGTTTTCAAGGAGGTATCAACGTGCCAGGTTATGCGGCCAGCAAAGGCGGAATTGCCCGTTTGACGATGGCGCTGGCCAATGAATGGGCCAGCAAAGGTATTAATGTAAATGCCATCGCACCAGGTTATATTTCAACCGACAATACCACAGCTTTGCGCGAAGATAAGGAGCGGAGTACCTCCATTTTAGGACGTATTCCAGCGGGCCGTTGGGGTGAACCCAATGACTTCAAAGGGCCTGTCGTTTTCTTAGCCTCCGAGGCTTCTAACTATGTGCACGGGACTATTTTGACGGTAGATGGGGGATGGATGGGGAGGTAGACGCTGGACGTTAGACGTCAGACTGTGGATATGTAGAGACGCGATACTTCGCGTCTATCAGTTGAGAAGTTAGAGATTAGAGTTAAGAAGTAAGTATATATTTAATTTAACTAGTGACTAGCGACTGATGACTAGCGACTAAATTTTTATTCTATGAAAAAATCACTCCTATTTGCCCTTCTTTTGCCCCTTTCGGTTTTGGCACAAAAAATTGATGTCAACAAGCAATTCAAATTAGCCGAACAACAATATCAACGGATGTTGGCCGCGCAGCCAGATACCTCCGTTACCGTCCATTCAGCTAGGCCAGACGGAACCTATCGGAATATGCCATCTAGTTGGTGGTGTTCTGGATTTTTTCCTGGCGGTTTGTGGCAGTTATATGAGCGTTCGCACGATGCGCAATGGGAGAAAGCGGCACGTTTATGGACGGCAGCTGTGAAGAAAGAACAATACAATACGGGGACCCATGATTTGGGATTCATGATGTTTGATTCTTTTGGTAATGGCTTGCGTTTAACCAAAGACCCAGAATATAAGCAGGTATTGATTCAATCTGCCAAATCTTTGGCAACCCGTTTTGACCCAAATATTGGCTTAATCAAATCTTGGAATAGCTTCAAAGGAGGCTATAAGTATCCTGTAATCATCGATAATATGATGAATTTGGATCTATTATTCTGGGCTTCTAAGGAGACCGGGGATCCGCGTTTTCGTCAGATTGCATTGACGCATGCCGACAATACCATGAAGCATCATTTTCGTCCAGATAATTCCAGTTACCATGTGATTTTATACGATGTGGATGGAAAGGTTTTGGCCAAAAAACAACACCAAGGGTACCAAGATGAGTCTTGTTGGACCCGCGGCCACGCCTGGGCGATGTACGGTTACGTAGAAATGTACCGCAATACGAAGGATAAAAAGTACTTGGATTTCGCGCAAAAGATTTCAGATTACTATATTAATCACCCGAATTTACCTGCTGATAAAATCCCTTATTGGGACTTTTTTGCACCCAATATTCCGAACGAAGAGCGCGATGCTTCGGCAGGTGCAATTGCCGCTTCAGCATTGCTTGAATTGAGTACGTATTCGGGTCAAAAAGGCAAGCGTTACTATGCAGATGCCGTGAAGATGTTGGAGTCATTATCAAGTCCTGTATATCGTGCGGCATTGGGTGAGAATAACAACTTCTTGATAAAACATTGCGTAGGGGCAAAATCCCTCAATTCCGAGATCGATGTGCCCCTAATTTACGCGGATTATTACTATTTGGAGGGTTTGTTGCGTTACGAGAATTATACTAAAAAATAGATTTCCCCGTTGAGCTTTGGCAAACCTTTAAGGTTTGCCAAAGCTAAGTAAAGCCACGAAAATGGCTTGCCAAAGTAGCGCTTATTGCGTACATTTGTGGCTTCAATTTTTACCAAGCCCCATGTCATTAAAGAAAATCCAATCAGCCCTCATTTCGGTTTATTACAAAGACGGTTTAGCCCCGATCATCCAAGAACTTCATAAGAACGGAGTAACCCTATATTCCACCGGTGGAACCCAATCATTTATTGAAGATTTAGGCATTCCAGTGATTGCCGTGGAAGACTTGACGGGCTATCCTTCGATCTTTGGTGGACGTGTAAAAACCTTACATCCGAAGGTTTTTGGCGGTATTTTACACCGTCGGGACTTGAAAGAAGATGTTGAGGTAGCAAAGCAATATGGTATTCCGGCGTTGGATTTGGTGATGGTTGACCTATATCCGTTTGAAGAAACGGTGGCATCCGGAGCTTCAGATGAGGATATTATTGAGAAAATAGACATTGGTGGCATCTCCTTAATTCGTGGAGGTGCGAAAAATTTCAACGATGTGTTAATCGTTTCTTCGCGTGATCAATACGCAGAGGTATCAGCGATTTTTGCGGCACATGGAACGTCGTCAACAACCCTAGCGGAACGTAGAAGCTTTGCGCAAAAAGCATTTGCCGTTTCATCGCATTACGATGGAGCGATCCAGCGTTATTTTGCAGGGGAGTCGGCGGATTTAGCGAACTATACGAGCTTGCCAGCGAATGGGTTGCGGTATGGGGAGAATCCGCACCAACAAGGCACCTTCTACGGAGATTTGTCGGCCTTGTTCGATAAACTTCACGGCAAGGAACTATCCTACAACAACTTAGTGGACGTGGATGCCTGCATTAGTTTGTTGGATGAATTTAATGAGACAGCCTTTGTGATCATCAAGCACATGAATGCGTGCGGTGTGGCAACGGGCCAAACAGTGAAAGAAGCTTACGATAAGGCATTGTCTTGCGATCCAGTTTCGGCGTTTGGTGGTGTATTGGCAACCAATAAAGAAGTAGATAAAGCGGCGGCGGAATCAATCAATCCATTATTCTGTGAAATCTTAATTGCGCCTTCATTTACAGCGGAGGCGTTGGAGATTTTACAAACCAAAAAGAATCGCATTTTATTGAAACGCAAGTCGGTGGAATTCCCTAAGAAAATGTTCAAGACGTTGTTGAACGGCGTTTTAGAGCAAGATAAGGATTTGGTGATGGAGGGAATTGCCGACTTTAAAACTGCAACTAAACGTGTTCCTACAGACGAGCAGATGCGGGCATTGGCATTTGCTTTAAAGATTTGTAAGCATACGAAATCAAATACGATTGTGTTAGCGAACGATGGTCAATTATTGGCATCGGGTGTAGGTCAAACATCACGCGTGGACGCTTTGAAACAAGCCATTGAAAAAGCGAAAGAATTTGGTTTTGATTTAAATGGAGCTGTTATGGCATCGGATGCATTTTTCCCATTTCCAGATTGCGTGGAAATCGCTGGAAATGCCGGTATTGTAGCTGTAACGCAGCCAGGTGGTTCGATTAAAGATCAAGATTCCATCGCGTATTGCGATGCAAATGATATCGCGATGGTCATGACGGGAATTCGTCACTTTAAGCATTAGGATTTTTCGGTAAATAAGTATATTTTTAAGGCTAAAATTCAACAATTAAAAATGGGCAAAGTAATGCGCTCGTTCAACTCATTTAAATTATATTATGTCAGAAGCACAAGATACATCAGCTCAAGATCGGGCAAATTATGGTGCAGATAATATTCAAGTATTAGAAGGTTTAGAGGCGGTTCGCAAGCGTCCTTCCATGTACATTGGTGATACCGGTTTCAAGGGTCTTCATCATTTGATTTGGGAGGTTGTCGACAACTCAATTGATGAGGCGTTAGCAGGTCATTGCGACAAGATCAAAGTAACAATCAACACAGATAATTCTATTTTAGTTGAAGACAACGGTCGGGGTATACCTACGGGCATGCACACGAAAGAAAAGCGTTCTGCTTTGGAAGTTGTTATGACGGTACTTCACGCCGGAGGAAAGTTTGATAAGGATACATACAAAGTTTCTGGGGGTCTTCACGGTGTGGGGGTTTCCTGTGTGAATGCGTTGTCGACCGATTTAAAAGTGACCGTACACCGCGAGGGTAAAATTTTCCAACAAGAATATAAGATTGGTGTTCCGCAATATCCTGTCAAGGAAGTAGGGGAAACGGATCGTACAGGGACTTCGGTTTTGTTCAAACCGGATGAGTCAATCTTTACGGTAACAGAATATAAATACGAAACAGTAGCGGGACGTTTGCGTGAGTTGTCATTTTTAAATGCGGGTATCCGTGTGGAATTGACCGATTTGCGTGAATTAGATGAAGAGGGTAAGGCTCGTTCAGAGGAGTTTTTCTCAGAGGGTGGTTTGCGTGAATTTGTATTGTATTTAGATGCTACCCGTGAACCTTTGTTGGCCGAACCTATCTACATGGAAGGCGATAAAAATGGCGTACCCGTTCAGGTAGCCATGATGTACAACACATCGTACACAGAAAATGTGGTCTCGTATGTAAACAACATTAACACGATTGAGGGCGGAACGCACGTTGCGGGATTCCGTGGCGCGTTAACGCGTACCTTGAAAAACTACGCAGATAAATCGGGTGCTTTAGAGAAATTAAAAATTGATATCGCTGGAGATGACTTCCGTGAAGGTTTAACAGCCGTTATTTCGGTTAAAGTAGCTGAGCCGCAATTTGAAGGTCAAACGAAAACCAAATTAGGTAACGGTGAAGTTTCAGGTGCCGTTTCGTCAGCCATGTCGGACATGCTTGAGTCTTGGTTAGAGGAGCATCCAAAAGAAGCGCGTCAAATCGTTGCTAAAGTTATTTTAGCTGCACAAGCGCGTCATGCTGCTCGTAAAGCGCGTGAGATGGTTCAGCGAAAAACGGTTTTGGGTTCAAACTCATTGCCAGGGAAGCTAGCCGATTGCTCGGATAATGATCCAGAAACTTGTGAGATTTACCTTGTCGAGGGAGACTCGGCGGGTGGAACTGCCAAACAAGGTCGTAACCGTGCTTTCCAAGCGATTTTGCCTTTACGTGGTAAGATTTTGAACGTAGAAAAAGCACAAGAATATCGTATTTACGAGAACGAGGAGATTAAAAACATGATTACTGCGTTGGGCGTTTCTTTCGGAAAAGATGGAGATGAACGTGCATTGAACATGGATAAATTGCGTTATCACAAGGTGATCATTATGACCGATGCGGATATCGACGGTAGTCACATTCGTACGTTGATTTTGACATTCTTTTTCCGTTACATGCGGGAATTGGTGGATCGTGGATGTATTTATATTGCACAGCCACCTTTGTATCAGGTGAAGAAAGGCCAACAAGTTCGCTATGTATGGACGGAAGACCAGCGAACATTAGCTATTCAGGAATTAGCTGCCGGTGGAAAAGAGGAGAGTGTTGGTATTCAGCGCTATAAGGGTCTTGGAGAGATGAATGCGGAGCAATTATGGGAAACAACCATGAATCCAGAGTCCCGTACCTTGAAGCAAGTAACTGTTGAGTCGGCGATTGAGGCCGATCTATTATTCTCGATGTTGATGGGGGATGAAGTTGCACCACGTCGTGATTTCATCGAGAAGAATGCCAAATACGCAAAAGTAGACGTTTAGGTCGATGGAATTTGATTTCAAATCTTATCATTTGCGTGGCATACATGCGGATACTGAGGAGGAAAAACGATCGATAAATCAAGAGTTGAAGGATCTTTATGATTCCTTAACAGTTGATGAAAAACGAATATTTAATTTGGAGCTTCAGAAATTCTTGGCCTTGGAGACAAGTCGCTTGGGTTCTGATTATGAGGCGATTAAAAACCAAATTCCAAAAACGTAAGCATGAGTAATTCAAGATTAGATAAAATAATCAAAGCGTCAGAAGATTCCCCAAATGGGAATCTTTTGTCGTTCCTGAAGCCTAAAAATTGGAAGGTTAATTTAGTGGCCCCGCGGGATGCGGTGCGTAAGCTAGAGAAGTCGGCACAAAAAGCTCAGGAGACCATTGCGAAGTCTCGCTATATTTCACGCGATATTTCTTGGTTGAAATTTGATGAGCGTGTTTTGGATCAAGCGCGCGATTCTTCCAAAAGTTTATTTGATCGATTGAAGTTTTTAGCCATTACGGCCTCTAATTTGGATGAGTTCTTTACGATTCGAATGGGCTCATTATATAATTACATCGACTTTGGTAAGGAGCGTACCGATTATTGTGGATTGCGCGAAACGCCTTTTAAGCAAGCTTTAATCACCTCGGCAAAGGAGTTTAGTGTCGAAAAACACCGCTTATTTATCGAAGAAATTTTGCCACTTTTTCCTGAAAATGGGATGAGCTTAGCTTCTTTAGAAGATTTGACGGTTGAAGAAATTGCCGATGTTGAAACGTATTTTAATCGGACAATTTATCCGATGTTAACGCCGATGGTCTTTGACCATACGCATACTTTCCCTAGTTTATTGGCTAAAACGTTGATTTTTGGTGTGGTTACCATTGGATTCACCGATAAAATTAGCCCGAAAGGTAAACCGGAAAAAGATCGAAAAATTTCGTTTGTACAAATACCGTTAAACTTAACGCGTTTTTATGTAATCGAGCGGGACGATAAGGTATTGTTTTTATCTATTGAAAAAATCATCCGACATCATCTTCAGATTTTATACCGAAATGTGGAGATTGAATCGACCTCTTTATTTCGGATTACCCGAAATGGGGATTTTGATTTAGTTGAGCATGAAGATGCGGAAACTGATTTTGTTGATGAAATCAAGAAGAAAATTAAAGACCGCCGCTTAGGTCGTGTCACGCGTGTCGAAGTGGAATCGGAACATTCTGAATTTCTACTAGGCGAGATGCTGAAGCGATGGAATTTAGATAAGTCGGACATTTTTGTCAAAAAATCTATTTTGGATTTTACTGCATTCTGGCAAATATTGAAGTACCCGGAATTTAAATCTAAACTGGCTCATAATCCGGCTGTTGTTCCTCCCCTAGGGTTGAAGTCGGTGCAAATCACCGACATCTTCGAGACGATGAAACGTGGTGATATTTTATTGCATCATCCGTATAATAACTTTGAGCCCGTGATTCAATTGTTGGAGCAAGCAGCGGAGGATCCACATGTTTTGGCAATTAAAATCACGTTGTATCGTATTTCAAAAAATTCACGGATTTCAGGTGCATTGTTGCGCGCGGCAGAACAGGGCAAGCACGTTTCGGTACTCTTTGAAGTGAAGGCGCGTTTTGATGAGGAAAATAATATTCGGGAGGCGACTCGTTTACAAAAAGCCGGATGTTTCGTGATTTATGGAATTCCAGGTTTAAAAACGCATACCAAGTTACTGCAGGTCATCCGTAATGAGGGCACGCATGTGATGAGTTATGCGCACTTATCTTCAGGTAATTACAATGAGGATACGGCGAAGTTGTACACCGACCTAGGGTTGCTGACAACCGATTCGCGTATTACCCAAGATATTTCGGAGTTTTTCAATGTAATTACGGGGCATTCGATGCCTACACATTATGAGCATTTAATTACGGCACCGCGGGATATGCGGAATCGTTTGATTGAAATGATTAATCAGGAAATAACTAATCATAAACAAGGCTTGGCGGCGGGGATTTGCTGGAAGATTAATTCGTTACAAGATTTGGATACGATGGAGGCTTTGTACAAAGCTTCGCAGGCGGGTGTTCCTGTTTTATTAATTATTCGAGGTATTTGCTGTATTCGTCCGCAGCGGGAAGGTTTATCGGAAAATATTTTCATTAAATCCATCGTGGGTAATTACCTGGAGCATACGCGTTTATACTATTTTCATCGCGCTGGAGAACCAAAAGTTTATGGCGGCTCCGCGGACGTGATGGTGCGAAGCTTTGATCGCAGGATCGAATCATTGTTTGAATTAGTGAATCCGCGCGCCAAAAACATGGCCATTACGATTTTGGATTGGAACTTGCGTGACACGGTTAATTCCTATGAAATGCAGGAAGATGGTACCTATTGGAAGGTTGAGAGTGATGAACCATTTAATATTCATCAAGAGTTTTATACAATTAGTGAGGAAGATTTAATTGAGGAGATTACATTTGCAACTTACACCAATACCCTTACAACAACATAAATGGAGAGATTTACAGGTTTATTAGGTATCGTTCTGATTTTGGGCGTGTCTTTTTTAATGTCCAATAATCGAAAGGCAATAAATTACCGCACAGTTGGTGTTGGATTATTATTACAAGTAGCCTTGGCTGTTTTTATATTGAAGACAGAAATCGGACGAGTGACATTCCAGTGGTTAGGTGATTCAATTAATACGTTATTAGGTCAAGCTGATAAGGGGGCCGCTTTCGTATTTGGTTCATTGGTGGATCGAAATTTGATGTCCAAAGCTTTCGGTCCAGGGAATGAATATATTTTCTTTTTCAAAGTTGTTCCTACCATCATTTTTGTTGCTGTTTTAGTGAATATGTTTTATCATTTGGGTGTGCTCCAACGGGTCGTTTCGACCATGGGAAAAGGTGTACACTGGTTGATGGGTGTGAGTGGCGCGGAGGCTTTGTCCAATGTTGCTTCTACGTTTGTGGGTCAAGTGGAGGCTCAAATCATGATTAAGCCCTATTTGAAAAACATGACGAATTCGGAGCTCATGGCTTCGATGACGGGATCATTTGCTTGTATCGCAGGTGGTGTCATGGCGGTATATATTTCCTTAGGCGTTCCTGCCGCGTATTTATTGGCCGCTAGTTTGATGGCTGCGCCAGGAGCGTTGGTGATTTCGAAAATAATTTTTCCAGAGACTGAGAAGTCGGAGACCGAAGGTATGGTGAAGATGGACATCACAAAATCACATGCGAATTTAGTCGACGCGATTGCAGCTGGAGCTAGTGAAGGATTGAAGGTGGGATTGAATGTTATAGCGATGTTGATTGGATTTATTGCCTTAATTGCTTTGGTTGACTTAGGTTTAGGTCAAATTGGATCTTTGATTAATATGCCGTCGCTTTCGATGAACTTGATTTTAGGCAAAGTATTCTCTGTTTTTGCATTTGCTATGGGCGTACCATCTCAAGATGTGGAAGTAGCTGGGGCCTTGATGGGTAAGAAAATGGTCGTGAATGAATTTGTAGCTTACTTAGATATGGTGAAATTGAAGGACACGTTGGATCCTAAAACTATTGCCATTACCAGTTTTGCTTTGTGTGGATTTGCTAATTTTTCATCCGTTGCGATTCAGATTGGGGGTATTGGCGAATTAGCTCCGTCGCGCCGATCTGACTTAGCGAAATTAGGCTTTAAGGCCTTGATTGCCGGGACATTAGCGTCCTATTTATCAGCCACATTAGCCGGTTTATTATTATAATATGCGCATTGATCCCGAAACCGTTGAGCGAATAAAGCAAACGGCTGCCGTGGCAGACGTGATCGGGGATTATGTGACAATCAAGAAAAAGGGAGCCAATTATTGGGCTTGTTGCCCGTTTCACGGCGAGAAAACGCCTTCGTTTTCAATATCACCGAGCAAGGGAATCTATAAATGTTTTGGTTGTGGAAAAGCAGGAGATTCAGTCCGGTTTATTATGGACATTGAAGGTTTAGGTTACGGAGAGGCATTACGTCATTTAGCCAAAAAATACGGCATCGATATTCAGGAGGAGGAGATGACGGATGATCAGCTTCAGCGTCAAAATGAGCGCGAGAGTTTATTGATCATGCTCGAGTTCGCCAAAGAATTTTTCAAAAAACAATTAATTGATTCCGAAGAGGGTCGTTCGATTGCGCTGCCTTACTTCAAGGAACGCGGATTTTCAGACGCCACAATTCAGGCTTTTGATTTAGGCTATAGTCCGGAGGGATGGGATGTGTTCTTAAAAACGGCACTAAAACAGGGTTTTAGCCAAGAAATTATTGAGAAGGCGGGTTTAGTTACCAATAAAAACGAGGAAGGAAAGGTATATGATCGATTCCGGAATCGGGTCATTTTTCCGATTCACAGTGTGGCAGGAAAGGTGATTGCCTTTGGTGCACGTATCTTAAAATCAGACGCGAAGAACCAAGCTAAATACCTCAATTCGCCCGAAACAGAAGTTTATCATAAATCGGCCGTTCTCTATGGTATCGCACAGGCGAAGAATGAAATTCGCCAAAAAGATATTTGTTACCTCGTAGAAGGTTACACGGATGTAATTTCCTTGCATCAAGCGGGCATTAAAAATGTCGTTGCTTCTTCAGGTACCTCCTTGACCATTGAACAAATTAAGTTGATCGGTCGGTTTACGAATCACGTGACCGTTTTGTATGATGGGGATTCAGCTGGAATTAAGGCGGCCTTACGAGGAATGGACTTGATTTTGGAGGAAGGATTGCAAGTCAATTTAGTCGTATTTCCGGAAGGCCAAGATCCAGATTCGTATGTGCGCTCGATCGGTAGTGAGGCATTTATTGAATACATTCAAAAAGAAGCGCGGGATGTGATTTCGTTCCAGGCGAATCTCTTTATGAAGGAAGCTGGAGATGATCCATTTAAAAAAGCGGAGCTTATTAAAGAGATGGTCCAAAGTATTTCTAAAATACCGGATGCCATACAGCGTAGCTTATTCATTCAAAAAACGTCTCAGATGATGCGTTTGGAGGAAGATGTACTGCTAGCGGAAATGAATAAGATTCATTTGAAGAAGATGAATCAGCGGTCGGCAGGATCTGCGCCTCAAAGCATATCCCCGCAAAATGAGGTAGATATGAACGCGCTTTTTGCAGCGGAAGAGGAAGCTTCTGCGGAAGTTCAGAGTCTAGCTTTTTACCAAGAATCGGAGTGCATTCGTTTGCTTGTGAATTTTGGTCATTTGGAGGTAGATCCGGAAAAAGCACCTGGTCACACCTTGATGGAATATTTGTTGCATGAGTTAGACGATGTAAAATTTCAGACGCCGTTGTTTGTGGAGATTTTGGGGATATGCCAACAAGAATTTGCGTCAAAGCGCGTGTTAGGTCCTGAATTTTATTTACATCATGGCAATGAGGAGATTCAGCGATTTGCGATAGATGTGTCGTCGGATAAACATACTTTGTCGACGGTTTGGAAGGACCGACATGAAATTCGGGTAAGGGAAGATCATGAGATGTTGGAGGATTTGGCCTATAAAAATGTATTGCGTTTGCGGAAAGTGTATAATGACCAGCAGTTACAAGATGTGATGGAGCGGATGGAAAAATATACGGGAGATCGCAATGACATGAATGATTTATTGCTTGAATTCATCACATTGAAGGATATTCAGAAAAGTATTTCACAGGAATTGGGGACTGTTATTGAAAAATAGCGTATTTTCGCCAAGTAAAAATGAAAAGAATCCTCTCCATAATGCTATTGTTTGTTCTCCTGTATCAAGCAGGTGGATTTGCATTGCGTTACGTTTCTCTGGATTCGAGTACATTTACTGCTGGAGAGACCATTGTCGTTGAAATGCCTATTTCATTGCCTTACGCAATGGATTGGGATGTACCACAAGAAGTTTCAGGTGAAATTCGTCAAGGGGATAACTTCTACCAGATGAAGGACCAACAGGTCATCGATGGTAAATTGGTCACAACGTTGGTGGCGGATCAAAATGCACGTGATCGTTTCTTGGATTTAGCTGCTCAAATGAATGAGCATATGTCGGACCAACCGGAAAAGGCTCCTGCCAAATCTAAATTAATCAATACGTTAGTGAAAGAATATTGTGCGCATGCGTCTGCATGGGTTCTTTATATTATGGAATGGCCTACTAGTTCGTTAGCGCCATCTCATTCCGTTTTAGCTACTACAGCGATCTCAGCTGATTTCTTCGCGCCGCCGAGGCAAGCTTAATTTTTTCGATACTCTTTATTTACCCTTGGTATTTATCAAAGGGTATTTTACGTATTTAAAATTTTAAGCATAATGAAAAAATATTTATTAGTACTCCTTTTGATTGGAGTATTGCCAAGTAGTGTATTTAGTCAAGGTTGTGTTGCTGTTCGAGGAATGAGTTGTTCAGTAGGAACAGGAACGAATGGTCATGCAATGATGCACCCGGGACAATGGCAAATTTCGATGGGATTTAGAAATCTTCATTCATACAAACATTACGTTGGAGCTGTTTATCAACCTCAACGAGAAGCTGCGGGTAATAATGTAATTAATGACCAACAAGCATTTGATTTTGGTGTAAACTATTCGGTTACAGATCGATTCTTATTGGCATTTAATTTGCCTTTGACGTTTAATAATCGAACGTCATTATATGAACATTATGGGAATGCTATAGCTGGGAATCCAATGCAAAAGCGTTTTGCTACACAATCAAATGGAATTGGTGATGCTAGAATAACAGCTTCTTATTGGGTATTGGATCCGATTGAACATATGAAAGGAAATTTTTCAGTTGGATTTGCGGTAAAGTTGCCAACAGGTAATTGGAATGTGCAAGATGAATTTCATAGACGTAGAACGGATGGTACAGACTATACAATTACTAAAGCTGTAGATCAATCAATTCAATTAGGAGATGGTGGTCTTGGGTTTAATCTGGAATTGCAGGGATATCAACAATTATTTTCACGTACATCTTTATACTATAATGGGTTCTATCTGTCTAATCCTAGAAATGTAAATTCAGCATCCAATGTAGCTCCCGATCGAACTGTAACTGATCCGATGGTGCAATATATGTCGGCGCCTGATCAATACGCAGCTCGTGTAGGATTAAATTATGTAGTTTCAGCTAAAGCTGGAATTGGTGCCACCTTGGGTTCACGCATTGAAGGTGTCCCTGCTTATGATTTGCTGGGAGGCAGTGATGGTTTCCGTAGGCCTGGTTACATTGTGTCTATTGAACCTGGATTGAGCTATTCCTCTTTGAAAAATACCTATTTTGTTTCAGTTCCCATTGCCACACATCGTAATCGAATTAAGAGTGCAAATGATTGGAAAACTGGTCGACACGGAGATGCTGCATTTGCTGATTATTTAATTTCAGTTTCTGTGACACATCGTTTTTAAATATTAGTAATCTAAATTTAGCTTACTGCCATTGGGATAGTATTTTATCAAGAATTTGATAATCGTACCAGCGGTTTGTGTTTCGTGCGTTTTTTCTGAAACTTAGCAGGTGGGGGTAAACGCTGCCGGGGTCGGAGACCCCGGCAGCGTTACGTTTTTTTAACTTTTACGCCAACAAAAAAGCCCATATGCGTTAGTATAAGGGCTTTTTATCAGTTTACTGGGATAGTCGAATATAGACTATAGGCCTAGAATCTTCTTATTCAGCTCTTCGTCAGCTCCCGTTCCCGCGAAATCATCAAACACTTTTTCAGTCGCCTTGATGATGTGGCTTGAAATAAAGGGTGCACCTTCTGTCGCTCCTTGAACCGGATCTTTGATGCAGCACTCCCATTCAAGAACAGCCCAACCGTCATATCCGTATTGTGTTAATTTCGAGAAAATGCTCTTGAAATCCACTTGGCCATCACCTAAAGAACGGAAACGTCCCGCACGGTTAATCCAAGATTGGTATCCTCCGTAAACACCTTGCTTACCTGTTGGGTTAAACTCTGCATCCTTTACGTGGAACATTTTGATCCGCTCGTGGTAGAAATCGATATATTGTCTGTAGTCCAATGCCTGCAACACAAAATGCGATGGATCATATAATAAGTTCGCGCGCTTGTGGCCTTTGACCTCATCTAAAAACATCTCAAACGTCACGCCATCATGCAAATCTTCACCTGGGTGAATCTCATAACATAAATCAACGCCACATTCGTCGAAGGTATTCAAAATTGGCAACCAACGGCGCCCTAATTCCTTAAATCCTTGCTCCACTAATCCCGCAGGACGTTGTGGCCAAGGGTAAACCGTGTGCCACATTAATGCTCCCGAGAACGTCGCATGCGCATTCAAACCCATGTTTTGGGACGCTTTCGCCGCATATTTTAATTGTTGGACCGCCCATTCGGTACGTGCTTTCGGATTTCCCTTAACCGAATCCGGAGCGAATCCGTCAAATCCTAAATCGTATGCCGGATTTACGGCAACCAATTGTCCTTGAAGGTGAGTCGATAATTCGGTGATTTGCAAGCCTTTGGCAGCCAACATCCCCACGATTTCATCGCAATAGGTTTTAGACTCTGCCGCTTTTTGCAAATCGATGCAGCGCGAATCCCATGAAGGAATTTGAACGCCTTTATAACCCAAAGATGCCGCCCACGTCGTGATGCTATCTAATGAATTGAAGGGAGCTTCATCCCCCATAAATTGTGCCAAAAATATCGCTGGCCCTTTGATCGTATTCATATTATTAACGGTTTAGATTTTAACCCACTTTTGTGAACGTGTCGAATCCAAGATACGCTCGCAAATTAATAGCTCGCGGTATCCGTCGGCAAATGTCGGGTATTTCGGATTTTCTGGTTGCTTACCTGCCTCAACAGCCGCATAAACTTCCTTGAATAATTGCTTCGATGTATCCGAGAATCCTTCATTGTGACCTCCTGGGAATGTCATTAATGCCGTCGCTTCTGGATATGCCAAAGATGGATCGCGCATTAACACTTGATTCGCTTGATCACGGTTACCGATCCACATTTCGTTTGGCGCTTCTGAGTTAAACGCAAATGTTTTGTTAGATCCTGAAATTTCTAATTTCAATTGGTTCTTACGTCCCGCTGAAACTTGAGATACCGTCACACAACCACGGTTTCCATTGTCGAAACGCAATAATACATTGGCATGATCCTCCGTATTAATAGCCACATCCGCATAATCTTCCGGTTGTAACATTTTACCTGAATACGTTTCCACCGGCTTCAAAGGTTTCTTACGTACCTTGTGAACTGTGTTGAAATCGGCCATTACTTCCACCGTTTTCAAACCTGTGATGTATTCAATCACATCCAATAAGTGAGATCCGATGTCCGCAATCGCACGTGAATCGCCTGATTTATCTGGCTCTAAACGCCAGTTGTAATCCGTATTATAGAACAACCAATCTTGCAAGTAGCTACCGATGATCGAATAAACTTCGCCCAAATCGCCTTTTTCACGCATGGTTTTCATTTGACGTACCAAAGGATAATAACGTAAGTTGAAGTGAACCGCATTCACCAAACCTGTTTTTGCTGCCAATTCCACTAACTCCTCAGCCTCATGTAAATCTTTGGCTAAAGGTTTCTCACAAACTACGTGCTTACCAGCTAATAAAGCGGCTTTTGATTGTGAATAGTGCAGGAAGTTGGGTGTACAGATGTGTACACATTGGATATCGTCTTGTTTTAATAAGTCTTCAAAGGTATACCAACGGCCAATTCCTAGTTGTTTCGCTTTTGCCTCGGCTAATTCAATGGTTACTTCACAAAGTGCAGCAACTTCGATATTGGGTAAGCGGCGAAGCGCTTCGATGTGTGCGGGTCCGATAAATCCGGTACCTACGATACCTACTTTAATTTTAGTCATGATCTATTATAGTTCAAATTTTGTCCATTTATTCTGGTTGTCTTTGGCGGAACGAACCACGTTCTCAATGAATGCCATGCCCATAATTCCTTCGTCAATGCCTGGGAAATCAAACATGGGATCTTGTGGTTTGCCAGCCCAACGGGCTCTTACGGCAAAAGCAAAGTTGCGGTAAATATTCGCAAACGTTTCTACGTAACCTTCTGGATGTCCGGCCGGTTGGCGTGAATGTGCATTCGTCGCTGCCGACAAATGACCTACTGCCGTACGAATCGTACGTGCTCCATCATCGCGTGTACGAATTGTCAATGTATTTGGCTCCATTTGATGCCACGTAATTCCTGCCTTGCTTCCGTAAATACGGAAATTGAAATCATTCTCTTCTCCGTTACAGATTTGTGAGCAATGTAAAACGCCTTTGGCACCGTTATTATAATGAAGCAAAATGTTGCCATCATCATCTAATAAACGTCCTTCCACGAAAATCGTCAGATCCGCGCAAAGTTCTGTGATATGTAATCCCGTGATGTATTCGATTAAGTTCTCGCAGTGCGTACCAATATCACCGATCGCTCCAGCAGCACCGCAACGCTCAGGGTCTGTGCGCCAAGCGGCTTGTTTTTGACCAGTAGCTTCCACTAAGTCAATTAACCAGCCTTGTGGATATTCGACAATTATCTTACGAATTTCGCCTAATTGGCCCGTGTCAACGAGGTGTTTGGCCTCTTTGACCATCGGATACGCGGTATAATTATGTGTCAATGCGAAAATCAAACCTGATTTATCGATGATTTTTTTCAGTTCTTTAGCTTCTGCCAAATTCAATGTAGCTGGCTTATCGCAAACCACATGAAACCCATTTTCAAGCGCAAATTTAGCTGCAGGAAAATGCACATGGTTAGGAGTAACAATAGATACAAAATCCATACGCTCGCCTTCTGGTAACTCTTTTTCCTTTAGGATCATCTCTTCATACGAACCGTAAACACGGTTTTCTGGAAGATATAAGGCTTCACCTGTTGATTTTGATTTCTCTGGATTGGAGCTGAATGCGCCACAAACTAATTCGATTTCGCCGTCTAATTGCGCACCTCTGCGGTGCACGGCACCTATGAAAGCTTCGGTACTTCCACCGATCATGCCCATTTTTAATTTTCTTCCGCGCCGACTAGCTGCTGTCGTGGATGTTCCACCTTGGATCATATGTTGATAGATTTAGATAATTACAAAAATAGGGCTTAATTTGATTAAATTACCCTTTCCAAAGAGCAGATTTCAAGAAATTTTTCAAAATAAATCATATTTTATGTCGGAATTTAAAAATCTTTTTGTTTTTTTGGTACGATTTTTCCAATTTATAATTTAATTTTTTTAAGATTACAAATTCTCTAACCTTTTAACTAAAACTAAACTATTATGAATCAAACTGTTAATGCCAATCGATTATTCTTGGCTTCTTGCTTCGCGCTCATTACGACTGCCTTTTCTTTTAGTATCCGGGCAGGTATTTTACCGCAGTTAGGAACGGAATTAAATTTATCCAATGAGCAATTAGGTCATATAAATCAAATGTGGTTTCTTGGTTTTCCTATTTCCATGATTTTGGGGGGTGTTTTTTATACCTCTATTGGGCCAAAGTTGATTATGCAAATTGCCTTAGTGGCTCACGCTTTAGGTATTTTACTGACCATTTATGCGGTTGATTACAACACCTTGTTGATTTCTACATTATTGATCGGTTTAGGTAATGGTTGTACCGAAGCAGCTTGTAATCCGATGATTGCTGATGCATATACGGGTAATGAAATGAGCAGTAAATTAAATCGTTTTCACATGTGGTTCCCAGGTGGAATTGTGGTGGGCTCGTTAATTTCAAAGTTCATGACTGATTCTGCGATGACATGGCAAGCGCAAGTTTGGGTTATTATCATTCCTACCGTTATTTATGCGTATTTATTCTTTGGACAAGCATTTCCAAAGCCAAGAGTCAGTGCAAATTCAACATTGGATAACTTTAAAGCCATGTTAAATCCATTGTATTTGTTTATGGCGGCATGTATGGCATTAACGGCTATTTCAGAATTTGGACCACAACAATGGGTGGGGCCGATTTTGTCCAAAGCAGGTGCTAGTCCGATGTTAATTCTCGCTTTAGTAACAGGCTTGATGGCTGTAGGTCGTTATTTTGCAGGTCCAATTATTGCTAAAATTAACACAATGGGTGTGTTATTGGTTTCAGCGATATTCGCATTAGCAGGATTATATTTAATGAGTACAATGTCTGGTTCAACTTTATATTTCGCTGCGTTTATTTACGCATTGGGAATCTGTTATTTCTGGCCAAACATGCTTGGTTATGTAGCCGAAACAATGCCACAAACAGGAGCTTTAGGGCTTTCCATTTTAGGAGGTATTGGTATGTTTTCTTCTTCTATGTTTCAACCAATCATTGGTAGTTGGATAGATGATAACAAAGCAGCTGCGGTAAGTAAAGGGTTGGTTGGCGACGTCGCTGATCTAGCTGCAGGGCAATCAACTTTATCAAATATGTTGCTTTTCCCAGCTATCTTGATTGTTGCATTTGCCGCTTTATATTTCTTTGGTAAGAAAGTGAAGACCGCATAATCTAGTAGTTGATAAATTTTAAAGGGAGCCTCGGCTCCCTTTTTTTTGTCCCAAATTCCCTATAGCTTTGGCAATCCTCCAAGGTTTGCCAAAGCTAGGTATGCGGTTCATATTTTTGTTATTTTTTGTAGTTGCTTGTAAGCCTAATTACAACGTTGATCCCACTCAAGTGGAAAAGGATTTACGTGCGCAATCCTCGCAATTTCCTGAAACTAAAATTCTAGGGGAAACCCGTCTAGGGAATTTTGAAATAACCTTAGCGAACGAAACTCCGCTGCACCGCATTAATTTTGTTCGTCTCGTAAAGATGGGCTATTTCACGGACCGCTATTTTTATCGGAACGTCTATGAAATAGGAATGCAAGGTGGTGGAGAATTTATGGATCGTTTGGCCTATCTAGTTCCTGCTGAATATCCAGATCATTTAACCCCTGACCGAGGCGCAATTGCTATGGCTCGCTATGATGAGGGAAATCCACAAAAAGCATCTTCGCCCACAGAATTTTTCATCGTTACGAATACGGAGCAAGCCGCTCGATTCTATAAGCAATATGTGGTTTTTGGTAAAATAACGAAGGGCTTAGCGGTTATTGATTCGATGCAAAAACAACGGTCATTCGATGAAAAACCTGTAATCCCAATTAAGTTCTCATTAAAATTAGCGAATCAGTCCAGTCATTTTCCATGGACTATCTTTTAAAAAATCAAATTGCTTTATGTGGATTTGATCCGACAGGAAATTAGCGGACGCATAGAAATACCATGAATCAATATAGCCAGGGATCCCTTTAAATTGGGTACGCGAAGCCATAACCTGCGCCTTGAAAACCTCATTAATCGGCGGAGATATAATCTGTAATACTGCCCCTTTTTGGGTGCATAATTGTTGCAATTGCAACACATATTCCCTCGAAATAGAAGAAAATAGCCTATTTTCGTCCGATACCCCCTCGAAAGATGGTGACCAATTGCTTGTTAATACCGGTCGGTATCGTGCCAAGAAATAAAAGGGAATTGCCTCAACCTGATGCTTCACCAGCTTACTAAACAAAGGCATATTTTCTTCCGTATAAAAAGGCTTCACAAAATAATGAAAGCTCAATGGGCTCGCTAAATTATTTTGAAAACTGAACGGATGATAGATTAATACTAAGGTGTCCACGGATGGATTTGCTGCCAGCGCCTGAACAGCAATCACATATTGTCCCGCCATCGAAATAGCCTGATTGGACGCGAGTGATACTAAGGCTGAATCATTCGCCAATGAATCCAGGACTTGTTTGGCAACGCTATCGCCGATCACCAACTTTCTCTTTTTAAGTTTGGATTTGCTCGCCGCAAGTACTTCATACACTTCCGTACCTGCCACATCCGTTTGATACCTTTTGGTCCAATATTGGAACTCGGGGTAAGCGTGGAAAAGTAGGGCAAAAACACCTAAAAACACCATTAAATCACGTAAGAAGTGTTTCATTGTCTTTAGAATTGAAAGTAAATAAACTGGTCATTCCCGCGGTAGAAATATAAGATTAATACCATCAAGCTGTAATAAAATGTCCATTTAACCCAGCGGTTTCTGATGGCATTGATTCGAACCAACGGACTAAGGGTATGTCGGCCTAACCACTCGATCCCCATAAATCCTACAATCAGAACACTCAAAATCACCAGATTTTTTCTACCTGAAATATCAGGTATCCAGCCGCCGTGTTGGACCATCCCCGCCAAATACGCGAATGCCTCCGAGATGCTTTTGGCTCTAAAAAACACCCAGAATATGGTCACGATACTGAACGTGATTAGTATCCGTAATCCGGAAACGAGTTTCGACTGAGACACCCACATAAATCGCTTGCTCACTGCTTGAGGCACTAAAAATAAGCCATTCAAGAATCCCCAAAAAACATAGGTCCAGCTGGCTCCATGCCACAAACCACTGACTAAAAATACCGTTAAGGTATTGCCGACCCGGCGCAATTTCGAGACGCGGTTGCCACCCAACGGGATATATAAATAGTCTCGGAACCATGAGGTTAATGAGATATGCCAACGCTTCCAGAATTCAGCCACGTTTTTAGCAAAATATGGAAAGTTGAAATTGTTCAGTAACTCAATACCAAACAGACGCGCGGTGCCTAATGCAATATCTGAATAGCCCGAAAAGTCACCGTAAATTTGGAAGGAAAACAAAACGGCTCCTACTATTAAACTAGCGGAATTCAGGGATTCTTGTTGGCCAAATATCTGATTCACATACACCGCACAATTATCCGCAATCACAATTTTCTTAAAAAATCCCCACAACATCTGTTGCAATCCGAAGATACTCTGCGCTCGATTAAACTTCTTTTCCTCCTTCAATTGTGGAATCAGGTGATTGGCTCGCTCGATCGGTCCTGCCACTAATAAAGGAAAGAAGCAGACGAATAAACCGTAGACCAGCATGTCTTTTTCGGGTTTGATTCGTTCCTTGTAAATATCTATGACATAGGACAGTCCGTGAAAGGTATAAAAGGAAATACCCACAGGTAACGTGATCAACAAAAGCGTGGGTTCCCAACTCCAATCAATCGACTGAGCTAAATCGGCCAAGCTAGAAACGAGAAAATTGTAGTATTTAAAAAATCCGAGTAGCGCAAAATTAACGCCTATACTAAGCCAAAACCATGTTTTTTTGCCCAAACGGCTCGATTTGTTGGCGACTTTTTGGCCTGAATAAAAATCTAAACTGGTCGAAAAAATGAGCAGCACGAGAAACCAAATATTCCAATAGGCATAGAAAAAATAGCTGGCGATCAATAAAATGGCATGTTGCCATTTGAGTTTTTGCTCGATGCCTTTGGCATAATGCACACCCCAAAACAGCGCATACACGATGGGAAGGAAGACAAGAAAGGAAAATGAATTAAACAGCATGCGCCCGCAATCGGTCTATTTGTTGCAAAATAATAGAAAAAATCATGACCAATAAGCAGCCGAGTACATTTAACCATAAGAAGGCCATTAACTCATAATACCACGCGACGATGACAATGATTTCGGCGAGCAATGCCGACCAGAATACATGTTTGCCTTCGGTTGCCGGTAAATAAAAGGCACATAAGAATATACCCAGTATCGTTCCATAAAACCACGAACCAAGAATGTTCACCACTTCAATCAAACTACCCATATTGGTCGCAAAATGAGCCACAATTAAACACAAAATTCCCCAGCCTAAAGTCGTTATTTTCGATGCCCACCAATAATGCTTGTTGCTTGCCTCGGGATTGACAAATCGCTGATACACGTCAACCATACTAGTCGAGGTCAATGAACCAAATGCGGATGCCATCGATCCCATAGACGATAACAAAATCATCGCAATCAAAAATCCAATGATCCCGATGGGCAAATGATCAATGATGTAGGTTAAGAAAATGTAATTGGTGTCATTGGGTTCAAAGGAAACGGCCGACTTCTCCATCGAGGAAACTGCTTCTTCGCGTAGTTTCAATTGACGCTCATGCAAGGAATTAATCTCGTTTTTCAAGGGCGCTACCGCAGTCGGGTTGTGGTCGATGGCATTGACTAATGCTAATTCGGCCTTTTTCTTGGCTTCAAATAAAGCCGTTTTCGCTTGATTGATTTGCTTCGCATCTGCCTGCTTCACCCAAACCGCCTCCGTATTTTTATTGAAAAACATCGGTGGCTCATGAAACTGGTAAAAGATGAAGACAAAAATACCCACAAGTAAAATGAAGAATTGCATCGGGATTTTCAGAAAGCCATTCAGCAACAGGCCTTTTCTACTTTGTGTAGCAGATTGTCCAGAAAGGTAACGGCCCACTTGGCTTTGGTCCGTTCCGAAATAGGAGAGTTGCAAAAAGAAACCGCCAATGATCCCTGACCAAATATTATAGCGATTATTCAAATCAAATTTCCAATCAATCAAATTGATCTTGCCCATT
>NZ_JBILJM010000010.1:0-85154 GCF_044377215.1 Aquirufa sp.
GAATAGATCCTAGTAAATAACTCAATAAAGAAAGACCGGTAATAATTAAAATCATAAATCGGCAATAAAATCGCTATTTAGCGTCAATTCAAATATAGGTTGCTAATCTGCCAAAATCAAGAAGTTGAAAAAAGTTCTTGAAAAGTTTAAATTTTGGTCTTTATAATATACTAAAAGTGAAAATTTATAGACCCCATCAAACGAAAAAGCTCCGGATTTCCATGATCCAAATAACTCAAACGATGAAATGCTTGCAACCTAAAAAGTTTAAAAATATTATCGATTCCATAACCCACTTCAACAAAAGCCTTTTTAGGATCCAAGGAATCAAAATCATAGCGATCCAGGTAGCGCGAGTCCATAGGCCGATTAACCTCTTTCATGAGCTCTCGATTTGACGTTCGCTGGCTACCATACAGCACGTTTGCGCTCGCAATAAACCTCCATTTTAATTTTTTAATGAGGGGTATCCTATTGAAAAATAAACCTTCAAAGTTGTGATTGTATTGCAACGATGCGAAGCGGTCACTAACAAATTCAAAATAGTTCATGGTGGAAAACGCACTCCGAACAAACATAAATGTCTCATTCCCCAAATGTGGAAATAAGAGCGGCGCAGGAAGATTGGAAGGGGTATATCCGGCCAATAGCGTATAATCTGATCGACCGTATTTCCCGAATCTAAACGTTTGGTATGCTTTAATTGTAAATCGCTGATAGTTGAAATCGCCACCTAATAAGCCCCTAAAGCCTTGCTGATACCGAAATGTAAGCACCGGGATGCGGCGGGTAGCCAGCGTGACTTTCTCATTCCCATTTAAAATAAAGGTTTCATTTTTAGCAAAACGTGCCTCTAGTGTAAAAAATGTATCATTATAATAATCCTGCACGGGCGATTCCATTCCTAACTCGGGTTGGAGTCGGTATTGAAAACGGAATAAGGGATCAAAGGAACGCATGTTCATGGAGCCAGTTAACCGAAAACCTCGAATAAATTCAGTGGAAAAAAATGCTTCCGAGTCTCTCCTAAAAAATGCCCCTGAAAATGAACCCCAACGCGTAAATGCATAAAATAATTTATTGTCTCCAATCAGATCCGGGGTTAATCCAACACGCTCTAATTCATAACTATGCTTGATTCCAGCCACCGTCCATTTACTTTTGGAGAATAAATAATTCACCTCCCCTGAATATTTGGGAATCAAATCCTTGGTACCAAAACTGGCGTGCCCTCTAAAAATCCAACTTGAATCAAATAGCGCATTTGTCCGAAAACCCAAGCGCACCCGAGCCCCCTCAACTTGATTAATCGCCAAACCTGAAATGTAGGGTCCCACATCCATATCATTAAATTTACGATAACCACCCAGTACGACATCAGCAATCTCCACGTAGGTTCGCACGGCGGGCACCGACTTCACCGAATCAATCATCGAAAAAGCAACTAAGTCTTGTCGGCTTAGCGACTCATGACGCGCATTTTTCCAGTATGCTGGATCAGCATCGCGCGCATCCTCCGCCACCTCAGATGTTCGATCATAAAAATTTAACGGATGCGGCTTATTGATCACAAAATCTTTGTTGGAGATATACATCTTCAACAACATCCCCGCCGAGCCCTTCGAAATTTCCTCTAGATCAATCAAAAAACGTGTCCGCGCTGGCAACCATACGCCATCAGATGTTTGCTCAAGCTCTTGCGAAATCTTTACTTTTTCAATAAAATTAAGGTTGGCCGCTTTCCCCACGGTGGCGTCAATTTGCGTTAAAGCAAAGTGCGTTGTATCAATCCACATTTGACCAATGTACGTTAAATCTGCGGGGTTTTTGGGTTCAAATTCAATTTGATAACATACCCTTCCTTCTACTTGTACCGTGTCTAGCAAAAAATACTGATACGTTTGCCTCCATTGTTCCCCAATCGGGCTAGCAAAATCCTTACCAAAAAAGCTAATGAAGTTTTGATAAAAATTATAATTCGTCACCAAATTTCCGCCAACAAGTTGGGAAATAAGTCCCCCATCGCCCATACCCACTCCTTTGATGTTTGTTTTTTTAATATGCTCTCTGCGGCGACGAGGCGATTCGAGATAATAAAATTTACTGACAGTTTCCGTGATGTAGGTGGGAATCACCAACTTACCATCTTCTCCGGCCTGCTGCTCAAATTTTTTAATTGACGAAGCAATAGCTTGCATCACTTTTTTCCCTTTGAACTTTTCGGAAATGTTATCCACATCCAACTCCATTTTCGCATATGAATCATATTCATAGGCTGAGAGTTGGACGCGATCATTGCGGAATTTTTGTGCCTGAACAGCGCGTAAAATACGAAAAGCAGGGTTCTCCCCTGAATACACTTTTACCTCTGTTAAATTAGATGAACTGGGATTTACTTGAAAATCTACTTCATGTATACCGGGAGATTGGGAGACTGATTTGACCCGTCGGGTATACCCCACCATCGAGACAAACAAAGAATCAGCAGCTACGTTAGATTGAAAGGAATAAACCCCTTGAAAATTAGTTGTACCTCCGCTATTCACCCCCTTGATTCCTACAGACGCAAAGGGAATTGGATCTCCCGAATCTGCATCCGTTACTAATCCCTTGTAGACAAATTGAGCCTTTACATGGGAAGCGAGGAGTAGAAAAATAAACACTAGCCAACGGCTATTGCGACACAAAATCATCCTGTAGTTATATTTACTAAATTTCAATTTGATCAATGTCCCTCAAAAATCTGGTCATCCAAAACAAATTTTTTGAATTTCCGAAGGGCATGAGCACGATGTGCTATTTGATTTTTTTCGGCCAAACTCAACTCTGCGAAGGTTTTCGTTAGACCTTCTGGAACAAAAATAGGGTCATATCCAAATCCATTAGATCCCCGTTGCTCCGCTTCAATATGTCCTTGTATCTCGCCTTCAAATACATAAAATTTACCCTGATGATGCAATGTCAAAATTGTCACAAACCGTGCCTGACGATTAACAGAGCCAGCTAATGCATGCATCAACTTCGCCATATTCGCCGAATCACTTTTATGCTCACCTGCATAGCGTGCAGAATAAACACCCGGAGCTCCTCCTAAGGCCTCCACTTCCAATCCTGAATCATCCGCCAAACACGTAATTCCTCCAAAATTTTGCGCAATATATTGTGCTTTTTGCCTCGAGTTTTCAGTTAAGGTTTTTCCCGTCTCCGGAATCTCTACAGCTAAGCCTAAATCAAAAACCGTCCGAAAATCAAAAAGATCTCCTAGGAGATCCTTGATTTCATCTATTTTATGCCTGTTTTGTGTCGCTAAATAAATAATTGGTTTCATTATCCCTAAGGCGCAATAACCGAAATTTCAAAATACAATGTAGAATAGCCTGGTATCGCAGAGTTGCCTGCTGTACCATAACCCAATGAATATGGAATTATAACAGCTGCTTTCTCCCCAGCACGCATCTTTTTCAATGCCTCTGTAAATCCAGGAATCAAATTATTTTGACTCAAGACAAAAGGGACCGTTGGGGTTCCTAACGTCCCCGACCCAAAAATAGGGTTGTAAACAAATGCACCTGATACATCTGAATGAACATAACTATAAGACAAACGACCCGTGTAATTTACTAAAACAGGTGCATCAGCTGATACAGCAGCGCCTGTTGGATTGGTTACTAATTTCTTAAACAACAACCCCGAACTTGTTTTTTCCGGGTTTTCAATGTTGTATGTTTTTTGAATCAAGGCAATTTGAGCCGCCTCATCTCGAATAGCATCAATGGTTAACTCCAGAACAATGACCGAAAAAGCAGGTACATCACCCAATTGGGAACTCCCAAAAGCCAATGCCGACGGGATTAAAAACAAACCACTTTCCCCTTCATTGAGCAAACTTAAAGGCAAACTAAATAGCGATTGAGATGTATTGACACCCCAAACAAGTGATCGATTAATGTTTTTAGTTCGGGAAGTGGAATCGATTATTTTACCATCCAACAAGCTCATTTTGTAATGAAAAGTAACTAGCTCTCCTACAATTTTAGGTTTTACTTTATCACTCGGACTAGGAGTTTGATAGTACAATCCTGTCTGTAATGACTTCGTCAAGGTTAAATTCTTGAGCTTGATGTAATCTTGAATCTCAACCTCATTCTTATTCGAAGGGTCTTCTGGCGTTTCGAGCGTACAGCTACTAAATAAAACGGAACAGATACATACTAAACCAAAAATATATTTCATCTACTTTATTGAATTTTGGCAACGTAAATTTCAAAAACTAAAGGTGTAAAGCCAGGAATGGTCGTACTCGATCCTTTTTCACCATATCCAAGAGAAGACGGGAAAACGAGAACAGCTCGCTCGCCAAGACGCATCTTGGCAACACCTGCTGAAAAGCCTTTAACCGTCTGCGAACTACCTATCGTCACAGAGAAGCTATCCGTACGCGCCATATTTCCATCAAATGCAACTCCATTTAATAAACGGCCTGTATACTTCAATTTAACTACTTTCCCGGACGCAGGAACGTCACCTGTTCCAGGAGTCAAACTAATGTAGCGTAAGCCATCAGCCGTTCTTTCCTTAACTGTGTATTTCTTTGCCGCAATATATTCTTCGATACGATCATTTTGACTGCGAACAGAATAATTCTTGATAACCACCTTCACAGGCGTAAATGCAGGAAGCCCATCAAAAGATTGTGATGTACCCGGTAAGCCCATAACAGCCTCTTCTCCATCCTTTAGATAGGACATCAAACGACCAAAAATGGGATTCAAATACCCAAATTGGTACACCAAAGGATCCTTTGGACTTTCAATAATCTGACCTGTTAACAAATTCGAAAGCTCATAGTGCATTTGAAGCGTATCTGCCTTGGAGGCAAGTTCGCCTGTGGAATTTGTTTTAGTCAGCGCGTAATAAGCGCCATTTTCAATCGCAATAGGAGATTGATTTTGTTTCGCAAAAAAAGCTAAAATTTGGGCCTGATTTTCTTTGGCCTTTACTTCATCTGCTAATTCCACATTGGACAAACACGAACTCATCGTCCAAACGGCAAGAATTGCCCAAAACCCTTTTTGAATACTACCTATCATAATGTTCTCTAAACGAAAAAAACGTCTCTTTCGTATCAACCAAAATAAAGGGGGAACAAATCCCCCCTTTACAAATTATTTTTTGCTCAATACCTCAACCTCAAATACTAAAACTGAATTAGCTGGGATTGGACCACGTCCTTGATCACCGTAGGCCATTTGAGAAGGAATAACAAAAACTCCTTTTCCGCCTGCCTTTAATAAAGTTAACGCTTCGTTAAAACCTGGGATCATCTGACCTAAAGGCATTTCTGTATTAGAACCCTTATCAAATTCTTTTCCATCTAAAAATGTGCCACGGTAGTTAACCATCCATGATTCTCCCATTTTAGGCGATGCACCTTGACCTGGTTTTTCAATACTTGCAAGCAATCCTGAAGCCGTTTTTGTGAATTTCTTACCTGATTTAGCAATATATGCATCAATCATAGCAGGTTGTTTGGCAAGTAATTTAGCAGCATCTGCTTTCGCTTTCTCTGCTTGGCCAGCCATTTCTTTTTCAAATTCAGCCTTTGATTGAACTTTCAAAATCTTTACCGTATACTTTAAATCAGTCCCCGGCTTCAAGAATGGAGGCAAAGGAGCTTGTACTGTTTTCGCCAAGCTATCGATCGGAACCAAAATTGTGGCCGAATCCCCAATAGATAATAAACGAAGTCCATTTTCGAATGTACCCTTAAATGCTCCTGGAGCAGCTTGCGGTGCCTGAACCATCCCTTTTCCTGGTTGGCCATCCTTACGCGTATCCTGCAAAACAGAATCAGCGCCATTTTTGATCACCAAATCAAACGTAATGATATCCCCATCTTTCAACTTTTTTGCATTGTTGTCATGACTGTGGATTTGAATTTTTACTCCTTCAATTACTTCTACTTTATCCTTGGTACAAGCTGTCATTAAAACAGTAGCAGAAAATAGGACTCCTAAGATTTTACGCATGATTTCGTTGTTTATTTTTATAAATTTTTAACTCGATTAATTTCAGAAAGGTACAAAGGTAACACTTCTAGCAATTTTTCCTTCGCTTCTGTCAAACCGCCAGAAGAAAATCGTCCGCCAGACGCATTTTTATGTCCACCACCCTCAAAATAAGTAGCGGCAAATTGGTTCACTGCAAAAGGCTCAATCGACCGAAAAGATAGCTTTACACCATCTGGACGCTGAATCATACAAATAGACCAAATTGCTCCGGCCAACTGTAAGCCATAATTCACAATGCCTTCCGTGTCACCAGGTTGCGAATGAAATTGTTTTTGATCTTCCTCCGTAATCCACATAAAGGCTAAATGATAATCAGGTAAATATTCCAAGCGGTTTGCCAGCACATGACCCATAAATCGCAACCGTTGCAAACTCGCCGAATCAAATACCTTGCGATGAACCGCGTTTGTATTCACTCCTATTTTAATCAACGCCGCAACAACTTCGTGCACATGTGCTGTCGTATTTGGATGTCGGAATGATCCCGTATCCGTCATAATTCCAGAATACAAGCATGACCCCATATCCATATCAATTAAAGCTTCATCGCCCCATTCTTGAATCAAATCAAAAATCAACTCACAGGTAGACGCCGCAATCGTCCGATGGTAATAATAATCGGCAAAGTCCTCCGGATCCAAGTGATGATCAATAACCACCTTCTGGCAACGTGCCGCTTCGACCCATTTAGCCAAACCATGCAAACGCTGCATGCCCGAGAAATCAAGGCAAAAAATCCAATCCGCCGATTGAATCAATCCATCAATTTGAACCTTGTGAATAATATTTTCAAAATCAAGTATGTCAGCAGCGCCAGGCATCCATAAAAGATTAGCCGACAACCCAGAGGGAACAACAACAATTGCATCTAAACCCTTCTTAATCAAATACTTCTGCCAGGCTAATGTAGAACCAATAGCATCAGAATCAGGATTGAAATGCGTCGTAATAATAACTTGTTGGCCCGGAACTAAGGCAGCACGTAGTGCAGAAATTGATGACATAAAGTTGGATAAAGTGCTTATGATTTGGGCGTTCGCAAAGTTAAAGATAAATTTGTTGAAAAGTAATAAAAACGAGATGCCAACAAACAGAACTTTTACCATGATTAAACCCGATGCCATTGTAGATGGATTTACGGGACCTATCATTGAACAAATTGAAGCCGCGGGATTTAGAATCGTCGCGATGAAAAAAGTGCACCTGAGCATGGAAGAAGCAGGAAAATTTTATGAAGTTCATCAAGAGCGCCCATTTTACGGTGAGCTTTGTGAGCACATGTCTTCCAATCCAATCATTCCCATGGTCTTGGAAAAAGAAAATGCCATAGAAGAGTTTCGAATACTAATCGGAGCAACAGACCCAGCCAAAGCGGCAGAAGGCACAATTCGTAAGCAATTTGCCCGCTCAATAGGATCAAACGCGATTCATGGATCTGATTCGGACGCAAATGCAGCAATCGAAGGAGCTTTCTTCTTTACGCCCTCTGAACTTAAATAAGCCTATTTGTGCTTATAGAATAAAAAACCATTCTCTTCTTTGATCAAAATCAAGTTGGGATGGTACTTATAGCGATCCTCGGCATTCGTCTTCATCACCAAATAGGTGGGACGATCTGTCGAGGATTGTTTCATTAACTCCTCACCCGACGGACTATACGCCTGCTTTTGAAAATACAATAGGTGCGCAAAAGATTTGAAGCCAACGGGCTCGATGTAGACTTTTTGACCTACATGCGAAATGTAAAAATCCAGCGGTGTTGCCTGGGTATATCCCTCAATTTTGGGAACGACTATGGCCATGTAAGCCATAATTACAATTACTCCAGCGCCCATCAAGCGCATGATATGCTTAAACAATATTTGTTTTTGCCAAACCGTAACTAACACCACAAGCCCCAAAACCATGCCAATTACAACTTCCCAGCCCTCCCAATAAACAGGAGCTTGTAAATTACCCTGGACAAAAACATCTTTGATGTATACACTGTAAGTGCCAGCATGCATCCCGATCCACGGAACAAGCGTTAAAATAATGGCCAAAATTACCCCAATACTGGTTAGAAAAATCGTATATCCGCGCTTCCATGTCCAATTTCCCGTGGACCAATCATGCAAAACGAGCGCAGAGAAATAAGTTAATGGCAACCAGCACATACTCGAATAATGCACAATTTTAGTCTTGACTAAGCTGAACAAAATCAACACAACCCAAAACAGAACTTGCATCCACTGACTTAAACTAGCTGGTTGATTTCGCGAAAATAACCGCGGACCCGCCCAAATCGAAATAGGAAAACAACCCAAGAGTAAAACAAAAAAATGATAATAAAACGGTTGGCCATGCCCGGCATCACCTGTCGTCAACAAGCGTATTTGATAGGCAAAAAAGTCAACCAAAATTCCCCATCCGAAATGCCAAACAATCAAGGCGTACCACGTGACAAAAAGGAAAATTGCCAGTATTGCGGCCAATACCACCCCGGAAAACAATCGCTTGAAATTGGCAAAAACCTCAGCCCGTTGAATCAAAGAAAAAACAAAAATCGTTAAACCCCACAGTAAAAGTGCCACCGGGCCTTTGGTCAACATACCTAATCCGATGCAGATACCGGCCCACAAAGCAGGTCGCAAGGAACTGGGATTCGCGTAAAACTGACTTATCAAATAAACGCCTAAAAAAATAAAGAGATTAAATAGCGGATCAATGATACCCGAACTTGCATAAACGTGTGGCGTGATAGCAGCCAGGTAGGAAAATGCCCAAAGGTGACCCATGCGTTCGGACACATGCTTCGACCCGATTCGATAAATGACTAATAAGGTTGCGATGCCAATTAATGCATTTGGAAAGCGAGCAGCAAATTCCATGGACGTCCATGCCGATTCCGTAAATGTGCCAAAAAACTGAAAACTCAACACCTGAAGCCACATGAACAAGGGTGGCTTTTCCCAAAACGGCTGAAAGTTAATTTGGACGCTGAGGTAATCTCCGCTGACCAACATCTCACGCGCTGATTCCGCAAAATTAATTTCGTCCCAATCAAATAAATGCGACACCCCTAAGAAAGGAATAAACACGAGTACCCCAATAATCGACCACATTAAATAGGGTTTACGCATTACGTTTGACATCATTCTCATTTGATTTATACAGCATAAAATAATACACAAGTGCAGAACTTAAAAAACCAATCCCCGCACCGAATGTGACATCAATCGGAAAATGCTGCATCAGGTATAGCCGTGAATACGCGACACCTATGGCTATAAGTGCCATAAATAGGCCCCAAAGACGCGATTTACCCAATAAAGCAAACCAAAAAAACATAAACCAAGCGGCGGAAGTATGTCCCGAGGGAAAGCTATTGTGCGTGTGTACATCCACCCCTGGAACTAGATCCCAAGATATATGTAGCTTAGCAAAATAGGCAATTGGCCGCAAGGCATTCGGGAAAATTAGATGCTTAATACCTTGAATAATAAGCGTAGAAACGGCATAGGAAGTCAAAAACGGAACAAAAAAAGAACGTTTCTTTTGGTATAAATATACGGCTAGGGCAATCGGCAAGAAAACTTCAGCGAGTGACGTAAGAAAACGAAATATATAATCCGCCCAAAGTGCATGATGCGAATTCACCCAAGTCATTTGCTCAAGCCGCGTAGATGATAGCAAAACACCAATACAAAGGCATTCGAAAGCCACAAAGGCTAAACTAAACGTCCATAAAGATTTTTTCGACTGGGTCACAAGTTCAAAGGTCGGAAGATTTTATGAAAAAGGTAAGCGTCCTACTTGCTGTTTCCGAAAATTTACCTAATTTTGCATTCCTTTTTTTAGCACAAGCCGTGTCATGAAAGTATTAGAAGCGTACCAGATACCCATCATTTCATTAGAAGATAAAGCGTATCAATACACTTTTAGCGGGAATGATACATTTTTTGCAGCTTTTGAGCAGGATTGGGTAGAGAAAGGCACATTTAATGTGACGGTTGACTTAACGAAGTCGGCCTTAATGATTCAAGTTCAGTTACAGATTACGGGTTCAATAGAATTGACTTGTGACCGATCGCTGGAGCTCTTTGATCATGCACTTGCGGTGAATGAGAAACTTATTTTTAAGTATTCAGACCACAGTGAGGACATGGGGGACAATTTATTTTTGTTGGACCGCAAAGAGCCCAAATTAAACTTATCGCAAGATATATTTGATTTTATTGCGTTAGAGGTTCCTATGAAGAAATTGCATCCGCGTTTTTTAGTAGAAGGAACGGATACTGAAAGAGATGAATTTATTTACACGACAGATCGTGCGGATGCAAATCAAACGAAGTCGGCAGAAGAAGCAACAGACCCACGCTGGGCTGCGCTTCAAAAATTAAAAGATTTAAAATAAAATTAATTAACAAATACGATGGCACATCCTAAACGAAAAATCTCTACTACGCGTCGTGATACGAGAAGAGCGCATGATTTCGGAACTCCTAAGCATTTAGGCGTAGACCCACAAACAGGCGAAACTCACCTGTATCACCGTGCACACGTGCATGAGGGAAATTTATATTACAAAGGTAAAATGATTGTAGAGGGATATTCTGCACGTTAATTTTACTTGGGTCAAAAAAATCAGTTTTTTTTGAGTTTTGCCAAAAAGTCCCGTTAAAATACTATTTATTGACTAAAATTAATACTATTTTTGTCCTTAGATTTAGTATTTAAACACCTAGTAAATGAACATAGCAATCGACGTAATGGGCGGGGATTATGCCCCCGAAACAATAGTTGATGGGATTCTTTTAGCGATTTCAAATTTAGCCCCGGAAGAAATTATTCTTGCGGTTGGCCCAGCCGATACAATTAATACATTACTGACTGAACGAGGTTATACGGGTAGTCAAATTCGCGTGATCCATGCGGAAGAAGTAATTGAAATGGGAGAACATCCCACTCGAGCATTAACGCAAAAACCCAATTCCAGCATCGGAATTGGGTTTGCGCTTTTAAAGGAGGGCAAAGCCGATATTTTCGCATCCGCTGGAAATACGGGTGCCATGATGGTAGGCTCCTTATTCTCTGTCAAAACAATCGAAGGAATTCAGCGTCCTGCTATTGCCGGATTTATCCCACAGACGGATGGCACACATTCGGTGATGTTGGATATTGGGGCGAATGCCGACTGCAAACCTGAAATGCTCGCTCAGTGGGCGGTATTAGGTTCAGCTTACGCAGCGGCCACACGCGGAATTGAAAGTCCACGCGTCGGATTATTGAATATAGGCGAGGAAGAGCAAAAAGGTTCCACGTTGACGCAAGCGACCTATGCTTTACTGAAGGCAAACGAAAAATTAAATTTTGTTGGTAATTTAGAAGGGAAAGATATTTTCCGCGGGAAAGCAGATGTGATTGTCACGGATGGTTTTACCGGTAATATTGTCCTCAAAATGGGTGAATCCATTTACAACATCATGAAAGAAGAAGGCATGATGAACGAATTTGTGGATCGTACTAATTACGAGAATTACGGAGGAAGCCCTATTATTGGCATCAATGGAAATGTTATTATTGCCCATGGGGCTTCAAGTCCAAAGGCCATTATGAACATGATTAAATTATGCCAAAACATAGTAAAATCGAATGTTTGCCAAAAAATTAAGGCAGCCGTCGAAAACAACTAATACGATATGTCAAATAAAATAAGCGCAGCCATAACGGGAGTAGCCGGATACGTCCCTGATTATGTGCTAACGAATGAAGAGTTAGAAAAGTTAGTAGATACAAATGACGAGTGGATTACCTCCCGCACAGGAATTAAAGAGCGTCGCATCTTAAAAGGTGAAGGACAAGGGACTTCTGTCATGGGAGCCAAAGCGGTAGAAGAATTACTTCGTAAAACGAATTCAACTCCTGATCAAATTGATTTATTGATTTGCGCAACGGTAACGCCCGATTACCTATTCCCCTCTGCATCCAACATGATTTGTAAGTCGGTAGGTATCCGCGAAACAGCATCTTTCGATTTAGCAGCAGCATGTTCTGGATTCTTAAATGCATTAGCCGTTGGCTCGGCATTCATCGAGGCCGGCCGTTACAAAAAGGTCATTGTCGTTGGCGCAGATAAAATGTCGGCCATCGTCGATTACACAGACCGCACCACGTGCATTCTTTTTGGTGATGGTGCAGCCGCAGTGCTATTGGAGCCCAATACAGAAGGTTTAGGCGTTCAAGACTTCATCTTGAAATCTGATGGTGAAGGCTGTGAAAGTTTAATGCAAAAAGGTGGCGGTAGCGCTTACCCTCCAACGCATGAAACTGTTGAGCAAAAACTACATTACATCCGTCAGGAAGGACAAGCAGTTTATAAATTTGCGGTGACCCGCATGGCGAATGTTTCCGCGGAGATTATGGAGCGCAATGACTTAGTGGGCGATGACATTCGGTTTTTGGTGCCACATCAGGCCAACAAACGTATTATTGATGCAACGGCGAGCCGGATGGGCATCGGTGAGGAGAAGGTCATGTTGAATATCCAAAAATATGGCAACACGACTGCGGCGACGATTCCATTATGTTTATGGGATTATGAAAGTCAATTAAAAAAAGGAGATAAATTAATTTTGGCGGCCTTTGGTGGCGGCTTTACGTGGGGTTCCGCTTACATAACGTGGGCATACGATCCAAAATAATCAACAAAACACAATGGCAACTACAGCAGATATTAAAAATGGCATGGTGATCAAATACAATGACGATTTGTTTTCGATCATTGAATTTCTTCATGTGAAACCAGGAAAAGGTCCGGCATTTGTTCGGACAAAATTACGCTCATTGAGCTCTGGAAAAGTATTAGATAACACCTTTAATTCAGGTGTGGCTATCTATCCAGTGCGCGTTGAACGCAGAAAATTCCAATTTATTTACAAAGACGAATACGGCTATAACTTTATGGACCAAGAGTCTTTTGAGCAAATCCTCCTGAATGAAAATCTGTGCGTCATGGCCGATTTGATGAAAGAGGGTCAAGAAGTGGAGATTTTGATTAATACGGAAAATGATTCCGCACTTTCATGCGAATTACCTCCATTTGTTGAATTGAAAGTTACGTATACGGAACCAGGCGTACGCGGAGATACGGCGAACTCGCCTAAAAAACCAGCTACAGTGGAGACAGGGGCAACAATTACGGTTCCTATCTTTATTGAGCAAGATGAATTAATCAAAGTAGATACAAGAACTTATTCATACGCGGAGCGCGTCAAATAATTTTATATACATTTGTCAAAGTAAAAACGGTCACCTATTAACAAACCGAAATGGATACGAAAGAAATACAACGATTGTTAGATTACATCGCAAAATCTCCCTTAGCGGAAGTGAGCATTGAAACCGAGGGTTTAAAAGTTTCAGTGAAAAAAAATAGCGCGGTTGCACCTGTAGTAACAGTTGCTGCTGCTCCCGCTCCAATAGCTGCAGCACCGGCGGCGGCAGCACCAGTAGCTCCGGTGGCAGCACCGGTTGCCGACAACCTTTTTACAGTCAAATCCCCAATGATCGGCACATTCTACCGCGCAGCTGGTCCAGATAAAGATAATTTTGTGGAAGTTGGCACAGAAATCGCACCCGGAAAAACCTTGTGCATGATTGAAGCGATGAAATTATTCAATGAAATTGATTCAGAGATTTCTGGAAAAATCGTTCAAATTTTAGTGGAAAATGCAAGCCCAGTGGAGTTTGACCAACCATTATTCGTAGTAGAAAAAGCTTAATTATGAGCCTGCCGCATACCCCGTTTGGATTAAGTATGCACACAGACAAATCAAATTATATGTTTAAAAAAATACTCATTGCAAATCGAGGAGAGATCGCGTTACGCATCATTCGTACCTGCAAAGAAATGGGCATCAAGACAGTTGCTGTTTTTTCAACTGCTGACCGGGAAAGTTTACATGTTCGTTTTGCCGACGAGGCCGTGTGTATCGGACCTCCGCCAAGTCGGGATTCGTACCTCAGCATTCCAGCCTTAATTTCTGCGGCTGAAGTGACTGGCGCAGATGCCATTCACCCAGGCTATGGTTTCCTATCTGAAAATGCGGAGTTTTCGCGCATTTGTTCCGAGCATAGCATCAAGTTTATCGGCGCATCCGCGGAAATGATCAACCAAATGGGCGACAAAGCCACGGCTAAGAATACGATGAAGAAAGCGGGTGTACCAGTCATTCCTGGTTCAGATGGCTTATTGGACACCGTTGAAGAAGCCATTGAATTAGCGAAAACAATTGTTTACCCAGTCATCATTAAGGCCACAGCCGGTGGTGGTGGTCGTGGAATGCGTATTATTCGCGAAGAATCAGAGTTTCGTAAATTATGGGACGATGCCAAAATGGAAGCAGCAGCGGCATTTGGTAACGACGGCATGTACATGGAGAAATTCGTGGAAGAGCCACGCCACATCGAAATTCAGGTGGTAGGTGATAAATTTGGAAAAGTATGTCACCTTTCTGAGCGTGATTGTTCGATCCAACGACGTCATCAAAAATTATGTGAAGAAACACCCTCTCCTGCACTTACAGATGAGTTGCGTACTAAAATGGGAAATGCGGCCATCGCAGGTGCAAGCGCAATCGGCTATGAAGGCGCAGGAACAATTGAATTTTTGGTAGATAAAAACGGTGATTTCTACTTCATGGAAATGAATACCCGTATCCAAGTGGAGCACCCAATTACGGAAGAAGTAACCGATTTCGATTTGATAAAGGAGCAAATTAAAGTAGCTGCTGGGATTCCGATTTCAGGACAAAATTACTTCCCGAAATTATATGCCTTAGAGTGCCGGATTAATGCGGAAGATCCAGCCAATGGATTCCGCCCTTCTCCAGGTAAAATCACGAATTTACATCTTCCTGGTGGTCATGGGGTACGTATAGACTCGCACGTATATTCAGGCTACACCATTCCACCCAACTACGACTCCATGATTGCGAAAGTGATCGTGAGTGGTCAAAGTCGGGAAGAAGTTTTGCTTCGTATGAAGCGTGCTTTACAAGAATTTGTAATCGAAGGTGTAAAAACAACAATTCCATTCCATATTAAGCTGATGGATGACCCTGGTTTTCAATCAGGTAAGTTCACGACGGCATTCATGGATACCTTCGATATGAGTGGTATCTAGTGTTTAAAAGCACTTTTGAAGAAGGAGGCCTCGGTCTCCTTTTTTTATTCACAAATAATTTAGAATCAGGCTTGGATATTAGTTCTTGAATTTCTAAATTTGCACTCCCATTTTTCGATTGAATGCCCGTTTGAAAGATAAAATAGGTCATAATCAAATCCTTAAGGCAAATTCCGTGGTCTTGGTGGAAATGATTCAACAGTTAAACATTAATACTAGTGGATACTTTAAGTTACAAAACGATCTCTGCCAATAAAGCTACGGTTCAAAAGGACTGGGTGGTAGTAGATGCAGAAAACCAAATTTTAGGTCGTCTTTGCTCAGAAATCGCGAAAATCATTCGTGGTAAGCACAAGGCTTCGTATACGCCTCACGTAGATTGTGGTGATCAAGTAATTGTCATCAATGCGGAGAAAATTCGTTTGACAGGTAAGAAAATGACTGACAAGGTTTACATCCGTCACACGGGGTATCCAGGTGGTCAGCGTTTTGCTACGCCACGCGAGGTTTTAGTTAAAAACCCACGAGGTGTTGTCGAAGCAGCCGTAAAAGGTATGTTACCTAAGAATCGTTTAGGACGTTCTTTGTTTAACAACTTATTTGTGTACGCAGGATCAGCGCATCCACATGCAGCACAGCAACCTAAAGAAATCAAGTTTTAACGGACATTTAAAATGGCAGAAATAACAAGTAAAATCGGTAGAAGAAAGACGGCAGTAGCGCGTATTTCGATGACACCAGGTAAAGGCCAAATCAAAATTAATGGCCGGACATTAACGGATTACTTCCCTTCTGAGATTCTTCAGATTGTGGTAAACCAACCGTTCGCTTTAACGAACACGGTCGGTTCTTTTGACATTACAGCCAAAATTGATGGCGGTGGTATCAAAGGTCAGGCTGAAGCGCTTCGTATGGCGATTTCACGTGCACTTCAAACGCAAGATGCTGAATTACGTTCTCCTTTGAAAAAAGAAGGATTCTTAACGCGTGACCCTCGTATGGTTGAGCGTAAGAAACCAGGACGTGCGAAAGCTCGTAAGAGATTCCAATTCTCTAAGCGTTAAAAAGGGTTCGTGGGAAAGGCTTGTCTGTTGCCGATGCCTTTTCCACATTTTTATTTTTCACATTCTTAAACAACCAAAATGGCACAATTAAGCTACAACGACTTGCTTGACGCAGGCGTTCACTTCGGTCACTTGACACGTAAGTGGGATCCAAAAATGGCTCCATACATCTTTATGGAGAAAAATGGTATCCACATCATTGATCTTAACAAAACTATTTCTAGCCTTGAAGAAGCATCTGCAGCAATGCGTGCTATCGTACGTTCTGGTCGTAAGATCATGTTCGTTGCGACGAAGAAACAAGCGCAAGAAATCGTAACAACAGAGGCAGATAAATTAAAGATGCCATACGTAACTGACCGTTGGTTAGGTGGTATGTTGACAAACTTCGCGACTGTACGTAAGTCAATCAAGAAAATGTCAAGCATCGACAAGATGTTAAAAGACGAAGTTATCGTGAAAACTCTTGCGAAACGCGAGCGTTTAATGATGACGCGTGAAGAGGAAAAATTGAAGCGTGTGTTAGGTGGTATCACCGAATTGACACGTCTACCAGCGGCATTGTTCGTGATTGACGTGAAGCGTGAGCACATCGCTGTATCGGAAGCAAAGAAATTGGGTATCCCAGTTTTCGCTATGTGTGATACAAACTCTAATCCTGAATTAGTAGACTACCCTATCCCAGCGAATGATGATGCGTACAAATCGATCGCAGTGATCGTAAAATCCATCAGCCAAGCGATTGAAGAAGGTTTATCTGAGCGTAAGCAAGATAAAGACGACGCACGCATCGCAGAAGAGGAAGAAGCAAAACGTTTATTAGACGCAGATGCACAAGAAGCAGCTAAGGTAGCTGCCAAATATGAAAAAGAAGCAGAACAAGAATAACTAATATTCCAATTATGTCAATTACAGCCGCAGACGTTAATAAATTACGCCAAATGACTGGCGCCGGAATGATGGATTGCAAGAAAGCTTTGACAGAAGCCGATGGCGACTTTGAAGCAGCCGTAGACATCCTACGTAAAGCAGGTCAAAAAGTAGCAGCGAAACGTGCCGACAATCAAACGAATGAAGGTGTTGTTTTAATCGCGATGAACGTTGACCATTCAAACGGTAAATTAATCGCCCTTGCATGTGAAACTGAGCCAGTTTCTAAAGTAGATGCATTCAACGATTTAGCTAAAAATATCTTAGATGCTGCTGTGAAATCTCACGCTCCATCTGCACATGATTTATTAGCTGAGCCTTTAGCTGATGGCCGTTCTGTAGAAGGACATATCATCGACCTAACTGGTAAAATTGGTGAAAAAATCACGTTAGCAGCTTACGAAAATATCTCAGCTGAGAAAGTAGTTTCTTACATTCACTCCAACAACAAAATTGGTGTTCTAGTAGCATTCGAAAACGTTCAAGGTGCCGATGTTCAAGAAGTAGGTAAAGATATCGCGATGCAAATCACGGCTATGAAGCCAGTTGCTTTAGACAAAGACGGCGTTGATGCTGAAACAATCGAACGCGAAATCGAGATTGGAAAAGATCAAGCACGTCAAGAAGGAAAGCCAGAAGCTATGTTGGAGAAAATCGCTGTAGGTAAATTAGAGAAGTTCTACAAAGAACAAACTTTATTGAACCAACAGTTCGTGAAAGACTCATCTATTACGATCCGTCAATACGTAGAATCAACGCAAAAAGGTCTTACGATCGCGTCATTCAAACGTATCGCTTTGGTATAATTCAGCCAATGATAAAATCAAAAGACCAGCCTAAATGCTGGTCTTTTTTTTGTGTAAAAAATCAATCAGATGCCGCAAATCTCGTTTGAAAAAATGACATACATTTTCTAAATTGTAACCAAATTACGTTTAGTCAAAATCAGCGCGCATGAGCCATATAGTCATTTTGGGAGGAGGAGAAAGTGGCGTTGGCGCGGCATTACTAGCCCAATCAAAAGGCTTTAGCGTTTTTCTTTCCGACCAAGGAAAACTAAAAGAACATTACCAAGATCAATTACGCAGTCAAGCCATTCCTTTCGAATCTGAAAAGCATACCGTATCCGAAATTTTAAAAGCGGACGAAATTATCATCAGCCCGGGAATACCCGAAAAAAGCGAACTCGTACAAACAATCAAGAAACAAGGAATACCCCTCGTTTCTGAAATTGAATTCGCCGCGCGTTACACAAAAGCAAAATTGATCGCCATCACCGGAAGCAATGGTAAAACTACGACTACTCTACTCACCTACCACCTGCTCAAAGAGGCCGGATTCAACGTAGGATTAGCAGGTAATATCGGACAAAGCTTTGCTAAACAAGTCATGGAGGATATATTCGATTATTACGTGCTCGAAATATCCAGCTTTCAATTAGATCGCTGCTTTGATTTTAAACCGGATGTGGCCGTACTCATAAACATCACGCCCGATCACCTCGATCGCTACGACTATAAATTCGAAAATTACATTCACTCCAAATTTAGAATCTTCCAAAATGCGAACTCGCAGACCGCGTGTATCTATTGGGGAGACGACGCAGTGATTCAACAACACAAGGAATTAATTCCTGCAGCAATAGCGCACCAGCGGGTCATTCATTTTGATAAATCGTCTGGCGCAGCAAATATCACGGATGATGCGATTCAGTTTGCGTTTGGCCAGATTGAACGAGCCACTGCCCCGATTCAAGGACCACATAATGCCATCAACATGGCCGCTGCCGTTTTAGCAGCTACCGAAGCTGGCGTAGCTTGGTCGGACATTCAAGCAAATCTAGGATCGTTTCAAAATGCACCACATAGATTAGAACCTTGCGGGAACTGGCATGGAATTCAATTCATCAATGACTCGAAAGCCACCAATGTGGACGCTGTATTCTATGCACTAAACTCCTTTCAAAAGAATTTAATTCTGATCATTGGCGGTGTAGATAAAGGCAACGAATATGACGTCCTAAACGATTTAATCAAGTCAAAAGTAAAAGGCATGATTTGCCTTGGGACAGATAATGCTAAATTAATGGCCCATTTTGGCGACCGAGTACCTCAGATCATGTCGACAGATTCGTTGGAAACTGCCGTGTCAACGAGTATGCAATGGGGCGAATCAGGCGATATCGTACTCCTCTCTCCTGCCTGCGCTAGTTTTGATTTATTTAAAAATTACGAAGACCGCGGGGATCAATTTAAGGCGACCGTTAACCGATTAACTCATGGAAGCTAGAATAACCAATTTTATCAAAACCCGTTTAGCAGGCGACTACCAAATTTGGTTCATCGTTTTTTTGCTCAATATTTTTGGACTACTCATTCAATTTTCTGCCAAAGGAAAAATGTTCATGGGCGGCCCTATGGTCCCCATTTTAAACATTGGGAAATCAATATTTTTATTAGCTGGTTCCTTTGCCCTAATGTCCTGGATATCGCGCCAAAACTATTTGAAAGTCGCTAAGTACAGTAATATCTTCCTGATTTTCTCTTGGATTCTTATCCTAATTGCCTTCTTTTTCGGCGAAAACAAAGGTGGCGCGAGCCGATGGATCGACCTCGGATTTATCAGTTTTATGCCCTCAGACATGGCTAAACTTTGCTTAACCATGAGTTTAGCTAAGATATTTTCAACCCGACAGGCTGATCAAAGTTCCTATAACATCGGCGTAATCACCGTTATTTTAATCCAAATAGGCATCACTTGCTTTTTGGTTATGCTATCCAATTTCTCTACGGCAATCCTGATTTTCTTAACCAGTATTGTTCTTATGATCTTTGGCCGCGTACCCTTTAAATCCATATTCCTTATCATGGGCATCGTCGGATTTATCGCAGGCTCCGTTGTTACACTCGGTATCGGACAGCGCGCTGCCACCGTAAAAGCACGTTTGGCAACGTACGCACAAAGAACATTATCTAACACAAATGGCCTTAAAAACCTAGAGGATAAAGATGAAAACTACCAACTAAAACGAAGCTGGTACGCCATCGCAACGGGCGCGCTTATTCCTAAAGGCCCCGGAAATAGTCAATACAGATTCATCTTATCTCAAGCAGAATCGGATTTCGTTTACGCCATTATTTTAGAGGAATATGGGCTCATTATGGGCTTGGCCATTCCACTCCTATTCTTGTGGTTTATGTGGCGAGGCTCCTCCGTTATTCGCTATAGCGGTAAACCCCTAGGTGGTCTACTATCAGCTGGTTTGACATTTTCCATTGTGATTCAAGCCTTCATTAATATGCTTGTGGCCGTAGGTGCTGGACCGGTAACGGGCCAACCGATGCCCATGATTTCTGCGGGAGGCACGTCACTTTTATTTACTGCCATTAGTATTGGCTTAATTTTATCCATCAGCCGCGACAAGGAAATGGAAACAAAAGACCTTAAATCCGTTATTTAGTGGGAATCAAACGAATCATCATTTCTGGAGGCGGAACCGGTGGACATATATATCCTGCGATCGCCATCGCAACGGCACTTAAAGACCAAGACCCCTCTCTCGAATTTCTATTCGTGGGTGCCGAAGGCAAAATGGAAATGGAAAAAGTTCCCAAAGCTGGATTCAATATTCAAGGATTGCCTATCGTTGGAATCAACCGCCAGCACATGGCTAAAAACCTATTGTTTCCCTTTAAGCTGATTCAAAGCTTGCGTAAAGCCTTTCAAATTATTGCCGAATTCAAACCAGATGTGGCCATCGGTGTAGGCGGTTATGCCTCTGGACCCATGTTAATTGCCGCTTGGATCAAAGGAATTCCCTTTTACATTCAAGAACAAAATTCGTTCGCTGGCATCACTAATAAAGCACTAAGCAGCAAAGCCAAACATATTTTTGTCGCCTACCCCGGTATGGAAAAATTCTTCGGAAAAGATAAAATGACACTATCTGGAAATCCAGTCCGCAAAGACCTTATTGACCTGACTGGGAAAAAAGAAAAAGGAGCCTCGTTTTTTGGACTAGATCCGAACAAAAAAACGATCCTGGTCATCGGCGGAAGTCAAGGCGCACGAAGCATCAATCTGGCCATCCAGCAAGGATTAGCGGATGTAGCGGAAGCAGATGTCCAACTAATCTGGCAAACGGGGGTGTCGTTCGAAAATGAGGCAAAAAAGGCCTCAGTAGCAACTAAAGGACTCAAAAGCTATGTTTCGGCATTTATTTATGAGATGGCTTTAGCGTATGCGATGGCCGACTTAGTGGTTTCCCGGGCTGGGGCGCTTAGTGTTTCTGAAATTTGTTTGGCAGGGAAACCGAGTATTTTGGTTCCTTTCCCAAATGCTTCCGAAGATCATCAAACTGAAAATGCAAAAAGCCTGGTGAATAATGGGGCTGCCCGCTTAGTCATAGATAAAGACGCACAAACTGATTTGGTTCCTACCGCATTAAAGACATTGAAAAATACAAAAGTATTAACGGAACTGGGGCTTCAAAGCTTAGCCATGGGTAAACCATACGCAGCCAAAGAAATCGCCCAAGCCATCTTAAACGAAATGAACGCATGCGCATAAACGTTTCCATGGCCGACTTAAAACAAGTCTACTTTCTAGGCATCGGAGGTATCGGGATGTCGGCCATCGCCCGCTGGTTCTTGCACAATGGCTATCCCGTTGCTGGCTATGATAAAACCGAAAGTCAACTGACACGCACGCTGGCAAGCGAAGGAATGATTATTCACTATGAAGATTCTGTGGACCTTATCCCCGCAATCTGCCTAACTGAACCTGATTCATGTTTATTTATTTATACTCCGGCAATCCCAGCCAACCACATTGAAAAGAATTATTTGTTGGCCGCCAACATCCCCTTATGGAAACGTTCCCAAATTTTGGGTTGGATCACGGAACAAATGCCAACGCTTGCTGTCGCTGGTACGCATGGAAAAACCACTACCTCATCGTTATTGACCCACTTATTGGTTCATGCGAAGCAAAATGTAACGGCATTTCTAGGTGGAATTACCCAAAATTATGGAACAAACTTCATTCCAAATCAAGGACGTGAAAACATGGTTTGCGTGGTAGAAGCGGACGAATATGATCGCTCATTTTTGACATTGCATCCTACGGCTGCGGTCGTAACATCGACAGATGCAGATCATTTAGACATTTATGGTGCGGCTGAACAGGTACTAGAATCGTTCCAATTATTTGTCGACCAAATCAAACCTGGTGGATTCTTTATCCAAAAATCAGGTTTGACACTCGTTTCTGATGAAAAAGATTACACCTTTGGCATTAATCAAGGGGATTATCAAGCGACAAATATTCGTATTGAAAACCACCGCATGGTGTTTGACATGCTTTACCCAGGTGGTCAAATAACGGATATTCCAATGCGCATTCCTGGCTTTCACAACATAGAAAATACGTTGGCAGCAAGTGCCTTAGCCATGCATCACGGCGTGGGTCCTGCAGATATAAAAGCAGGAATTGCGTCGTTTAAAGGTGTGAAGCGCCGCTTTGAATACCATGTGGAAACGGAAGAGCATGTAATGATTGATGATTATGCGCATCATCCCACGGAAATTAGTGCTTGTCTAACTTCAGTCAAAGCCTTATATCCAGATGAAAAAATTGTTGCTGTTTTCCAGCCACATCTTTTTTCAAGGACACGTGATTTTTTAGAAGATTTTGGTACGAGCTTGGCGATTGCTGATGAAATATTTTTGTTGGATATCTATCCAGCACGCGAATTGCCAATTCCCGGAATTACATCTGAATTGCTTTTGAGTAAAATCCCAATGGAAAAAAAGTGTGTCATTGGCAAAGAAGACTTCATTCAGCGCATGCAATCAGAAAAACCGCGATTATTAATCACGATGGGAGCAGGAGATATCGACTTACTTTTGAATGATTGTAAATTGGCCTTAACTTCGTAGCATGAGTCCCTCCACAAATTTTAAAATACAGCGTTTAAAAAAGCTCCTGAGTATTGTCATACTCATGGGATTAGCGATAGCCGCTGTCATCTATGAGGAGGTTAGTTATAATGAAATTACCTGTACTGGAATTGTAGTCAAGCTAGACTCAGAAAACGAAAAACCCCTGTTAGGCAAGCAAGACATTAACTTGATGGTCACAAATCAGGGAAGCGATTATTTCCTAAATAAGCCATTGAATGAGATATCGTTGCATCAAATAGAGCAACGCGTAAAGCGGATCCCGCTCGTAAAATCGTGTGAAGCGCATCATGATTTTAGTGGAAAAATAATTATTTCAGTAAAAGAATATAGCCCTATTGCCCGCATTTTGCGTTTTACAACGGGTGCTTCGAATTTGCGAGATCAGTATGTGACGCAAGAAGGCCGACTAATCGCTACGAGTGATTTGTTCACTCCGCGAATTTTGGTTGTATCTGGCCCATTCTTTAAGGATAGTCGGCGCGACCTACGTGACGAACGCGGAAAAACACTTTTACCTTTTTTTGAATTCATACATCAAGATGAATTTTGGAAAGCTCAAATCGCACAAGTTATTGTTGCCGAAGATGGCGGTATTATCATGGTGCCGACCATGGGGAAAACATATATCGACTTCGGTTTGCCGATACACATCGAGACCAAATTCAAAAAGCTAGCTTTATTTTATAAGAAAATCATCCCAAATAAAGGTTGGGATACCTACTCATGGGTACATCTAAAATATAAGAATCAGGTAATTTGTGATTATTAGTCATTTTAGGTAATTTCAAAGCTAAATCGCCATTTAGTGGGCGTGTTCATTCTACAATACATTATATTTTATGCGGAACGATTTGATCATTGGACTCGATATTGGTAGTTCATTTATAAAGGCTGTAGCAGGCAAGCAAAATGCACAAGGTTTATTAGAGATTGTTGCGACAGGAAAAGCTTCTACGACAGGCTTTATTTTACATGGTGAAATCGTCAATATCAATAAAACTTCGGCCGCTATATCTGAGGCAATTAATCAAATCGCGGTAGCACTTCCCGGGAAGACTAAAGAGTATTATTTCTCATCCAACTTGTCTGGCAGTCATATCAATGTAAGTCCTTATACGATTACGAAACAGCGTAAAAATACATCTGATCCGGTAACTGTAAAGGAGATTTTAGAGATTACGGAGGAGGCAAAAAAATCGATTTCGGAGAAGAATCCGTGTGTATTACACACGTTACCGATCGGTTTTGTCGTGGGTTCTTTGCCTGAAACTTTGGATCCTATTGGCCAAGTGGGCGCACGACTGCAAGGTGATTTTATGGTGATTACCGCACGTCAAGATAAATTCGATTTATTCCGAAAAACCTTAGCATCTGCTGAGTCTGATCACATTAAAGGGGGTAATTTATATTTTAGTCCGTTGGCAAGTTCTAGTTCCGTTTTAAGTGCAGAGGAAAAGCAGCAAGGTGTTGTATTAGTGGATATCGGCAGTGGAACGACTGAAATAAGTATTTTTCAAAATAAGCGATTAAAGCACGCTACCGTTTTAAACTGGGGTGGAGATCGCATAACTGAAGATATCAAAGTGGCTCTTGATGTGACCTTAGAGCACGCAGAAGCTCTCAAGGTTAATTTCGGTTCAGCCTTACAAAAATTAATTGAGATCAATGAAGTTGTCATGATTCCAGGCATGGCGGGACGGAAACCGACGCCTATATCCGTTCGGAATTTGGCGATAATTATTGAGGAGCGCATGAAGGAATTGGCAGCAATTATTGTTGCTGAAATTCAAAAAACAACGAATATAACTGCATTGCGTGGTGGTATCGTCCTTTGTGGCGGCGGTGCAACCTTACCCTATATTGATGAATTATTCCAAAAAGTGACGGAGCTTGAGACGCGCGTCGGCATACCTAATGCCACCGCCTCAGACGAAATCAAGGACCCATCTTACGCTACGTCGGTAGGTCTTGTACAAGTTTATTTTGACCAACTAGAAAATTCAGATGATTCAGCGCCTGAGACAAGTTCTCAGACGGAGTATAGCACAGTTAATGGTAATTCGACGAAGCAAAAACCACCATCAATTAAATCGATTTTTGGTCGATTAGTAGAATCGCTTGTTGGCAGTGATGAAGAAGGCGGAGAATATTAGTCCTTTTTTCGCCACGGTTTTTTCTTTCCTCCTTTGTTGAAACCTCCACCTGAAAAAGCAGGCTTTTTTGTCTCTGGGGAATAATCTGGAACAGGGCCAAATTCTTCTGGAACCGGTGATTTGGTTACCTCTTTTTCCAATAAGCGTTCAATAGCGGCGAATTTCCGTTGCTCAGCTTCTGTAATTAATGTGTAGGCAGTACCTTTTGTCTGCGCGCGGGCTGTTCGACCAATTCGGTGAATGTAATCTTCCCCGTCGTTTGGTACATCATAATTCACGACTAATTCTATTTCATCAATATCAATACCCCGGCTCAATATATCCGTTGCCACCAAAATCTTGGTCTTCTTATTCCTGAAATCTTGCAATACTTGCTCACGTACATCTTGCTCCAAATCCGAATGAATTTCCTCTACCGAGAACCGTGCACGCTTTAGGTCGGCCGTCAACGATTTTACATTCTGTTTCCGTGAACAGAAAACAATCACGCGGGTATAATCTTGGCGCTTCAACAAATGTTTCACCAAAGGACTTTTTTGATTTTCATATACCACAAAGGCTTCTTGAACAATGGCCTCTGGGGGTTTCGAAACAGCGATATTTACTTCGACGGGATTTTGCATCAACTTACGTGCGAGGTCGCGCATTTTTGGCGGCATGGTCGCTGAAAACAAGAGATTTTGACGCACCTTGGGTAAATGTCCTGTAATTTTCATTAGGTCATCGTGAAAGCCCATGTCCAACATCCGGTCGGCCTCATCAAGTACCAAATACTTTACATGAGACAAATCGACATACCCCATATTTAAATGGGCAATCATGCGGCCCGGCGTACAAACCACGAGGTCCACTCCAGACGTCAACGCATTTTTTTCTGTCGTAAATGAGTTTCCATCGCCGCCGCCATAAACTGGCATGCAACTAACATTCGTGAAGTAACCCAAACCTTCCATATTCCCAGCAATCTGCACGGCAAGTTCCCGAGTTGGTACAATAATCAATGCATTGATATGCGCATCTGAATGATCTTCAGTTAAGATTTTATGGATGATTGGCAATAAAAAAGCAGCTGTCTTTCCTGTACCTGTCTGAGCCGAAGCTAGGACATCTTGCCCAGCTAAAATTGGCTTCATCACCTGCTCCTGAACCGGCGTTGCCGTTTTGTAGCCCATAGAATCAATACCTTCTAATAATCGTTCGGCTAAGCCAAGTTCTTTAAATGTCAAAATGTTTTTTTTAAGACTTTCAGTCACTAGTCGCTAGTCACCAGTCATGTTATGTATATTATTATCTCTAACCTCTTAACTCTCACCTCTAAAAACCCATTTCCTTTTCAATCAACTGAATCAGAATATGAATCACTTTAATATGAATTTCTTGAATACGATCCGCATAACCAAAGTGGTCCACGCGCACTTCGAAGACGTTTTCGCAGGAGGCCAACTGTCCGCCATCTTTTCCCGTTAGTAAAACGACAGCCATGCCTTTGGCTTGCGCAGCTTTTACAGCTTCAATGATGTTTGCAGAATTACCGCTGGTTGATAGTCCAAACAACACATCACTTGCATTTCCCAAGCCCTCAATAAACCGAGAGAACACGTAATTATACCCGAAATCATTACTTACACAGGAAATATGCGATGGGTCCGAAATCGCCATGGCAGCTAAAGCTGGTCGGTTTTCCCGGTAACGGCCCGACAACTCTTCCGCGAAATGCATGGCATCACAATGGCTTCCACCATTTCCACAGGCAATGATTTTTTTGCCTTGTTGGAGTGCGCCAACTAAACATTTTGCTGCATTTTCGATGGATTGAATTTTAGCCGGATTACTAAAAAACTGATCTAAAACTTGTTGGGCTTCCTGAAGATTGGCTTGAATAATATCTTTCAACTGCTTTTAATTTTGCACAAAGATAGTCATTATTTAAAAATCCCCACCGGCTCCGCCACCACCGAAATCTCCGCCTCCAAATCCGCCAAAATCAAATCCGCCGCCGCCCGAAGAACCTCCCCGATCAAAGCCCCCTCCTCCAAAGAAAACAGGAGGGAAAAACATTCCACCTCCATGTGAGCCAGGACCAGAACCACCATTGCGGTTACGATACGCCTTAATTAAAGAAAGAACTACAAAAACAAGTACAATGATAACAACAACCGGAATTCCTTCTGGATCAGTAGTGCCCTCAGACTGAAATTGTCCAGAGGCGCGTTGCATCATCTCGGTCGTCGCCACATCCAGCCCACCGTAATAATCACCCCGTTTAAAATAGGGCTTCAAAATTCGATTAATGATTCGTTTACACGTTGCATCTGGCAAAACATCCTCAATTCCACGTCCCGTCACAATCCGAATCTTCCGATTGTCCATGGAGACCAAAATCACAACACCATTATTCTTTTCTTTTTGGCCAACTCCCCACGTTTTACCAATCGCAATCGCGTAATCGTAGGGATCTGAATTGCCTATTGTGGGGACCAATACAATCGCAAATTGTGTGGAAGTAGTATCCGCATAACCACGTAGCTTTTGTTCTAATTGCTGAACCTCATCCGACTTCATTAAACCAGCCTGGTCTAATACGTAACCATTGGGTTTGGCAGGGATATCCTGTCCGAAAACCTGCAGGTTAATTAATATCAAGCCAATAAATAACCAAACTCTATTCCCCATACGAAAGCTCATCCGACAATTCATTCACATCTTCCCGTTGGTACGGAAAATAAACAGCTAAAGCCTCTCCGATTCGGCGAACGCCTAAAGCAAGACCTGAACCATACTCGTTTTTAGCTAATAAAGGACGCATCTCATCCCGAATGGTTTCCCAAAATTCGACAGGAACGTTTGCATCAATTCCTTTATCTCCTATGATTGAGAACTTCCGATCTTTAACAGCTAAATACACCAAAACACCATTCTGCAAATCAGTCTGGTGCATGCCTAATTGAAAAAAGAGCACCTTCGATCGCTCGATCGGGTGCCCTTCGCAATGACTTTCCACATGCACACGAATCTCTCCAGAAGTCTTTTTTTCGGCCTCCTGAATCGCTTGAATAATTTCCGCTTCGTGTGCTGCGCTTAACTGCATCTTATTTCTTCTCGTCGAAATTAACCTCAGGTGCTTTTTCAGAACCTGCCTCCGCTTGGAAAAATCCCTTCTCAGCAAAACCAGAGAACGAAGCAATTAAATTGCTTGGGAAAGTTACTATGATGGAATTGTAGTTTTTCACCGACGTATTAAAGCGATCACGCTCTTCTTTGATACGGTTTTCAGTACCCTCCAATTGTGCTTGCAATTCAGAGAAATTTTCTGTCGCACGCAATTGTGGATAATTTTCTGTCACAACCAAAAGTCGGGATAATGCTCCACTCAAACTACTTTGAGCCGCTTGGTATTTTTGTAAATTTTCTGGACTCAAATCTTTCGCATCCAATTTCATTTGTGTAGCCGATGCACGCGCTTGAATAACCGCAGTCAATGTCGACTTTTCAAAATTAGCTACTCCCTGTACCGTTTTAACCAAATTAGGAATCAAATCCGAACGTCTTTGATACGCACTCTGTACATTCGCCCAAGAAGCCTTTACTTCCTGATCACTTGTGGCCATGCTATTTCTCGATCCAATCCCCCAAAAAATCACCAAAGCAATTACGCCTAAACCAATCCAAATTTTCTTATTCATCGTTTTAAAAATTAAAGGTTTTTTGTACCCGCAAAGATATGCATATAAACAGTTTCCCTACGAATTTTTCCATCAAAATGCTTTTTCAAGGATAAACGTTCCTTTTCCCTCCATTATTTTATTTTTATCTTGTGCACATGTTAAAAAATATACCAAATCCTCCGCAAGCAACTGAAATTCCACACGCATTAACGATACATGGTGACTGCCGACAAGACCCCTATTTTTGGCTAAATAATCCTGAAAATCCCGCAGTCATCGACTACATGACACTAGAAAATGCGTATACTGAAAGCGTACTCAAGCCTACAGAAGCATTACAAAATGCGTTATTTGAGGAAATGAAAGGGCGCATGGTCGCCGACGAGCAATCTGTTCCTTATTTTAATGGCAAAGATTGGTTCTACCACCGCTACGAAACCGGTGGGGAATACCCACTTTATTGTCGAAAAAAAAGCAGCCTCGATGCGCCAGAGGAAATACTTTTGCATGGGAACCAACTCGGAAAAGACGAAGCGTACTTCGCCGTAGGCGGTTTGGCATTATCCGATAATGACCAAATTCTGGCTTATGCCACCGATACGGTGAGTCGGCGCAATTACACGGTTTACTTTAAAAATATGCAGACGGGTGAATTACTCGCCGACAAGATTGAAAATACCGAAGGGGGATCCTATGCGTGGTCGGCAGATTCACAGTACTTTTTCTACCTGCTCCGCGACCCACAAACTTTACTGGCCTCCAAGGTACTCCGCCATCAAATAGGGGCCGATTCCTCGCTAGATGTACTCGTTTATGAAGAAAAAAACGAGGAATGTTACATGGGGCTGAGCCGGAGCAAGTCGAAGGAATATATCTTTAGTGTGTCGAGCCAACAAGGCGTTTATTCGGAATACAGGATATTAAAGACAGATAACCCAACGGGGTCTTTCGAGGTATTTCAGCCAGGCGAACGTGGCTTGGAATACTTTATTGAACACCAAGCTGATCGTTTTTTGATACGAACAAATTTTCAAGAGGCGACCAATTTTCAATTAATGGCTTGCCCAGTAGATGGGCCCACCCACAAGTCGCATTGGCAAACCGTGGTTGCCCATCGCCCCGATGTTTTCCTAGAGGATTTTGATGCGACGACAGCGTGGATTGCCTTAGAAGTAAAAACGAATGGCCTCTCGCAAATTCAATTGATTCAAGGGGATTCCAATGAATTCATTCGGATGGATGAGGAAGTTTTTCAAGTCAATATTGGAATAAATGCCCATTATCGGAGTCATACCCTTCGGTATAATTACACGTCACTTACTTGTCCAAATTCAGTTTTGGAATACGACACAAACTCTAATAAATCAACTTTATTAAAGGAGGATCGGGTACTTGGGGAATTTGATAAGAACGCATATCAGTCGGAGCGCCTCTGGGCCACGGCGCGGGATGGTGCGAAAGTGCCTATTTCGTTGGTCTACAAAAAAGGTTATCAAAATGGCCCTTTATTACTCTACGCCTATGGTTCGTATGGCTACAGCATGGATCCTTATTTTTCTTCTAGTCGTTTGTCATTGTTGGATCGTGGATTTGCTTTTGCTATCGCGCACATTCGCGGCGGGCAGGAAATGGGACGGCACTGGTATGAAGACGGGAAAATGATGCGTAAAATGAATACGTTCACTGATTTCATTGATTGTGGGAAACATTTAGTTTCCATCGGAAAGGTTGATGCGAATCGATTATTCGCTCAAGGTGGCTCAGCTGGAGGAATGCTGATGGGGGGAATTATCAACATGGCACCCGAATTATTTGCTGGTGTGATTGCGGCGGTACCATTTGTGGATGTGGTCACGACGATGTTGGATGAAACGATACCGTTGACGACTGGCGAATGGGAAGAGTGGGGGAATCCGAAAAACGAGGAACATTACCATTACATGAAATCGTATTCGCCCTATGATAATGTGAAGGAGCAAGCGTATCCGCATTTATTTGTCACAACGGGATTACACGATTCGCAAGTACAGTATTGGGAACCTGCCAAATGGGTCGCGAAACTGCGTAAATTAAAAACCGATAACACGATCTTATTGCTCGACTGTGATATGTCGGCCGGTCACGGTGGCGCCTCTGGACGTTACAAACGCTTCAAAGATATTGCGAAAGATTTCGCGTTTTTGATTGGCATTAATGAGACGATTGCTGCGCAATAAGCATGCGATCGTTGCCATTAAAATCTTGTACTACTTGAATATTTTCAAATCCTTGAGCTTCGGCTAAGGAAATATTTTGTGCGCCAAAAGCCCGGTTGATTTCAAAGCAAAGGTGTCCTCCAGGCGTTAAACGCGCCTGAGCCATTTCGCCAATAACCCGATAAAATCTCAATGGATCTTCATCTGGGACAAATAAAGCGAGGTGGGGTTCGTGATCCAACACATGTGCTTCCATATCAATTTTTTCACTTTCCAATACATACGGTGGATTTGAAACGATGATATCCCACATTTGGCCTTCTTTTTCCCAGGCAAAAACATCCTGTTGCTTAAAAATTACATTCGCTCCTAATTCTTCCGCATTCTCTCGGCCTTTTTCAATCGCCTCGGATGCCACATCCCACGCTGTCACCTGCGCGTGCGGCGCCTCTAAAGCTAGGGTAATTGCGATGCAACCAGATCCGCTTCCTATATCAAGTATATGTTTTTCTTTATTGCCTATTAGCTTTAAAACCTGACCCACTAATTCCTCTGTTTCCGGCCGTGGAATCAGCGTAGCGGAATTCAAGGAAAATAGTCGGTCGAAAAAATAAGCCTTCTCTGTCACGTATTGTAGGGGTACCCCGGCGGATAAACGAGCTAAATCAGCCGTAAAATCAGCCGGCTCCTCCACCGCTTTATCCATCAGAATTTCCAAGGTATTCACACCACACTTCATGTTCAAATACGCATGTGCAATAGCCCTCGCCTCTGCAGCGGAATATTTAAAAACAATTGCTTGTTGGATTTGTTGAGATAATGCGTTTACTGATACAAGAAACATACGCTTAATTTCGTTTGTCTGTGGGATGAAGCTTTGCCAAACCTTACAGGATTGGCAAAGCTAAGGAACAATAAGTTATTTGGCAACGTGAAAAAATATCCTATATTTGAAGCGTAAAATTTAATTAACTATGAACTTAAACAGACGGAAAGCCCTTGAACGGCTTAGCATCTTGATGGGTGGCATGATTTCTGCCCCCGCTTTGGCTGGTATTCAGGGACAAAAATCGCATCCCACCTTTGTGCAATTCAATGCTACACAAGAATCACTCGTAGCTGAAATCGCCGACATTATCATTCCTACAACCGATACACCAGGAGCTAAAGCGGCTGGCGTGGAAAAATTCATATTGCGTGTCGTGCAAGATTGTTACCCAGAAGCAAGCCAAAAAGTATTTGCAACTGGTTTGGCAAAATTAGATGCCGATTGTCAATCACGTTTCGGAAAGGGCTTTACTGAAGCAAGCATTACCCAGCGTAAAGACGCACTAACAACATGTATGTTAGAATCCGATGCCGCACGGAAAACGGCAAAGGGCCAACCGACCTTCTTCTTCATGATTAAGGAATTGACAACCACTGGTTATTTTACATCTGAAATCGGAGCAACCAAAGCATTGGATTACCTTTCGATTCCAGGCAAATTTGACGGCTGCATGCCATTATCTCCAACTCAAAAAACGTGGGCACTATGAATCTGAATATTGACGCAATCAAAGCCATGACCTATGACGCTATTGTGATAGGATCTGGTGTTTCTGGTGGTTATGCCGCTAAAGAATTAACCGAAAAAGGTATGCGAGTTCTTGTCCTGGAAAAAGGAAAGAAATTCGACCACGTTACTGCCTACGAGCCTAGCTATAAAGATCCATGGGATTTTAAATACAATGGTCTATTGACCAATGAGCAAAAAGCGTCTCACCCAAAACTTTCCCGCGACTATCCCTACAACGAGATGACCGAGAAATATTGGATGAACGACTCCGATGCCCTTTACAAAGAAGTTAAACGATTCGACTGGTTCCGTCCCGATATCGTAGGAGGAAAATCCATCATGTGGGGTCGCCAAACCTACCGCTTATCTGACATTGACTTTGAAGCTAATCTAAAGGACGGCATCGCGGTTGACTGGCCAATTCGCTACAAAGACATCGCACCTTGGTATTCATACGTAGAAAAACACGTAGGTATCTCAGGTGAAGCTTTGGGATTACCACAATTACCCGATTCTGAATTCTTGAAACCAATGGACATGTACTGCGTAGAAAAAGAAGTACGCCAGCGCATTGAAAAGAATTTCCCTGGTCGGAACATGACGATTGGTCGGGTGGCCAACTTATCTGAAGCCAAAGAAGCTCAATTAAAAATTGGCCGCTCAGCGTGCCAGTATCGTAATAAATGTAGACTAGGTTGTCCTTACGGCGCCTATTTCAGTTCGCAATCATGTACGTTACCTCCTGCAGCTAAAACAGGCTTGTTGACACTTCGCCCAGATTCTATCGTTTCTGAGATCTTGTTTGACAACGCAAAACAAAAAGCGACAGGCGTTCGTGTAATCGATTCTGTAACCAAAGACGTACGTGAATATTTTGCAAAAATCATCTTTGTTTGCGGATCTACCGTAGCAACTACCGCTTTGTTACTAAACTCAAAATCATCCCGTTTCCAAAATGGATTAGGCAATGATTCAGGTGAGTTAGGGCACAATTTAATGGATCACCATTTCAAAATTGGCGCTTCCGGAACTTGGGAGGGTGGTGAAGATAAATACTACATAGGCCGACGGGCGAATGGAATTTACATTCCACGCTACCGGAATATCGGGAATGACAAGCGTGATTATTTACGTGGGTTTGGATACCAAGGTAGTGGATCAAGAGCTAGTTGGAATCGCGGTGCAAATGACATGAGTTTTGGCGCTGATTACAAAGATGCGATGACGAAACCAGGCCCATGGGTGATGAACTTAGGCGGATTCGGAGAAACACTTCCGTATCACGATAACAAAATGTATTTGGATCCGACAGATAAAGATAAGTGGGGAATTCCACTTGTCGTATTCGATGCTGAATTCAAAGAAAATGAGAAAAAGATGCGGAAGGATATGATGGAAGATGCCAAAGAAATGTTGGAAAGCGCAGGCTTGAAAAACGTTCGCGCATTCGACAACGGTTCTTACCCAGGTATGGCTATCCACGAAATGGGAACAGCACGCATGGGCCGCGATCCAAAAACTTCTGTGTTGAATGGAAATAACCAATTGCACGGCGTAAAGAATGTATTCGTAACGGATGGAGCTTGTATGACCTCAACGTCATGTGTCAATCCGTCGCTGACCTATATGGCCTTAACCGCTCGGGCAGCTGATTTCGCAGTCAAAGAAATCAAAAAACGTAATCTTTAATTAAATGGGCTTCGGCCCATTTTTTTTGTACCATGAAAAAAATATTAGGAACCATAGGCCTCATGACATTAGGACTAAGCGCAATGGCACAATACCCAACAATAGGGAAAATCCACCGCTATGACGCGGCACTGGATGCCTTAATAGACACAACAGCCAAAATAGAAATTGTGGCTAAAGGATTTACCTGGTCGGAAGGTCCCGTTTGGGTAAAAAAAGAAGGGTATTTGCTCTTCACAGATGTACCCGAAAATACCATTCACAAATGGACAGAAGCCAAAGGACTCGAGGTTTTCTTGAAACCTTCAGGTTATACAGGCACAGGCGTTTACTCAGAAGAGCCCGGAGCAAATGGATTAATCATTAACTTGAAAGGCAATTTGGTCTCATGTGAACATGGGGATCGTCGGATTGCCGAAATGCCCCTGAAGCGTCCCGATCAGAAAAAAACATTGGCGCATCTGTTTGAAGGCAAGCAGCTAAACAGCCCAAATGATCTCGTACAAAAGAAATCAGGCGACTATTATTTTACGGATCCCCCATACGGATTACCTGGCCGAGGAAAACCAGAACCTGCCAAAGAACTTGATTATCAAGGCGTATATCGAATCAATACGAAAGGAGAAATCAGTTTACAGATCAAGAACTTAGGCCGACCGAACGGTCTGGCATTCAATCCTGATGAAAGCATTTTGTATGTGGGAACCTCTGAACGCCCGACGCTCATTAATGCCTATCCAGTGGATAAAGCAGGAAATTTAGGCGAAGGTAACTTATTTTTCGATGCATCAGAATTGGCTAAGCAAGGTATACGAGGTGGCTACGATGGCATGAAGGTGGACGCAAAAGGAAATGTCTGGACTACGGGTCCAGGTGGCGTTTTGATTATTAATTCATCCGGAAAATTACTGGGCCGAATCGCAACAGGAAATGGAAATTCCAATGTGGCTTTTGGTGGAGCAGATGGAAAGTATTTATTCATCACCTCCGACATGAACTTACTTCGCGTAAAAATAAAATAGGGGGCTTATGCCCCCTATTTCTTTATAATTCTTTAATCTTAATATTTCGGTACCAAACTGGATTTCCGTGATCCTGCAAAGCAATACGTCCTTGCATATTCACACCAAAACCCGGCATTGTTTTGAATTTGGAACCCGCAACCATCGCCTTCCAATTCGCATCATCCGTACGTGTTTCCACTACTTTTGATCCATTCAAATATAATTGTAATAAACCGCGATTGTTCACAATGCGTGCCGTATTCCACTCACCTACAGGCTTAGTAACATTGACAGATGATTTGATTAAATCATACAAATCACCCGAATTATGCTTGTTGATTTTCCCATCTGGATGACCAGCGTCGTCTAAAACCTGCATTTCAGGGCCTGTATTATAGGTACTACGGTATTTTATCGGATCTTCCGTTACATTGAAAATGATTCCACTATTGCCGTTTGGAGAAATTTTCCAATCCACCGAGAAATCATAATTTACATAAGCCGCATCCGTAATTAAATCACCGCCGTCTTTTTTAGCTAAATCAAAGCCAATAACACCGTCCATAATTGTCCAAGAAGCACCTACTTTGCCGGGTTTGCCGTATGTATGCCAACCGTCAAATGTTTTTCCGTCAAACAATAATTTGAACCCAGCTTTCTTTTCTTGACGCGAAAGCGTGTTTACTGCTTGCCCGAATGCCATCAAACCCGATGCCATACAAGCACAAATTAATATCATTTTTTTCATGTGAATAAATAAGTTTTTGAATTGCAATACTAAAAAAAGAAATCAATACTTGTATCCCTCGACCCAATAATTCCAGAGAAACCCTCCAAATTTATTTGTAAATTGCACGCTTATTCAATAAACGTATGAAAACCAAAGTAAGTCCGAAGCCATCCATTAACATCGTAACACTCGGTTGTTCGAAGAATCTCGTTGATTCCGAAGTCTTATTTACGCAGTTAAAGGGCAACGGCATTGAAGTTACACATGAAGCCAAAAAAGATACCGCAAACATTGTTGTTGTCAATACATGTGGATTTATCGATACCGCCAAACAAGAATCAATTGATACCATTTTACGCTATGCAGATGCCAAAGAAGCAGGTAAAATCGACAAATTGTATGTAACAGGCTGTTTATCACACCGGTATAAAGATGATTTAGAAAAAGAAATTCCAATGGTCGATTCGTTCTTTGGGACAAATGAATTACCTCGTTTATTGAAAGCATTAAAAGCTGATTATAAGCATGAGCTGGTAGGTGAGCGTTTATTAACCACCCCAGCGCACTATGCCTATTTGAAAATTGCAGAAGGCTGCGATCGCCCATGTAGTTTTTGCGCCATCCCATTAATGCGCGGCGGACACGTGTCGCGTCCTATGGATGAATTAGTCAAAGAAGCGACATCATTAGCTAAAAAAGGAACAAAAGAATTAATCCTTATTGCCCAAGATCTGACTTTTTACGGATTGGATTTGAAGGGTGAAGGAAAATCAGGCCGACAATTAAAAGAATTGTTGGAACGTTTATCCGACGTTCAAGGCATCGAATGGATTCGCCTACAATACGCATATCCAGCAGGTTTCCCGATGGAGATTTTAAAAACGATGGCTGAGCGTGAAAATATTTGCAACTACCTAGACATGCCACTTCAAAGTGGTTCCGATGCCATGCTGAAACACATGCGCCGCGGAATTACGCGTGAAAAGACCGAACAACTCATCACGGACATTCGCGAAAAAGTGCCCGGAATTGCCTTGCGTACAACGCTAATCTCCGGTTATCCCGGCGAAACGGAAACTGATTTCGAAGAAACCTATTCATTCGTAGAACGGATGCGTTTTGACCGATTAGGGATCTTTAATTATTCACACGAAGAAAATACCCATGCTTATTTAGTTGAGGATAATGTACCTGAAGAAGTCAAGCAAGAACGTTCGGATGAGATTATGGCGCTCCAACAAGGCATTTCGGAGGAATTAAATCAATTGAAAATCGGCCGAACTTTCAAAGTGATGGTGGACCGGAAAGAGAGTGGTTTCTTCGTAGGTCGAACGGAGCATGATTCCCCAGAGGTGGATAATGAAGTCTTAATTCCAGCCGCACAATATGCCCGACAGGGAGATTTTGTTCAGGTGAAAATCAACAAAGCAGAGGAATTCGACTTATACGGCGATATCGTTTCTTAGTATCGTGGAATGGATTTATCCACTTCCCGCGCCCAAGCATCTATCCCACCAGCTACATTCAGCAGATTCGAGAAGCCTTGCGCTTGCAAATGTTTGAGCACATACATGGAGCGCATGCCATGATGACATAAAACGACTCCTTTAGCTTCCCTTGGGATCAGGTCTATTTGTAAGGAATTCATCGGCATTTGAATCGAGCTAGGTAAACTCGCTAAATCCCACTCAAACGGCTCCCGAACATCCAGTATAAATTGAATATCGCCCGTTTGTAAACGAGAAGCAGCTTCCGAAGTGGAAATTTCAATGACCTCTGCAACTTTGGTAGGAAAAATTTGTTCGACCGCATTTGCAGATCTTTCCATCCGAAACATCTGCATGCGCATGCTGCGTACGTCCCAACGAAGCAAATGATTTTGCGCGGGGGAATCCATGCCACTTAAATAAAATATCGCTTCTTTGGCTTGCATTAAACCCAACATCCCTGGCAAAAATCCGAGTACACCTGCCTCGTCGCAGTTTGGAATCTCGCCAGCACTAGGTTCTTCTGGAAATAAACAACGGTACGTAGGGCCCGTTCCGAACGCATTACAAACGGCCAATTGCCCTTCCCATGTATGAATCGCCGCATAAACAAATGCCTTGCCAAACTTCACGCAACTATCATTAATTAAATAACGTGTTTCAAAATTATCTGTGCAATCGATGACGAGATCGACATCGTTAACGAGCGTATGATTTGCCAACGAAAATTTCGCTGCAATTGCCTCAACTGACACATGTGGATTCAAGGACTCGACAAAAGCTTTGGCTAACAACGCCTTCGATTGCCCCACCTGATCCGTTCGGTAGATGGTTTGGCGGCCTAAATTACTCAACTCAACATCATCATGATCCACAATCGTTAGTTGGCCCACCCCAGCCGCAGCCAAGTAAGGAATGGCCGCCACACCCAAACCACCAGCCCCAATAACTAACACATGAGCATTTTTGAGGCGTACTTGCTTCGCTTCATCCCATTCGGGAATAGCGAGTTGTTTTTGGTATCGATTGGTTTCTTCGTGCGTCAACATGAGTAAATAAAAAAAGCCTCCTTGGTTTCAAGGAGGCTAATTTCGGTAAAAATCTTGATATATTTTAGATCGACAAAGTACCCTTACGAGCCGCAGCGATTAAAGTCTTCTCGAAACCGTTTTTGTTGATTGTACGAATTGCTTTTGCACATACTTTCATACGTACCCAAACACCTTCAGACTCCAAGAAAAACTTTTTAGTATGCAAGTTTGGATAAAACTTACGCTTTGTCTTGTTATTCGCGTGAGATACGTGATTACCCACTTGAGTTTTCTTTCCAGTTAATTGACAAACCTTTGCCATAATATGTTCTTTTTAAAATTGAATGCGCTGTAAAAACTATTTCCCCTAAAAGGGATTGCAAAAGTAGGAAATAAATTGAAAAATCCCAAAGGTCTTTACAAAATTTATAAAATGCATTTCAATGTGTATCTTTGGGCATGGTAAAGCGCAAGCAAGAAGAACCAGTATTCACTAAAATCGTCTCCTCCATCATCTGGTTGGGGACTTTGCCTTTGTGCCTTTATACGCTCCTCACCTACTTATTGAGTTATTCTTTAGTCATCGATCACTGGCTAGCCGGTTTTATCATGATGACCTTGCCTTACGCGCAAATCCTATGTTTTATCTCGTTGGTATACTGGATTTTTCGTCGGGCCAAACGCGCTTTACTTCCCCTGCTCGTTTTAGCGCTCGGATACAGTTTTATTCAACGTAGTTTTTCGTGGAAGACACCCGTCAAATCTCCGAAATCAGCGATTCGCGTAATGAGTTACAATGTGTATGGGATGTATTCCAATAGCTTTGAGGCGAATAAAGAGAAGGTAAAAAACTTGAAAAAGTTTATGTTGGACCACGCGGCCGACGTAAAATGTTTCCAAGAATTTTATTCCCATGCGGATCGGAAAGCGTATCGGACGATCAACATGATGAAGGAAAATTATCCGCATTACGCTTTTATCCCCTTAAAGGAAGAATTATTTGATACCAATGAAAAAATGGGGCTTGCCATCTTTTCAAAATACCCCATCATTCATCAAGAAGGAAAACAATTCGGGAATTCGGCTAACGGTTATTTATATGCTGACATTGTTGCGGAAAAAGACACCTTTCGAATTATCAACGTGCAACTTTGGTCGATGGGAATTCGTGTCGGGAAGGTGACAGGAAAAATCAGAGATCAAGATTACGAAGATGCCAAACGTGAAGGACGGGGTATCGTCGCATCCTTGCGCAAGGGATTTATCCACCACAAAGATGAAATGACTCAGATTAATCGGCTTATCCAACAAAGCTTATATCCGGTGATTTTAGTCGGGGACTTGAACGAGACGCCGTATGGCTGGGCGTATGGAACTTTACGGGAACGTTTGAAAAATTCGTTTGAGGAAGCGGGACGCGGATTTGGTTTTACCTTAAATCGAAGTCCCTATTTAGTTCGGATTGACAACCAATTCTGCTCGACGGAATGGCAAGTCACGCAGTTTAGAACGCTACGAAATGTTAGCTATACAGACCACTTTCCGGTTATCGCGGACTACACGTTAAAATAGTTTATTTTTGCTTCATACAAATGAAGAAAAATTCAACAAACCAACTCTGGAAAGTATTAGGCACCAGCTTTAGCATCGCCGTTACGATAGGTGGCACCGTGGGCACAGGCATATTGCGCAAACCAGGGCCCATTGCAGAGCAATTACACAATCCCTTTCTCATTATCGTTTTATGGATAGCTGTGGCCATCTATGCACTTTTAGGTGTGAGTTGCGTTTTGGAATTAAGCTTATCCATTCCCAAAGCAGGTGCTTGGTATGGGTATGCAGAACGCGCCTTTGGTAGGTATGTCGGATTTATTGTGGGCCTAAGTTCTTGGCTCGGAACCGTAAGTGCGCTAGGATTCGGCTCCTATACGTTTAGTGAATATTTAGGGCTTTTGATTCCCGCATTAGAACCCTATGTTATCTATTGTGCGATAGGGATTTTGGTTGTGTTGTGGAGTTTTCACCAGTTAGGCGTCATCCTGGCTGGCCGGTCACAAGAATGGCTAAGTGGAATTAAAGCTGTCGCTTTACTACTTTTTATTGGTATCTGTTTTCGGTATGGTGAAGGGGGCGTTTGGGCCGAAAATGCACCAATTCCAAGTCAGAGTACCCTCTGGTCGGGAATTCTAGCAGCCCTACTATCCATTTTCTATGCATTTGACGGTTGGCATACCGCTGCTTATTTTACGGAGGAAAATAAAGACCCCGTAAACACCATGCCCAAATCCATGTTTATTGGTGTCATCTTAGTAGCCATTATCTATGTTTTGATCAATGCAGGGATATTATACACGATGTCACTTGCTGATTTAAGCCAAAGCAAATTAGCGGCTTCTGACGCGATTGGGCACTATTTTGGACCGGGAGCCGGTCGGTGGATTACCACTTTTTTAATGCTCAGTATCCTGGGAATTTTAAATACACAGGTCATGTTTGCTCCGCGGGTGATCTTCTCCATGAGCCGCGATGGCTTATTTTTTCCGCAAGCTTCACGTGTGAATGCGGCAGGTAGTCCAACCTTTGCCACGCACTTGACGGTGGGAACGGCCTGTTTATTTTTGTTTAGTAGCAAGGCTATTAGTGACCGACTTTCAGATATTGCAACCTTCTTTTTTGTAGCTAGTTATTTGGCAGGATTTGCTTCGTTGATTCGCTTGCGAAAAATTGAGCCTGAGCTTCACCGACCATATCGCGTATGGGCCTATCCATTTTTACCCTGGTTATTGGTATTTATTTCAACTGCATTTCTAGTGGGGACTTTGGTGCAAAACTTGAGTAGCCTACCCTTCGTAGGACTATTCATGCTCGTCAGTTATGTAATTTATACATTCGTTTTAACGAAGCGCGTTTAACAACGTAATCACATCCGCCTTACTCGCAGCAACCGACCGATTGGCCAAATTTGATAGGATACTAAAGCGGTACATCTTGCCTTTGGCATCCTGGTAAAAACCAGAAAGATCATACGTATTTCCAAATGAGCCCGACTTAGCCCAAGCCGTTCCGTGATGGAGTTTAACATTGCGCATCGTACCTGATCGTCCTGATTGCGGCAATAACACTTTCAATTTTTCCATGGAAACCTCATTTTCCAATTCCCGTAGGATCTGAATCAAGTCTGTTGGCCGCACCAAATTATAGCGCGACAAACCCGAACCATCCACCCAGCGGAGGTCGGCAACCACCGAATTTTCCTTTTTTAATTGCTCAATGATTTTGGCAGTGGGCCCTGTCCAACCACGTTTCGCGGCGATTAAATACAACAATTGTTCCGCAATTTGATTGTCGCTCGTATACATCATGGGAACAATTAGGCTGTCGACGAGTCCCGTATACTGGATTTTTGCGGCAGCAGGTATCGCGCGCGTTTGTGTCACGATTGATTTCTGCAAGGTATCCGCTAATAAACGGGCCGTCAATTCCACCGAGGTCATAAATGGGATGGCTTGTTTAGGATAGGCCGTGGTATCGGGCAAATCTAGGTGGTTGGAGTCACGCGCACGCAACACCTCTTTTTGCTTGGTGATGCGTATATCTTGGCTAAATCGTTTGGGTGAAATCTGCCAAACACCCTCCTTTTTTTGTACACTAATTTGATTGTTGTACAGCGGCAATTGCGAAATTTCCGCTGAATAATCATCATTATAATCATCCCAAGCCCAGCCATCACCTAAGGCTTTTACGTGACGTGCATCGTCTGCATAAACGAGTACTTTCGCGCTTGCTTGTAATTTTTTTAATAAGGCATCGCCCTTTAGTTTGGGATGAAATAAACTAGGATCACCCGTGCCCCAGAAAAACAGGCTATCGGCGGTTTCAAAGTATTTGAATGACGGAATGGAATCGAAAAGATTTCGTTTAGCGAGGAGCATGGTGGCCAACTTCATATTGGAAGCGGGCATAAAAAACTGATCAGCCTGATAGGTGAATACGGTATTTCCCGTGGCAACTTCTTCAATGAGTACGCCACTGAATTGCTTGGGAAGTGAGGTTGAATGAAAGGCTTTTTTGACGCGAAGCGAGGTGCATGAACTTAAGAAGGCCAACAAAACTACGAGGTAGGTTAATTTAGTCATGCGTCAAATTTGGTCTTTAAAGGTACCAAAAATTCTGTATTTTCGCGTTTTCGCTCTGTGTAGATGCTCATCGGATTTGTTGTTTTTTACCTTCTTTTGAACTTGGTCGTTGGCTGGTGGGCCAGTCGGAAAGTCCATACTGCTAGCGATTTTGTGCTTGCGGGTCGTTCCTTGCCGTATGCCTTGGCCACAATGGTCACGTTTGCAACCTGGTTTGGATCTGAAACATTGCTCGGCGCGCCGCGCGAATTTGTCCATGGCGGCGTTCTATCCATTATTGAAGAGCCTTTTGGCGCAGCACTTGGTTTACTAATTGTGGGCATGATCTATGCCAAAAAACTTTATCCCCTCCCCGTCCTTACTTTCAGTGATTATTTCCGCATTCGGTTTGGAGGGTTGTCAGAAAAGCTATCTGCCCTCGTGATGATTCCCTCGTATTTTGGTTGGATTTCTGCACAGTTAGTCGCCTTGGGATTGACCATGCATTTATTACTCCCAATTTCCACGGAATGGGGCATTGTGATCGGCGCTGTTTTGGTGATGACGTATACGTTGATGGGTGGGATGTGGTCGATTTCGATCACCGACTTCCTCCATAATTTAATCTTAATTGCTGGGCTTTTGTTACTAGCCTATTTGATGTGGGATAAAATTCCAGATTGGCAGGTATTTTTAGCCGAGCAACCCAACGGTTTTTTCCGCTTTACCCCAAAAGAAAATACGACGACCTCCTGGCTAACTTATCTGGCGGCATGGATTACGATCGGTTTTGGGAGCATTCCACAGCAGGATATTTTCCAACGGGTGATGTCGGCCGCCACCGGAAAAATCGCGGCTAAAGCCAGCATCACTGCCGGCATCATGTACATTTCAATCGCCTTATTACCCTTGATGATTGCCCTCGTGGGAGTGCGTTTATATCCGGAATTGTTGCAGGACGATATGCTGTTGATTCCGAATTTGGTGATGAAGTTTACGCCTTATGCGATGCAGATTCTATTTTTAGGCGCATTATTATCTGCCTTGTTAAGCACGACAAGTGGTGCGATTTTAGCACCAGCGAGTGTTTTGGGGGAGAATCTTTGGAAGCCTTTATTGAAAAATCCATCCGATAAATCGGTCTTATTGGTCATCCGAATATCGGTGGTTGTGGTGACGGGGGCTTGTATATTGATGGCAATCAGCCGACAAAATATTTTCGAGCTCGTGGGAGAAGCGTCAGCATTTAGTTTGGTTTCATTGTTTATTCCGCTGAATGCGGGTCTGTGGTGGAAACGTGCGAGTGCGATGGGTAGTCACCTAAGCATGTTGGGTGGTTTATTTGTCTGGGCCTACTTTCATTTTATGGCACCCACGGAAATTCCGTCGATTTGGTATGGCTTATTGGCCAGTGGATTGGGGTTGCTTTTCGGAACTTACGTTTGGCCTAATCGATCCAAGGCTGATCGATCGTCCCCACATATCTCCCCTGCGACTGAGTAAAGATTAAATCTTGCAGTTCCACACCTACGTTTGGATACATGTGCACGTCGCTGAGTTGGGAAACAGGCAACCAAAGCACCTCCATAGCCGTCGTTTCATTCGGTTGGAGCACCGGAATTCCGCCAAGAATCTCGCCAGAAAACAAGATATGAAGTGATGTGGGACGTTTATCTGTTGCTTGAATTTCACCCATGAGCATTAGTGGGCCCACTTCCACGTCAATACCTAACTCTTCCAAACATTCGCGCGCTACGGTTTCTGGAAATGATTCCCCAGGATCTGTATTTCCACCGGGCAAATTGTAAATAAAATTAGTACCGTATTGGTACTTCATGACTAACACGTGATTATTTTCGAGGATAACTAAGGCGGGTCTACAGCGCATGTGGTAATTAAAACGTATCTCAATATACATTATTTTTTTAAATGTCTACCTTTGTGCGACCTAAATCACTTGGTATGCTGGTACACGATATATGTTCATCCATGGAAACATGGGCGCCACTCGCTTGGCAAGAATCCTATGATAATTCAGGTTTGTTGACAGGTAACCGTTCGCAAAAAGTCACGGGGGTCTTGGTCAGTTTTGATTGTACGGAGGCTGTTGTCGAAGAGGCCATAGCCAAAGGATGCAATATGATTGTGGCGCATCACCCCATTTTATTTAAGGGAATTAAGCAACTGACTGGGCGAGATTATGTGGAGCGGACGCTCATTTTAGCTATCAAAAATGATATTGCGCTTTATGCATCGCATACGAATTTAGATCATGCGCCTAAGGGAGTCAGCTATCAGTTGGCCCAAAAACTGGAACTTCAAGCCGGTAAGGTCTTGCGTCCGATGCGTGATGCATTGCGCCAACTCACCTATTTTGTTCCTGAGGCGGATGCGGAGAAAGTTCGCGCAGCATTGCATGCGGTGGGTGCGGGTAATATTGGCGAATATTCGGCGTGTAGTTTTTCAGGCGCGGGAACCGGTCGGTTTACTCCATCGGATACCGCCAATCCCACCATCGGCCAGGTCGGCAAATCAGAAGAGGTCGCAGAGTTAAAAGTGGATATGTTATTCCCAAAACACCTCGAATCAACCGTATTAGGCACACTTTTCACGTCACACCCCTATGAGGAGGTGGCATATTTTGTAACATCCTTGGGAAATTCGTGGCAAGATGTGGGCGCTGGCTTTGTTGGTGAATTACCTCAGGCCATGTCATCGAGCGAATTTACATCGTATGTAAAAGAAAAGCTTGGATTGACCTATTTTAGGCATACGCCTTGGTTGGGTAAATCGATCAAACGAATTGCCTTGTGCGGGGGAGCGGGAAGTTTCTTATTGGCCGATGCCATTCATACACAGGCAGATGTCTACATCAGTGGTGATTTTAAATATCATGAGTTCTTTGACGCAGAAAATCACTTGACGATCTGCGATATTGGGCATTATGAATCCGAAGTCATGATAAAGGATACCATCCATGAATATTTATCAAATAATTTTAGTACTTTTGCCGTTCTGAAAAGTATGACCCAGACCAATCCTGTGAGTCTTGCTTAGAGATTAGAGCGAATTAATATTTTCAAACGCAACAATAATAATGGCTACAGTTACCGAAACTACAATTGCCCAAAAGTTAGAAGCATTATTAAAGCTTCAAACCATTGATTCAGCCTTAGACAATATCAAGAAAGTACGAGGTGATTTACCTGAAGAGGTTCGTGATTTAGAGGATGAGATCGCAGGTTTAGAAACACGTTTAACCAAATTTCAAGCTGAAATAGCGTCATTCGAGGAGCAAATCGCGAATTACAAAGTTTCTAAAAAGGATTCTGAGAAGCTTATTGTCAAATACAAGGAGCAACAAATGAATGTGCGTAACAACCGTGAATTCGAAGCTATTTCGAAAGAGGTTGAGTTACAAGGTTTGGAAATGGAGATTGCCGACAAGCGTATCAAGGAAATCGATTTCAAAATTTTGAACAAAAATGATGAGATTGCTGGGGTAGAATCCAACTTATTTGAACGTAAAAAAGACCTTGAGATTAAGCAAAAAGAACTTGAGGTAATCATTAGCGAAAGCGAAGAAGACGAGCAAAAAGGATTGAAAGATCGTGAAAAAGCGTTGAAGAGCGTGGATGCACGCCTATTGAAATCTTACGAAAAATTGCGTGGAAACGCCATTAATGGCTTAGCAGTTGTTTTAGTAAAGCGTGGCGCTTGTGGTGGATGTTTCAGTTCTGTTCCTCCGCAACGTCAAACAGATATCAAAGACAAGAAAAAAATAATCGTTTGCGAACATTGCGGACGTATCTTGGGTGGAGTTGAAGATCCAATTCCAGCACCGGAAAAAGAGAAAAAACCGCGTGGAAAAGCTGCAATTGCAGCTGCCGCTGCAGCTACTGCAGCAGCAGCAACAGTCGCAGAATAATTCGCGTTAGAACACAAAAAAACCTGATGATTAATTTCATCAGGTTTTTTTTATGGCTTTTGATTAAAGCTTACTTCTTGAGCATGGCCAGCAAAGCTCCTAGTTTGTCCTTCATCTCCTTACGGTCTACGATGAAATCCAAAAATCCGTGATCCAAAACAAAGTCGGCACTTTGAAAACCTTTCGGCAAATCCTTCCCAATCGTCTCTTTAATGACACGTGGTCCAGCAAAACCAATCAATGCACCAGGTTCCGCAATATTAAAATCACCTAGCATCGCGAATGAAGCGGTTACTCCACCGGTAGTGGGATCTGTTAACAATGAGATGTAAGGTAGTTTAGCTTCTGCTAATAAGGCTAAGCGAGCCGATGTTTTCGCCATTTGCATTAAGGAGAAACCTGCCTCCATCATGCGCGCTCCACCTGAACGCGAAATCATCAAAAAAGGTGTTTTTGTTTTTATCGAGTAATCAATTGCGCGTGAAATTTTCTCTCCTACGACAGATCCCATCGAACCACCGATAAAACTAAAATCCATGGCCGCAATCGTAATTGGTAAGCCATTCATTTCACCATAGGCCGCACGCACGGCATCTTTTAAGCCTGTTTTATCCTCTGTGGCTTTTACTCGGTCCGTGTATTTCTTCGTATCCGTAAAATTCAATGGGTCACCAGAACTCATCATTGGGTCGATTTCTGTGTACCTAGACTGATCGAACAACAACTCAAAATATTCTTGTGAACCTATTTTTTCGTGGTAATTACAGCTTGAACAAGTAAAGGCGAATAAGCGGTGCTCACGTGTGTGAAGCGCTTTTTTACACGATGGACATTGGTACCAAAGGCCATCTGGAGAATCACGTTTAAACTCTGTAGGGGTTTGAATCCCTTTATCCTTTCGCGTAAACCAAGACATAATCAATTAATTAAATGATACCGATTACTCGGATGAACTGCAAAGGTAATTAAAAAGCTTCGCAAGGAAAAAACCACCTAGCTATTTCACTAAAATCACACGCCGATTAATCACCCGTTTTTCCGTTCTAAGCTCAATGAAATACGAACCAACTGCTTGTTCGCTTAGGTCCAACATATAATCTAGTTGGCCTTGAACAGGTATCGTTTCCGGACGTAACATAACTTTCCCCTGCATATCCAACACACGCAGCATCACACTTCGTTCATCGCTCGCTAAGCTAGCCTGTACACGCAGCCGACCGGTAGTTGGATTTGGACTAAGCGTAACGCCCGCCCCTAACGCACTCGGCTCATTACTTAGAATAATAATCGTAATCGCATTCGACTCACCCGTCGCACAAACGGCATTCACCTGCGCTTTTACCGTGTACACTCCCGGCTCAGTGGTGGTCAAGGTAGATGAACTTTGGCCTGGAATCACGTTTCCATTTCGAAGCCAAATGAAGGTTACCCCCGGATATTCAGAAGTAACGGCAAGAACTTGCTCCGACTGCTTAAATAAAAATGGCACATTAAAGGCACATTTTTGAACTTCAGAACAACCATTGGCATCTACTTTAGCCCCCGCAGCTGTGCCAAGACATTTATCTATGGAATCATCTACGCCGTCTTTATCTAAATCAACAGGTATAATTGGTTCTTGAATTTTCAAATTATCGACAGACCATCCCCAGCCATGCGCACCCACGTCCGCATGCAAACGGAACCGAATAAGCACTTGATCACCCGATTTAAACTTGCCAGAGGATAGTAAGTTGATTTCACGATTTCGTATCAGTGCGGCTGTTGGCGTTGCTGTTGAATTACCCTCATTATCTACCGCACTATTCCAGGCATTTAACCAAATAGAATTAGCATTCGAATCCCATCCATTGGTAAAATTAGACCACGTCAATCCGCCATCATTTGACCCTTGAACGATCACATAATCGAAGAAGCTACGGTTAATTGTTCCATCGGAATTCAAAAACGCTTCACCAGCTTCACCGGGTTCCACTAACACGATTTCATCAAAACTCATAATGGATTTAACCGCATTCAGCTTAATCGGTTTCAATAAAACGGCATCTGAATTCGTGAATCTATCTGTTCCATTTCCTCCATCATACGATTCTTCCGACCCATCGGCATATGGATGAGCGGTTTGCAAAGCAGAAGTAGTAAACCCTGCTGCCTTCCCAATAGCCATTCCCTTCAAATAAAATTCGGGCAAATTGGTATCAAAAGTTTGCAAGTACGTGGTCTCAACGGGCAAAATACCCAATACTTTGACATCATAAAACCCGCTGCTCGGACTTGTAACCGTATTTAAAGCCTTGGCCGCATCTTGAACAACAACCCGATATTTTAAAACATCGCCGGGTTTAATTTCGCCACTGGTAAAATTAAAGGAATTTGAAAAGGTAGTTGACGTACCAGCAACCAATTGAAAATCTTTACGCTTCAGCGGCCCATTATTGATCGCATATTCCATATAAACCGCACTCAAGCCGATATTATCGGATGCCAAAAGCGTAGTCAGTGGAATCGTAGTCTGTGAAGAAAAAATGTAGTTCAGTCGGTTTGCATATACCATTCTAGGTTTCACCGTATCTACACCAATATTAAACTCGAAAAAACTGCCAATTTTTGTGTTTGCAATGACCGGGGCCTCAGCAGGCGCTGTGATCTTTTTCCCCGACGGCTCATTAGCCATCCAATAATACCGCACATTCCGATCTCCAGAAGCCGGAGGCAATTTATAGGTATAGGTATTTCCAGTTCGCGTCAATGGCATCGATGTGGCCGATAAAATACTTTTGTTTACGGAGAGCATTAATTTGACAGAATTTTCGGCCAATAAAGTGTCCGAATAAACAGTGGCAGAAATGGAGATATCTGAAGTTGTATTTTCCGAATCAGGTAAATCTGTGGCGATGATATTGGTCGAATACCAACCAAAATCAGCGAAAGCGGATGTTACAATGGGTCCTACTTGATGCGTAATCTCACCGCGTGCAATTTGAGGTGTCATAAGTGAGTTTGGATCACCTACCTGGTACGTGGCTTGATCAACGTGGTACACACTTGAACCTGGCGAATACGTTCGTGGAGAATATAAATTCGCAACGATACCCCCGTTATTTTGAAGAATTTTATGGGATGATAGTTGGAGATTTGTGGACGTAATCGCCGTCTTCAATTCAAGGGATGGATTGGATATTTTGGTGGTATCCGTAACGGAAATACCTGTTTCTGTCTTAATATACTGATCAAAAATTCCCGGAAGACCATAACTTCCCTCACTCTGATCATCACTCAATCCGAGCTGTCCGATAAATCCGAGACCATGCCCAAACTCATGCAAAACCACCGAAAAAAGGTCAATTTGATTAATAGCAGGTACCCCTTCTGTATTAATATACCAATCTGAAAAATCAGAATTAAACGTCGCGAAAACATCTGGATCTGTTCCATTTAAGTTACGATGTGACATCTTCTCAGCTAATGCGATGGGATACCATGTATTTAGCCGATTACTACCAGCAAAATTTCGTACCACGGTGGAAGCACCAGCGCTGCCTAAAACACCAGTAGCAAGTGGGCGCCAACGGACAAAAATTTGAATAGGCACGTCCGAGATAAGCGTGTTCGCCCATACGCCTGCCGCTTTTTCAAAAACTGCCTTTACATTAGCTGGCGGTGGCGTTTCATAAGACACAATTACCTGTGTCGAACTTTGAGAGCCTTGTGTAGAAAACGTAGCCATTCCAGACCGATTCTTTGACTCTTCCAAAATTCGCTTGGAATAACCATCTGGTAATTCACGATGAATTCCCGACTTTTCAGGCGTATATTCCTCGACTTGTTGGCCCGGCTTAAACTCAATAGATAAGCTCTTTTGACCCATAACAGATCCAGCCAAACAACAAAACCCAATCAAAAAGCAGTAAAATCTGTTCATTATATAAAGTTAAGCAAGTCCTAATTACAATTTAATAATGTATCAAACAAGTTGGCAAAATCTGGCCGTACCACATCCGTATGTGCTAATTCCGCTGGTGTATGCGAAGTACTAATTCCTACGACCCGCATGCCGGCCGACTGCCCCGCTGCGATGCCTTGTAAGGAATCTTCAATTACCCAGCATTGTGCGGGTTCAACCCCTACAAGGCTAGCCGCCTTCACGTATATTTCAGGATCTGGTTTCCCTTTGCGCACTTCTGCACCGCCGATAATCGCATCGAATTGATCTCTAATTCCAAGGCCATCCAAAATAAAATCAATATTTCCCGGGCCAGCAGATGTAGCTAATGCCGTTTTAATTCCATGAGCGCGTAATGTTTGGAGAAACACCAACAACCCTGGTGCAGGATTAATGTGATCTCGGTAAAAATCACGGTAAATGAGCTCTTTTTCATCCTCCAGTACCTCGATTTCAGCTCGTGACATCTCCCGCTTATAAAACCATTCAAAAGTATCTTTGGAATTCATCCCGTTTAACTCCTGATAAAAAATCTCTCGGGTCAACTGTATATTTTTACGTTCGCAAAAAAGCAACCAAGCATCTACGTGATAGGGCAAGTTATCCACCACCACACCATCCATATCAAAAAGTACTGCTTGGAAATTCATAGCTTATACCTCTAAAGTTAATCCGTCAAAGGCCAAGTGTACATGGGGAGGCAACTCTTTTTCAACCTCGGCATGCAAACCCATCATGTGACTGATGTGCGTTATATACGCCTTTTTAGGCTTTATTTTTTCAATAACCTCAAGCGCTTCTTCCAACGTAAAGTGTGAAATATGCGTCGTTTTTCGAAGTGCATTTATGACAAGAACTTGGGACCCTTTTACCTTCTCAAGTTCCTCATCGGAAATAAAATTAGCATCCGTGATGTATGTAAAATCTCCGAAACGAAAGCCGAGCACATCTAAATAATAATGCTTAACTAAAATGGGAATGATTGAGACGCCGGCAATGGTAAATGGCCGATTTTCAATTTCGTGCACTTCGATTTCGGGTACACCTGGATATTTGTCCTCAGCAAAAGCATAGGCAAATTCCCGCTTCAATTGCTCGATAACGGGTGCTTGCGCGTACAGCGGAATACTTGACTTTTGGGCATAATTAAATCCACGAATGTCATCCATACCTGCGGTATGATCCTTATGTTCGTGGGTATATAAAACAGCATCTACGCGCTGAATACCCGCCCGTAAGATTTGTTGGCGAAAATCTGGTCCCGTATCAATAATAAAACTTTTTCCTTCGGTTTCAATATGCATGGAAACGCGAAGACGCTGATCGCATGGATCTGTGGAGCGACATACTTCACAGGAACAAGCAATCATCGGAATCCCTTGAGAGGTCCCTGTACCCAGAAACCTTACGTGGACCTGGGACATCGAATTATTCAGTTAATGACTTAACTGTCGAAACAAGTGCGTCAAAATTAAGTGGCTTGGCCAAGAAATCATCGAAACCAGCAGCCTTGAAATCTTCCATGGAATAATTACGGGCATTACCTGTAATGGCAATCATCGGAATTTTTGATTTCTGGGAATCAGCGAGTGCGCGAACGGCTTTGGCGCAATCCATTCCGTCCATCACAGGCATATTGATATCCAATAAAAGCACATCAAAATCAGCTTTAGCTAATTCGTCTAACACTTGCTGGCCATTCTTAACTGCATGAATCTCAAAATTTTGAAACTCTAAAATTTTACGCGCTAAATTTTGGATGACAGAACTATCTTCGGCGATCAATACTTTTTTCATAGGAGTACGTTATACATGATGGAGGAAAACCTCACAATTGGGTAAAAATAGGGAAACAAAAGAAATTAAGCAATAAAAAAAGCGACCCTTTTGAGGTCGCTTTTAAAAAGAATTTGAATCACTTATTTCACATAGATAGAAACAGATGATTTATCCCAATCTAGGCTAATTTGTCCTTGTGGAGATACACTGATGTTGAATTGCTCGGTCATCGCGTGCTCGCTAACTTTTCCAGTAACACGTAACACATCTTTTTCAGCTTTGTAGGTATAAGCTCCCCATTGCTTTGCATCGCTATTAAAAATAACCGTCCATTCCGTCGTTCCTGGGATAGAAAATAAAGAGTAAACTCCTTTTGCCAACGGCTTTCCTTGGATTGTCACATCATTCGAAAATTCGATGGTTGTCGCATCATTCGCTCCAGTTCTCCAAACTTCTCCGTAAGGGACTAACGCTTTTTGTTCTTTCGTACCGAATACCAAACGTCCTTTTACAGAAGGCTTGGCGTATTTAACCATAACTTCTGTATTGCCCACTTTTTGAATAACAACTGCTGGTGGCGATGCAGGAGCTTTTTGTGCAAAAGCACCAAAACTCAACACACTCATTAAAATCACTAAGTACTTTTTCATAATTCGATTTCGTTTAAATTTTTTACAAATTAAGCCAATAATTCAATTTCAACACCAAAGATCTGTTCCGAATTTGAAAGGTCTCCGGAAAATAATTATCCGTATACACTAAAAACAAATCCGAAGCTGGTTTATAACGCCATTGAAGTCGCGCATTCAAATTGATATTTTTGGTTTGTTGGTTCAATTGAAAAAACGTCGCAAAGAACAATTTGTTTGAAAATGTAATATCTATTTTCGGGCGAACAATCCAAAACTGCGAGGAAACCTTTTTGGCAGCCATCTTTTCAGTACCCGGAATTTCCACATCCTGGATGTCATTATAATCAACCGCCACCGAAACGGAGCCAAAAGGCTGGAATCGATAACCAATATCACCCGTGATCCCTGTGCGCCAGCCATTTCCAAAATATCCACCAAAACGCGAGGTCAATAAATAGGTAAATGCTTTGATAGGTGATGAACCATAACGTATATTCAACGCATACCAATCATGCTCTGAACCGCGCAAAAGCGCCGTATTGCCCATTCGCGTAGCGTCGAAATTATACTGTAACTTCACAAAATCATACGAATAAAAAACGCCAAAGGTCGAACGATCTTTCATCGTACCACTGTAGGATACATACGTTGTGTTATCTGTATATGCCCCTTGGTTGTTCCAAAAAGACACGGACATCACCTTCAATGTCGTGTAAAATAAATTGGTGTTTTTATTTTTTGGATAGAATATTTTGGCCGCTTCGGGTTGAATTTCGAGGTAGTTGACACGAGGGACGTAGCCAACTTCCGGGTTATAATTCTCACCGACCCACTGTTCTTTAATCGAGAAAGCCCAATCGTTATCCGCGTAAGCCAATGAAGCCGCTTGAGAAAAGTCGCGCGCTTTGTTTAACGGACTTATTGTATTCGCATAGAAAAGCGAGCCAGTCCAAAAATTATCTTTGGACGCTAAATTATACTCAAATCCTACGTCCCGGTTATAGGACTGAAATCCATTTGTTTTTTGCAACTCGGTATCAATAAATGACTGTTTATTAACCATATAAACACCAAAGTTTGACCGAGCAAATAGCTTCCGTTGGAGTGCCACCATCGAGTAATTTTGCGTTGGGATACCTTTGGCGTCGATGCGCTCCGACTGAACATTCAATGCCCCAATGCGCCAATCTTGATTTAATTTACCACTCAAGCGCGCACCGTAAGTAATAGGTGTTTGTTCATAAATTCCGGTTTTGGGATTAAGAGCTATCCCAATCCGTCGAGAGAAAAATGGACGAATACTCTCCGTTCCAAAGCCATCAAACAAGTCCGAATTTTCAATAAAAAATTGGCGCCTCTCGGGATAAAATAACTCAAACCGATCCAAGTTGGTTTGTTGGCGATCCACATCCACCTGCGAAAAATCCGGATTCAAGGTCAAGTCCAAATTCAATCCCGAATTAATTGAGACTTTTATATCTCCTCCGATTTGATTCCGAAAGGTCGTTGGATCCTTCGATTCATAGTTGGCCGTCGCACCCGATAACACATAGGGAATAAACGAAATATTCTTTTTGGGAGCCGGTGGAGGTGTATCCCAAACAAGCACTCCCGCGTAAGCTAACGAGGCTGTTGGAAATTGACGTGGAACAGGTGCCCAGGCAGATTTTTCTTTTGCCTTTAAATCATAACGAGAGAAGTTGATGCCCCAGCGTTTCACATTATCCTTATAACGGATCGACTTAAACGGAATGGCTGCTTCAAAAATCCATGAATCGGTCTTGTAGGTCGTAGCGGATTCCCATTTATTATCCCAATTCAGATTCACTTTGGCGCCCTCCGACATCTGGCCATCCCATTGGGCTCCAGCGGCGTTAGCGCCAAATGCAAAACCGGTTGTTTTATCTTCGAATGTGTCGATAAATACCAAGAAATTATCATTTACTCCAAAACCAAAATCACGTTTCATGGATTCAACTACATAAGCCCCAGGTTCTTTCAAAAAACATTCCGCTGATATGTATATGTATTTGTCATCGTAGGCAATTTTTACATCTGTACGAACCTGAGCACACAAAGAATCGTAAGGATTACACATGACGAAATCGCTAACTGCGGCAGATTCTAGCCAAGCGTTTTCGTTTAACACCCCATCAATTTTTATGGGCCCTGTACTTTTTTTGATATTTACTTGGAATCGTTCGTTGATTTTTTGCGCATTGGCAATGCCAACAAACATTAATAGGCAGCAAACGAGAAGTATTGATCGATTCATGCGTTTCAAATAGGTCTAACAGAAAAACAAAGGTAAGTTATTTTCACATGAGACTTGTGGGTCTTATGGGGCTTGATTATTTTTGCACCATATTTAACCGAGACTACCCATGGGAAGAGCCTTCGAATTCCGAAAAGCGAGAAAGTTTAAACGTTGGGGCCAAATGGCCAAAACCTTCACTAAAATAGGTAAGGACATCGTGATTGCCGTGAAAGCAGGTGGCGGAGATCCTGCATCGAATTCACGTTTACGTGCCATTATTCAAAATGCGAAGGCCGTTAATATGCCGAAGGAAAACGTAGAGCGCGCGATCAAACGTGCGACTTCGAAGGACCAAGAGGATTACAAAGAGATTGTGTACGAAGGATATGCGATGCATGGCATCGCCATTTTAGTAGAAACAACCACAGATAACATTAACCGTACCGTAGCAAATATCCGTTCCTCGTTTACAAAATGTGGCGGATCTTTAGGAACTACGGGGATGTTGGACTTCATCTTCGCCCGCAAATCAGTCTTTAAAATTGCCGCCAAACCGGAAATCGATTTGGAAGAATTGGAATTTGAGTTGATTGACTTAGGTGGCGACGAAGTATTTTTAGATGAGGAGACGAATCAAATCAACATTTATGGTGAATTCACGGCATTCGGTGGGATACAGAAATTTTTGGAAGAGCGTGGATATGAATTAATGGGTGCGGATTTCGAGCGTATTCCAGATGAAACGAAAGAATTGACAGATGCGCAAGTGGCTGATGTTGAAAAACTCATCGAGCGACTAGAGGAGGATGACGATGTGCAAAACGTCTACCATAATATGGGATAAAGCAAAAGGCCAGGAAACTGGCCTTTTTGTTGTATTCTATTTTTGAATAGGAAAAAGCTCCTCCCTCCCTTAGCTTTGGCAAACCTCAAAGGTTTGCCAAAGCTCAAAACCATGAATCCGAGTCCTACGGTTTCAGACGATATAAATACGGAGCTTTGTGAGCGCCTCCGGTGAATTTCTTTTCAATCCGCAGGAGAATATCTAAACTTAACATCTTACGCTGAAAATTAGTCCGCACAATTTTTTTGTCCAAAATCGTCTCATACACCGCTTGAATTTCCGACATTGTAAAGGTATCCCCCAATAATTCGAAAGCAATTAATTTTTCATCCAAGGACTGCCTCATTGCTTCTAAAGCCTTATTCACAATCTTATTATGATCTAAAAATAGATGAGGTAGGGCTGCAATATCAACCCAATCTGCGGCATCTGAAATATCACCAGGGTTAACCACCACCTTGGAATAATCAACCAAGGCATAATAACCAATGGTTATGTAACGCTTTGACATCCAAGATAAATCATCATCGGGGGATCCCATCGCCGTAGTAACGCTGCGATGCTCCTCCGCAGCCCGATCATTCCGCTCTAAATCGCCAAAGGTGTAAAATTGCTCTAAGTATATATCTGTCAATCCTGTACGTTCATACAATACCCGCTCAGCCGCCTGATCAACATTTTCTTCTACACCCACAAATCCACCAGCCAAAGACCAGACATGCGTATTGTGAAATTTCAGCAACAATACTTTCAACTGATTTTCATGGAAACCAAAAATCACACAGTCAACGGAAATTCCTGGCAACCAAAGTTCTGTTTGTTTAAATCTACTTAACATAAGTTTGAATTAATGAGCAAATTTAATTCGCAAAAATAACATATCTATCTCAATCAAATTAAACCTGTCCTTACAAAAAATCGGACCTCAATGACCCCTCTGGCAAGAAAAATGGTGAATGCAAATCAATATAAAATGCACCATTCGCCTGCAACAGGGCATTCATTGCTCTTTGTTTATCAATCAAAGCCGTTCGAGCTGAACTAGGCCTTAGAGCAGCAATAACTAATTTTGCGCCCGGCACTTGCTTCCTCAAATAATTAAAAACTTCATACCTATAATCGCCATGGCCACTAACTAAATCCGCTGTTGTATCGAAGGCTAAGGCACCAATAGGTTTATTCAATAATGTTCCACTCATTACTAGCGATGCATCTTGGATAAAAGCACTTCTGTTCATAACACATTATTTTTTACTAAGTTGTAGTTACCACCATTATCGATTTTCACTTTAGGATATTTTCTTTTACAGTTTTCCACCCCAATAGACGTTACCTTACTACTCCAACAATAAATATTTTTCATTGAACCCATTTCGCACAATTGCATTAAACCTGCATCATCAATGTTAGTTCCAATGATGTTTAGGTAGTGTAATTTGCTCATTTTTTTAAGGTCATTAACTGCACTATTAGAGGCACGAGTATTAGCGAGATTAAGTTTTAAAACGTTTTTACATTGAACTATAAACTTAAAAGCCTGATCATTAATTTGAGTATTTGCTAAATTTAACCAAGCAATGTTATCTTCAATATCTTGTAAAATAGTGAGCTGCTGATTTGAAAGACCGGGTAATCCTACAGCATTTACATCCAAATAAGGACTTCCTTTTGAGATCGTGTTTACTTCCCAAAGCTTTTCCTTTAGTTTTATAATAACCAAAGAATCTGCTTTTTTTATCGATTTTAAACCTAAACTTGGTTCGGCGCTCTCAGTTGATCCAGCCAGAAATGCACGAACAGTGTCATTTTTAAATACCTCACTAATGCTTGTTTTTTCTGATGCACCCGTATTAATCCACCAATTTAAAAGTGCTATTTCATTGCTCGTGAGCTGCTTCTTTCCTTTAGGGGGCATTCGTTTTTTATCATCCAAATCAAGTAAAGTTCTCTTTACCAATTCACTATGTAAAGCGTCACCAGGTAATATTGCTGGACCAGTTTTCCCCCCTTTAAGTAAACTAGCAAAAGTTTGCATTTTAAGGTTCCCTTTTGTTTTATTTGGATTGTGGCAACTGTAGCATTTTTCACTTAAAATGGGTGTAATGAGTTTTTCGTAAACAGTACCATTTGTGGTACTAGTTACAGGAACAAATGCAACCTGGCTAGTATTTTTGTCAGTACCCTTTGAGTTATCTATCGATATAAAATCAACCCCGTGTGTAAGGCTACCGCCATAATGACCAGCCAATGCTAAAAACAATAGCATAGAACAATAAAGCAAATTTGATATTAGCTTAAATTTTGAAAAGCCCGAGCCTTTAGATTTCCAAGCCCACAAGGTAAGCGCTAAAAAACTAAGAATAATACCTGTCCACTTATGCTTATTTAGCAAATCTATATCGTACTCGGAAGACAGTGAAAGAAACCAACCTAAAATGGCCGCCGCAACTGACGAGACAGCTCCAATTAATAATACTAATTGTATTTGTACTGGCGAGGTTCTTTTGGGAAATAGATATTCTAGTATAGCAGCCAATGCGAGAATACCAATTGGAAGATGAACCATCAAAGGATGAAAACGCCCAAAAAAATCTAAACTCATGCTAATATATCTTTAATTACCTGACCATGAACATCTGTCAAACGATACCTCCGACCCTGACTTTTATATACAAATTTTTCGTGGTCAATTCCTAGCATGTGCAGTAATGTAGCCTGAAAATCATGAACGTGTACTTTATCTCGGATCACGTTGTGCGCAAAATCGTCAGTTTGACCATACACTAGACCCGGTTTTACGCCACCGCCAGCCATCCAAGTTGTATAAGCTCCAGGGTGATGGTCACGACCAAAACCTTCTGGCGTTAGTTTTCCCTGTGAAAAGCTTGTCCGACCAAATTCTCCTCCCCATATCACCAAGGTGTCATCTAATAATCCCCTTTGCTTTAAATCTTTTACCAAAGCCGCCGAGGCTTGGTCAGTTTGTTTGGTAGCCTTTCGAATACCTGAAGATATTTTACCGTGATGATCCCAGCCCAAATGATAAAGTTGCACAAATCGTACATCCTTTTCTATAAGTCTTCTTGCTGTAATGCAATTGTGTGCAAATGTGCCCGGCTTGGTCACGTCGGGGCCATACATGTCTAATATATGCTTGGGCTCTTTTGAAAGATCAAGGATATCTGGTACGGCCATTTGCATTTTATAGGCCATTTCAGCTTGGGTAATTTGACTTTCAATTTCAGGATCTTGCCATTTTTCATTTTGGACAATATTGAATTGCTTTATAAAATCCAAAGCCCTTCTCCTATCTATTCGTTCTACCCCATCGGGTGTTTTTAAAAAAAGCACAGGGTCTTTAACGGATAAAAATTGAACTCCCTGGTGGTAAGACGGCAAAAAACCACTACTCCAAGCTGCATTACTTATAGGCTGGTCGCCACCGCCTTTTGATAACATTACAATAAAGGCAGGTAAATTTTGATTCATACTACCCAAGCCATAACTTAACCAAGAGCCTATGCAAGGTCTACCGCTCAATTGGTTACCCGTTTGTGTAAAAATCATGGCAGGTTCATGATTTATTTGATCGGTAACCATACTTTTAATAATACATAATTCATCAACTATTGAAGCTGTGTGAGGAATTAGTTCACTAAGATATGTACTGTTAGAACCATGCTGTGAAAAATTACAAGCTGGCCTGGCTAGCGGAAATGAATACTGGTTACTTGTCATACCCGATACCCTATTGGAACCCATTACCGAAGGGGGTATTTCTTTACCATGCATCTTGTAGAGCATGGGTTTATAGTCAAAAAGTTCCATTTGAGATGGACCTCCACTTTGAAACAAATAAATAACTCTTTTGGCAGTAGGCATAAAATGAGGACTTCCAAGTGGCTGGTTTTCTCGCTCTATTAGTTCAGAAATTTCATTGTTTTTTTGAACAACTTCGGACTTTGAATTGCATCCAATTAAACCTTGCAATGCAATTCCACCTAGGCCTATTGCAGAGCCTAATAAAAAATCTCTCCTTTTGGCATTATATTGAATTTTATATAAATCGTCCATATTTTTCGCCTATTTTCTTGTAAAAAACTCATCAGTATTCATGAGCGTGGCAGCTACACTTGCAAAAGAAGCAAGAGCTACTTTATCTGATGTTGGCTTTTTATCATTACCAATAGAAAGATACCTAGCCGCTTTGGTGGGTTGCTTTCCAAAATTCTCCTTTTCTGCTTTATATAATTTATTCAGCAGTATAATTTCTTTAGTTTGAGGTTTTCGTCCTGTAACCAGCCTAAAACAATAATTCAATTGATTTTCTATAGAATTGCCACCGTTGCGAATCGAATGCCAAGCCAAATTACGTGCTGCCTCAATAATTTGTGGATCATTAAGCATTGCAAGCGATTGCATCGGAGAACTAGATACTTGGCGTTTTACAATACAAGTTGATCTGTCTGGCGCATCAAATATCTGTAGAAACGGCACAACGCTTGTTCTTTTTCTTATCGTATAAATACTTTTACGGTATGTATCATCGCCGGTAGAGGTATTGTAAACATATTTCCAAGACTTATCAGTTAGTTCATCCCATAAGCCAGTAGGTTGGTATGGATATACGCTAGGACCACCAATTTTAGATGTAAGTAATTCACTAATTTTAAGCGCGTTGTCTCGAATCATTTCAGCAGGATATCTATATCTTGGACTACGTGTTAGTAATACATTAGTAGGATCCATTTTAATTGAATTGCTACTTGCTTCCGCTGACTGCTGATAGGTAGAACTCATGTAAATATATTTAAAGAGTTCTTTTGTATTCCACTTGTGTTCTCTGTACCAAACCGCTAGATGATCTAAAAGTTCTGGATGAGAGGGTATATCTCCTTGACTACCAAAATTATCTGAACTTGTAACAATTCCTGTTCCAAACAGCAATTGCCATATTCTATTTACGGCCACTCTAGCGGTAAGGGGGTTTTGGTCTAAAAATAGCCAATCAGCTAAGCCCAGTCTATTTTTGGGTAAGTCTTTAGGAAACGGTAATATGGCAGCTGGAGTAGATGGGTAAACCCGTTCTCCAAAACTATCATATATACCTCGTTTTAAAACATACGTAGGCCTAGGTTTAGGCAAATCACCCATTACCATTACTTCCTTGGTAGAATCTAGCAGCATACTTAGGTTTTTGCGGGCAAGTAATAAGGGGGGGGCTGGATATTTTTTTAGCTTTTTAACAATAGGAAACGGTAATCTTTTAAATAAAAAACTAGCTTCGGCGTGAGACAATTGATCATTAAAAAGTTGAAATTCATCCACTTCGCCGCCTGGCATTGATCGGTCAAGAATACGTACCCCGAAAGTTATTCCGTTATACAAAGATGTTTTATGAATATTGGGATATGACCTTATATGCTTTACCAAATGATCATATTCTACAATTGGGTCTAATTTTTTGCCGTCTAAATATAGCGAAACACCTTTAGCTTTACTGCTGCCATCATACGTACCTACCAAATGGTACCATTTATTTGTTTGTAGTTTTTCTTTACTCATTACACTTATAGCGTCATGAGGAAAAGCATGAGAAATTCTAAAATTTAATTGATTATTTTTTAAAATCAGGTCATAACCTTGATAACCGTACCTTTCCACATCGGTATTATGAAAAACTGTAGCTAATGGATAATTATTGGGGACTTTAAGCCAAATAGAAAAGGAAAAAGGTTCGTAACGCTCAAAATAACCTACTTTATACGGAGGTAATGATACTTGAGTTTCATCATTATACTTCAAAGAAAGCCCACTTACACCTGTAGATGTTTCCACTTTTTTAGCTAAAGCACTTAAAGAGTTATCTAGCTCGTTAATGTAAATTGTTTTTTTAGGCCCTTTAGTTATTAGCTTATCAAAATTTAACTTCGCTACCAATTTATTACTTAAACCTAAAGCCAATTCTTTTTGGTTTGGGGACTTTACTTCAAGTTTATTATTATTTTGTTTTTTCTCTAAATTCGCTATATATGATTTAAGCTGGCTTATTTTTTGCTCATTCACTTTTGTTGGCAACAAGAGCGTAGGGCCGGCAACCATATCCTCATTTCCATAATTTGGACTTCCGTTTTCGAACGTACTATTAAAGAAAGCGTACAAGGAGTAAAAGTCTTTTTGACTTATTGGATCAAATTTATGATCGTGGCATTTGGCACAGCCTACACTCATAGCCATTAGGCCAGTGCCTAAGGTGCTGGTTCTATCTACCACATTTTCAACCCGAAACTCTTCCTCAATAATCCCTGCTTCGGTATTTTGTTTATGATTTCGATTAAATCCAGTAGCAAGTATTTTTTCTTTAGAGGTATTTGGCAGCAAATCTCCAGCTAGTTGCCATGTAATAAAATCCTTGAAACTTAGGTTTTTATTATAAGCTTCAATTACCCAGTCACGCCACGGACTCATATCATAATGCTTATCATCGAGATACCCAAAGCTATCTGCAAATCTTGCTAAGTCTAACCAATAAATGGCCATTCGCTCGCCATAATCAGGGGAGGCCAAAAAACGGTCAACCAGTTTTTCATAAGCGTTTGCGCTTGGGTCTTTCAAAAAAGCATCTACTTCTGCAATACTAGGAGCAAAACCTCTGATGTCAAAACTGAGCCTTCGAATCAGTGTTTCTTTGTCGGCTCGTGGGCTTGGATTTAATTGGGCGGCTTCAATTTTGGATAAAATAAACTTATCGATGTCGTTTTTTACCCAACTTGTATTTTTAGTCTTGGGAGCTGTAGTTTTTTTAGGCGCAACATAAGCCCAATGTGGTTTGTATTTCGCACCTTGTTTTATCCATTTAACTAATACTGCTTTTTCATAAGTCGATAATGTTAAATGCGAGGACGGTTCTGGCATTAGATAATCTGGATCCTCACTTAGAATTCGGTGTACAAAATCACTGCTGGAGATATCTCCTGGCACGATTGCCATCATACCAGATTCTGTTTTTTTTGAATATGCTGCTTCAGCTATATCAAGTCTTAAATCTGCTTTTTGCTTTTTAGCATCATTCCCATGACAACTAAAACACTTATCAGAAAGGATTTTTTTTACATGGATATTATAATCAACTTCCTCATTAATCCTGTCCATAGCTAAGTTTACCTCCTCAGGAACTTCAACTTCTTTGCACCCTAAGACAAAAAGCAACAAAGACAAGAATAAAACCTTTTTCATGTACTAAATATAAGACACATTAATATTTTAATTTGTTGATTTTAATGTTTTTTTAAATTAATTAATTTTCTAGTCAATACATTCTTTCGCAAAATGTACAAATCGTAAAATTTCATTGAATCTTTAAACGCTAGCTATTTTTTATACTTAATTTTTGAAAATAATCTTAAAGAAAAAATAGCCCCATCCATAAGACGGGGCTATTAGTTAACCCTAAACTAATTTAATTATTCTACTATTTTATCTAATGCAGGCTTATTTGATTCACTACCTGCGTATCCTAAATTTTGATTGATCTGTCCCAAGCTATTTGCCAAAATTGCAGCTCTAGGAATCGGCCATAAAACATGGTAAGGACTCATCGTATATGCATCATTACGAATATTTCTAACCTTATTATAGAAATTATTTTTCTCAATTACTCTATCATAAAAGAAATTAGCGGTTGAAAAATTTTGTAATGAATACGTTTTGCCCCTATAACTTCTACCTGACTTCGCCATTTGATAGGCAATACGAGTTAATTCAGTTTTACGTGGCTCTTCATAATACAATTCTCTTCCTCTCTCATCTAAAATGGTGCCAATATCAATTACTTTATTTGCAGGATATGGCTTACAGTTTGCCCTAGTTCTAACCGCATTAAGATCAGCAATAGCCAAAGCATTATTGCCCTTAAACCAATGAGCTTCCGCTCTTAAAAGGTACGTTTCTGCTAAGCGAAAAACATACCAGTCTGAGTTTCCACCTTGAAATGGAATTCGGATTTGGTCTTCAACATAAAGTTTGTAATGTGGCCAATTAAACCAATTTCTGATGGTATCGCCATTGCTTATCAATAATTTGCCAGCGGCGTCTCTTAGTTGAAGAGGCTTTCCATAAAAAGGCGATATCCCTTTTATAGCTGTATTATTATACACCAAATCTTCCATTCTCATCCAGTTTCCAGATTTTGTATCATGGCGATGATCATTTTCGTCATCCCAAACGTCATATTGTGTATAATTCGTTGCACGGCATCGACCAATTCCACGACCATATTTTGTGCTTAAATCAAATTCCACTTGTCCAGGTACCAAACCAGACCTGCCATCAGGAGTCAAAATAGCACTGTTTGAGAAAAATGGTACAGCTTGACGCATACTTGTAGTTCCAGAGGCAGAAGCACTCGCTAATCCAAAACGATCTGTTACCGAAAACAAAACTTCGGTATTTGCAGCAGCAAATTTATTTGCTGGACGATGTAGGTCCCAAGTAACATTTTTTGTGCTATTACCTGCATCTATTCCAAATCTCCCCGTTACTAATCTATAAGTACCACTGTTAATTACTTGGTCAGCACTAGCTATAGCTTCATCATAAAGACCTAAAGCCAAGTTGACCTTTGTAAGCAAATGGCCAATTGAAGCTTTATTAACATCTCCTTTGTCACCAATAAATGGTACATTTTTAAATGCAAAATCGAGATCGGCTTTAATTTTAGTTAAAATAGCCTCTCTTTTTACAGTTTGAAAATCAAGTTTAGGACTTGAAATTTCTTTAAAAGAAGTAGGCACATCCCCAAATTGATTAACCAATCGATAATAATGATAAGCACGGTAAAAATAGGCCTTTCCAAGAAGCTGGTTTTTAACGTCGTCTTTTATCGAAGTAACGGTAGGAATTTTATCAATTATTGTATTCGCCAATCGAATACCTAACCAATGTCTTTCCCAATACCAACCAATTCGATTAAAATCAGCACTGTTAAGGTTTGCGTCTGGTGTAATCAATACATTCAAATCTACAGCTGGACCAAATTTATCGGTGGTACCCTCAACTGCCATTTCTGAAAACAGCAACTCTGTAATGATAGGGTGACCATCACCATACCATTCATCTTTTAGATTTGCTGAACAGGAAGCCAACGCTGATTTAAAACCAGCTTCACTTGTAAAAGTATTTTCTGGAGTAAATAAGGATAGAGGCTGCGGAGTAAGCCAATTGTCCGTACAACTTGTAAACACTGCCAGCACGATAGCAGCGACTACGGTTATTTTTCTAATTTTAAATATATTTTTCATAAAAAATCAATTTAGAATGTAATGTTTAGACCAAGTGTTGAAGTTTGTGGCATTAAATTTTGATAAAATGCATTATTAGTTTCAGTATTTGCTCTTGATTCAGGGTCAAAATAAGACCATGGTGTAAATACTGCTAAGTTGGATACATTCACATAAAATTTCATGCTTTCAAATTTGACCTTATTTGTCACTGTTTTTGGAAGGGTATATGCCAAACTAATGTTATTTAATCTAACAAAAGAAGATTTACGCCAAACCGTATAGGCTACTGCCCCACCTGCTGCTGACATCATCTTTGCATAGTCATTAATTGGGTTTTCAGGTGTCCAATATGGTCTTTTGTAAAACTGCGAACGATCATAAAACAAATCCACATTCTTAGCTTCGTTAAAGGCTGTGTATTGTCCAATTCGGCCATATAAAGAGAATGAAACGTCAAAATTTTTGTACAGATTAAACTCATTTCTTAGGTTAAATGAAAACAGAGGATTTTGATGACCTAAAAATTGTCTATCTTCTATCGTATACTTACCATCATTGTTTAAATCCTCAAGTTTAAAATCACCAGGAGTAAACCCATACTTTTTGGCTAAATCTCTCTCAGCTTCCTGCCATACGCCTAATACTTTGTAATCCCATATTTGATTGATAGGCTTACCAATAAACCATCCGTTTGCTCTATCATCTTGATCCACCATGGTTACGTTTCCACTTGCATCTTTAACAGGTACCTCACCATACAGTTTCAAGATTTTGTTATCATTGGTCCAGAAACTGACATTTGAACGCCAAACAAAGTTGTCGTTTTTATAGTTTTCAGAATTAATCGCTACTTCAAGTCCATTGTTACCAACAGAGCCTAAATTTGAAATAACACTAGCGAATCCGGTAACATTAGGAAGGGAACGGAATAACAACAAATCATTTGTTTCTCTGATGTAGTAATCCACCGAGCCATTTATCTTACTATTAAATAATCCGAAATCTAAACCAAAATTGTATGAGCTATTTTTCTCCCATTTCAACGAGGGGTTAGGCATATTAGTGGTCCTAACAGTACCCGTATTAAATGTCGCTCCCCCAGGAGAAGTGTAGCTATAAACACCAGTTGAAAGAGCAGATAGAGATGCAAATCTATTGGCAGATCCGTCGGCATTTAATATCTCACGGTTTCCATTGACACCATAAGAAACTCTAAGTTTTCCGTAATCTAAATATTTCTGAATCCCACTAAAGAATTTCTCATCCGTAAATTGCCATCCTAAGGCTAAAGATGGAAACATTGCCCTTTGATTGGCAGCACCAAAGCCAGAGTATCCATCTCTACGCATGGTCGCTGTCAGGAAATATCTTGAATTAAAATTATAATTAATTCTTCCCATTAAAGCATCCCCCGTAAAATAGGTATCGTTGCTTGTTATGGATGGAAACAATGTTGCAGCACCCACATTATGGTAAAGCAAGTTATCCCCTGGTGAATAGTTTTCCGCATTGATTACATTCTGCCAAATTTGAGCTTTTTCAGCATTCACCAAAAATGTTGCATCAAAATTGTGCTTTCCAAATGATTTATTCCATCTTAAAATATTATCAATCTGCCATTGAAATGAATTACTATTTTCTCTTCTTGATATTCCTCGGCGATTACTTATTCCGGGCTTATTTGCCGAAATATGATCTAAATAATTTACAAACTCGAATCTTGGAGTGTAATTAACCTGGTAAGAAAAACCATAACCTAAATCTCCTTTTATGAAAATAGAGCTAAATAAGTTATTGACTCTTCTATCTCTAGAATTAAAAACTTGGTCAAGGAATGGATTCGTGTTATTACCTACGTCATCATTAGTACTTTGACGTAATGTAACACCATCATCTTGATATAATTGACCAAACGGAGTTGTACGAATAGCATTTCCTAAATCAATTGGAATACTACTTTCATCACGATTTGCAAATTGTAGGTTTAAGCCTACAGTAAGAAATTTGGCAATTTTATTTTCTAGGTTTACTCTTGCTCTTACAGTTTTAAAAACATCCCCCACCGAGAGTCCTTCATTAGACAAATAACCCAAAGACATGTAGTAGTTGGTAGTAGGCGTACTACCAGAAATACCAACTGTATGATCTTGTTGAACAGCATTGTCATTTACAAGAATGTCTTCCCAGTTAGTTGTTCTACCAGCTTTATAATTTGCTATTTCGACAGGGAAAAGCTTTATTCTATTGAGCCATACATCCACTGGATCTCCTTTGTCACTTCCTAACCATTGCGTTATACTTACATCTGATGGTAAATTGCGAGGGTCATAAAAAGTATGTTTTTTAGCAGGATCGTGTCCATTCATGCTCCAAAGGACATCACCACGCCATTTCAAAAACTCTTCTGGATTTAAAATATGGTTGAATTTTCCAACCTTATTCATGGCAAAATTGGAATTAAGTGTGATTTGGGGTTTACCAGATTTACCTCTTTTCGTGGTTACCAAAATTACCCCATTTGCAGATCTTGCACCAAACACTGAGGCTGAACTTGCATCTTTCAAAACGTCTACCGTTTCGATATCATTGGGATTGATGTCGTTTAAAGAACCCGGATAGATAACTCCATCTACCACGATCAATGGGGAAGTAGCGGCAGTTAATGACGCACGACCCCTAATAAGAAAACTACCACCACCTCTTGGAGAGGCGTTATTAGACACGTCTAAGCCTGGTGTATTACCACGTAACATATCTTGTACTGTCCTTGGGTTTTCGTTTTCCATTTTAGCGGCTTTTATTTGACCCACAGCACCAGTTAAATCACTTTTTTTCATGGTACCATAGCCTACAACTACCACTTCATCGAGATTCTGACTGTCCTCAGCGAGGCTAATGTTGATTTGGGTTCTGGTTCCAATTACTTCCTCCCTCCTTAAATATCCGATCGAGGAGAATACAAGTACCCCATTTTTTGAATTTACATTTAGGGAATAATTACCGTTCCCATCAGTAAATGTACCTTGCGTAGTTCCTTTTAATGATACGCTAACACCTGGTAAGCCGCCTCCTAAGGGGTCTGACACTTTACCTGTCAATTGCCCAGTTTGAGCAACTACTATCTGCAAAGACAAAAACAATGCAGACAACAAAAGATAAATTTTCTTCATAGTTTAATAATTGTTTAAGTGATTGAGTATGTATAGTTACACACTCATAATTGTTAAGAAATTGATAAAAATTGAATTACATACATGATTAGAAATTGTTAAAAAGCTAAAAAATGAGTTATACTATTATTTAATCTGAATTTTCCTTGTTTCAACGTACAATGACTATTTATTTTTGAATTGATTCGTACCATATGGCACTCTTTGAGATCTTCCCAACATAGTATTTGCTGTTTCGTTATTAGTAAATCTTTCAGTCTTGGGATCCCATAATAATTTACCGGGTAGTTTCATTGCAATATGACTAATCAAGCAAATTGAGCAAACACGGTGTGCAACTTCTACTGGAGATAATACAGGAGTCTTATTTAGAATTCCTTCTAGCCAGTTTAAATGGTGTTCCTCACTTACCTGAAGTTTTACTTCGCTATCTTTTATTTGAGAAGTCAATATTTTGGGGTTACTAGCATCTAAAGCTTTAGCACTTTTAGCTGCTGCAATAGGATCAGATGCGGATGCGACATAACTACCTCTAGAAACAAAAATCCAACCCTCCGAGCCTTCAAAACGAATTCCATTAGGATAGCCTCCACTTGTATACATCGATATACCGTTTGCATAATCAGATTTTACCATAAAATCACCATGAACATTCCATAAGCCAGATTTTGGAAACTCAGCTATTGCTTCTACAGATATTGGACCAGTGTGTTCGGTATCCATGCCCCATGCTGCAATATCATAGTGATGTTGTCCCCAACCGGTAATCATACCAGACCCAAATTGCTCAAGTCTTAACCATCCCGGTCGACCATAACCTACTTGAGGATGAACCCCTATTTCAGTGTAGGGCACAAAAGGCGTAGAGCCTAACCATGCATCATAATTCAAATTTTTGGGAATGGGCATTTCGGGTGCAGATGGACCTGATGGATCACCTGGCAGTCCTATTTTTATGGTGTGTAGCTTTCCAATTCTACCATTTCGGACTAACTCTGCAGCTATCCTAAATTGCGATGTAGAACGCTGTTGGGTTCCTACCTGAAAAACCACCCCTTTTTTGTTTACTATTTGACAAAGCTGTCTGCCTTCCGATATGGTCAAAGAAGTAGGTTTTTGAAGATATATGTGCTTACCTGCTAATGCGGCTTCCATGGCAGGCTGAGCATGCCAATGGTCTGGCGTACTAATCATGACCGCATCAATATCTTTGTTTAGGAGCATTTCACGGTAATCGTCGTACATCTTAGTATCCATGTATTTATTATTGCCTGTCTTTTGCCCATAATATCCATCAATGAGGCTTTTGGCATCCTCTACTCTATTTCTATCAATATCACAAGCTGCTATGATTCTCGCTGAATCATGTTTAAATGTTTCCGCTAAGTCATGTTCACGTGCTATTCTACCACAGCCGATTTGACCAATATTTATTTTATTCGAAGGCGCGTTTTTCCCAAATACGGAAGAGGGTACAATAGTTGGTAAACCAATTGTCGCTACTGCTCCAGTGAGAGTTTGTTCAATAAATTTCCTACGTTTCATATTTTGTTTTGTTTAACAATGAATGTTTTACTAGCCCTACCAAACTTATTGAAAGCTCTAACTTTTATTGGACCATTAACTTTTACAGGGTAGGTATATTCTTTAGAATTTACGTCTGGCTCCGAACCATCTTCCGTATAGCGGATAGTAAAACCAGGAAAAGCTACATTTGCTTTCAGTAAACCATCCTCTATAACGGCTCCGGGTTGAGCTATTCGGTAATTATAGCCATTAAATAAAAAATCTAAACGGGGAAATTCGCGCTGTCCAATTTGATTTGAAATATCTGCCCAACCTGCCCATATCGAATTAACACGTTTAGATATTGTACTTTCACTCTCCCAAGCAGGCGCATTAGACCATGATTTCTCAGCAAAAGCAAACAATTTAGGTGCAAGATAATATTCCAGCATTTTCGAGCCTTTAATTGTTTCAGACCACAATTGGGCCTGCATACCCACAATATTTTTTTCAGCTTCCCTCTTTAAATACTGACGTGCCATATTAGCATCAATTTTTTGAGATTTACGTCCAAAAATCTCCTCTTTTTCTGTCAGCCTGCTGTATTTATCAAAATTTATAGATTTAAAAACATCAAACGGCGTCATTACATACGGGTCTATAGCATCCTGATATCCTGCCCAAACCAGTCCTGGTTCAGTAGGATCAGAATTGTAGGAAAGATCAAAATACAGATTGGTTGCATTACACAGCACCACCTTGTAACCAGCATTTGCAATTCGATAACCTAGGTCAATATTTTTTCCTGTATTATCCCAAACTAATGGCAGTACCTTTTTGTCCTTAAATTTGGGGTTAACTTGAATGTTGTTTTGACTATCCTTATTCAATACGATTTCTTCCCAGCCAGCCACTTCCAAATTGTATTTTTCAAAAATTGCTACCGCTTTTTCAAGAAAATATCCTTGCAACTGGCGGGCATCTTTTATTTCAGGTAACGTTTTCATCAACTCCTTACAAAGGGGTGATTTCGCCCAAGCTCCGTTGGGCACTTCGTCTCCTCCCGTATTGAAAGTGGTCAATTTTAAGCCTGCTTCTTGATACATGGCTACTATATCTTTCACTACTGTTTCGTAGAAGTGATACACAGAGGGCAGTGCTACACAAACAATATTGTCCTTGTACATCTGTGCTGACAAGTAAACCGATTTATCATTTGGATCAATCAATCGAAATTCCTTTGCTTTTTCAGTCTCCCCTTTTGCCATAAAATAATCGTATCGAGCTTCCATGGCTTTAATCGCAGCACGGGCATGGCCAGGCATTGAAATTTCAGGAATAACTTGGATATGCCTTTGGTCAGCATATTTAATGATCTCTTTAAATTCCTCTCTTGTGTAAAACCCTTTTCCATAATTGTTTTCAGAATCGGGATGAGGGCCAGAGCCATATGATGGAGTAAGCCAGTTTTTAGAATCAACGGTATGCCCACGTTTACTACCTATCTGTGTCAATTCCGGAAGACCCTTTATCTCTAAACGCCAACCTTCGTCTTCAGAAAGGTGGAGATTGAGTTTGTTAATCTTATACATTGCCAAAAGGTCAATAAGCCTTAAAACATCCTCTTTTTTGGCAAAATTTCGTGATACATCAAGCAAAAAACTTCGAAAACTAAATCTAGGAGCATCCGAAATTTCTACACTTTCAACTTTGATTTGAGCACGATTTAATGCTGGTATAAGAGCTGAAAGACTTTGAATACCATAAAAAACACCCGCCGCATCATTTCCCGTTATTGCTACTCCTTTCCCTTCACCTACGGTCAGAGAATAGGCTTCTGCCGAAACGCCATTGATCTTTAATGGGGCTGTTTTGATAGTAATAGAATTTGCTTCCGCTCCATTTCCTTCTTTTATCTTTAATTTTTTACCCAAATATTTTTCCATCAACGACGCCAAATATTCAGCCTCTTTTTTAAGCGTTTTACTGTAATATATCGTAGAGTTTTTATCCAAAGTAACACCGCCTTTTCCTGATTTTATCGAATAAGGACTCGGTATGATTTTGCCAATCTTGTCAGTTGGCAGTAAAGGAATATTTTGGTTTATAACGTATTGATTAGCCGCAGTAGGTATAGTAGCAACAAATTCAGAATCTGGGAAGATATTAGTATAATCTGTAATTGGGGAAATATTTAAATCTTTGGCAATGATTCTTGAATCATCATAAACGATATAAGCACCTTGTGGAGCATATTTTTCATTAAATAGAATACCATCGGCTTCGTATTCAAAAGAAATCGAATCACCTTGACGCAGTGTAAAACTACTATCAGGTACATAGCGGTATAAATCGCCATTCAGATGTTCAATTTTCCCATTAGCTAAGTCTGCAGGCTGCTTGGGTTTCAAGAAACTTTGGTTGAAATACAAAGACCATTTTCCTGTTTTAATTGTTTCCGGCCCATTATTAATAAAAATGAAGGCTGCTTTGTTAGCTCCCGATTCATTCGCTGGATTTTTGATTAATCTCCATTTTAAAGTAAGTTTTTTAAACTTATCTGAATTATCCACCTTTGCCCCAAGAGAACCAAAATTTAGGCAAATGAGATAAATAAGCGATACAATCAAAGCTAAATAGTTGCAATTCTTCCTTAACATATTATTTTTTCAAAAATTTTAACTTGGTCCTGTTTTACTTTGATTTATAAAGTTCAAATTGTTCGGCAATTTTAGCCGACGCCACATCCCCAGCATGCACTAATACACGGTATTTTAACTGAATCGTTTGCCCTTTTTTTAAGGTTGTTTCTTTATCGTTTGCTGGCCAATACATAGGTGTTGGTGAAAAGAAACCATAATCACGGGTGAACCATGGTGAAGGATACCATTCGTTAGAAGGGTGCTGCATGATAGCCATGCCTTCAATTTTATCGCCCCGTTTGCCATAAAAATCTATCCAAGGTGATCTTTTACCAAATGTTCCTTTTTCTCCTTTATCGCCATTGGCATTAACCATAGTGCCACCATTTGTTACAGCAAGGTCAGCATCCATACGACCGCTAAACAGAGAATGGTTCGTTTTATCTATTGTTACATCCATGAGCATTTCCATAGTAATATCGAAATCAATTTGAAAAAGATCATTGGAAGGTGCCGTAATCGTAATCTTACGAAAATCTTTTATGGGTGAGTTGGCATTTGGTCTACGCCAAATATTTTCAGTTTCAATGACAACTTTATCATTTCCTGATTCAATAATATCTGCTCTCAAAGAAATTATTTGTCCTCTTTCGAGTCCTTCTTGCCAGTAGTTGCCACCATTTACCTTATCACACCCAAAAAACAAGGAACTGTGATGTGGATAATTTCCATTTCTCATGGATGTAACACTGCTATTGGAAGGCCCATTTACTGGAAAAAAGAATGGGTATTTTTCGTCTTCAGAAAAAATATAACTCGTAAAAAGGTTTTTGTTGATAAGAACATCAATTTTAGAGTGATATTTTTCAGCCACTATTTTTGTCTGTCCGAAAGAGGATATACATGTTCCCCAAAATAATAGGACAATAAATTTCGTTTTCATGATTAATAACTAGTTTTAGCCAATTCTAAGGCTTTTGTGGTGATAAAATATTTCAAAAGCATATTAGGAACTTCCCATTCTGGCAATTGATTTTTTGCTTGAAATTGCAAGAAACGGTCCATTACTTCACCAAAGTGTGCTTCATGTCCAGTGCGATAAATAGATGGAATTTCAACTAGCCATTCCGTATTTTTTTTGATAAGCTCAATTCCCGGGTATTTACGTTTTAGATTCTCAAAACCTTGAATCAATTCTTTTTCAGAAATGTTTACTGGTTGTACATATACTTGAGGGATGAATTTTTCAGCCTTCCCTTGTCTTATTTCTACATTTGCTTTGGTTCCTCTCATAACAGAATAATGAGTATCACCCCCTTCTGATGTACTATAATTCCATATTGCACGGAGTTTAGTATGGGTTCCTCTCAAACTATAATTGATTTCACCATTGGCAAAAACATTGATTGTTGTATCATTTTTTAGATCTTTTTTCAAGAAATCAGGAAATTGTTTCTTACCTGTAATAAGTGAAAATTGACTCAAAGCAATTGGTGTTGGCCATCTTTTGGCAGTAATATTTTTGATGTCTTTACTACCTAAAGAAACATTCGAAAAACCCGACCATTGAGCCAAATCAACAAGGTGAACCATTACATCGGCAATACCTTCGCCTTGTTGTGAAACGTCCATAAACCATGTTGGACGAATAAGCGGACTTCCAGAAACATATTTATAAAAATAATGGACACTCTCTATCGAAATGGCTGGATTTTCGGCTGTCCCCTTTTCTAATTTTCCAAAAATGGCTGGTATTTCGGATAGTTCTTTTTGTAAGACTGTGGTAATTTCTGAGCGCTCAGTCATTATATCATAAAGAAGAACATTGTTTTTTTTGGCTTCGACAAATGCTTTTTTTAAAAGTTCATACCCTTTCGAATCAATACACATAGGTTTGTCTGCCAATATATTCAAGCCCGACTCAGCCGCTTTTAAAATATACTCCGTTTTCTTTAAATTGTTTCCCGCGAGAATTAGCACACTATTTTTGGCAGTTGCTCCCTTATTTTCGACAAGCATTTTTTTAAAAAAATCATTTCCTTCATAGACTTTCTCCTGCCATTGAGTAGGATTTTTTGCGCGAATATTATAGCTATTGATACGTTTTAAATGGTCCTGTAAATCTTGTCCCATTGGTGCATATACATTTACTTTTGAATTAACATTTTCATACATTTTATTTTGAACCAAAGCTGCATGAAAGTGACCGGGGTCAAGGGTTATAAATTTTATTGGCTTTTGAGCAAAAACAACAGAATTTGCCATTACAGTTAAAATATATATTGATTTATTAAGCATTGTTTATTTCTTGATACATCTAAATAACTCTTAAATAAAATCACGGAAAAGTTCAATAAATTTCTTAAAAAAGAAATTTAAAGAGATTCGCAATTCCTTGTGATAAATTTAAAAATTCAGTTTGTAATCGAACATAACACACATTTATAAAACTCTAATAAGAATTCCCATAATTTTTTTTAGAAATTTTTAATAAAACTACCGGAAACGTTTTCGAAAACCTTTCCGGTAGTTTTCACTTAATATTATTTTATAAAATATAATTTTAACTTACTTTTATACATAAATATCAAATCAAAACTGTGGGAAATTCTCATTATTAGAATAATTCAATACTAGATGATTGCTTGTATCAAATGCAATAAGGAAGAGGACATCGTTCGATCAGGATTTGTAAGGGGCCGACAAAGACTATATTGCAAAACTTGTGCAATATATTTTTCTATAACACCCTCGAACCAATTAGTTAATAAAAAGCCACATCAAACAACCATTGTTGATGTGGCAAAAGTATTGGGAGTTTCACCTTCGACTGTTTCCAGGGCATTAAATAATAGCTCAGAAATCAATGAATATACTCGGCAAGAAATTATTAAAGTTGCCAACGAACTAGACTATCGTCCAAATTTGCTAGCACAAAGTCTAAATCGAGGTGAATCACATACCATAGGTGTAATTATTCCTGATATTCAAAGACCCTTTTTTGCTGGAGTAGTGGCAGGAATTCAGAAAATTGCAACGGCAGCTGGTTACAGAGTAATGATATGTCAATCCAATGAATCCCATCATACCGAAACACTAAATGTGCAAGCATTAGTTGCAAGTAGGGTAGATGGACTTTTAATAAGTCATACAAAAGAAACAAAGAGTTTCGAACATGTAAAATTACAACTCAAAAATGGCTTACCAATTGTTCATTTTGATAGGGTATGCGGTGAACTTGATACGGCAAAAGTAATTCAAGAAGATTTTTTAGGTAGTTTTGCTTTAGTTGAACATTTGATTCAGCAAGGTTGCACCAGAATTGCCGCATGCGCCGGACCTAAAGATTTATTGATTAGCGAAAACCGATTAAATGGCTATAAAGCAGCATTAGCAAAATATGGGATTCCCATCGATGAGGAACTTATTTTTCATAGTAATTTCAGAGAAGCAGATTCATTGATTGCACTTTCTAAATGGTTAGATTTATCTCAAAAACCCGATGGAATTTTTACATTACATTATGGAAATGCCATCGAAATGATGGTAGAATTAAAACAAAAAGGCATTAAAATGCCTAATGAAATTGCGTTGGTGGCATTTGGAGATGACTTGTTGGCTTCATTAATAGAACCATCACTTACCGTTTATAATCAATCTGCATATACAATTGGACAGGAAGCAGCAAGTATTTTAATTGATAACATAATCAATAAGGACACATTTATACCATATACTAAAACTATCAAAGGCAAATTAATAATCAGACAATCCTCACAAAAAACAGGCTAAGTTTACAGAACATTGGAAGATTTACCCTAGAATGCGCCTTTGAGCACAACGAATACCATTAACTAAGTTGAATAGAGAATCTTATGAGAGTCAAAATAATTCCCATTTTGGTAGATCTTTACCAAGTGCAATTAACAAGGCAACCTAAGTTATGTTTGTTTAAATCTACTTAACATATTTTAGAACAAATGCGCGAATTTGATTCGCAAAAATTACATATCCTTTCTCATTTAAATGAAGCCTATCCGCCACAAAAATATCGGTCATCAATGACCCATCAGGCAAGAAAAATGGCGAATGCATATCAATATAATATGAACCTTTTGACTGAATCAAGGCATTCAATGCTCTTTGTTTGTCACCCAAAGCCGTTCGAGCTAAACTCGGCCTTGCCGCTACAAAAACTAATTTTGCGCCTGGCACTTGTTTCGCCAACCGCGCCTTAAATTCATCGTACTCAGCCGCAATTAACTCAGGTGTTTTCCCCTTCGCCAAATCGTTATCTCCCTCATACATAATCACCCACTTCGGTTGATATTTCACCACCATGCGATCAAAATAATACAAGGCATCCGCTAACGTAGAACCACCAAATCCCCGATTAAATGCAGGTGGTAATCCCTGCATATCCGTGGCAAAAGTCTTCCACAGACGAAAACTAGAAGAACCAATAAAAAGAATTTGTCCTTTGGCGGGCATGGCCAACGAATCTTGTTTCTCATAGGCGACAATTTCCTTTTCAAACGGATTTTGAGCGCACAAAGTAGTGCTTACAAAAAGCAATAAGGCAACGAGTATCTTATTCATTTGGATATGTTAAACCGATTTGTGAACGAATCTCATCTAATAAACCCATCAATTCCTGACTAAATTGATGCGACATCCAAGCATTTTCCGTGCGTCCTGCATGTAAATCTTCTTGCACGGCATCCGCCTCATAACTATAGCCCCAACCCAAACGCTCCGTCTCCATCACAGTCTCCTCCCCACCATAAATCGTCAAGGTCATTCCCTTCGTTTCATGAAAACGCGGATGCATATAAATTTTTCCAAGCGTACCATATACCGTACATGTTGTATCCGTTTGCGCAGCAAATGTCGAAAATAAACTTGCCGTAGCACCTGATGCATAGCTCGTAGCAATCGAACAATTCATGTCTACACCCGAAGGAGCCATCACACCCGTCGCCTTCATTTCAAGCGGTTGGCCTAATAACAGTTTCGAAATAAATAAAGGATAAATACCGATGTCCAACAAAGATCCGCCTGTCAAATGCGGATTAAACCAACGCGCCTCCTCATCATAAACCGCCTTAAAGCCAAAATCTGCCACCACATGCTTGATTTCGCCGATGGCACCCGATGCAATAATCTCTTGTAATTTGGCAATGGACGGATGAAAACGTGTCCACAAAGCCTCCATTAAAAACAGCTTCTTTTCACGCGCCTTCGCAATCATCGCAGCTACCTGCCTGCTATTGATGGCAAAAGCCTTTTCACATAACACAGGAATACCCGCTTCCAAACACAATAGCGTATGCTCATAATGCAAGCCATGCGGCGAGGCAATGTAAACCACATCAATTTCGCCACTCGAAAGCATTTCCTCATACGACCCAAAGGTCTTCACAGAAGGGTCATAATGGGAAGCAAATTCCTGCGCCCGTTTGATATCCCGAGAGGAAACAGCGGCTAAATGGCCATTTTTGGCATGCGAAAGATCGTCGGCAAATTTACGCGCAATGCCTCCGCATGCGAGAATACCCCAACGAATGGGTTGATCTGTTTTCATAGTAGGTTTAACTTATAACGAACCCAATGTAGCTATTAAAGCCTCCACCTGGTCCAAATTTACTGCAGGAAAATTCGCAATCCGTATTTGGGTCTCCTTCATTTTTCCATATCCAGCTCCCAAAATAAAATCGCTTTTTGCTTGTACTTGTTTGATAACATCACCAGCCATCTGCTTGCAGTTTAACACCACGACAGTCGCCGAACGATGTGACTCATTTGTTACAAATATGTCAAATTGGTCCGACTTCTTGGCAAAATCATATAAAGCTTTTGCTTTGCGATCCGTTTCCTTCCGCATCACATCTACCCCAATTCGATTGAAATCCTCGGCCACTTTCCCCAACACATAAATCCCCATCACATTAGGCGTTTCAGGTGTTTCGAAATTCTTGTAATTCTCCCAAAGACTCGGTAACGAATGGTATGTTCCCACCGTTTCGCCGTGAAGTTTCATACGCTCAGCTTTAGCTAGCATCTTTTCGTTCGCAATCCAAACACCTAAACCTGCCGGCATTCCAAACGCTTTTTGCACCGAAAACATCGCGGAATCAACTAAATTAAAATCTAAATTCGGATACGGAGCGGATGAAACCATGTCCACCATCACCAACTTATCTTTGTTTGCCTTCTTAATCTTATGTATCTCAGCCGCGCGCATCTGAACACCTGAACTGGTTTCATTGGCAGTGCAACAAATCAACTCCGCATATTCAGGTACCGTCACTTCTGCCGCGTCAAAACCCTCACCAAAAGGTTTGTGCATCGCATGTGCATATTTGTGTAGCTCTTGTGAAAAATCAAAAAACTTCTTTGAAAACGAACCATTCACTAAGTGAAAACTTTCATGTTCCACGGAATTCATAATCGCTCGCTCCCAAATCTCCGTAGCCGATCCTGTGAACAACACCGCAGTCTCTTTCGGCAAGGCAAATAATTGGCGCAACTGCTCATCGGTATGTTGGTAAATCTTACGAAATGCCACCGAACGATGTGAAATCGATCCAATATTTTGACGAAATGCCGCTGCATAATGTGCCTCAACAGTAGGAAATAAGGCAGCAGGACCGGGTGTAAAAAACGTGCTCATATTTAATATAACATTCTGAATTTGATCGTATTATCAATCAATTTCAACTCATTGACAATTTCGTCCGCATATTCTTTCGCGACATCCGTAATCACATAACCTGTCTGCTCCGTCGTTTTCAAATATTGACCGATGATATTCACATGGTATTTGGCAAATACATTATTGATTTGTGCCAATATACCCGGCACATTGTGGTGTATATGCAATAAGCGGTGTGCATTTTCCAAAGGCGGCAACTGCAATTCTGGAAAATTCACAGAACCATAGGTACTTCCATTATTCATGAATTGCAACAACTTCGAAGGCACAAACTCCCCGATATTCGCTTGCGCTTCTTCCGTACTTCCTCCGATGTGTGGCGTCAAAATTACATTGGGTAAGCCGCGCAACTCATTGATAAATTCCTCATCGTTCGTTTTAGGCTCATACGGAAACACATCTATCGCCGCACCCCAAATCTTCCCTGATTTAATCGCCTCCACTAATGCAGGGATTTGAACCACGTGACCGCGAGATAAATTTAGGAAGATCGCATTATCCTTCATCCACGAAAATTCTTGTTGGCCGAATATATCCGTATTTGATTTTCGTCCATCCACGTGCATACTCACGAAATCAACGGTTGATAACAATTCTTTTAAACTATTGCATTTCTTCGCATTTCCGAGCGCTAATTTATCTACGATATCGAAGAAATAAACTTCCATTCCGAGCGCCTCCGCAATAACTGAAATCTGTGTTCCGATATTTCCGTAACCAATTAAACCGATTTTCTTACCCCGAATTTCATATGAATTAGTCGCTGATTTATCCCAAATACCGGCGTGCATCTTCGTAGATTTTTCGAAAATGTTACGGGTCAACATCACCATTAAACCAATCGATAATTCCACGACACTTCGTGTATTTGAATAAGGCGCGTTAAAAACGGCAATTCCACGATTCTCACATTCCGCCAAATCAATTTGGTTGGTACCGATGCAAAAAGCCCCCACACACATCAATCTAGCTGCATTTGGATGTTCGAGTACCTTCTTTGTCAAATTGGTTTTTGAACGCAAACCTATAATAGAAACATCTTTGATTTTCTCAATCAGCTCATCCTCGTCTAAAGCGCCCTTCAACAGCTCTACTTGGAAGCCTTCTTTTTTAAATACTTGAACCGCCGCCGGATGTACGTTCTCTAATAATAAAACTTTGATGCGTGATTTTGGATAGGACTGTGCCCGACTTAAGCCATTGAGATATAAAAATTCATCCAAAGATGGTACCACAAAATCCGCTTTATCAGTCACCGCTTTGCGTGAAACGTTCTCTGTAAACGCGAAAAATTTATTGGCTAAACCAGCCTCGCGTAATTCGTAATCTGTATATCCGTCACCGATCACATAGACTTCTCCGTCTAAGGCTAAAGATTGCAATAAACTTACTTTGCCGCGATCTTGTGAAAGCAAGTTGGCTTGATCATATCCGGTAATGGTACCATCCGCCGCATAGGTAAACGTATTCGCATACACATTCGCAGCTGCAATACCCATCTCCTCTACGACAGGAACGATAAAATCTTTAAAGCCGCTGGAGACAATCAAAATTTGATCTGCATGCTCTTTGATAAACGTTTTATTACGTTTAAATGATTCTGAAATTTTTCCTTTTAAGAAGGTGATTAATTGGTCTACATGCGAACGATTCGCAGGCAATAACGCAACGCGATCTCGCAATGAATCTGCGAATGAATAATTCCCAGTCATCCCTTTGTCGGTGATTTCGCGAATTTTTCGAACGATCTCAGCTTGTTTGGCATTCCCTTCTAACGCGATGCGCGCTAATTCATCGAGGCCCTCGACCTTTGTGAATGTACTGTCAAAATCGATGACAATCGTTAATTGTTCCAGCTCCTTAGTAGACATATAATCAAATTTCAATTTCCTTAAACCATGCTTTAGCCCGTTGCTCGGACCAAGTTTCTCCTCGATAATTGCGAGGGAAAAAACCGCAATGTCCTCCTTGTTTAGGCAATTCGATCTGAACATAGCCGGACTGAATCACTTCAGGAAGACATTCCTGCGATAAAAATGGATCGTTTTTCGCGTTGACTACGAGGGTCGGGACGCGAATCCCACCTAAGAAATACAAGGAACTATTTTGTTCATAATAGTCCTCAGCATCCTTAAATCCATGTAATGGGCCTGTAATCACATCATCAAAATCATACAAGCTACCAATAGATGAAAGCATGGCCGGCGTAATATCTTGTGGATATCGGGCCGACTTTTCAGTTACTTTTTCTAATAGCGTTTGTAAGAAGCGATGAGTGTAGAGGCGGTTTTCCCAACGGGCCAGTTGCTGACTACTGCTGGAAAGGTGTAAAGGTACAGAAAATGCTACAGCTTTTCGAACGAATTTCGAAGCTTTTTCCCCATTTTCCCCCAACCATTTTAAGGTCAAGTTGCCACCTAAACTAAACCCAGCCAGGAAGATATCACGGACGCCCAGCGAAATCGCATGGTTGATAACGTAATCTAAATCATCCGTCGCACCACTGTGGTAAAACCGCAAATTTCGATTTGGCTCCCCTGAGCAACTCCGATAATTCCAGGCAAGTGCATGAAAATCAGGTAAAGAGCGGATTAGACCCGTGATGTAATGTCGCCGACTACCTCCTTCCAAGCCATGGGAAACAATAAGCAACGGTTTTTGGATTAGTTCCCCGGAACGTATATGCCAATCTAAATCTAAAAAATCACCATCTGGCAATTCCAATCGCTCTGTGTAAGCATTGGTTTCAGGTATTTCCCGAAAAAGTGCCGGATAAATACTTTGCGAATGACCCTCTGGCAACCAAATTGGCGGCTTGTATGCGTGCATTAAATAAAGAAATCTGGAATTAAAGACCGGTCGTCCACATTAGGGTCAACTTTATACAAACTAAAATCAGTTACCCCAGCCTCAGCTAAGACGGCGTCATCGATAAAATAATTTCCTGAACAAGTTTTAAAATTACGTGCCAAAATTTCAGCGGCAGCATCCGCCATGATCGTTGGCTTACGCGCATTCCGCATCATCTCACCATTCCCAACCGCAAATTCGATAGCAGCTGTGGCAATAATAGTCCGCGGCCATAATGAATTAAAAGCAACTTTACCCTCAAATTCAGCTGACATCCCCAGCGTTACTAATGACATACCAAATTTTGCCATCGAATAGGCTACATGGTGCTTAAACCAACGAGCCTCAAAATTCAAAGGAGGTGAAAGGGTTAGGACATGTGGATTTTCAGACTTGAGTAAATGAGGTAAACATGCACGCGAAACCAAGAATGTTCCACGGGCATTTACGCCGTGCATTAAATCAAAGCGCTTCATTTCTGTTTCGAGTGTTCCGGTCAACTGGATAGCTGAAGCATTATTGATTACAATATCGATCCCTCCAAAGATGGCAACCGCTTGATTGACCGCTTCAAAAACCTGATTTTCATCACGAATGTCAACCATGCAGGGCAGGGCACGACCTCCTAAGCGTTCGATTTCAGCTGCGGCTGAAAAAATAGTCCCTTGCAATTTAGGATGTGGCTCAGCTGTTTTAGCGGCAATAATGATATTTGCACCCAATGAGGCTAATTTTTTAGCTATTTCCAAGCCGATACCACGTGAGGCACCCGTTATGAAAACGGTTTTGTTTTTGAAGTTCATGTGAGTCAATTTAAACTTTATCTAAATTACGATTTTATTGCAAAGACTTGTCAAATTTTAATTTTTGCGTTGTACTTTTGTAAACTTGTTTTTGCATCCTATACCGAATGATCACACCGTTTAAGTTAGTAAGTATTTCTCATCGCAGTGCGCCACTCACGATTCGTGAGATGGTATCAATGAACGAGGAAGAAAGTCGCGCTTTTACGCTCAAGTGTAAAGATTTATTTGGCTTACAAGAATTATTGATTGTATCGACGTGCAACCGCACCGAACTATACTATACTTCTCCGGAATCTATCTCAAATGACTTAATTAAGGCATTGTTAATCGAAAAAGGATTAACAAATATTACTGATTATGTGCATTATTTCGTTCAAATGAATGAAACGAGTGATTCATTAAAACACCTTTTTGAGGTTGCCACTGGTTTGCAATCCAAAGTTGTAGGTGACTTACAGATACCTAATCAGATCAAAAGAGCGTACCAACTAGCGGCTGATTTGAATATGGCGGGTCCCTATTTGCATCGTTTAATGCATACCATATTTTATTCAAACAAGCGTGTTGCGCAAGAAACTTCGTTCCGCGATGGAGCAGCTTCTGTTTCATATGCCACTGTTGCCTTAGCTGAAGAATTATCGCAAGCTTTGGCTGCTCCCAAAGTCCTTATCTTAGGCTTGGGTGAAATTGGGATTGACGTTTGTAAAAACTTGGAGGATAAAGATTTTGCTGAGGTGACGGTCATGAATCGGACCATCGAAAAAGCTGAACGTGTGGCCCAAGGGAAAAACTTCCGTGTCGCTCCATTCGATGATATGTGCCAAGAAATCGAAGCGGCCGACATCATTATTTCGTCTATTCGCACAGATTCGCCGATCATCACACAAGAGAATTTGAAAGCCATGCAATTGCTTTCATTTAAATATTTCATAGATCTATCCGTACCACGCAGTATCGAAGAGGGTGTAGAAAAGGTTTCTGGAGTTTTATTATATAATATTGACACGTTGAAAGAACGCGCAGACGAAGCTTTAGCCGCTCGTATGGCGTCCATTCCAGATGTCTGCGTAATCATAGAGGAAAGTATCGAAAGCTTCAATGATTGGTCTAAAGAGATGGAAGTTTCTCCTACCATCCACAAGTTAAAAGGTGCGCTTGAGCAAATCCGTAAAGAAGAAATCAATCGTCACCTGAAAGGTCTAAGTGCGGAAGAAGTGGAGAAATTAGAAAAAATCACAGCTTCTTTGGTCCAAAAAATCATCAAACAACCCATCATTCATTTGAAAGCCGCTTGCAAACGCGGTGATTCTGAAGCTATGGTGGATGTGTTAAATGATCTTTTCAACCTCGAGCAATTCGAAGAGCACGAATCCTAATCAAATGGACAGCGTACTACTGAATAAATTGGCCAGCTATTGCGCCTATCAGGAACGTTGCATCTCAGAAATCAAACAAAAAATCCAGGAATTAGATGGCGCTGAACTACAGGATGATTATATCCAGTGGTTACAGGCAAACAATTACCTGAATGAGCAAAGATTCATTGGTTTATTTATCCGCTCTAAATTCAACCAGAAAAAGTGGGGACGCGGGAAAATTCAATTTGAATTGCGTAAAAAAGGAATTTCAGATTCGGACATACAAGCGCATTGGGATGAAATTGCAGAAGCAGATTACACCGAAGCCCTAAAAGTCCTGTTAGAAAAAAAAGCATCTTCGCTCAAATCAGGAACCCCGAACGAAAAATACCAAAAGTGTTACCGGACGGGTTTGTCCAAAGGCTTTGAGCCTAGTCTTGTTTCTCAGGTCTTGAAAGGTCTTTTTCCGAAGGGATTTGCATAAAATCATTTTTTTCATACCTTTGGGACATGGATTTCAAATCAACTACTTATTACGCAGGTTATTATTACGCAGGATACTACGTCTGCGCGTAACCGGTTTGATAGGTTTTTGATGTTAACTTATTTTCGCCGGCCTGTG
>NZ_JBILJM010000058.1:0-4658 GCF_044377215.1 Aquirufa sp.
CGCCTCATCCTTGGGTTCATAATTAGCCGTATCCATATAATGCACACCTGTTTCTAAACAAGCATCCATGATAGTTAAATCTTGGTATGGAAGAGCCACATTAATAACCATAAATGGTTTCTCTTTTGTAAATAAATCGACCAAAGCAGGAACATCATCAGCATCAACTTGACGCGTTTGTATAGCTGTAGGTAGACCTATCTTTTTTGCTTCATCCGCTATTGCATCACATTTTCGTAATGTACGGGAGGCTAAAATAACCTCAGAAAAAAATGATGGATTCATGGCACATTTTTTAGCCACAACATTTCCAACGCCACCAGCTCCAATAATTATTACTTTTTTTCCCATGATTTATTTAAAAAAGAATGCAAAAATAACCCAACAAGCGCTAGAATCAAAAAATCAATTTGAATTATTTTTAAAAGGGCGAATTGCATTTTCAAACGCCTTAAACCAATAATTAGCATATAATTGATCCGTGCGTACCCCCTTACTCGTACTCGCATGAATAAAGGTCACTTCATTATTTCCTTTAACAGACGTAACTAATCCAATGTGATTAATGGCAACAGATCCATTTGTTCTAAAAAATAACCAATCACCTCGTTGAATTTTATTTAGGGGTACCGACAAACCAAAAAGAGCTTGTTGGCCTGAATTACGTGGAATTTCAAAATTGTTCGTACTATAAACACGGAATAGTAAACCAGAACAATCCATTCCATCACCATTCGCTCCACCAGAACGATAAGGAATACCGTAAAATTGCTCCGCTGTACGAATCAATTGATCATTCTCGAAATCCGAAAAATTAGTTGGCAATTCCCTAGAATCCCTTAAATAAGTACTAATCCGATTAATCGATTTACATCCTACTAATCCCCAAAAGCATACGATTAAAACAATGTACTTAAACATAAACTACACTAAGGTCATCTAGATATAATAAAATTCCATCACCAACAACTTGTCCCAATTGAGCCAAAATAGCTTTGTAACGAACGATTTGATCTACGTGCTCTTCCATCCGTTTGCCTGTTTTGAAATCTATGATAATGCTTTTACCTGATTTAGAAATAACGCGGTCAGGCCTAAAAATAGAACCGTCAGGACTTAAAATATCTCGTTCCACGAATAAAAGCTCCTCATCAATAAAAAATTCCTTAAGTATGGGGTCGGTCATAACTTGATTAACCAGTACACGAATAGAATCATCCAAGTAAAAAAAGGAACTAGACTGATTATCCATCCAATATCGAGCACCTCGAATTTGCGCTAGAACTAGATGTAAATATTCACCTTCAGACCGCTTCGATTTACTATGTGAATATAAATCTGAAGATTGGGCAACCACACGAAAATCGGGTGATTTAACAATTTCAGTTTGAATTATTAGCGTACGATCTGATCGATCTACTATTTTACTTGACTTAAAATGTGGATTAGCCACATTTGCTAAATCATAAAAATCAGTCAATTCAGTAAATTCACCTTGAAGATATACGGGTAATCTATCCAATTTTTCAGACGTATTTACAGCAAATTGAACTAAAACCTCTGCAAGAGACTCTCTGTATACCTGTTTTGTTTTGGGAGCCGAATCTTCATCCGGCAAAGATGTTAGAATATGTAAGCGCTGTTTAGCCCTCGTAAAAGCCACATACATCATATTCAATGAATCCAAGAAAATACTATGACGCTCTTGTATACTTTGAATTTTTAAAACATCCTCATGTAAGGCTTCCTTAGCAGCCACCCGGCCATAAGAATACAGTAATTTTTGGTCGTCTAATTCCAATGCCGACAAAGCAACTTCTGATAAATTATACCAAATTCGTTCATTACTAGCCTGATGTGTCCAATTGGCAAACGGAATTATAACAACGGAGTATTCTAATCCTTTTGATTTATGAATACTTGTAATTGTAATTGCATTAAAGCCTTCAGGACTAGCGATCGTAATGGAACCTTTATTTAATTCATAGTAGTTTAAAAATTCTTTAAAATCCTCAGATTGAGTAACTGTGAATTCTTGAATCAAATCTAAAAATTTGAATAAATACTCTGAACCTTCTTTTTGGTTGAATAAATCAAAACAATCAATAATGGCATATACTGTTTGTATTATCGTAAGCTCATTAAATTCTTTTAGTGTAGTAGGCCAATTTAAAAGATGAAGAATATGTTCTAAATAGGATGAATTATACTTAGTTTGATTATGAAAATTAGTTAAAAATTCCACGCTAATTTTTTCACTTTTTAATTCATATACCTGAAAAACAAACTCAATCGCCAAAAATTCATTTGTTGGATTATCCTTAAGTTTAAGTAAAGAGATAATGATACCTACTAAATTTGAATAATGAATTAGAAGTGAATCAGATGAAATAATGGGATAACCTCTTTCTTTCAATTGAATAGCCAAATACCTAGCATGCTTATTTTTTCGAACTAAAATAGCGATGTCCGTATAATTAAATCCTAATCGTACATTTTCTTCAATTTGATTGATGACTTGAGTAAGCATCCAAATTTGCTCTATATCTTTAGCATCAGGATCTAATTTAGGTTTACGAAAAACAGTTAAATCAACAGAACCAGTATACTTATCCGAAGGAACACGGGGAATTTGCTCTAGAAATTGACCATAAATAGGTTTAATCAAATCAGATTGAGCTGCGTACATTTCTTGTTCAGAAATCCACTTAAAAAATGAATTGTTGAATGAAACAATCTCAGCTGCACTTCGGTAATTATAAGCTAAATTTTCATTCGCAACCGCTGAAACTAAGTAGTCAAAACGTTCTTCATCAAAAGTACCCTCACCTATTTTTGATTGAATGATTGATTTATCTTTTTGAGTTAAGGAAGCAATGAGGCCAACCTCCCCACCTCTAAATTTATATATTGATTGTTTTGCGTCACCCACAAGTAAATTTTGATGCCCTAAGGAAACAGAATTTTCTAACAAAGGCATGAAATTTTGCCATTGTAGCATGGAAGTATCTTGAAATTCATCAATTAAAATATGCGTATACCGATCACCTAATTTTTCATAAATAAAAGGAACTGGATCATTCGCAATAACTTGATAAAGTCTTTTTGAAAACTCGGAGATGGAAACTGCTGCATTCTCGTTTTGATAAATAACCAATTCTTCCGCTATTGAAGACAATAAGGCTATCTTTTTAATATCCCGAACAATCCATAAGAGCAGTTGGTTTCTTGAAAAGTTCTCATCGTACATCGTAACAAAAGATTGCCCAATAGTATGCAATGAATCCGCTAAATCATTAATTTCAATTGCGGTACTTTTATCTACTTTGCTTGCAGCCCATTGATTAGATTCAAGTGCCTTGTTGAGCGAAGAAAATTTAAAATCTACTAATTTTTTGTCGGCTATAAATTTCCTAAAATAATGTACTGGACTAAATCGGCCACTCGTGAAATAATCATCTGGAAACTGTAGTGGATTTATGTAGCTGATAAATTCAGAGGCTATATCGAGCATCCTAGTCTCAAATTCAAGAATTTGTTGACGAATTTGCGTTTCAATTAACTTAAAATCCTCCATGGAAAAAACATCCATGTGGGGTTTAATTTGATGATAAGATTCATCTAAACAAATACGTAAAAACTGATGCAGATTAGCACGTAATAAATTCCAAGATCTACCTTCAGAAACCTCTGTTTTTGCGAAATCAATTAAAAGTTCTGTTAAAATTGGATCTCCAAGCCGATTAACTTTTTCTAGCAATTGATCAATCAAATGGTCCATCAAACCATTTGAATCTAAAATAACTTCAAATTGACTCGGTAGATTTAATTCCTCAATGAAAGTAGAACTTAAACGCTGAACAAAACTATCAATAGTCATGACAGAAAATAAACCATAATCTTGTAAAATTTGCTGTAGAGCAACTGAAGCACGTTTAGAAATTTCAGTCTTACTTACATCTAAACCTTCTGCTTGAAAATCGACAAATATTAGAGCTAATAGCTCATGATCTTGATCGCTTTGAGGATTCGAAATGCCTTGTAAATACTCGATTATTCGAGTTCGCATTTCCTCAGCAGCTTTAATCGTAAATGTAACAGCTAAAATGCGCCTAAAATAACCCCGACGATCCTCCTCGCGTAAGGCCAACTTGATATATTCTAAGGTTAGAGTAAACGTTTTCCCAGAGCCGGCCGATGCAGAAAAGAGTTTTATAGACATAGAATAATTTTAAATTCAAGACGAATGCAAGATAAAATAAAAATAGGATTAATTCGGTGTGGTATTTATTCCTATCTTTGTTTCCCGTAACCAAATAATGAATTATTCGAATGTCTGGCAAGGGATCAATTAAGAAATCAAAGTACATTTTCGTTACGGGTGGCGTAACAAGCTCACTCGGAAAAGGCATCATCGCCTCTTCACTTGCCAAACTTTTACAGGCTCGTGGATTGTCATGTACAATCCAAAAATTTGACCCTTATATCAATATAGATCCGGGCACGTTAAATCCATACGAACATGGAGAATGTTATGTGACAAACGATGGAGCGGAAACTGATTTAGATTTAGGGCATTATGAGCGTTTTTTAAATACACCTACAAGCCAAGCAAATAATATTACGACTGGGCGTGTTTACCACAACGTAATGACCAA
>NZ_JBILJM010000039.1:0-19160 GCF_044377215.1 Aquirufa sp.
AAGTCATTTCCCTAGAGGATCAAAAATACTAGCATTGCATAGTGGGGGCATAAAACTAACCAACTGAACCCTCTAACGATACAGCTAATAATTTTTGAGCTTCGACAGCAAACTCCATCGGCAATTGGTTAAGAACCTCTTTCGCATAACCATTAACGATTAGTGCGACAGCTGTTTCAGAAGACAAACCACGCTGATTGCAGTAAAATATTTGATCCTCTCCTATTTTTGAAGTAGTCGCTTCGTGCTCCACAGAAGCTGAGTTATTTTTAACTTCTAAATATGGAAAAGTATGCGCCCCACACTTATCTCCTAATAATAATGAATCACATTGAGAGAAGTTTTTAGCATGATCTGCTTTACGTGAAACTTGAACTAATCCACGATAAGAGTTTTGTGAAAAACCTGCAGAAATACCTTTTGATACTATTCTTGATTTACTATGCTTACCAAGGTGAATCATTTTAGTGCCGGTATCGGCCTGTTGGTAATTATTAGTGACCGCTACAGAATAAAACTCTCCTATTGAATAATCACCTTTAAGAATAACTGAAGGATATTTCCAAGTTACAGCAGAACCTGTCTCAACTTGTGTCCAAGACAGCTTAGAATGAGAACCGTCACAAATTCCTCTTTTAGTAACAAAATTATATATACCTCCTTTTCCTTCTTTATCTCCCGGATACCAATTTTGAACAGTAGAATATTTAACATCAGCCCCTTTGTGAACAAAAATTTCTACAACAGCCGCATGCAATTGATTTTCATCACGCTGCGGTGCGGTGCAGCCTTCTAGATAACTTACATAAGAATCTTCGTCAGCGATGATAAGTGTCCGTTCAAATTGTCCAGTACCAGCTGCATTAATACGAAAATAAGTGGAAAGTTCCATTGGACAACGAACACCTTTAGGTATATAACAAAATGAACCATCCGAAAATACGGCTGCATTTAATGCTGCAAAATAATTATCCTTAACTGGTACTACGCTACCAAGATATTTTTTTACCAATTCAGGGTGATCTTTTACAGCCTCAGACATTGAACAAAAAATAATACCCTTCTCAGCAAGTGTTTCTTTGTACGTCGTAGCTACCGATACAGAATCAATAACAGCATCAACAGCCACAGCTACACCTGAAATACGTTTTTGTTCATCAAGTGAGATACCTAACTTATTAAATGTCTCTAATAATTCAGGATCAATTTCATCTAATGAATTAATTGTTTTCTTGGGCTTAGGAGCTGAATAATACTTTAAGGCTTCATAGACTGCCGGCGTATAATTCAAATTTGCCCAAACAGGTTCTGAGAGAGTTTTCCAATGTCTGAATGCTGCTAATCGCCATTCAAACATCCAATTAGGTTCATTTTTTTTATCAGAAATAAAACGAATGGTAGATTCATCCAACCCTACTGGTGCTTCATCCGTATCAAAAAAAGATTCAAATCCATACTTATAATCGGAGTTTGTTACCTCTACTAAAATTTCGTCTTGATTGTCTGCCATTTCAATAATATTTATGAAATGTAAAATTACAAATGAAAAATTAGAAAAACACGATTACTTTAGAATGACTCTAAATAGTTTAAAATAAGGGTGTATTTCTAATTAAACTTTCTTCTAAAGAAATAAAAGTCTCCGTACGCTGAATTCCTGTAACCCGTTGTATTTTATCATGAAGTACCTCACGCAAATGTTGGGTATCCCGACAAATAATTTTAGCAAAAATACTGTAAATGCCTGTGGTATAATGAATATTGACTACCTCAGGTATGGCTTCCAATTGCTTGGCTACATCTTCATATAATGAACTTTTATCCAAATAAATACCTAAAAATGCTGAAATATCCCATCCAATTTTAGAATAATCTATTAGTAATTGTGCTCCTTTAACTATTCCCAACGTTTCCATTTTCTTCATCCGAACATGTACAGTTCCACCGGAAACATCTAAGCGCTGTCCTATCTCGGTATATGGTAAATTTGCATTTGCCACTAAGATTTCCAAAATTTTATAATCTAAAGGGTCTAAATCAATCTTCTTTTCCATGTAATTATTTCAATAATTTTATCTTTTGATTGCAAAATATCCAATAAACTTATATTATTATTAAAATATTTTGAAATTTTAAATCCATGACATATATTTGTTCCATGATAATTACAAAGGTAGTTATTTTTCATTGTAGGGTGATGAAATTGGCAGACGTGCCCTCCTGTCTCGGGGGTGGTGGTTCTAGGATAAACACGGCATAATGGGTTGACCACTAAATCAGTTCTGTGTCGCGGCTAACTACACCTTGGAGGTTCGAATCCTTCTCCTACAGCATTTTTATTATTTGTTTTTAGTTTGTTGATGAAGTGTAATGTTAAAAGCAATTCTATTTTAGAATTGCTTTTTTTATGCGGTTAAAGTCTATAAATTTAGTAGAACATATCTAAACATAAATATAATGTCTTTACATCTTGGCGATATCGCACCAGACTTCAATGCTGACACAACACAAGGGCAAATCAATTTTCATGATTGGATATCTGATACTTGGGTTATGTTATTCAGTCATCCGGCTGACTTCACTCCTGTTTGTACAACTGAATTGGGTAAAACCGCCTTATTGGCTGGAGAATTTGCTAAAAGAGGCGTAAAAACCATAGCTATTTCAGTTGATGATTTAGCATCACATAACAAATGGGTTTCCGATATTGAGGAAGTAAATAATGTAAAAGTTAATTTCCCAATTATAGCAGATCCGGAGAAAAAAGTAGCCTTACTTTATGATATGATTCATCCAAATGCATCTGAAAAAGCAACTGTACGCTCGGTATTTATAATAGGGCCTGATAAAAAAATCAAATTAACATTAACTTATCCTGCATCAACAGGCAGGAATTTCACCGAACTTTTACGTGTAATTGATTCATTGCAGTTAACAGCTAATTATCAGGTTGCGACACCTGCTGATTGGGTAAACGGTGAAGATGTAATTATCACTCCAGCTGTAACAAATGAAGCTGCATTGACAAAATTTCCTAAAGGATTTACATCCGTAAAATCTTATTTACGGATCACACCACAACCTAACTTGTGATAAGCTTTTTAATCATTTTAAAATGGGGAAAAGACAAACTTTCCCCATTTTTTTATAGTCAAGAATATTGTATTTTTGGCAATTATCAAGCCAAAAGTATACCCAATGAATTTATCCAATATCGCCTTTTCTCAGACAAAGGCTTATCAAGCGTTATCTCAAGATCGCAAAAGATTTGAAAACATTAATTTAAATAGCTTATTTAAACTAGATACAAATAGACAAGCCAATTTCAATATACTTAGTCAAGATATACTATTAGATTTCAGTAAAAACATACTTGATGAGACTTCCTTCAAACACCTAATCGATTTGGCTAATGAATGTAAATTAGCCGAAGCAATTAAAGCGCAATTTGCCGGAGAAAAAATAAACCAAAATGAGAATCGTGCAGTCTTACATACAGCTTTACGTGCTAATTCCAACCAATCAATTTTAGTTGATGGAGAAGACATAATCCCTAAAATTCATGCAGTAAAAGCACACATGAAAGACTTTTCAGCTAAGGTTATTTCTGGAAATTGGAAGGGGTACACAGGAAAAACGATAACAGATGTGGTAAACATTGGAATTGGTGGCTCTGACTTAGGTCCAGTAATGGTTACTGAGGCTCTTAGGCCTTATAAAAATCACTTAAATATTCACTTTGTTAGTAATGTTGATGGAACTCACATTGCAGAAACGCTAAAGAAGGTTAATCCCGAAACGACTTTGTTTCTTATTGCTTCAAAAACATTTACGACACAAGAAACCATGGCTAATGCATTTTCAGCACGTAATTGGTTTCTTGATCAAGCAAAAGAAGAATTAGCCGTATCCAAACATTTTGTTGCCTTGTCAACAAATGCGAAAGCAGTTAGTGCATTTGGCATAGATGTAGCCAATATGTTTGAATTTTGGGATTGGGTTGGTGGTCGATATTCGCTTTGGTCAGCAATTGGTTTGTCTATTGCCTTGTCAGTCGGTTTTGAAAACTTTGAATTGTTATTAAGTGGCGCGAATGAAATGGACAATCATTTTGCAAATGCAGCATTTGAGGTGAATATGCCAGTCGTTCTAGCATTATTAGGAATTTGGTATGTAAATTTCTTTAATGCTGCCACGCATGCGATTTTACCTTATGACCAATACATGCATCGTTTTGCGGCGTATTTCCAACAAGGAGATATGGAATCTAATGGTAAATCCGTAGACAGGAATGGGAATCGTGTAGATTATGCTACCGGACCGGTGATTTGGGGAGAACCAGGAACAAATGGCCAACATGCTTTTTATCAATTAATTCATCAAGGAACACAACTAATTCCTGCCGATTTTATTGCACCAGCTATTACTCATAATAAGATCAGCAATCATCATACGCTACTTATGTCAAACTTTTTTGCTCAAACAGAGGCACTGATGAACGGAAAAACAAAAGAAGTGGTAGAAGCAGAACTAGAAAAAGCTGGTTTAACAAAGGAAGAAATAGCGAAACTAAGTCCATTTAAAGTATTTGAAGGAAATAAACCAACAAACTCTATCTTAGTTAAGCAAATTACACCAAAAACTTTGGGAGCCATAATTGCTATGTATGAACACAAAATATTCGTGCAAGGTGTGATTTGGAATGTCTTTTCTTATGATCAATGGGGAGTAGAATTGGGGAAACAATTAGCCAATTCAATTTTGCCTGAATTAGAGCATAATGAAGAAATCCATGCGCATGATAGTTCAACGAATGGATTGATCAACCAATTTAAAGCTTGGCGGGTATAATATTAAAGGGATTTAATTAAGTCAGAAATGGAGAGCACTTTTTGTTCTCCATTTTTCATATCCTTGAGTGTAATGTTACCGTCTTTAATCTCCTGTTCTCCGATAACACCTACAAAAGGAATTCCCTTTTTATCTGCAAATTCAAACGACTTTTTGATTTTTGCAATTTCTGGATAAACCTCAGAAGCTATATTAGATTTTCGTAATTCATTAGCAATTTTTAGAGCGATTGACTGACCAGTTAAATCAAAATAAGTAAGCAAAATCTTACTTGCACTCGTTTTGATATCGGGAAACAGATTTAATTCACGCATCACATCGATAATCCGCTCAATACCAAATGAAATTCCTACACCACTCATATTGGGTAAACCAAATGCCTCTGTTAAATTGTCATAGCGACCACCGCCAACAATAGATCCAAATGGTAAATCACATGCCTTGCCTTCATAAATTAAACCTGTGTAATAGCTTAAGCCCCTAGCTAATTTAAAATCAAACAATATGTTTGAATTATCAAAACCGTTTAAAGCTGAAAAATCTAAAACTGTTTTAATCTCAGATAACCCTTGTTGGCCTACTTCATTATCACTGAAAAAATCATCCAATAATTGAATCTTCTCATTATTGCTTCCCTGAAATTGGAATAAACTACGGAGAGATTCAACCTGAGAAATGGAAAATCCATTTGAAATTAATTCAAGGGCAACAGAGTCCCAACCAATTTTATCTAATTTATCAATTGCAACGGAAAATGGCACAAACAAATCACTTACGCCTAATACACTCACAATACCAAATAGAATTTTTCGAGAGTTAATAATCAAATTAGTTCTCAAATTTAGCGAGCTAAATATTGACTGAAATAAAGCGATTAATTCTGCCTCATTTATCAATGAATCTGAACCAATAATATCAGCATCACATTGATAAAATTCACGGTATCTTCCTTTTTGCGGACGATCAGCTCGCCATACAGGTTGAATCTGAGAGCGCCTAAAAGGAAAAGCAATATCATTCCGATTCATAGCCACGAATCGCGCAAAGGGAACAGTTAAATCATATCTTAAACCTTTTTCTGAAATTTTCGGAATAAGTAATTTAGATCCTAAACTAAAATCAACCGCTTCTGTTTTACTCAAATAATCTCCGGAATTAAGTATTTTAAACACTAACTGATCTCCTTCTTCTCCATATTTACCAGTTAATACATTTAAGTTTTCCATAGCTGGAGTTTCAATTGCTTGAAATCCAAAAGCCTCAAAATGATTTTTTATAATAGTAAAAACATGAGTCCTCAAAGACATCTCTTTCGGACCAAAATCTCGTGTTCCGCGGGCATTATTAGGTTTTTGAATAATTTTCATAAGGCAAATTTAATTATTCGAAGCAGAATATTTGATATATAAGCAATAATTCCTATTTTTGCACACCAAAATTATTAATGACATGGCAGTAACTAGATTAAAAAGAAAAGACAGAAGAAATAAAGCTGTAGCTAACAATAAAGTTGAAGCTATCAGAATCTTAAAGCAAAGACCAATTATTAAATTAGTAGATGTTGAAGCTATTAAAGCTTCATTTGCTAAATAATAAATATTTCTTGAAATTAGAACCGGTAATTATTACCGGTTTTTTTTTGTTCAAATTAATTCAATAGAACTGTTATGAAAATTAAATTTATTTTAACCCTTCTTACAGGATTAAGTTTAGGCTTTTCCTCGTACGCCCAAGATCATCGGCATATTGTAACCAATCCATCTAAACCAGGTGTAACTGAATATTGGGATCCTGAAGTGCGCGTTGTTACACCAGGGATAATTCCATCAGATGCAATCGTATTATTTGATGGCAAGAACTTAGATAGCTGGGAATCTGTTAAAGATGGTGGAGCAGCAAAATGGCAAGTAGCTGATGGAAAAATGACTGTTGTTAGAGGTGCTGGTCACATATCAACAAAACAAAAATTTACAAATTATCAATTACACATCGAGTGGCAATCACCAATTGAACCTGAAACATTAAAAAGTCAAGGGAAAGGAAATAGTGGTATTTTCATGCAAGGAATGTACGAGGTGCAAGTGTTAAACTCGTATAATAATCGTAGTTATCGGAATGGTCAAGCTGGCAGTATCTACAAACAATCAGCACCTTTAGTCAATGTTACATCACCGATGGGAGAATGGAATACGTATGACATAATCTACACCGCTCCAATTTTTACTATCAATGGAGGTATTGAAACACCTGCATATGTAACGGTTATTCATAATGGAGTAGTGGTACAAAACCATACGAAAATTCAGGGAACAACAGAATATATTGGTCAGCCTAAAAATCCAGTCCATGGACCAGGTCCAATAAGTTTACAGGATCACGGTAACGCAGTAAGCTTCCGCAATATTTGGTTAAGAGAAATGTAATTCTATTTTAATTATCAATAGGAAGGTTTTTTATACGAAAAGCCTTCCTTTTTATTTATGAAACATATAATCAGCTGGGTACTTCGTAACATACCGAGAAAATTTATTCAATTATTTGCCCACAGGTTAATAAAAATTTATAGCTTATTTCTGAAAGGAGATAAAGTTTATTGTCCCGTATGTGATCATAAATTTTCTACATTTTTACCATATGGACGTCTAAACCCGCGTCAAAATGCACTATGTCCCTCTTGCTTAAGCTTAGAGCGCCATCGATTAATGCATTTATTTCTTAAAACTGAGACTGATTTTTACACAAGTAATCCACGCGTATTACACGTTGCACCCGAGTATTGTTTTATAGACCGATTTGAAAAACACTTAGGTGAAAATTATATAACAGCAGATATTGAATCTCCATTGGCAAAAGTTAAAATGGATCTACATGATATTCCATTCGAAGATAATTCGTTTGATGTTGTATTTTGCAACCACGTTTTAGAACATGTAAATGATGACGTAAGGTGCATGCAGGAAATACGTCGCGTTCTAAAACCAGATGGATTCGCACTTTGTCAAAGTCCTCAACGATATGACTTAGAAACAACCTACGAAGACGCTAGCATTACAGACCCGAAAGAAAGAGAAATTCATTTTTTGCAAGATGACCATTTACGGATTTATGGACGCGATTTTGGCAAACAATTAGAAAAATCAGGCTTTACCGTTGTTCCAGTCAATATAATTGAAAAATTAGGAACCACCGAAAGCAATCGAATGAGTCTACCATTAGAAGAAATTATTTACATGTGTAAAAAATAATATGCGCTACTCACCCTTCCCTTCTGAACTATTTGTTAAAAACCGCGCCAAATTAATCGCGGAACTCCCTCCTAAGTCAATTGTTATTATAAGTTCAAATGACATCATGCCAACGAATGCGGACGGAAGTATGGGCTTCAAACAGCAAACCGATTTATTCTATTTATCAGGTTTAGATCAAGAAGAATCAATACTTATCCTTTATCCGGATGCACGAGAAGAGTCATTACGCGAAATAGCATTTGTACGTGAGACATCTGAGATGATATCCATTTGGGAAGGCCACAAATACACGAAAGAAGAAGCTAAAGCAATTAGTGGAATAACGAACATACAATGGACTTCAAGCTTTGAAACCATATTGAAAACATTAGTCTATTCAGCAGAAACAATCTTTATGATTGATAATGAGCACATTCGAAATAGCTCTTTAGTCCAAACACAGAATGCGCGATTAGTACAAAATATTAAAGAAAAATACCCATTACACCAAATAGGCCGACTTTCTCCAATTCTAAATAACCTTAGAATGAAAAAAGAGCCAGCAGAATTAGTAGCGTTACAAAAGGCAATTGATATTACAGAAAATGGGTTTAGACGCATTTTGAAATTTGTGAAGCCTGAAGTTTGGGAAAATGAAATCGAAGCAGAATTTATTCATGAATTTATAAAATCACGTAGTGGAGGATTCGCCTATACGCCAATTATAGCTTCAGGGGCGAGTGCTTGCGTATTGCACTACATTGAGAACGATAAAATTTGCCAGGATGGTGACTTAATCTTACTTGATGTAGGTGCTTGCTATGGAAATTATAATGCCGATATGACACGTACAATTCCCGCAAATGGAAAATTTAGTCCACGTCAAAGGCAAGTTTACCTTGCCGTTCAAGCAGTATTAAATTTTGCAACTGATATAATGCGTCCAGGAATTTACTGGGTAGACTATCAAAAAGAGGTTGAAAAGTTCATGGAAGCCCAATTAATAGAATTAGGATTATTTTCTAGAAAGGATGTTGAAGCACAAGATCCAACTAATCCAATTTTCAAAAAATACTTTATGCATGGTGTAGCCCACCATTTAGGACTAGATGTGCATGATGTTTGGGATAAGTATAAACCTTTTGAAGCAGGGATGGTTCTAACTTGTGAACCTGGAATTTATATACGAGACGAAGGAATTGGTATAAGACTTGAGAATAATTTATTAATTACAAATGGCCCGCCGATAAACTTGATGGCCAACATACCAATTGATATCGATGAAATTGAATCATTAATGTCCAAGTCTTAAGTACATGCTAATCTTTAGTTCATCAACTTAATAGTTTGCTTTTTTAGTAGTAAAACAATTGAATTGGACTATTTAATAGATTTATAAGGATAAGCTTACATAGCTGTGCTATATTTGTAAATTAAAAATGCTTGAAAAATATGGCATTTAAATAATTTACCAACATACTTCAGATTAGTACATTGGAACATGAATATTTTTTACCTATCAAATGGGTAATTTAATGGAGTTAAGTAGTAAAATAGATACATGAAAAACATTCGTAATTTTTGCATAATAGCCCATATCGATCATGGCAAGAGTACATTAGCTGATCGATTAATTGAGTTTACCAATACTGTTCAAAAACGGGATATGATGAACCAATTATTAGATGATATGGATTTAGAACGTGAAAGAGGTATTACTATTAAATCCCATGCTATTCAAATGCAGTACCCTAAAGATGGCGTTGAATACACATTTAATTTAATAGATACACCAGGTCACGTTGATTTTTCATATGAGGTTTCACGGTCTATTGCAGCTTGCGAAGGGGCACTTTTAATAGTAGATGCCTCCCAAGGTATTGAGGCACAAACTATTTCAAATCTATATTTGGCAATAAATCATGACCTCGAAATAATTCCAGTCTTAAATAAAATCGATTTGCCCGGTGCTATGCCAGACGAAGTTTCTGATCAAATTATAGACTTAATTGGATGTAAGAAAGAAGATATTATTCATGCATCAGGAAAAGAGGGAATTGGTATTCAAGAGATTTTAGATGCTGTTGTTGCACGTGTTCCTGCTCCAAAAGGTGATCCATCTGCACCTCTACAAGCATTAATTTTTGATTCCACATTTAATTCATATAGAGGAATCGAAGTAATATTTCGTGTTTATAACGGAGAAATTAGAAAAGGGGATCGTGTAAAATTTATGAATACGGGCAAAGAATATTTTGCCGATGAAATAGGAATCTTAGGTTTAGAACAAGAACCCAAATCGATTATTAAAACGGGTGATGTAGGATATTTAATTTCTGGTATAAAAGAAGCAAAAGAAGTTAAAGTTGGTGATACTATATCACATGTAGCTAATCCATGCAAAACGGCTATACAAGGCTTTGAGGAAGTAAAACCAATGGTATTTGCAGGTATTTATCCGGTTGAAACTTCTGAGTTTGAAGATTTAAGGGATGCGATGGAAAAACTCCAATTAAATGATGCATCACTTGTATGGGAACCAGAAACATCCGCTGCCTTAGGTTTTGGATTTAGATGTGGTTTCTTAGGAATGTTGCACATGGAAATCGTGCAAGAAAGATTGGAAAGGGAATTTGACATGACAGTAATTACAACTGTTCCGTCTGTAAAATTCAAAGTTTTAACTACAGCAGGTGAAACGGAATGGGTTTCTGCACCAAGTGAGTTACCGGAGCCGAACCTAATTAATGTAGTTGAAGAACCCTATATCAAGGCACAAATAATTACTAAATCAGAATATACAGGTGTTATTATGAGTCTATGTATGGATAAGCGAGGGATTCTTGTTAACCAAATATACTTAACAACTGACCGTGTTGAACTTACATTTGACATGCCCTTATCTGAAGTTGTTTTTGATTTCTTTGATCGATTAAAAACGATCTCGCGTGGCTATGCCTCGTTAGATTATGAATATAAAGGTTACGAACCAGGTTACATGGTAAAATTGGATATCATGTTAAATGGAGAAAAAGTAGATGCTTTATCGGCCATTGTGCACAGAGATAAAGCGTATGATTGGGGAAAAAGGTTATGTGAAAAATTAAGAGAATTATTACCTCGCCAGCAGTTTGAAATAGCCATTCAAGCGGCGATAGGTCAAAAGATAATTGCGCGAGAAACGGTAAAAGCACTTCGTAAAGATGTATTGGCCAAATGTTATGGAGGTGATATTTCCCGAAAACGTAAATTATTAGAAAAGCAAAAAAAGGGTAAAAAACGAATGCGACAAGTAGGTAATGTAGAAATTCCACAAGAAGCATTTATGGCTGTTTTAAAACTAGATTAACCTAAATATTTTTACACTAATTATTTTAAAAATATGCGTTTAAAGCGTATTTTTGCATCTCAAATATAAAATCATGGCTGAAGTTATAAGAATGCCCAAGATGAGTGACACAATGCTTGAAGGTGTTATTGCAAATTGGTTAAAAAAAGTAGGGGATGTAATCAAGTCCGGAGACATAATTGCTGAAGTTGAAACAGATAAAGCAACGATGGAATTGGAAAATTATGAAGATGGAACTTTATTGTATATAGGAATAAAAGCCGGTGAAGCTGCTCCAGTTGATGGAATAATAGCTATCGTTGGTGCACCAGGCGAAGATTATTCAGCTTTATTGCTATCTCCGTCCGCTGCCATACCCGTTGTTGAAAAGGAACAAGTAACTACGATCATCCCCCCTATTGTCGCACAAACTCCAGCTATAGATTTAAATGGAATTAAGGCTAAAGCAGTAAGAATGCCTAAAATGAGCGACACAATGCTTGAAGGTGTTATTGCAAAGTGGTTGAAAAAAGAAGGTGATATCGTAAAAAGTGGTGATATAATTGCTGAAGTTGAAACAGACAAAGCAACAATGGAACTTGAAAATTACGAAGATGGTACTTTATTATATATAGGTGCTAAAGAGGGTGAAGGAATTGCTGTCGATGGTATAATAGCTATTGTAGGTGAACCAGGAACAGATTACAAGCCAATACTAGCCGCAGAATCTGCAGTTTCTGCTCCAGCACCAGCGCTAGTACAAGCATCGGCTCCCGCTCCAACCGCAGTTAAGGCACCTGAAACACTAAAAGCTGTTGAACCAAAAACACCTGAAACACAACCAACTAAAGAAAGAATTTCAGAAGATTCAATAAAAGCATCACCGCTTGCACGTGCCTTAGCAAAAGAAAAAGGATATAATTTGGCTTGGATTAAAGGAACAGGTGAAGACGGTCGAATCACTAAAAGTGATATAGAAGACTATAACCCAAGTTCGGGTGGTGCTATGTCAACCTTTATTTCTGGCGTTGAAAGTTTTGAAGATATACCTAATAGTCAAATGCGCAAAACAATTGCGCGGCGCTTATCAGAATCAAAATTCAGTGCACCTGAGTTCTATTTGACAATGGAAATCAATATGGATAGAGCCATTGAAGCACGAGTAAGCATGAATGAAGTCCTGCCTGTCAAGATTTCATTTAATGATATGGTCATTAAAGCGACTTCACTAGCTTTGACAAAACATCCAAAAATTAATTCCTATTGGATGGAAGATCGCATTCGAGTTAATAAGCACGTTCATATTGGTATGGCTGTAGCTGTAGAAGATGGATTATTAGTTCCAGTTATTCGTTTTGCGAATGAAAAATCAATTGCACAGATATCTGCTGAAGCAAAAGAGCTTGGTGGTAAAGCAAAAAGCAAACAATTACAACCTAAAGATTGGGAGGGCAATACATTTACTGTAAGTAATTTAGGTATGTTTGGAATTGATCAATTTACATCAATAATTAATTCACCTGAATCTTGTATTTTGGCGGTGGGAGGAATTAAAGAAACAGTAGGTGTTAAGAATGGCCAATTTTATGCTACAAACATTATGAAACTAACATTAACTTGTGATCATCGTGTTGCAGACGGAGCAGCGGGAGCTGCATTCCTACAATCGCTCAAACAATATCTCGAGGATCCACTAAAAATGTTTTTATAACATTCAAATAATCAAGCCTCGAATTACATATTTCGGGGCTTGATTATTTAAGCACGTCAACCAAATGGAAACAACTAAAATTAGAATTGCGGTACAAAAATCTGGACGCTTAAGTGAAGAGTCACTTAAGTTGTTTAAAGAATGTGGAATAAAATTTGAATCTGGGGGATCTAAATTAAGATCCATTTCAAGTAATTTTCCTGTAGAGTTTCTTTTTTTACGTGATGATGATATTCCTGGTTATGTGGAGGATGGTGTTGCAGACCTCGGTGTTATTGGAGAAAATGTATTAATGGAAAATATGCGTCACGTAGACGTGGTTAAAGAGCTGGGGTTCTCTAAATGCCGACTATCATTAGCGATACCTCGTAATGAAGTTTACAATGGATTAGATTTCTTTCAAGGGAAAAACATTGCTACCTCCTACCCTAATTTAACAAATGCATTTTTGCAAAAACAGGGTATTCAAGTAACCACGCATGAAATTTCAGGTTCCGTTGAGATTGCTCCAAGTATTGGCCTAGCTGAAGGTATTTGTGATATTGTTTCAACTGGAGGTACCTTATTAAGTAATGGATTGAAAGAAGTTGCAACAGTATTTAACAGTCAAGCCATATTAATAGCTAGTAAAAAATTAGATGCTCAGAAAAATGATATCCTAAGTAAACTATTATTCAGAATAGATTCTGTTCAGCGAGGACAAAATGCCAAATATGTAGTTCTAAATGCGCATGAAGATAATTTATCGAAAATTACTGCGCTGTTGCCTGGCATGAAATCACCATCAATTATGCCACTCACTGAAAAAGGATGGTTTTCATTACACTCCGTTATATCTGAAAATGATTTTTGGGTAATAATTGAATCTCTCCGCTCCGCTGGAGCAGAAGGAATTCTAGTATTACCCATTGAAAAAATGATACTTTAATATGTTTAATCTAATTAAATACCCTGTACCGTCAACTTATAAGAGCTTGTGTGAACGCCCAGCATTAGAATCTAAGTCATTAGATAATCTTGTTGAAGAAATTTATTCACAAGTTAAGTTACATGGTGATAAGGCTTTAATTGATTATACATTACAATTTGAAAATAGAACCATAACTAATATCGTATTTTCAAATTCTGAAATTGAGGATTTTGCAGCTGAAACAGATCCAGCTCTACAAGAGGCTATTCGTGTTGCTTACGCTAATATTCAAGCGTTTCATCAATCTCAAATATTAGTTGAAAACCGGATTGAAACGAGCCCAGGCGTAGTTTGTTGGCAAAAGGCTACACCTATCGAGAAAATAGGAATATATATACCTGGTGGAACCGCTCCTCTATTTTCAACAATACTTATGTTGGCAATACCAGCTCAAATAGCCGGATGCCAAGAAGTAATACTATGTACTCCCGGGATGCACCCTGCATTATTTTTTGCGGCAAAATTATGCGGAATTACTAAAATGTGTAAAGTTGGCGGTGCGCAAGCCATCGCAGCTTTAGCTTTAGGTACTGACTCTGTTCCCAAAGTTTATAAAATATTTGGGCCTGGGAATCAATATGTAACCGCGGCAAAAATGATGGCTAATCGCTTGGGAATTGCCATTGACATGCCTGCTGGTCCGTCGGAAGTGGCTATTTTTGCTGATTCCAGCGCGAATCCTGTATTTATTGCTGCTGATCTACTTTCGCAAGCAGAGCATGGGAATGATTCTCAAGTAGTACTAATAAGTACGGATGAGGAACTTATAAATCAGAGTATTCGTGAAGTAAAGAACCAATTGAAAACCTTACCAAGGAAAGAATTTGCAGAAAAGTCTTTAGTCTATTCAAAATTCATTTTGGTAAATAATGAAGAAGAAGCTGTCAATTTATTAAATGCCTATGCAGCAGAACACTTAATCTTAGCGACAGAAAATCCGGAATTATTCGCAGATAAAATTCAACACGCAGGTTCCATATTCTTAGGACATTACACACCTGAAGCAGCTGGAGATTACGCATCTGGAACTAACCATACGTTACCAACGAACGGATTTGCTCATGCCTACTCAGGCGTCAATTTGGATAGTTTTGTTAAAAAAATAACATTACAATCCATCACAAAAGAGGGACTTAATCACTTAGGAAAAAGTATCATACTAATGGCAGAAGCTGAATCATTACAAGCACATGCGAATGCCGTTAAATATAGAATGGACTAATGGATTTTAAGAAATTTATTTTACCACATATTTGGAATTTAAAACCTTATTCATCTGCACGAGATGAATTTAAAGGGAAGGAAGGTGTGTTTTTAGATGCTAATGAAAATCCGTTAGGCTCAGGTAATATCCCAGATTGGAATCGTTATCCAGATCCAATGCAATGGAATATAAAACACCAACTAGCAGAAATTAAGCAATGTAATGTTGATCAAATATTTCTAGGAAATGGCTCAGATGAAGCCATTGATCTTCTGATTCGCATGACATGTGACCAGCGTAAAGATCATATAATCATTTGTCCTCCCACTTATGGCATGTATGAAGTGAGTGCTTCAGTTAATAACGTACAAATAGAGCGAATTGATTTAACGGCTGATTACCAACTGAATGTGGATGAAATTTGTGCACATATCAATGAAAATTCAAAACTAATATTCATTTGTTCTCCGAATAACCCAACAGGCAATAAATTAAACAGAGAGTCTATTTATACTATTTTGGATAAGTTCACTTCAGGCTTTGTGATTGTTGATGAAGCATATTTTGATTTTTCAGATGAACCAAGTTTCATTACCGAGTTATCAAAATTCCCAAATTTAATAGTCATGCAAACCCTATCAAAAGCATACGGATTAGCGTCCCTTCGTTTAGGAATGGCATTTGCTCACCCGATTCTAATTCAACTATTAAATAAAATTAAACCCCCTTATAATATTAGTGGTGCTACGCAATCATTAGTTGAGGAAGCATTAAAAAACAAAGAATTTGCAAAAACCTCCGCGGAAACATTAAATAGTGCCAAGAAAGACTTAATTTCAAACCTTAGAGATTTGCCTCAGATAATTACTATTTATCCATCTAATGCGAATTTCATACTTGTAAAATGTACTAATGCGCAAGCATTATTTGATTATTTGATTAAGGAAAAAATTATTACTAGAAATAGGTCATCGGTTACATTGTGTGATAATTCTATCCGAATTAGTATAGGATTACCTACAGAAAATAACCAATTAATAAAAAAGATAAAGCGCTTTTACGCATGAGATTCAATCATTTAAAACTAGCCTTTCTGATTTTTATGCTTAGCACTAGTGCAACAGCATTTGGTCAACTGCAAGAATGGGCAGCCGGTTTTAGAATTGGAGAGCCTGGAGGCTTTATGGCAAGGCGTTATTCTGATAATGGAGTTAATGCCCTTGAAGTAAATATTGGCACATATGGTGGTTTATGGGGGACAGATAGGAATTATAAAGATGGCACATTTAATAATATTGGCTATTCTATTAATGTATTGTATTTGTGGCATCATCCTACAATCATTAATTCGGATCTTCATACATATTATGGATTTGGCCCGCAGTTAAATTCAAGAGATTGGTACGATAATAAAGTAAGTAATAATTTAGCTGCGAGTAAAAGAGCCTCAGCTATGGGTGCCACTGCGGTAGGTGGAATTGAATATTTTCCTATTGATGCACCCAATTTATCATTCTTTTCAGAGATAGGCTTTTACACGGAAATCGCACCTAATCCATTTTTTTTCCACCTGCAAGGCGGAATAGGTGTACGTGTGAATTTTTAAATGGGGATGTAGCTCAGTTGGCTAGAGCGCTTGCATGGCATGCAAGAGGTCGTCGGTTCGAGCCCGATCTTCTCCACAAAAAAGGACTTCAATTTGAAGTCCTTTTTTTATAATCTGTCTTTAAATGATTCATAGCCAAAATGCTTGAATCGAATATATTCTCCTTCTCGATTAATCATCCCAATGTCCGGCAAATTAACCCCATTAAAAGTAGTGGTTTTGACCATAGTGTAATGAATCATATCCTCAAAGATGATTTCATCGCCAATTTGTAAAGGTGCTTCAAAGGAATAGTCTCCATAATAATCACCCGCTAAACACGTCATCCCTCCAAATCGATACGTGGGCTTACCCACCACAGGCTCAATCGATGCAGAACGAATACGCGGTTTATATGGCATTTCCAACGTGTCAGGCATATGCGCAGCAAATGAAACATCCAATATGGCCACATCTATACCAGCTGAATGCACAATATCGAGAATGGTGGATTTAAGAAAACCAGTTTGCCAGCCAACAGCAGAACCTGGTTCTAAAATAATATCCAAATGTGGATATTTAGCTTTGAACTTCTTTAGCGTTGCAATTAAATGGTCCACATCATAATCAGCTCGTGTAATTAAATGCCCGCCACCTAAATTCAACCACTTAACTTGATTCAATAAATCGCCAAACTTAGCATCAATTACATCAAGTGTTCGAGAAAGTACAAATGAATCATTCTCACATAATGTATGCGAATGCAAACCTTCAATTCCTTCCGGTAACGTATCGCTTAAATCACCACGACGAATTCCCAAGCGGGATCCTGCGATACATGGATTATACATGTCGGTTTCTACTTCCGCATATTCTGGATTAATACGAATGCCACACGAAATGCCATTTGACTTTGCCTCAAGGGCGAATTGGCCTACTTGATTAAGTGAATTAAATGTCATATGACTCGCATACTGCATAAATTCGGTAAACTCATTCGGTAAGTAAGCAGGTGTATATGCGTGACACTTCTCCCCCATTTCTTCGAAAGCTAAACGAGCTTCGTTTAATGAACTTGCGGTGGCGCCAGCTAAATAGTGACGAATTAAAGGAAACACATGATAGAATGAAAACCCTTTTAAGGCGCAAATAATTTCAACATTAGCTTCACGCTGTACGCGTTGAAGTAATGTCAAATTCTTAACAAGTAGAGATTCTTCAAGCACATAGGCGGGAGAATTAATGGAAGGATATTGAACGGCCATCATTAATATGTATGAGGCAATACACCATTAACCTCCTCATTCCATGGCAAACCATGTACATTTAATAGTTCCATAAATGGATCAGGATTAAATTCTTCCACATTGTATACACCCGGCTTAAACCAAGTTCCTTCACACATTAGAGAAGCGCCAATCATAGCAGGAACACCAGTAGTATAAGAAACGCCCTGAGCTTGAACCTCCTTATAACAATCAGCATGATGGCAATTATTATATACGTAATAAGTCGTATCCTGGCCATCTTTAACACCTTTAATCTGACAACCAATAGATGTTTGTCCGGAATAATTCTCTCCTAAGGTACCCGGCTCCGGTAACACTGCCTTTAAGAACTCTAAAGGCACAATATCCATCCCATTAAATTTAATAGGTTGAATAGAGGTCATACCCACATTCTGCAAAACTTCTAAATGAGTTAAATAGGCTTGACCAAAAGTCATCCAAAAACGAGCTCTCTTCAACGTAGGGAAATTTTTCGTAAGTGATTCCAGCTCCTCATGATATAAAAGATAAGATTCTTTAGGACCAATATTAGGATAGGATATTGGCTTATGAATAGACATCGCTTCTATTTCAACCCATTGGCCATTCTCCCAATACTTGCCTTTTTGGGTAATCTCTCTAATATTAATTTCAGGGTTAAAATTTGTAGCAAAGGCCTTTCCATGATCACCTGCATTACAATCGATGATATCGAGGTAATGCATTTCATCAAAATAATGTTTGTTGGCATACGCCGTATAAACACCCGTCACCCCAGGATCAAAACCACAACCCAACAACGCCATCAATCCAGCTTTTTTGAAACGATCTTGATATGCCCATTGCCATGAATATTCAAATTTCGCCTCATCCTTGGGTTCATAATTAGCCGTATCCATATAATGCACACCTGTTTCTAAACAAGCATCCATGATAGTTAAATCTTGGTATGGAAGAGCCACATTAATAACCATAAATGGTTTCTCTTTGGTAAATAAATCGACCAAAGCAGGAAC
>NZ_JBILJM010000011.1:0-79038 GCF_044377215.1 Aquirufa sp.
TGCTCAAAAATAATATGCGCGCAATCTATTTGATTCTTTTTTGTTTATTGGCCAATATCCCTTTCGTGAATGCGCAAAAAAAAGGCGTATTGTCTCCGGCTAAGCAAGAGGAGTTGATGGCCGAGGGGATGCGTTTTTACACCAAAGGGGATTTTGAGGAGGCGATTTTAGTTTGGGAAAGTATGCTTCCTCATATAAAACAGGAGCCTGCTTTATATTTTTATGCAGCTAAATCGTATGCGGCGCTGGCAAAACCGGCGCTTGCTATACAGCACGCGAAAAGAGCGCATGAACTGTCGCCCTACTCCTTAGATTACGGTTTATTTTATAGTGAATTATTGTTGCAAGAGCGGCGATTTGATGAAATGATTCAGTGTTTGCGTCAATTAGCTCAATACGATGAATCGCAGCCAGATGTAAATTTACTTTTGGCGCAGGCTTATTTGTGGAGTGAGCAGGGGGATTTAGCTTTAGAAGCATTGGAAAAAGCGAATCATTGGATTGGGGAGTATCCTGAAATCATTCGGACCAAACAATTTATTTTATTGAAAAAGCAACGTTTATTGGATGCTTTGGCGCTAGGAGCGCAATTAGTTGCGCAGGAGGAAGGTGAAAATTTAGTTGCCTGGGATCAGATGGATGTGGCTTGGGAGTTAAGCAAGGGGGATTCCGTGCGCAATGCATACATTCGTTTGGCGGAGCAATTTCCTACAGAGGGTCAGATTCCACTTTTACTCACGCATGTGTATGTTCAGGAAAAGGATTTTGGCGCTGCTTTAGGTCAATTACATGCGGCTTCGGAAGATCGTTCGTTAAATCCGGAAATGATTTCACAGGTTGCGTTGAAGGTTTTTGAGCTGATAGATACGAAGGAAAAGTGGGCTGCAGCATTGGATGTCACGCAGCATTTTATTCAAATGTATCCCCAGGAACCTCGATTTTTGGCGATTCAAGGCGATTTGTATGTGAGTTCTCAGGACTTTGCATCGGGATTGGCACATTATTTACAAGCTGCTCGCTTGGGTAAAAGTAAGATTGAAGTTTGGGCGCGTATCATCCAATTGGACTTTGAGTTAAGCGCGATTGATAGTGCGATTGTGCATGCGCAGGAGGCTTTGGTACTGTGGCCTACCCATGGTTTTTTCCATTTTCAAAAGGGTTTTGGGCAATACATCAAAGGCAATGTGGCCGGTTCTTTGATTTCATTGGAATTAGCAAAGACCCATTTACAGCCAGAGGATGGATGGGATGTTCAATTATACTCAATTTTGGGCGATGTGTATCAGGCCCAAAAAAGGTATCGGGATTCGGAGAAGGCTTTCGATTATGTGTTACGTAAGCAACCAGAAGATGAGCATGTGCTAAATAATTACAGTTATTATTTGTCTATGCGGAAGGAGCGATTGGTGGAGGCGGCTGCGATGTCGAGGAAATTAGTGCTGAAATCCCCAACCAATGGGACATATTTGGACACCTATGCCTGGGTTTTATTTCAGCAAGGTTTGTTTACAGAGGCTTTAGTTTATTTAAAATTGGCGGTTGCAGATAAGGAGTCCGCGAGTGCCACGGTCTGGGAGCATTTAGGCGATACCTTATATCGATTACAACGTGTGGATGATGCAGTGGTAGCCTGGAAACAGGCCAAAAAATTAGTTGGTGAAAATCAAATACTCGATAAAAAGATTGAGATGAAGCGAATTATCGAAAATTGAGATATTTTTGTATACTTTTTAATGCCTACCGGTAACTATGCGCTACGTAATTATACTCCTTTGCTTTGTGTTTGTGGCCGCGTGCCAGCGAAAGCAGTCGGCAGTCATCGTGCAAGCCATACATCAGGATACACTAGTTCGTGATACGGTGGTGGCGGAAGTTAAGAAAGTAGAAGTTCCGCTCCTTCCGGAGGCGGATCGACGTGAGGCGGTGGAGGATTTACGGTTCAACTACCTAAAAGCAAAATCACGTGTTGTTTGGAAGTCAGGCAATAATCAAGACACTTATACCGTTGACATACGCATGAAACGTGACAGTATCATCTGGGTAAATATTGGTCAGACGGGCATTACGGGGGCGACGGGTATTTTTGACCAACAGCATTTGCGTTTTTATCAAAAAATTAGCGGTCAATATTTTGACATGTCCTATGACAGTTTAAGTGTCATGATGGGTTTTCGAATTGATTTTCGGATGTTACAGTCGTTGGTTGTGGGGAACCAACCATTCAAGCGAAATAACTCACGGGTTATTCGGGAGAATGAAAATATTATTATCAAGCAAGATTCGGGGCGGATTAAGATCGATAATATGGTTGGTCCAAACCGAAAGTTGAAAAAGTTATTAGTGAATGATGAGCCTACGGCAAACAAATTGACGATGGATTTTGAGGAATTCACGACTTTAAATCAGGTTGTTTTTCCGTTTTCGAGTTTGATTACGTTGGATGTTAAGAATAAGGAGAACAAGCAAGTGTCGACGGTGATTAGTATCAAATATTCCAAAGTAGAATTATTGGACACACCATTGGAATTTCCGTTTCGTGTTCCGGTTAAATTATTGAATTCAAAACCATGAGATATATTTTTGTTTTAATTAGTTTGATTTGGAGTTTTTCAACCAGTGCGCAGGTAGATAAGAAGACGCAATTGGAACAACAGAAAAAGGACAATTTGGCTAAAATCAAGGAGTTGAATTCCATTATTTCTAGGACCTCTAAAAAGAAGAATGCGTCGATCGGGAAGTTGAACGTTTTGAAACAGCAGATCGGGGTGCAGAAAAAGCAGATTACGATATTGAATGAAAACCAACAACTTTTAGCCGCAGAAGCAACGAAGTTGGCCCGCGAAAGTGATATCCTAGCGGCCAAATTAGAGCGCTTAAAAAAGAATTACGCGCTGATGTTGTTTGAGTCACAAAAGGTTTCAACAGTTTCCAATAAAATCAGTTTCTTGATTTTATCGAATGATTTTGGTCAATTCACGCGACGCATGGATTTTTTACGTCAGTTTACGAAGAATCGAAAAGATCAAGCGAATAAAATTTTTGAGACGCGTCAGGATTTAATGACCAAGAAGCAGCAAGTGATCTTCAAGAAGAATGAAGAGAAGAAGGTGATTGTCGAGAAGGAAAAAGAAACCAAAACGCTTGAGGTATTAAAGACCAAGGAAAATAAGGTGGTTACGGTCTTAACGCAGCAGGAAAAAAAGTTGCGCACGGAATTGGAGCGTAAGAAATTAGCCATTCGGAAGTTGGATAATTTAATTGCAGGAATCGTACAGCGCGAAATTCAAAAGTCGATGGAGCGGGAACGTAAGCTTCGTCAAGCAGCGCAAGCGCGTAAATTAGAGGTAAATAAACCTGCTTTGCCGAAGGTGAAATTAGATGAGGGAGTTGTTAAAAAATCGGAGAAGCTTGGTGTAGAGGAGCAGCCAAAGGCAGAAACTAAACTAGAAGCGAAGGCTGAGAAGAAAGAAGTTGTGAAAGAGAAAGCTGTTGTGGCTGAAAAAGTTGCCGAGCCAGCGTTGAATTCAAATACGTATTATATGAATGCGGAGGAGGCGAAATTAGCTAGTTCGTTTAGCGCCTTGCGCGGACGGATGCCGTTCCCTGTTCCCTCTGGATTTATCTCGGATCACTTTGGTGTACATAAACACCCTATTTTGAAGGGAGTGATGATCAATAATAATGGAATTGATATTCAAACTTCACCGGGTTCCCCTGTGCACACCGTATATGACGGCGTTGTGCAGTCGGTGGTGAACATACCGGGAATCAATATGGTGGTAGCGATCCAGCACGGAGATTATTTTACCGTGTATAGTAAGTTGGCCGGCGTATCTGTCAGTACGGGTCAAAAAGTGAAAACGGGCCAACGAATCGGATCGGTTGCTTCGGATGAGGATGGTACGTCGGAGATTAATTTCCAGGTTTGGAAAAATACGGTTCGTCAAAACCCTGAAGTCTGGTTGCGTCGTTAAATTTTATACAAGATGCGTAGGCTGATGTTTCGACCTTGGTCGTCTGTAAAATATCGGAAGCGATTAAGATAATCGCGGTACGATGTATTCAGGGCGTTATTAATGCGAATACCCACATCTATTTTCTTGAGGTTGATTCCCCAATTCGCTTGTACTAATTGGTAGCCTTTAGGTGGTTCCGAGTAATCAGATCCTGGTTCCACGCGTGTTTGTCGGCTTACTTGAATGAGGCCAACACTTATATATTGCTTTTCCTGCATCCAACGGTAGGTCAAGGTATACTCAAAGCGATTTGCTGGAATATTAACGAGGTAACGTTTGTTGGCCGACGAGTTGTCAACTGCTTGGACGATACTTGTTTTGTGTTGGAGCGCGAGATTGGGTGTCAACTGGTAGGTGGCTTGCGCATCGATACCGCTAAAAATGGCATTGATTTGTTCGTAGGTAAAAACCGGAAATGCGCCACGTACGGTGGTGAAGTATTCGGCCACGCCACGCGTAACCATGGGCTTTAAATAGATAAAGTTTTGAATGTAATTGTGGAAGACGCCAAGTTCAATTTGTAATTTATTGGCATCAATTAAGGTGTTTAAGCTGGCATTGTAGGCCGTTTCCCCTGTCAAATTGGGATCTCCAATTTCAAATGCAGCGGCACCATGATGGACGCCATATGAGAATAATTCATTCACGCCAGGCGCACGGAATGCACGAGCTAGTATCAGGTGATTTGTCCATTTTTCTGACCAATGGTATTTAAGGCCGGCGCTTCCTGAAAGGCCCATGAAATCGTTCTTACTACGGTTAATTATGGGTGAATAATTGATTTTTGGCCGATATACGTCGATTGTTTTTTGGTCGACACGTAGGCCAACTTCAACTTCAAATTTTTCTTTTACCAGGCGCTCAATCGCAAAAACGCCTAAGGAATTTTGGAGGTAATTGGGGAGTAGGCTAGATGTTAATGTGGGTATGGTTACACTTCTGCCCGAGGTTAAATTACCTTGCATTTGTAAGTTAAAGCCAAATTGCCCTTTCCATTTTTTAGCTGTGTTTGCCTCATCCAAAACAAGCTCGCTTGTATACGTTTGGAGTAAGAAGCGTAAATTATTTACGCCTCTACCGGCGCGCAGCACATCTAGTTCGAGTCTTTCATTGTTTTGAAAGGCAAGCGTTCCGCGCATGGTTTGACCTGACGCGAATTTATATTGAGATTTAAACTTACCCAAGCTGTGGTTTATATTTTGATATGGACGAGATATTTCTCTACTGAATTCAAGGGGAGTAAATACCTCAAAAGGCCTTGAACGGGCAATCGATTTTTCAAGATCATTGACATTCCCAATGTGGGAGCCCAAATAAATTCCAATAACGGAATGAAAATGGCTGAAGAATAAATCATTAGACCAGTTATTTTTTTTGTAGCCAATGGCTGCAGAAAAATTCTCTTCTTGAACACCTGTATTTGCCAAAAAATAGTCGGCCGTACGTATATTTCCCCCATTTTTCAGCGTTCCTTGCAAACGCCAGCCCCATCCATTTGCGCGGTTAAATCCACCTTCCAGCATGCCGGACAAAACGGCTTGTCGGCCATTTGTAAAATAAATCGATTGCATTTCCCCTTTCAATCCAGCGCTATCTGGTAGAGCATCGGGTTCCATCATGACCATACCACCGATGGCATCTCCTCCATACCGTAACCCGCCGGGGCCTTTGATTACTTGAATATTTTTGGAGACAAATGGGTCCACCTCTGGTGCGTGTTCGCTTCCCCATTGCTGACCTTCTTGGCGGATACCGTGGTTTAATATGATTACTCGGGCCGAGTGCATACCGTGAATAACGGGTTTTGATATAGTGCTTCCTGTTTGTAAACTTTGCACGCCACTGATCCCACGTAACATTTCTCCTAAACTTAAACCGTCTCGTTCGGATCTTTCGGTTTCACTTAAGTTGCCGCGAAGTTGGGCACTACTCTCACTTTTTTTTCCGCTGACGACGACCTCTTGGAGGTGCTCGTCATGGCTTTCTAGCGTGAAATTTTCGTTGTGATTTGCCTCGTCTTGGATGGAGATGGGTATTTCTATCGCATCAAAACTGCTCATTCTGCAGATCAATGTATAGTCGCCAGGACAAAGGGATTGGATTTTGAAATGACCATTTCGGTCGGATAGAGCGAATTTATTAGTTCCTTTTATGTAAACATGGGCCCCAGATATGGTCTCTTTGGTTTCTTTTGAAGTAACATTTCCTTCCAAGGTGCATGAACAAGCGGCCTGCCCAAAGAGCATGCTTGCTGGTGCAAGAAGCAATAAAAGAAAAAATATTTTACGAAACATGAATGCCTAAAAGGGGTGGTAAATATACGGTAAAATAGGCTGAAAAGCCTACTAATTGATTATTTCAACTAACTCGCCGACGAACACCAATATCTTGTCGATAAAATTTTGTTTAATTTATTTTGAAATTTGTTAAACAAATATTTGTTTTGTTTAATCTTTTTATAAATTTGTTAAACAAAATCAACAGAACAAAGATGACGGCGTTAGAATTTTCTTATCAAGTAGGCAATTTTTCCAAATTTTTGAAGCCATTTGCGTTACGTTTAACGCGTGATGGAGACGATGCAAACGATTTGGTACAAGACACTTTAGTTAAGGCATATACAAATCGCGATAAGTATATGGATGGAACGAACTTGAAGGCATGGTTATTTACCATCATGAAGAATACGTTCATTACTCAGTACCAACGAATGGTTCGTCGGAACACATTCATTGACACGACAGAAAATTTACATTTTATCAATTCATCAGAAACAGTTCAAATCAATTCCGCTGAATCTACGTTCATGCGTGAAGATATAAATTTGGCATTAAGTCATACAGAAGAGATGTACCGAGTTCCTTTTCTCATGTATTTTGAGGGGTTTAAATATCATGAAATAGCAGATGAGCTGGATTTGCCAATTGGCACAGTCAAAAACCGAATCCACATCGCTCGGAAATCTTTAAAGCAGCATTTGCAAATGTACGCTTAACATATTAATTACGTTTTTTTGGTTAACAGAGGAGGAAGTAAAAAGTCAGATTTTATCTGACTTTTTCTTTGTCCGGATAACGCATAGAATTCCTATATTTGTTTCGAATATGAAGAAGATAATTGTAATTGGTGCAGGATTTTCAGGCTTGTCAACTGCGACAGCGCTTGCTGATCAAGGATATGAGGTTGAAATTTTTGAAAAAAATGACCAAGCGGGTGGTCGTGCACGTGTGTTCTCGGAAAAAGGATTTGTCTTTGACATGGGGCCTAGTTGGTATTGGATGCCTGATATTTTTGAAGATTACTTCGGCAGGTTTGGTAAAAAGCCATCGGATTATTACAATTTAGTTCGTTTAGACCCGTCGTACACAGTTATCTTGGATGAGCAGCAAATCATCGATATGCCTGCAAATTACACCGCACTAAAAAACTTGTTTGATTCCATTGAGCCGGGTGCAGGAAATGCATTAGATCGATTTTTGGAACAAGCGGCCTATAAATACAAGGTGGGGATTCAAGAATTTGTTTGGAAACCATCTACTAAAATCACCGAATTTTTAAGTCTTCGCGTTTTGATTGATGCACTCCGCATGGATGTTTTTCAATCTTTTTATAGTCATGTGCGTAAGTATTTTAAATCGCCAACGCTCTTGAAATTAATGGAATTTCCCATTTTATTTTTGGGAGCTATTTCGCAAAATACGCCTGCCATGTATAGTTTAATGAATTATGCAGAAATTAAATTGGGTACTTGGTATCCGATGGGCGGCATGCACAATATTGTCAAAGGGATGGTTGCCCTAGCTGAGGAAAGGGGTGTTAAGATTCGGACCAACATGGAGGTTACGGGTTTTGGCATAACGAATGGCCGTGTGCAATCTGTCAAAACAACTTCTGGAACGTGGGAGGCTGATGCGGTGGTTGCCAGTGCAGATTACCACCATGTGGAAGAGCTTTTAGGAGATGCCTATCGAAATTACGATGAGTCGTATTGGGATAAACGTGTCATGGCTCCGTCTTCGTTATTATTTTATTTAGGCATAAATAAGCGTTTGCCTCGCCTGAAGCATCATAATTTGTTTTTTGATCGTGATTTCTCCGTGCATTCGCACGAGATTTATACGGAGGCTTCTTGGCCAACTGACCCGCTTTTTTATGCTTCAGCACCTTCTGTGACGGATCCATCTGTGGCTCCTGAAGGATGTGAAAATGTATTTTTACTGATTCCGGTGGCGCCAAATTTGGTTGATACCGAGGAGGTACGCGAAAAATATTTTGCGCAATTGATGGATCGTTTGGAGGCGTATTGTGGTGTTTCGATTCGGGATTCGATTGTTTATAAGCGCTCGTATGCGCACCGAGATTTCATCGGGGACTATCATGCGTTCAAGGGGAACGCGTATGGGTTAGCGAACACATTGATGCAAACGGCTATTTTAAAACCAAGTTTAAAAAATAAACGGGTGGCTAATTTGTTTTACACGGGCCAACTAACCGTTCCGGGACCGGGTGTTCCTCCTTCACTTATATCAGGTTTAGTCGTTGCTAAGGAAGTTGACAAATCATTTAACTAGTCAAATGGATTTATATTTAAAGGTATCGCTCGATTCGAGTAAGTTGTTGACACAAGCTTATTCAACCTCTTTTTCATCTGGGATTCGGACTTTGGATAAACAATATCATGAAGCGATTTATGCGATTTATGGTTTTGTGCGTTTGGCGGATGAGATTGTAGATACCTTTCACGACCAGGATAAGCAAGCGCTTTTAGCGCGATTTCGCGCTGACACCTTTCAGGCAATTGAAGAAAAAATTAGCTTGAATCCTATTTTGCATTCATTTCAATGGGTGGTGAATACATTTCAAATTGGGCATGATTTGATTGATGCTTTTCTGGTTTCCATGGAAATGGATTTGACGGATCGAGTTTATGATGTCGCGACATACAAAACGTATATATATGGTTCCGCAGAGGTGGTTGGCCTTATGTGTTTACGTGTTTTCTGTTTAGGGAATTCGGAGGAATATGATTTTTTACGTGCGGATGCTTGTGCTTTGGGTTCAGCCTTTCAAAAGATTAATTTTTTACGGGATATTAAGTCGGATTTTGATGAGCGTGGACGTGTGTATTTTCCGGGAGTTAATTTTGAAACGTTCTCCGATACGGAGAAGAAAGAAATTGAAGCGGATATCCAGTTAGATTTTGATGCGGGATTGCGCGGCATTGAGAATTTGCCAAAAGCTGCTCGAAAAGGCGTTCTACTCGCATACGAATATTACATTCGATTGTTTGAAAAGATCAAGGCGCTTCCTGCATCTCGAGTTAAGGAAGAGCGTATTCGAGTGCCAGATTGGGAAAAATTGTTGATTTATCTCCGCGTGTAATATGGATTTTTGGCTTCTCCTTGTTTTACTCGGCATCATGGCATTTTTATATGCCTCAGTAGGACATGGTGGAGCATCTGGCTATCTAGCCGTTTTAGCTCTATTTAGTGTGGCACCTGCGGTGATGAAGCAATCGGCTCTTTTGTTGAACTTGGGTGTTTCGTTGATGTCGTTTATCGCATTTTACCAACAAGGATATTTTAAGTGGCGTTTGTTTTGGCCTTTTGCCTTGGGGTCTATCCCGGCAGCTTTTTTGGGTGCGCGCATTCCACTGAGTGATTCAAGCTATAAACAAATTTTGGGTGTTTGCTTATTGATTGCAGTACTTCGTATGCTAGTTAGCTTACGCGAATCGTCGGCTAAGCCACTTCCTTTGTGGGCAGGTTTAACTGCTGGGTCCTTGATCGGTTTACTTTCGGGTATGATTGGAATCGGGGGTGGAATTATTTTGAGTCCGGTTTTATTATTGTTTCGCTGGGCAAATTTAAAAGAGGCGGCGGCGGTTTCTGCACTGTTTATTTTTGTTAATTCGATTGCAGGTTTAGCTGGATTAAAAACATGGATTCCCTTAGATGACACCTCGCTTATCTATTGGTTGGCGGCCTCATTAATCGGGGGTTTTTTAGGTGCGAGGTGGGGTGCTGGTGTAGCATCAAATTCGAAGGTAAAATGGGTATTAGCTTTGGTGCTTATTATTGCATCAGTGAAACTTTGGTTTGTATAAATCGATAGGATGGAAAATGTAAATCAGGATACGGGATTTGGGGAGCGGAGTGCCGATATGGGTGGTCGCATGGTCAATAAAGACGGGTCATTTAATATTCGTCGCATTGGGATTCATGTCCATCATCGGGTAAGTAATTATCAGAATATGTTGACCATGAAGAGGTGGCGATTTTTGATTGTTATTTTGCTGGTTTATTTGTTGATAAACGCTGTATTTACCGCGCTGTATTGGCTTGCGGGTCCTGAAGGTTTGCAAGGTGTTGATTACCAGCAAGATACTTGGGGTCAGTTAAAGCAGTTGTTCTTTTTCTCTACGCAGACATTAACTACGGTGGGTTATGGGCGCATAAATCCCGTGAGTGAATTAGCTAATTGGATTGCTGCACTTGAATCGCTGGTGGGATTTTTATCTTTAGCCATTGCTACTGGACTTTTGTATGGTCGGTTTTCACGGCCAAAGGCATTTATTCGTTTTTCAAATTTGATTGTGTATTCTCAGTACAAAGGAGGGAAGGCGTTGATGTTTCGATTGGTATGTTATAAGGACGACCATTTATTAATGAATGCAGAAATTAAGGTGAATGTACGTATCCTAACTCCAGACAATACCTATCGTTTTTATAATCTTCGCTTAGAACGAAACCGCGTGGATAGCTTAGTTTTGAATTGGACTGTTGTTCATCCTATCGATGAGGATAGTCCATTTTATGGTTTGTCCCAAAAAGAGATTGTTACCTTGCAGCCTGAAATTGCCGCAAATTTGACAGGATTTGATGAGGTGTATTCATCCACCGTTGTTGCACGTATTTCCTATACCATTCAGGATTTTAAATTCGGATTTAAATTCTTGCCCATGTATTTCAGCAAATCCAAACGAACCGATTTAGATTTAGCCAAATTGAACCTAATCGATCAGGAATAAAAAAATCTCGAATTTAGCTCATTCGAGATTTTATCAGTTTCCTGGAGTAAATTATCAGTTTTTTTCTAGGTGAGTTGCATCTAAAACCGGTTTTTTGCTAACGCTGCCGGGGTCTTCAACCCCGGCAGCGTTTACCCTTCCTTAGTTTTTCGAACCAGTTACCGCCCCTGCTTTTTTGGCGTTTTGAGCCTCCTGCATAGGATTTAGGCCTCCACCATAGCTGCGCGGTTGCGCTTTAAATAGCTGTACACGGGTCGGCTGAGCGGGCTCACGTGGATATGCATTGTCATCAGTATCTATGTCGGCAATTTCAAAAAATGGGTCTAGCGTCCATTTAACGACTTTTTTCGACGTTGGTATGATTTTCTTTGCCTCTACATCGTTCAAACGCCACACCTCGGCAGGGAAGCGTAAAATCTCATCCGTCCCATCCTCATAATTCAACTTGATAATCACTGGCATTGGCAATCCCCCCTTATTTTTGAAGTTAACCACGTAGAAGTTTTTACCTTCTGAAACCAATTTGCGTTCATCTTCCGACAAGCCACCCAAATAATCTTGATATTTTTTCTTCTCTGCATCTGATGTTGCAAAGCGGTCATAGGTATTGTAAAAATCCGTTAAGTCTGGATTCTCTTCAACCACCGTAGATTTTATATCCGTTTTGTTACGAATATTCGACATTGTTTGGCGCTTCGCGTCTGCCTTTTCTTTTTCTGTTGCCTTTTTAGCTACTGGATCCATATTGTCCACGCCAAACCATTCAACCGTCTCAATGGACTGATTTACTGGCTCCGTTCCGTAGAACCATCCACGCCAAAACCAATCTAAATCCACACCCGAGGCATCCTCCAACGTACGGAAGAAATCGGCCGGATAAGGTTGTTTAAAGGCCCAACGGCGCGCATATTCTTTAAATGCATAATCGAATAATTCGCGCCCCATCACCGTCTCACGCAAGATATTTAAAGCAGCAGCTGGTTTAGCATATGCATTGTTTCCGAAGTCCATAATGTTTTCCGAATTGGCCATAATCGGTACTTGATTCTTCGAATCCAACCGCATGTAAGGTACAATGCTTTGTGGTTCCCCACGACGCGCTGGGAAATTGCGATCCCATTCTTGTTCCGCTAAATATTGGCAAAATGTATTTAAGCCTTCATCCATCCAAGACCACTGACGCTCATCAGAATTGACAATCATTGGGAAAAAGTTGTGACCCACTTCATGAATAATGACACCAATCATTCCATTTTTTACATTTTCTGTATAGGTGCCATCCGCCTCTGGTCGACCGCCATTAAACGAAATCATTGGATATTCCATACCGCCACCTAAGGTCGCATGACATGAAATTGCGACCGGATACGGATAAGCAATCGTTCTTTTTGAATACGATCGCAAGGTATGCGCTACGACCATCGTCGAATATTTTCCCCAAAGTGGATTCGCTTCTTTCGAATAGTAGGACATCGCCCAAACTTTTTTCCCTTCCACGTCCACCTGCAAAGCATCCCAAATAAATTTACGCGATGCCGTAAACGCAAAATCACGTACATTATCAGCCTTAAACAACCATGTCTTTTTGCCTATTGGCTTACCTTTCTCCGCCACTTCCGCCTCAGCTTGCGTCACGATTTCCACCGGACGTGTGGCTGTTTTTGCTTTTTCCCAACGCTTTAATTGGGTAGATGTCATGACTTGATTCGGGTTAAGGAGTTCTCCGCCTGCGCCAACAACCAAGTCGTTTGGTGCCGTGATGGCTACTTTATAGTTACCAAAATTTAAGGTAAACTCACCTTGTCCCATGAATTGTTTGTGCTGCCAGCCATAAACGTCGTTATAAACGGCCATTCGTGGGAACCAGTGTGCAATGAAATAATTTGCATTGCCATCTTTGGTAAATAATTCATACCCTGAACGGCCATAATATTCTGTAATCAGATAATTCCAATCGATGTTAAATATCACTGAGCCCCCCGACTTTACTGCAGTTGGTAAATCAATGCGCATCATCGTTTGATTAATAGTGTGGCGCAGAGGATTCCCTTTGGCATCTTTCACCGCGGTTATTTTATACCCGAAATCTTTAGGGTTTGTTAAATCTTTAAAAGCAGATGCTGGAATGCCATTTTTTATTTCGCCAGTCGCAGCAGTTTTGTTGGCTGAATTTTTCTCAAATAAATTTTGGTCCAATTGAATCCATAAATACGGCAATTCATCCGGAGAATTATTGAAATAAGTAATCGTTTCAGTTCCGGTAATTTTCCGATTAATATCGTCCAATTCCACTTTGATGTCGTAGTCGGCACGTTGCTGCCAATAATCTTTTCCGGGAGATCCACTCGCCGTCCGATAGGTATTGGGCGTTGGAAGTGTAGATTCAAGTTGCTCAAAACGACTATTTGAATTGTAGTTCGTTTGCGCGAAAGTGGGTAAGGTAAACAGGAAAAGAATTCCGAGCTTGTATAATTTGTTCATATGATGAAATAGTATTTTTCAAAAATAGGAAAAACTTATTAAAAACATAGCCTTATGTTGTTGCCCATCTGTGCTACACTATGCTGAGATTATCGCTCAGCCCATTTGGTTTCAAACGTATAATTTGTATTTTTGATGCTTTACAAGCAAATCAACGTATTTTTTAACTACACACATGAGCGTTTTAATTGGACAAAAAGAATATTTCAAAGGAATTGGTCAAATCAAATTTGAAGGTCCTGAATCAGATAACCCCTTAGCATTTCGTTATTACGATGAAAATCGAATAATTGCGGGTAAATCTATGAAGGAGCATTTACGTTTTGCCATCGCTTATTGGCATTCTTTCTGCGGCGATGGTGCTGATCCTTTTGGTCCTGGTACGCATCATTATCCTTGGGATGTTGCGTCTGATGCGCGTCAGCGTGCTGCGGATAAAGCAGATGCCGCGTTTGAATTTATAACTAAAATCGGTGCGCCGTTTTATTGCTTTCACGATGTGGATGCAATCGAAGGTCATAATGATCCGAAGGAATTCACGGATCGAATGAAATTCATCACGGATATTTTCGAGAAAAAACAAGCGGAGAGTGGTGTGAAGTTATTGTGGGGAACGGCCAACTTGTTTTCGAATGAGCGCTATATGAACGGTGCGTCCACGAATCCGAATTTTGAGGTCGTTGCTCATGCAGGTGCCCAACTAAAAGGAGCGATCGACGCAACGATCAAATTAGGTGGCGGCGGATACGTATTCTGGGGAGGTCGCGAAGGCTACATGACCTTATTGAACACTGACATGAAGCGTGAGCGTGAACATTTTGCGCGCATGTTGCACACCTGTGTGGAATATGCACGACGCAATGGTTTCAAAGGAAAGTTCTTTATCGAGCCAAAACCATGCGAGCCTACTAAACACCAATATGACTATGATGCAGCAACCGTTATCGGTTTCTTGCGCGAGTTTGACTTGTTGTCTGAATTTGGATTAAACTTAGAAGTGAACCACGCGACTTTAGCGGGGCATACCTTTGCACATGAGTGCCAAGTTGCTTCCGATGCGGGGATGTTGGCCTCGATCGATGCAAATCGCGGTGATAATCAAAATGGATGGGATACGGACCAGTTCCCAACCGATATTTACGAATGGGCTGAAGCGATGTCAATCATCTTGAAGCAAGGTGGATTAGCGGGTGGCGGTATCAATTTTGATGCCAAGCGTCGGCGTAATTCAACTGATGCCGCAGATTTATTCTATGCGCACATTGGTGGAATGGACACGATTGCTCGCTCCTTAATTATTGCCGACAAATTAGCTTCTCATGGTGAAATGGATCGCTTGAAAGCAGCGCGCTATGCAAGTTTTAATTCAGGTAAAGGGGCTGATTTTGAGGCTGGTAAGCTTAAACTAGAAGATTTGTACCAAATTGCGGTTGAGATTGGGGAGCCAGCCATGATCTCTGGAAAGCAAGAATATTTGGAGAATTTGTTAGGTCGTTTTGTCTAAAAAAACGACATTCGGGGTATGATCAAATTCAGATACCTATTATTTTTTATATTAATTACCAAAGCAGTTGGAGCACAAACTCCCACTGCTTTTTCTACTTCTAAGCCTTGGGCGTATTGGTGGTGGCCGGGAAGTGCGGTGACCGAGACCGGTATTACCCATAATCTAGAGGCTTTTGCCAAAGCGGGTTTTGGCGGCATGCACATTATTCCCATCTATGGAGCCAAAGGCTACGAGTCGAAATTTCAACCTTACTTAAGTGACGGATGGAATCAGAAGTTCGCTTTTGTTTTAAAAGAAGCCAAACGATTGCACTTGGGTATCGACATGACGCTGGGAACCGGTTGGCCTTTAGGTGGTCCACAAATTCGAAAACAAGACGCCGCTAAATCGTATAAAATAGAGCTCATTTCATTAGCACCAGGTCAAAATTGGGTGCCAACTCCCGACATAAAAGCTGCTTCAGTTTATGTGAACAAGGTATTTGTGGAGGATTTGGTGTCCTTGAAAAAAGCAAGTTTTCAAGCGGGGTCGGAGGGAGCGCAGGTGTATGTGTTTAAGGAGAGTCTGACGAACCAACAAGTCAAGCGGGCAGCTCCGGGAGCGGAGGGTTTGGTGATGGATCACTTCAGTAAAGCTGCATTTACCCAGTACCGTGAATCGTTTGTTCCCTTGTTAAAGAAGTCGCACGCGCCACTTCGGGCTTTGTATAATGATTCGTATGAGGCTTATGGGGCAAATTACACGCCTGATTTATTTGCAGAATTCCAACGAATGAATGGCTATGATTTACGCGTCTATCTGGATGTTATGGCCAAATCAAAAGCAGAATCTGATGCTGAAAACGCGATTTGGGCAGATTATCATCGAACCTTAGCTCATTTATTATTAACCGAGTTTACGCAACCTTTTGCCTCATGGATTAAGCAAATGGGCTTTGTGAGTCGGGATCAGGCGCATGGTTCTCCCGGCAACTTATTGGATTTATATGCTGCGGTTGATATTCCAGAAACGGAGTTTTTTGGCAGTAAACCATTCGATATCCCGGGATATCGGGTAGATCCGGATTATGATTCGGTTCGCTTTGGTATTCCGGATGTGCGAAACTTGAAATTAGCTTCATCGGCGGCTAACCTGACGGGTAAGAAATTGGTCTCATCCGAGACAACAACTTGGTTAGGAAATCATTTTAAAGTTTCACTTGCGCAGGTGAAGCCTGTCGTCGATCAGGTTTTTATCGGCGGAGTGAATCACATTTTTTACCATGGGGCAACCTATTCGCCCCCTGAGGTCGCTTGGCCAGGTTGGTTGTTTTATGCGAGCACCAACTTCAATCCGCAAAGTCATTTTTGGGAAGCCTTGCCTGAGTTAAATCGGTATGTGGATAATTGCCAAAAAATGTTGCAGGCGCATCCCACAGATGCGGATGTGCTGATGTATTTCCCGATGGAGGATATTTGGCATGAACGAAATGGTAAGGGGAAAACGCATCCATTGGATTTGCATGCCAATAGTCGGGATTGGATGAAAAATACGTCTTTTGGACACTGGTCGGAGCACATGCAAACCAAGGGTTACCAAGTTGATTATGTGTCTGATTTGCTCATGAAAGGCTTACAGCCAACCGCTAAAAGGACATTTAGAACGGCTTCTGGCGCCGAGTATAAGATGTTGTTGATCCCTGCCCCACATTTTGTTTCACTTGAAACGATGGAATTGTGGGCCAAATGGGTGAAACAGGGTTTACCTGTTTATTTTTTGGAACACATGCCTCTTCAGCCAAATTCGTTTGGCCTGACGGATGAACAAAAGGACCGTTGGCACGCTGCTCGTGAAACCATGGTGATGCGTTGGGTTTCAGATCCAATCAACATCCTAGAACGCTATCGGATTAGTCGGGAATCAATTGCCGACCAAGGAATTTCATTTATTCGTAAGCGTTCGCCTCAGGGAGCTCGGTATTTCATCGCGAATTTGTCCAATCGTTTTTCGGAAGGGATGGTTCGACTTGCGAAGGGAACGATGGATATGGAATTGATCGATCCGATGACCGGGGTAAAATCGGTGGTTCACGCAAATAAAGACAAGGAATTTTTCTTGAATTTGGCGCCTGGCCAAAGTCTTTTGGTTAGTCAGTTGGCATTAAAGTCAAAGGTTCAGGTGATCGGGGATAAGGTAATTAGTCCGATTGAGCCGTTGGGTCAAGTCACAGTCAGTTTTCCGGATAAGCAGTTAAAATCGTTGGTTTTGGACGACTTGGATTATTGGACTCGTGATTCATTGACGCACGATTATTGGGGGAAAGGGACGTATGCCTTTGATTTTGAATTGACTGCGGAACAATTGCCACAGGCGAAAATTTTGCATTTAGATCAGGTAAGGGATTGGGTCCGCGTGAAGATTAATGGTGTTGATTTGGGAATTATTTGGTCACTTCCGTATCAGATTCAAGTTCCGGCTGGTGTATTAAAGACGTCAAATCATATCGAATTAACAGTAACGAATGTATCTGCAAATCGCATCCGAAAGCTGGATCGGGATCGCGTAAATTGGAAGAATTTCTACGAGATTAATTTTGTGGATATTCAATACAAGCCTTTTGATGCATCCAGTTGGGAAGTGACTGAAAGTGGTTTACAAGGTAATTTGTATTTCTCAAATCGATGAGTTTTGTCAAGGAGATAACAGCTGCATTTTACGCATTGGATCATCCGGAAAACGCCTATTGGATGCGTGGATATATGCGGGATCAATACCCGTTTATTGGGATTAAAAAACCTGAACGAACAGCCGTATTCAAGGCTATATATAAGGCACATGGCCGGTGTGAAGATTGGTTTGAGGTTTGTTCGGAATTATTTACGATGCCTGAAAGGGAGTTTCAATATGCCGCGATGGATTATTTATTGATGGCTCAGAAATGTTGGGACAAGCGCCTCCTCGAATTGATTGATCGCTGGGTAGATGCCCAATCTTGGTGGGACGTGGTAGATGTTTTGGGCCCCAAAGTGCTTGGGGCTTATTTTTTGCGTTTTCCTAGTGAGCGGGATGCTTGGATTGCGCGATGGATGGCTTCGCCGGTTTTTTGGCACCAACGTCTCTGTATCTTATTTCAGTTAGGCTATAAGTCAAAAACTGATTTGGTTCTTTTAGTTCAGGTGATTCTTGTCTTGAATACGTCTAAAGAGTTTTTTATTCAAAAAGCGATCGGGTGGATATTACGGCAATATGCACGGACGAATGCCAATTGGGTGTGTGAATTTGTCGAAGAAAATGAGTTGATGCCTTTGTCGAAACGCGAGGCCCTGAAGCACATTTCCCACCTACCTTTGGCAAACCTTGGAGGATTGCCAAAGGTAAGGGGATCTGAGGATTTTTGAAACTCAAAAACTGATAATTTATTTCCGCTTTTTCAATACCGCAAGTTCATGTGCTGTGTCGTAATAACCCCGCAGATTTGACCAATCAAATGTGTCCGCAATACTCTCCACGCGATTCCGTTGCGTGATGCGATCCCGCTGACTTTGTTGGACGAATTTGAAAAGTAAATTCGCCAATTGCTCTGCGGATTCCTGGTAGTTCTGCGTTTTGCGATTCACCACACTCACTCCCCATTGCTCATAATCACGCATAATTTGCATCATGTAATCCCCGAAACCCGATAAGTCAGACGTAACCGTTGGCACACCGCGCGCCATACATTCCAATGGCGTGTATCCCCAAGGTTCATAATAGGAAGGGAAAACACCTAAATGGCAACCGCGTACAAATTGGCCATAATCAAGACCAAACAACGGATTGGTTGAGACAATGAAATCCGGATGGTAAACCACTTTCACTTTATCCTCTTCATTATTCAACAACTTTGTCCGATGCAAATTTCGAATAATATCGTCCTCTTGCTTGAGTAAATGCGTGACTACTTTAGGCCGCGCATTTGTTTTCCAAGTTTGAACGGTCCTTCGTAAACGTAATCGCCAGTATTCGTTTACAAAATCATTTAAATCAGGTAATGATAAATCTTTAGAGGCAGCGGAGGCTTGGAATAATTTCTCGCCAACTTCCTTTTCAATAGCCTGGCAGTTTTCGCGAATTTCGTCTAGGACGGCCCGGGAATGCAAAACTTCTGGGTCGATCGAATGGTAAGGTTGTTTGGTGATAAAAAACATAATCACCGTCTTGCGTGAACCAGATTCTTTCATTTTCCGATTCAATATTTCTAATGCATCCAGAGTCAAATCATACCCTTTATTCGAATATTCAAAGCGCCCCGAAGTAAACAAATACAAGGTTTGGTCCAGGTCAAAGGGTTGATTCTGGAAAAAGTGTCCCATCACAAAATCCGAAATCCGTTTTTTGTAAAGGGAATGTAAGTTTTGGTGCTCGTGGAGCGCCGCAAAACGCTGAATATTCAAACCATTTGGCAAAATTAATTCAGGTATCCTCCCCAAAAATGCTACACATTCTTTCGCAGTAATATCCGATACGGTCGTCAACACATCCGCTTTTTGAGCCGCCGCACGCTCGAAGGAAGCTTGCGCCTCTATTCCATAATGTTTGGCCTCTTTAAGCCAATCAAACTTAACCAAAACATCGTAGAAATTGGGTACGTTTCCGGCCAGATAGCGCCCTAACATGGTCGCGTGGGTGGTAAAAACCGTCGCTATTTTTACTTTTTCTTTACGTAAATCAGGAAGACACGTGGAGGCCATCCATTCATGAAAATGAACGATAATGTCTTTTTTAGTCTTATTTTCAGTCGCTAATTGACTTAAGAAAAGACGAATCATCTCACCAAAAACAATTGTTTGATTGACCAAGTCCTCAACACCCAAGGTCGAAATTTTATGATTTTCCCAAATGCGTCCTTTGATTTCGTCCACGTCTTTCATGAGCGAAGCAATGTCAAAAAGCACAATTTTCGGTTTACCGGTGATGAGCCAATTGCCATAATGAACCTCCAACCCTAAGTTGCGCATCCAGCTAATGGTTTGGCCAACCGCAGTTTCTTCGTCGATCGCTAAGGGTTCAAATTCTGCAGCTGCAGTTTGCGTAAAGTAGGGTCCCAAAAGCAAGTAGTCTTGTTCCCATTTCTCAACCATGGCAGGTACTTTGGTACGAATAACGGTATAAATTCCACCTACTTGATTACACGTTTCCCAGGCAACTTCTACCAAAAACTTTTTCTTATTGGTCGCTTTTTTTTCCATAAGTCTAGGACATGTAATAGCCACTTTCAATTACTTGTGTGACGTTATTTTTCGTAATTGTGAAATTAAATCCTTTTTGAATAGAATAAGCGCCATATTCCCCTTTTTTGTTTAGCGCAAGATAGCCCACCTGGAATTCTTGATATTTATAACGCTTCACAATCCGCATAATAGCCGCCTCGCAGGCTTGTTGGGGCGACATCCCTTGCCGCATAAACTCCACAATCAAAAAGGAACCTAGCGTCTTCATCACAAATTCCCCTAATCCTGTGGCACAAGCACCGCCAACCTCATCGTCACAAAAAACAGCCCCACCGATAATCGGCGAATCGCCCACGCGTCCATGCATTTTAAATGCCATGCCACTCGTAGAACAAGCCCCCGCGATTTCGCCCGACTTTCCTAGTGCCAATAATCCTATCGTATCATGTCGTTCAATATTTACTTTCGTTTCGTATTTTGATTCTTTTTTCCACGCCTCCCATGCTTTTTTAGATTTTTCGGTCAATAAGTTTTGTTGCTTAAATCCCTGTGACAAGGCGAATTGCAAAGCACCTGCCCCCGAAAGCATAACGTGCGGTGTTTTTTCCATGACAGCCCTTGCTACCGAAATCGGGTGCATAATTCCTTCCAAAAAGGTAACTGATCCCGCATTTCCCAAGTGATCCATTATGCACGCATCTAACGTCACATGCCCATCCCGATCAGGATAACCGCCATAACCAACCGTTGTCTCTTCTGGATTCGCTTCAGGTACCCACGCCCCAGCTTCAACGCCATCTAACGCCTTTCCAGTTTGCATAATTTTGTCCCAACCAGCTTTTGTTCCTGCCTCATTTTTCCAGGTTGCAATGATGATTGGTTCTGAGCTTTGACCCGTGGAAATTGTACTAGCAGCCCCCATAAGGCCCGCTGATTGCAGAAATTGTCTTCTTTTCATGTAGTAACTTTGTTGGCGAAATGTAATTAAAAGTAATTTATTTGTTGGTTGTTCGACAATTGCGTAAAATTGCCTTTCTAAAAGTAAAAAAAATCTTAGAAAATTTATCGTTCATCATCAATCGTTTCTATGAACTTAGTTAAAAAGGTATTCCCGTTGCTGATCACCCTTTGTGTAACATACGTTTTGTCAAATTCTTGGGGTACCATCCCACCATTCGGTAAATTTCTCAGTCCATTTCATGGTTTTTGGGTCAACGCAGAAGCACCTGAGGCTGGAGAGCCAACAGAAGAAAATTTGCAAATACCGGGTTTGCAAAAAACAGTTAAAGTGGTTTACGACGAAATGGGAATTCCCCATATTTTTGCCGAAAATGATCACGATTTATTTTTAGCGCAAGGCTATTTAACCGCCAAAGACCGTTTGTGGCAAATGGAATTTCAAACGCATTTTGCGGGTGGACGTATTTCTGAAATTGTAGGAGAAAAAGGGTTAGCGTCTGACCAATTTCAGCGCCGCATGGGTTCGGTATATGGTGCCGAGCAATCCTTTGAGGGAATGAAGGCAGACCCACTTTCAAAGGTCGCTTTGGAAGCGTATTCAGATGGAATCAATGCGTATATTTCAAGCTTGTCGGAGCGCGATTTGCCCCTTGAATACAAGCTATTAAACTACCAACCGGAACCTTGGACTCCCATAAAAAGTGCCTTGTTTCTAAAGAATATGTCCTTTGTTTTAGCTTCAGGTACAGACGATTTGAAAATGACAAATATTTTACGCCAATATGGTCGCGAAGTTGCCGAAGATCTTTTCCCGAATTATCCATTTGAGGAGAGTCCTATCATTCCAACGGGCTCACCTGTCGATTTTAAGCCTGTACCAATTCCTGCGGCTCCGAAAGATTTCATAGGTTTAGGCAGTGCGATGACAACTCCAGAAAAAGACCCGAACATTGGCTCGAATAACTGGGCTGTTTCCGGAAATAAAACGGTTTCAGGCATGCCAATTTTAGCCAATGATCCCCATTTGACTTTATCGCTTCCCTCGATTTGGTATCAAGTACAATTGGTTGCTCCAGGTGTGAATGTATATGGATCGACCATGCCAGGAACACCTAATGTGATTACAGGTTTCAATAAAGACATCGCTTGGGGCGTAACCAATGTAGGCTCGGATGTGCTTGATTGGTATCAAGTTAAATTCAAAGACGCTTCCAAACTCGAATATTGGCACGGCGGTCAATGGAAAAAAACAAAACTCCGCATTGAAACATTCAAGATTAAAGGCAAAAAGGATTTTGTGGACACGGTCTTCTTTACCCATCACGGCCCAGTCGTTTATTTGAGTCATGAAAAAGCGTTCAAATCGAACATCCCTGTTGGCCATGCCTTGCGCTGGATTGCACATGAAAAGTCACAAGAATTAACTACTTTCTATCAACTTAATCGGGCTAAAAATTACACCGATTATACAAAAGCCCTCAGTTATTATTCAGCCCCCGCACAAAACTTTGTTTTTGCGAGCAACGAAGGTGATATCGCGCTGTGGGTAAACGGGAAGTTTCCGTTGAAATCGAAGTTGCATGGAAAATATTTGATGGATGGAACTGATCCCGCTGCCGACTGGCAAGGATTCATCCCGCAGGCGCACAATCCACATGTTAAAAACCCAGCACGCGGTTTCGTAAGTTCAGCAAATCAATTTTCTACAGATGCCTCTTATCCCTATTACATGGGTTGGCAATATGCCCCTTCTGAGCGAGGAAGGCGCATCAATGAGCGTCTTACGGCCATGAGTAAAATCACCATTGACTCATTGCGCGGCTTACAAAATGACAACTTTAACATTCGGGCAAGAAAACTATTGCCACTTTTGCTTGCACAGGTAAGTTCCAACAGCAAAGCTATCGATGAATTAAAGCAATGGAATTTGCAAAATTCATCGGAGTCGATCGGAGCTACTATTTTTGAAACATGGGTGCTGACCTTGCAAACATTCCTTTGGGATGACGAATTTGCCTCCGATGAAAAAGTGCCAATGAATCGTCCTGCCATGGATCGCACGATTCATTTGATTGAGCACGGGGCGCAGGCTCGCTGGTGGGATAATGTGAAGACTAAAAATAAAAAGGAATCGATGCGCGATATTATTTCAGGATCATTTCAAGCGACATTGGATTCCTTAACTAAACACCACGGTCCCATGGGAAATGAGTGGGCTTGGAATAAACATAAAGAAACAGGTGTTCGGCATTTAATTCCAGGAATGGATGCGCTAAGTCGATTGCATATTCCAGTAGGAGGCGGAGGTACAATCGTCAATGCTACAACAACAAAAACCGGGCCTTCTTGGCGATTTATTGTTGAATTGTCAAAGAAAGGCACCCCAAAGGCCTTCGGAATTTACCCGGGTGGACAATCTGGGAATCCCGGTAGTGCGCATTATGATGACTTAATAGATACGTGGGCCAAAGGTGAATTAAAGCCGTTGCTTTATTTAGATAAGCCAACAGAGCCAACAAATAGAATTCGTAAAAAATTAACTTTATCTGTTCAATAGTATGAAATATTCGCTTGGATTAATTCTAGTCTTTGTTGTTGTGGGTGCCTTAATTGGGATGTATTTACCTTGGTATGCCATGGGTATATCTGCGGCTGTTATCGCGTATATCGTTGGCATGAAAACAAAAGGTTCTTTTATCGTTGGCTTCGTGGCAGGGTTTATTTTGTGGGTATTTGCAGCCTATTACACGGTATTGGGACATCCGAGTACCCTACCTGGGCGCATGGCGGAGTTGCTACCATTGAAGGGCCAAGTTTCTCTTTTATATGTGGTGACCGGAATCATAGGTGGTTTAACAACTGGACTGTGGGTTTGGGCAGGCGCTCGTTTACGACAGAAATAATAAAATTTTAGGACAATCAATTTTGACATTGTATATTTACCATTCTTTTAAAATAAAAATTTAATCTCGTGAAAAATCCAAGTATCGCTTACGTTTGGTTAGCCATTTTGACAATAGCAGTAGGCTATTCATTATTTAAGCCAAGCACAAGTGGAAGTGCTAGCGCAACAACAGCAGATGGAAAGCGCATCGTGTTTGTTAACTCCGACTCGTTATTAACGAATTATCAGTTTTACAAAGACGCACAAAAAGAATTTGAAAATAAGGGCTACCGTTTGCAAGTTGACCTAGGTCAAAAAGAACGTTCACTACAAGCTGAATTGCAAGCGATCCAACAGCGTGCTTCGGCAATGACGCAAGCCCAATTGCAAGCCGCTGATATGACTTTGAAGAAAAAAGGAGCTGAATTGCAACAATATTCACAGCAAAAACAAGCGGAATTAGGGCAAGAGCAAGCGAAGAAAAACGAAGAGTTATACAACAACATTCGTGAGTACATCTTAAAAGTTAATAAGGAAAATAAATATGAATTCGTTTTGGGCTATTCGAAAGTAGGTGGCGGTATTTTATTCGCTGATGCCTCAGTAGATGTAACCCAAAAATTAGTAGACGGTCTTAACAAAGAATACGCAGCTAAGAAAGGCAATAAGTAATCAATTATTTGTTTTGAAGGCCACGCAGTTTGTGCTGTGTGGCCTTTTTGTTTTAACATGGCCAAAGAAAAAATTCAAAAACAAGTCGAAATTAAAAACCGACGCGCATCCTTCGAATATGCATTCTTGGATACGTTTACGGCAGGCTTGGTATTGACTGGCACAGAGATTAAATCGATCCGTCAAGGCAAAGCGAATCTAACCGATGGCTATTGTGTTTTCTTTCAAGAGGAATTGTTTGTGCGCAATATGCATATTTCAGCCTATGATGAAGGGACACATTACAACCATGATCCTTTACGTGATCGCAAACTTTTATTGTCCAAACGCGAATTAGCCAAGCTGCAAAAGGAACTGAAAAATGTAGGTTTGACGATTATTCCTACACGCCTATTTATATCAGATAAAGGTTATGCCAAATTGAATATTGCCTTAGCCAAAGGAAAGAAAACATTCGATAAACGAGATGACATCAAAGAGAAGGATGTGAAACGAGATATGGATCGCGCTATGCGTTAGTCCGATATTTCCGAACGATTTTTACGGCCGTCATAATCACAATGGCAAAAATGACAAACCCCACCAAACCATAAATCATATCCAAGGTATTTTTCGCGACCACAAGAAACACCACGGCCACAAGAAGTATCGTTGCAATTTCATTGAACATTCGTAATTGAGGCCCAGAAATGATAAAATTTCCTTGTTGGAATTGGCGAATGAAATGCCTACAAACAAAGTGGTAGATTGTAATGCCCACAACGAAACTCAATTTGAGATGTAACCAGGTGTGCGAGGAGAATGAATCCCACCATGCTAGGTAAATTAAAATCAATCCCGTTATCCAAGTCAAAAACATCGCCGGAATCATGATGGCGTTAAATAGCAGTTTCTCCATTTTGGAAAACTGAGCTGATAAAATAGCTTTCTCGTTTGGCTCCTTACTTTGAGCTTCCGCATGATAAACGAGTAAGCGGGGAAGGTAAAATAGGCCAGCAAACCAGCTGACAACAAAAATAATATGCAGTGATTTTAAGATTGAGTAGTCCATTACGATGCTTGGTAACGCTTAAACAAACTGCTAATTTTTAACTGAATAACACCAAAAATAGCCTCTTTGAATATATTGGCCGACATCTTACTTGTTCCTTTAGTACGGTCGGTGAAAATGATAGGAACCTCAATCATTTTAAATCCATATTTCCAGGTCGTGAATTTCATTTCAACTTGAAATGCATATCCGATGAATTTGATCTGATCCAACGGAATCGTTTCCAATACATTTCTTCTGTAGCAAACAAAACCAGCTGTTGCATCTTGGACGGGCATGCCTGTAACAAATCGAACGTAGTGTCCTGCAAAATAGGACATCAATACACGCCCGATAGGCCAATTAACCACATTGACCCCATTGATATAGCGCGATCCAATGGCCATAAATGCACCTTTTTCGTGACAGGCATCATACAAGCGAACTAAATCATCTGGATTGTGCGAGAAGTCGGCATCCATCTCAAAAATATATTCATAGCCTTGATCCAATGCATATTTAAATCCTGCAATATAGGCGGTACCTAATCCTAGTTTCCCTTTACGTTCTACTAAATGTATGCGGTCCGGGTGCAATGCGTGTAATCGCTTGACCTCTGCGGCAGTTCCATCGGGGGATCCATCATCGACAATCAATAAATCAAAAACAGGCTCCAAACTCAACACCTTTTCGATGATGGCTTGGATGTTTTCGATCTCATTGTAGGTCGGTATGATAACGATCCTCGAATTCATGCGCATTAGTTAGCGTAACAGAAACAGCTTTTTACATGGTCATTCACTAAACCGGCCGCTTGCATAAATGAGTAGCAGATGGTGGGCCCCACAAACTTGAATCCCAATTTCTTCAACTCTTTACTTAATCGCTCCGATAATTCGGTGCTTGCTGGCAAAGCCTCATGTATAGTGAAATGATTTTGAATGGGATTGTCGTTCACGAAAGCCCATATAAATCGGTCAAAGCTACCAAATTTTTCCTGAATTCGAATATATGCTTGCGCATTCGTCCGGACAGACCAGATTTTAAGTCGGTTACGGATAATCAATGGATTTTGCATTTGCTTTTCGAGTGCTTCTTCAGACCAGGTAGCCAAGATTTGAAAATCAAAATTTTCAAATGCTTCTCGAAAGTATTCTCTTTTGCGCAGAATGGTGATCCAAGATAAGCCGGATTGAAAACCCTCTAAAATGAGTAATTCAAAAAGTGTATGGTCATCATGCAATGGCTTTCCCCATTCTTGGTCATGATAGGCTTGGTAAAGCGGGTCATTTCCGGGCCAAAGGCATCGGGTCACTGTTTCCATGTGGGTAGGTTTAGGTTACAAAGAAGTTAATTATTTGGGAATTGACAGAGTACAAAGTTGATAAGTTGGAATAAAAATCAAGTTCTTGATAAAATATACTAAGTTTGCATCAGTTTAAGGTGTATCAAATCATCCGTGATTTGCTGCTTAATAGGGAATTCAGTGAAATGCTGGAACTGTCCCCGCAACTGTAAACTTTCAAAATGCTTTTCTACCTCATGTCACTGGCTTCGGCTGGGAAGACGGAAAAGAATCGAAAGTGAGTCAGGAGACCTGCCTTAAATGATCCTTGACCCTGTTTTACGGTGGATGAGCTGGGGTCGAGCGTTCGATTACCTTTTTATTTTCACGCTCTTTGGGCAAAAAAATGTTAAAATTACAATCAGCGATTACAATCGCTACGCTATTCCTGTGTGGGCATCATTCCATGCATGGGCAAACAAAATCCTTTACTGATTCCACATTATCTGAAGTTCAAGTTACCGCCAGTAAATTTCCCGCAAAATTAGCGCAGACGGGGAAAGTTGTGTCCATCATTTCGCGTCAGCAAATCCAAGCAAGCCTAGGAAAAGGGTTGGGGGAACTTTTACAAGAGACGGTAGGTATTTCAGTTGTGGGTTCACGCAGTGCTCCAGGCACAAACCAAGAAATTTATGTTCGCGGCGCAAATACGGGCCATGTTTTATTATTAATTGATGGATTTCCAGCAAATGACCCTTCCCATATTTCATCGGTGATGGATTGGAATTTAATTAATTTGGCAAATCTGGAACGTATTGAAATCATGAAAGGTGGGCAGTCGACATTGTATGGTTCGGATGCGATGGCAGCCGTCATTAATTTAGTCACAGATCGATCGAGCAATGCCATTACATTGCAAGGTGGTGGACTAGGCACGCATGCGCAGTCCGTGCAATTGCAACGAAAAGTAGGTCAAGTACAGGTAGGTGTAAGCGCTCAAAATACATCAACCAATGGGTTTTCGGCCGCTGCGGATCAAGCCGAAAAAGATGGGTTTAATCAGCAAAATGTACGGGTTCGATTAAGTAGTATGGTGCGTAAACGAAGTGATTGGGACCTTAGTTACCAAGGTGAAAAATACAAAGGAAATTTAGATGCGGGACCGTTTACAGATGATTTGGATTATACGTCCACTGCTTCAAATCACGCCGTCCGAGGTCAATGGCATACGCAGTTTACGACTGGGGATATATTTTTACGTGTTTTTCATGATATCACCCGACGTAATTTTCGGAATGATTCCTTGTATATCCCCACGAATGCCTGGTCTAATTACAATGAGTCGACCTACTCGGGCACGAATCAGGGGGCTGAAATATATGCCAAATGGCGTTTGCCTTATGGGTTGATCGGGCTGGTTGGTTCGGAGTTGCGCCAACAGTCCACAGATCAGGTCGATTTTTCAATCAGTGCTTATGGTCGGTATGATTCACCTGAGATCCAATCGAATTTAGCCAAAATCCAACTTTGGGGTAGTTATTTTACGTTACAAAAGCAGACAGAAAAAGCTGGTTTTGAGGCGGGTTTTCGTTGGAATTCACATTCGTTATTTGGCCAATCGCTTACTTATAATGTAAACCCGTATTGGCTTCCAACTTCTAAATCAAAGGTTTTTGCCAATTATGCCACGAGTTTTAAAGCTCCCTCCTTGTATCAATTGTATTCCCCTTATGGAAACAAATCATTAAAGCCTGAGTATGGCGAAACGTGGGAATTGGGCTTTGAGCAGTCGGCCGGTCGATGGTCAGGTCGAGTTGTGGCCTTTCAAAATAACGTTCGTGATGGGATCGTTTTCCGATCATTGACGGTAGAGCCTTATGGTCGCTATGCGAATTTTGCCAAACAACAAACACGAGGCATCGAAGCCGAATTTAAATTTACGTCTGCTAAATTTTCTGCCACAGGATCGTATACCTATCTCCGTGGTAATATTCAAAGTATCGTTGGCACCACTGATTCAACCTACTCCTCGTTGATTCGTCGGCCTACACATCAATATTCCTTGCGATTATCGCAGCAAATTGGACCTAAATTAATGGTTAATTTGTTGACGCAGTTTGTTGGCGAACGCCGTGACTATTATTTTGATGATGAAACCTATACCACGCGTGGGGTGGATTTGCCTAGTTATGTATGGATGGAATTACAGGCTTCGTACGCGTTGTCTAGTCGGTGGAAGGTACAAGTCATGGCGAAGAATGTATTAAACCAGCGAATCGTAGAGTTAGTGGGATATGCTGGTCAGCCCATGAATGTGCAGTCGAGTTTGATTTTCCGTTTTTAAGGGACAAAGCGTTCATAGACGTCTTTTCCTGTAACGGGATCTTTGCCAAATAGTTCAATGTAGTAAACGCTTGGCATGAAATTGGTTTCATTGACGCTTACATAAACACGTTTGAGGATTTGCAGTTTATTGTTGATTGGAAACAGTGCGATGGGATTTCCTTTGGTGTCTAGTTTGACAACAAATTTACGTTTTCGGTAGGCTAGAAAATATCCTTCGTAGGTATTGGATTCGGTGGTGATTGGGTTGGTGTATAGGCCGTAGGCCAGCGTGCGTTGAATGGTGCTTAATTCTTCTTTTTGGCCCTTTTCAGCATAGCGAATCCAGTAAGTATATACGGGATCTTTGGGATTTAGTGTTTTGTTTGGGAGTAGATTTGCATCATAAATAACGGTATTTGCATTGGAGCTTCGTTGGATGTAAAAGAGTCTTAAGCTTGAATTGGGGGGTATGGGAAAGCGGTCAGCGCGGGCATAAGCTGTGTAGGTAAAAAAGAATAAATAAAGGAAAAGACTTTTTGACACGAGTAAGCAAATAAAATGGGAACGCAAGTAACGAATTTTAGTAAAGATACCTGCCCTAGATAAGGCTGTTTTATGTGCTAAACAGATCGATTTCTTGGTTTATTGAAATATTTATTTATCTTTGCATCGGAAATTTAAGAAAGAAGAGGGGTTTTTAATCCCTCTTTTTGTTTTCAATGCATTGATGGCAGATATAAAAACAAAGATTAACGCGTGGATTCAGGAGTATATCGGTACGGGCCCCATATTATTGGTTGACCTACAGGTAACGAGGGGAGCACGGCGTTCTTTGGTCACCATTTTGGTGGATACGATGGAGGGGGTGACGATAGAAGCTTGTGCTTTATTGAGTCGTAAATTGGGTCATCACATTGAGGAGCAGGCTTGGATAGAGGAGGCTTATAATTTAGAAGTTTCGTCGCCAGGATTAGATTTTCCGTTGACACAGGGCTGGCAGTTTGAGAAAAATGCGGGTCGTAAAGTGAAAGTTTGGTTGAAGGAGGGAGATCCGGTGGTGGGCGAGTTGCAAGGGCATACGGCTGATGCGATTCAGGTTTTGACCGAAAAAACAGTTAAACATCGTGCTGTTGTGGCAAAAGAGCCTACGTGGTTTCCGTTGCAGGCAGTTGATAAAATAAGAGTTCAAGTATCATTTCAATAAAAAAACGTAAGGATAGCAATGAATAGTGTTGAATTAATTTCGTCATTTTCAGATTTTGCTCGGGAAAAGAACATTGATAAGCCGACCATGATCGCGGTATTGGAAGAAGTATTTCGTACGATGATTCGTAAGAAATTCGGTTCTGATGAGAATTTTAATGTCATTATTAACCCCGAAAGTGGTGACCTAGAGATGTGGCGTACGCGCGAGATCGTAGATGACAATTCCGAGGATATTTGGGATTTTGATAAAATACCTTTGGCGGAAGCTAAGTTGATAGAGCCGGATTTTGAGATTGGGGAAGAGGTGGCTGAATTGATTAAGTTGGAGGATTTTGGTCGCCGGGTGGTTCAAACTGCGCGTCAGACATTGATCCAACGAATCAAAGACATTGAGAAAGAAGGTCTTTTTGATAAGTACAAAGATTTAGTAGGCGAATTGGTTACTTCTGAGGTATATCAAATTTTGGGTCGTGAATTAATTTTATTGGACAATGAGGACAATGAGTTGATTTTGCCTAAGTCGGAAATGATTTCGAAGGACCGATTTAAGAAGGGGGAGACGATTCGTGCGATTATTCACAAGGTTGAGATGGCTAATGGCACACCTCGTATTGTGTTGTCGCGTATTTCTCCGGTATTCTTGGAGCGTTTATTTGAGCAGGAGATTCCAGAAATTTATGATGGTACGATTTCGATTCGCAAGATTGTGCGTGAACCAGGTGAGCGTGCTAAAGTGGCGGTTGAGTCGTTTGATGATCGCATTGATCCAGTGGGAGCATGTGTGGGGATGAAGGGATCTCGTATTCACGGCATTGTACGTGAATTACAAAATGAGAATATTGATGTAATTAATTTTACGGATAATTTAGAATTATTGGTGGCGCGTACGTTGAGTCCAGCGAAGTTAAATTCGATGGCGATTGACAAGGAGCGTCGCCGTATTTCAGTTTATTTGAATTCGGATCAAGTGTCGATGGCGATTGGTCGTGGGGGTCAAAACATTAAATTAGCTGGTAAGTTAGTGGGTTATGAAATTGATGTTTTCCGTGATGTCCCTAAGGATGAGTTGGATGATGAGGATGTAGAATTAACAGAATTCTCTAATGAGATTGAGGCTTGGATTTTAGCTGAGCTTCATAAGATTGGATTGGATACGGCGAAACAAGTTTTGGCTTTATCAAAAGAGGAATTAGAGCGTAGAACGGAATTGGAAGAGGGAACGATTGAGGATGTGTTGGCTGTATTGCGTTCAGAGTTTGAGTAAGATGTAACATTGACGAATTAGTATTTTGTAATTATTTATATGGCAGAAGAGAAAACAATGCGATTAAGCCTTGTAGCAAAACAAATAAACGTGGGAACGTCTACGATCCTTCAGTTTCTTTCTGCTAAAGGTCATAAGGTCGACAATAATCCAAATGCGAAGCTAAATTTTGAGCAATTGACTTTAGTGGCGAAGGAATATGGCGTTAGCCAAATTTTAGAGCAGACAGAAGCGCCCAAAAAAGTGGCAGAAGAGGTTGTTGTGGTTGCCGCTCCTAGTGAGGAGAAGCCTGCGCCAGTGGTTAAAGAAGTGCCGGCTCCGGTTGCGGAGGCTCCTGCACCTGCGCCAGAACCTGTTAAGGAAGTGGTGGTTGAAGTGCCTAAGGTTGAGCCTGTTGCTGAAGTAAAGCCATTAGGTTTAAAGGTAGTAGGTAAAATTGATTTAGATAAGAAAGGAAATCCTGTTGCCCCGAAACCAGTTGCTAAACCTGTCCCTGAGGAGAAGGCTCCTGAGCCGATCGTGGAGGCACCCAACGTAGTGGAGGAGAAAGTTGTTCCGGCGGAACTATTGGCTGAAATAGATTTAGCATCCCTTCCACCTGAGGAAATTGAGTTGATTGAAGCTAGAGGAGAAACATTAAAGGGTTTAACTGTTTTAGGTAAGATTGAGTTGCCGGTAGATAATGACCGCGGTGGAAGTAAGCATAAGCGTAAGCGTATCATTAAGGATGAGAAGAAGCCAGTTGCGAATGATCAAACACGTCCGGCACCGGGGGGTCAAAATAATGCCAATAATAATGCGCGTAAAGATTTTGGTAAGAAGCCAGCGCCGGGTGCAAAACCGGGTGTAAAGGAAGAATTATCAGATAAAGATATTCAAGAGCAGATTAAGGCCACGATGGCTCGTCTGCAAGGAGCAACGAATAAGCAAAGTTTTGGTGCTGATAAGCGTCGCGTGAAGCGTCGTGAGCGTGCGGATGCGGAGGAAGCACGTCAAATGGCTGAGGATGAGGAGGCAAAAGTTTTGCGTGTTACGGAATTCGTTTCAGCGAGTGACTTGGCATCCTTGATGGATGTTTCAGTGAATGAGGTTATCTCAACGTGTATGAGTTTAGGTATGTTCGTTTCGATCAACCAGCGTTTGGATGCGGAAGCTATTACGATTATTGCGGATGAGTTTGCCTATGAGGTTCAATTTATTTCAGCTGAGGAAGAAATCGATGCGGTTGAATTGGATATTCCTGATGATCCGGCTGATTTATTGCCGCGTGCTCCGATCGTCACTATCATGGGACACGTTGACCATGGTAAGACTTCCTTATTGGATTATATCCGTAAGTCGAAGGTTACGGCGGGTGAAGCGGGAGGAATTACGCAGCACATCGGTGCATATTCTGTTGAGACTGAATCTGGAAAGAAAGTAACGTTTTTGGATACACCGGGTCACGAAGCCTTTACGGCGATGCGTGCCCGTGGTGCGAAAGTGACGGATATTGTTATTATTGTTATTGCGGCGGATGATTCGGTCATGCCACAAACAAAGGAGGCTATTAATCATGCGATGGTTGCGGGTGCGCCGATCGTCTTTGCGTTCTCGAAAGTGGACAAGGATGGTGCGAATACCGACAAAGTACGTGAGGAATTAGCGGCCATGAATATGTTAGTGGAGGATTGGGGTGGTAAATACCAATGCCAAGAGATTTCATCTAAATCCGGTTTAGGTATCAATGACTTGTTGGAAAAGGTCTTATTAGAAGCAGAAATGCTTGAATTGACTGCGAATCCAAATAAGAAAGCAATTGGTTCCGTTATTGAGGCTGAATTGGATAAGGGTCGTGGGTATGTAACTACGATGATGGTTCAAGACGGTACATTACATGTGGGCGATATGATGTTGGCCGGCGACAATTATGGTCGTGTGAAGGCGATGTTTGATCACCATGGAAATAAAATCAAAAAGGCGGGTCCATCTTCTCCAGTACAAGTATTGGGATTAAATGGCGCGCCACAGGCGGGTGATAAGTTGATTTGTTTGGAGAATGAGCGTGAAGCGCGTGAAATCGCGAACAAGCGTGAGCAAATTATACGGGAACAATCGTTGCGTACACGCAAGCACATTACGTTGGAGGAGATTGGCCGTCGGAAAGCGATTGGTACTTTCCGCGAGTTGAATGTGATTGTCAAAGGTGACGTGGATGGTTCTGTGGAGGCGCTTTCGGATTCCTTATTAAAATTGTCAACGGAAGAAGTTCAGGTACGCATTATTCACAAAGGTGTGGGTCAGGTATCTGAGTCGGATGTGGCGTTAGCTTCGACTTCGGATGCGGTGATTATCGCGTTCCAGGTTCGTCCTTCGCAAAATGCACGCCGACTAGCGGAAACGGAGCAAATTGAAATTCGTAATTATTCGATTATCTATCAGGCGATTGATGAAATCAAGGCCGCGATGGAAGGTATGTTGGCCCCTGCTTTTGAAGAGGTTAACACGGCCAATATTGAAATCCGTGATGTCTTCAAGATTACGAAGATTGGTACGGTGGCGGGTTGCTACGTCTTGGATGGTACGGTAAAGCGTGCACATAAGATTCGTGTGATTCGTGACTTTGTCGTGATTCACGATGGGGAGATTTCAGCTTTGAAGCGTTTCAAAGATGATGTAGCTGAGGTAAAATTCGGGTATGAATGTGGTATGTCGATTAAAGGGTTTAATGACCTTGAGGTGGGTGACCTTTTAGAATGTTACGAAATGAAAGAGGTGAAGCGAACCTTGAAATAACAAAAAAGCCGAATCGAGAGATTCGGCTTTTTTTGTGTGCTTTTCGGAATGGATTAGCTTAAAAGTTCTTTAAGGTTTACGGATTTGAAGAATACAATAATTAGCGAAATAAATAAACCAAAGAACATGGCTCCTAATGTTATCAATGTTCGGTTTGGACTTACTTTTGCTGGGTTAACTTGCGCAGGTTCTAAGATTTTAAATAACGGTGTGTCTTTTTGGATCTTAATTTTGGCCTCAGTAAGTTGGCTTGAGAGTGTTGAATAAATATTAAATGCGAGGTCAACCTCATATTGTAGTTTCTTCTCTTGATCCCTAGCTACAAATTTAAATACATTTCTATTTTGGTCTTTGTAATTTGAGAGTGAAAATAGCGCTAAATCATACCGTTTTCTCGCGTCATTCTGTCTTTCTTGTAAAAATTGCATCTCTTTACGTGACTTTTCTGTACGATAGCTAATTATATACTTTGTTAATTGATTCTGAATCAAACTTGTCATATTAGCTGCTACCAATGGGTCATTGAATTTTGCAGAAATTAAAATTGCTGGAGATTTTTTATCAGTTTCAATCTTTATTGCTGTTTTTAATTGTCCCATTGCATTAGCTTCAGCTGGACTTAATGCCAGTAAATCAGAAGACATTCCACGTATTGGTTTTACTACATCTAATACCTTTCCAGATTTTTTTTCCTTAAAGAAAAGAATCGGAGCATTGGTATTGTCTTGATTTAAATAGTCTTTAACTGTACCCCACGATTTTGATTTTGGATTATATAATTTTTGTACAATTAATTCTCTTAAGAATGGACTACTCTGAATAATATTGGGATAAAGGCCTGGAGTTAATAAATCGCCATTATTTTGGCCATTTCCAAGGCTAATTCCTGCTAAACCAGCAAGTGATGATAACCCACCAAGATTTCCTGATAAACCTGAGTTCGAAGTACTTTCAGGGAGTACTTTAGCAATTGATTCATATTCGTTATCTAGTGTGAAAGAATATAAACCACCGATACTAGTAAATATAAATGATATCAATAAAATTAATAAGCTATTACTTTTTAAAGACTTAAAGATTTCACCAAAATTGATCGAAATCTCTCCAGTTTCTTGGATATTATTTTCTGTAGACATGCGACTATTTAGGTAAATTATTAACTAGTGTAATTAAGGTTAGCGCTACTGATATAAAACTTGATGTTAAACCAATGGCTTCAGCAGCTGTCAACCCTTTCTTAGAACTCTCAGGTAGGGCAGGAATCGTAATTTCTGCACCTGGCTCAATTCGCGGATTCTTTTTGAAAATTAAAAATTTACGAATTTGATTTGAAACTCCGTTTGCATAGGTCACATAAATTTGTTTCTTATTTGCAAGAATTGAATAACCTCCTGCTTCTGCAACGTAATCTTTTAGTGTAAAGTTTTCCTTGTAAGATACAGCTAATGGATTTTGCACTGCTCCATTTAGTTTAACAGTTTGTAATAAACGTGGAATTATCAATTCATCACCCGCCATTAATTGTAGATTCTCTTGTGATTTTGGATTACTTAGCACCTCTTTGAGATTAACTCCCACCGTGATTGAGTTACGTATCAATTTTGCTCCCTCCAAATAGCCCTCAACACGTAATCCTCCAGCTCTTTCTAGAACATCTGAAATTTTTTGTTTGTTCGTCTGTATGGCATAGCTACCTGGATAATTGACCATACCTAAAACTTTAACAGACCTTTGTTCCTCATAACTTGGAGCTCTTCGAATCGAGATAATATCAAAGGGCTGAAGAATAAGTTGACTTCCTTTATTTGAAATCTTTAAATCTCCATCAATTTCAAAATTAATAATTTCAATTTTATTTGTATTTTGCTGATTGGATCCATGATTAATAATTCGGCGTGCTAATTCTAAATTTGAGAAACTTGCTGATTCTTTTAATCCTTTTGCAAGAAGTATCAAGTCGGCAACTTTCATACCCTCTTTATAGTCAAATTCGCCTTGTTGGTTTACCTCACCAGTAATATTAACCACCCGCTTTTCCCTCAAATTTTTAATGGAAAACACTTTTATAACATCTTCCCGTTGAAGTGGAATGTCCCCAACCTCACCTCTTAAGACTTTCCCTAAGTCAAATGAAATTACTTCTGGATCAAAATTTTCTTTTTTTCGAGTAATAGTTGCCCGATTTAAAAACGCATCTTCTCGTATTCCTTCAGATTTTTTTAACAGTTCTTTAACTGTTGATAATCCGTTTTCTAATGCATACATTCCAGGTCTAAACACGGCACCTTCTAACTCAATTCTATTTTCATATCGTTCAATAATCTGACCAACAGTAAATTTGTCTCCATTTTGAGTTAAAAAACTTTCTACTTCATCTTGAGTGATATTAAGTAATTTGATTTCTCTTGAAGTATTTCTTCTAACATTGATCGTGTAGGTATAAGCTTTTTCTGTAAATCCACCAGCGAATTTCAAAAGATCCTTGAATGTTTCCCCTTTAGTCGTTTCAAATATCATAGGTCTTTTTACCTCACCAGCAACTTCAACCCTATTTTCATAATCTGAAATCCGTATGACATCTTGATCATTCAAGTGTATATTGTCTGTTTGGTCTGCTTTTAGTAAAAAATCATATAAGTCTAATGTTCTAATAATTTTGTTGCCTCTAATTAGTTTAATTGACCGATATGATCCGTTTTTAGATGGTCCGCCGGCTAAATATAATGCATTGAAAATCGTTGATAGGGAGGAAACAGTATATGTGCCGGGCATTTGAGCTTCTCCTGTAATTGTCACTTTAATACTTCTTACGCTTCCCAAGGTAACTTGCGCTGAAGAGCCGCTACCCGGTTTGTTGAGGCCTTGGTATAATTGTCTAAGCCGACTGATAATTCGTTCAGAAGCTACCTCAATGGTTAATCCATTTACGTAGATGGGTGCAATATTTAATATTTTGACCGTTCCCTCCGGGCTTACTTTGACTTTAAAGTTGTCTAGTACGTCTCCAAAAATGGCAATATTAAGTTCATCTTCTGGGCCTAATTGGTAATTCTTAGGTGTTGCAATACGTAAATTAGGCTCAAATGTCATTAATTCATTATTGAATAACGTTGATCCAAAAATGTTTTTATCAATATTATTCGCAACCTTTTTCTGAATTCTTTTGTAAATCGCTACTAAACTATCGTTATATACATCAATAGGAGTGTTTAGTATTTTTCGTTCTTGAAGTGTAAGTGGAGCATCAATTTCTTCTCCTTTTGCATTAAGGTAAACTTTACGACCTTTTTCGTCAATTTCATATTTCACATTTGGCGTTATATTACCTATGCCCTTGGCAGCAATTTTACCAGTTTTTGGGATACTTTTACTAGATCCCATTTCGCTCAAACTTCGAGCGTTATTCTTGGCAAATGGGTCATTTTCGTCTTCTGAAATACCAGATTCCCCGTTTGATTCCCCAGTTGTAGGAGTTGCCTGAACCATTGAAATTCTACTTCTCATTTTAGCTATATCAGCCGCGGTATACCCCTGTGTCTTAGCTGCTTGCTCAATTTGAGCCTCAGACATTCCACTCGCCTGAGCACGCTCCATAAATAAGGCGATTTCCTCGTCAGATAATTCATCTACATTACGTTTGGGCTGGGTTACCTGCTGGGCAGTGGCTAGGTGAGCGGCCAACAAGCATACTAAACTGAGTACAAGGAAAAGGGATTTGTTTGCCTTTTGGAAAAACTTCATATGGTCAACGTAAAATTTATGCAATTTATTAATTTTTTTGGTCTCAAACCGCTTCGTTTAGGGAATGGTCAGTTATTCGCTAAAATTTCGGACAAGCCAATTTACTGTTTAATAGTTTCGTTCGTTTACTTCGCGATAAATCTAAATCCAACAAATACGCAATTGATAACTCATGCGCGCCACCCGCAGATGATCCTAATTTAGAAATCGTCATGTCAAACGAATAACCGACCGAAAAAGAATCCAACCTATAACCCAACAAAAAAATTAAGGACTCCCGATTGTAATTTGTTTTTGAAATTGGAATACCTCGGTACCAAACTCCTGCCACCAACGGTGACACAGTTAAATACGCTCCCATGTCCAACTGGTCAAATTTTCCTTGTTTTTTGTAATGAACCACCGGACTGATGCTCACTTCTTTATTCGCCCACGGATTACTGGTTGTTCGGTTCAAATACGGATCTTCAAAAATAATTTTCGTCCCCATCTGTATACCAAATTTGGTGTTCAACGGATCATTTGTACCATTAAAAATCGATTTGTCCGGCTGATTAATGTGATGGGCCGTCAAGCCAATCCACGAATTACGAAGATTTAATAAAGCGCCAGAGGAGAAATCAACGAAATTGCTTCGTTTAATTGTAGTATTTGCTACATTATCTTGAAAGAAAACATCATTACTTGAAGATATAAATCCATAATTGATAGATCGAAATTGATCCGCAAATAAAAACTGAGACGCATCTAAACTCCGCATGTATAGGTCGGTTTGGATACCGGCCGATAATCGTATATCCTCGCCTAAATCAATATGATGCCCATATTGAAGTCCTAATTGCGTGGTTTGCAAATTCATGAATTGCTTATCCGATGTCATGATAATCCCCAATCCACTCTTTTGGTTTCCTAAGGCAATATTGGCACTAATGGCCGAAAATTGATAGTTGGCATTTAACCCCGGCCACTGATTCCGATGCGTAAAATGAACATTCGATTGATTGTCAATTCCAGCGAACGCTGGCGAGATGAGCAAAGGCGCGGCGTACATTTGAGACAATTGCGGATCCTGCGCTCGAACCAAGAAAACTTGAGTCAACCAGATGAAGAATACGATCGCAAAATGCCTCTTTTTGTTCATTGTCTACCGCGTAGCCCCGCAATTTAGTGGATTCGTTTTTCAAAAACCAATTTAAAGGCTTATTTTGTGATCGTTTCGCGTTATACTTCGCCTTACCATGATCCGTTTTTACCTGTTTATTGTCTTTTGTTTGGCTAGCCTCAGCTCAGCCTTTGGACAAATTCAATGTAGAAACACCTGCCTAAAGACATGTCAAGATTGTAAAGGAAAACAAGAAGGTCTCGAAACGGTCTGCGATGTCGAAGGAATTTACCCGACAGGTACTGTTTTTGATTGGGATATGGGGGATGGTGCGAGGTATTCTACCCCCACAGCAGTTCATACCTATGCAGGACCCGGTGTGCGGACGGTGCGCGTGACGATTAGACCCACGGTCGGTTCTCCTATTCCACTTACGAAGCAGGTTTATATAACGCAGATGCCCCGCACATTTTTAGGAAATGACAGCTGTAAAGATACCTTAGAGCTCTGTTCGGGTACTACGGTGATCGATGCATTTAAAAATTTACCCCAATCTAAATACCCGAACCCATCTAATCTTAGTGTGACCTGGTTTCCCAATGGTGAGACTACAAACCAATTGACCGTCGACAAAGAAGGCTGCTATTCCGTAAAAATCAAAGACAATATTTCAGGCTGTTATTCCGAAGCTCGTTTACGCGTGATGTATTGCCAAACAAACAACGGTGCTTCCTCTGGTTCCGGAAGCCCTTTTTGGAGTATGGGAAATGGGAACAAACTTGAGTTCACTAGTGGAACCCCAACCAGAAGCCCAGATCCAGGGTTTTCAAGCCCCGCAGGTTCATCCTCTTTTATATTTGCTCCCATTAAAGCTGCAAACAATTCCTTAGGCGGTATTTATACCAATGGTGATATGGTCAAGACTTTTTCCGGAAACGTAATTACTAATTTAGGAGGGGATGTGAATTTGAGTCAAGCATCCGCTATTTTACCTAAACAATCTTGCTCTGGATGTGATTCTGAATACTATATTTTTGGGATGAAGCAGATAGGTGGTAAAAACCAACTGTTTTACAGCGTTTTTGATATCTCCGGAAACGGCGGTTTGGGATCAGTGGTTGTGCCATTTACCTCAGCTTCATTGGCAACGCCCATCAGCTCATTTGGGGCGACGGATAAGTTGGTGATCACAAATGCCGGAGAGAAAGCTTTTTGGATCAATGCCTTCGAAGAAGGCACCAAAAATATTTACCGCTATAAATTGGATAGTTTAGGTTTGTCCAAGCCCACTCGATTTAATGTAAACTATACTGTTTCTTTTTCATCCTCCTCCAGTTTTAGTTTTTCACCCAGAAATGATCGATTAGCTATTGCAAATGATTCACTTGGGTTAAGCCAAATCTTAATTATGCCCTTTGATACTTTAACAGGTGAATTTGATACTCGGATTATAAAACGAATCCAATTGGGTACGCTTCCCGTAAAAGTATATGGTGTTGCGTTTTCACCCGACGGTAAAGTGCTCTATGTCACGACACGCGGAAATGGGACAACTATCAAATCGCAAATTTTGCAATTTGACCTAACTGCAGCGAATGTTGAAGCAACCAAATTCGTTGTCTACGAAACGATTGACCTCCTCGGGGAATTAAAATTGGACCCTGATAACTCAGCTCGACTTTACATCGCGATTGAAAACACGACTACTTTGGCATTTATTCGTAGGCCAAATGTCTTGTTTACAAGTCTGGCGATTCCTGGGCCCACTAGTAACTTTGACATTACTACCTTCACCGGTTCAGGAAATTTAGGTCGGGGGATGACCGCCGTCCGTTTTGCTTCTAATTCGAATGGTGGAGGTATTCAACAATCATGTTCGGGTACAACCTTTACCTATAAATTACCCGAGCCTCCCAAGTGTAAGGATAAGGACAAGGAGATTACGGGGGCCAACTGGTCTATTTATGTTGGTAATGCCTTTTCAGGTAGAACATCACCTAATCTGGTATACAATGCGGCCAAAGGGCTCATTGAACAAGATCCAAGTTTAGTGCGAGAGGCCTTTTTTTCAAATCGAAAATCGATCAATTATTCCTATCCCGATAAGTCCCCAAACCCTAAAAAGTATGTTATCGTTGTCGAAGTACTCACACTGTGTGGAAGCTATTTTCTGGATGCGGAGGAATTTGATATACGAAATTTAAAGCCATTCTCCTTACGCAGCCGAGTGGATAAATTATTTGATCCAGGTGACCCCTTATGCCTCAATAGAAACATTACCTTTCCTGATGCTATCCGAGATAAAGTCCCCGGTTTGCCTGGCCTTACGTATGAATGGAGTACTGGGGCAAATACGTCTACCATCACAGTAAATACAGAGGATACGTATTCCGTCAAAATTAGTGATAATGCGACGGGTTGTGAAGTCAAAGGCGATATTGATCTACGATATTATGCAAAACAGAATTTTATCCCTAAAGTAGCCCCGAGTGTTTGCATGGATAATCCGACGCGTTTGCTAGAACTTAGGCCCATTGCCAATCCCGCTAGCCTGGAATTTTTATGGACAGAACGGGGGTTTCCACTGGGCACAAATCCTTCTTTGAACGTCACCTATGCGACAACATACAATTTGCGTGTGCGTGATGAATATGGATGTATCTTTAACCAACCCTATCCTGTAGCCGACAAATGCCTCCCCGTCGTTTTAGCTCCTAATATATTCACGCCCAACGGCGATGGAGTGAATGATCGCTTTGTACCGCAGCCGTTAAATGCGGCCCGGACGCGAATTCTAAATGTTAAAATATTTAACCGTTGGGGAGAATTATTATTTGAAGGGGACAATTTACGCCCGGATACGCAATGGGATGGAACATATAAAGGGAAGCGAGTCCCTCAGGAAACATACGTGTATGCCATTGAATATGAGTCTATTGATTTCGGAGGTACTCAGACCCTAAAAGGCGGTGTTTTAGTCGCCTATTAGTAAATTAGAGACCACTAGATAAATAATTTTTTCGTCTACTTTTTTCATGCGGTATTTTTGAGCAGTAATTGATCTACACTCTCAAATTAAGCGATGCAAGTATCTTTCTTCAACCGACTTTTTGCCTACATGCAAGGAAAGAAAGTTGTTGAATTATACTCCTCCGCAACCCTTCGTTCCTACTTTACGGTAGCGATTCGAAACAATCAAAATCAATGGATTTGTCAAATTCCGCGTTACGATAAACAATGGGAATATATCACCATCGTTTTAGAGGATAATGGGCATTTGACTTTTCTAGAAGAACCGATGATCGAAGGCGGTTTGGACCGTTGGAAATAGGCCAACTAGTAAGCCCGAACTTCAATTCCCTTCATGAAATTTACAAATGATTTATTCACCACCTGGTTTCCACCCGGTGTAGGGAAATTACCTGTGAAATACCAATCGCCCAAATGATCTGGGCAGGCCAAATTCAAGTTGGGAACCGTCTGGTATACAATGGACAACTCGGCTTGCAGATTCTTTGGCTTAACTATCTCCGCAATTTTATTTGAAATTTCTTCATCCGTGAACGGTGCATAAATCGCTTTGACAAAGTTCTCGCTGGTAGCGGTTCCATTTTCAAGGGCCAATAAGCATTTCAAGTTGACCTCGTCCAAAATATCTTCCATTCCACGCTCCTTCAACAAGGCAAGTGCTGCCCGGAAAGCAACAAATTCCATCATTTTGGACATATCAATCCCGTAACAATCTGGATATCTGATTTGTGGCGCCGAGGAAACAATAACAATTTTCTTGGGGGATAACTTATCCAACAAACTCAAAATACTTTTCTCCAAAGTCGTTCCGCGAACAATCGAATCATCGATCAATACCACTGAATCCACCCCTTTTTCAATCACCTCATACGTGGTGTCGTATACGTGGGAAACCATATCATCCCGCATCGCATCACTCGCAATGAAAGTCCGAACTTTGACATCTTTGGAAATCAGTTTTTCGACGCGCGGACGGAACGTTAATAATTCTTCCAATTGCTCCTCAAACAATACGCCTTCCATGATGGCTTTTTTCCTCTCTTTCGCCAAATGATCTTCTAATCCATCAATCATTCCCAAAAACGCACTTTCAGCGGTATTTGGGATATACGAAAACACGGTATGTTTCAAGTCATTTTTCACCTCATCTAAAATCTGAGGAATCAACAAGCGACCTAACTTCTTACGCTCACGGTAAATATCCGGATCCGAACCGCGCGAGAAATAAATACGCTCAAACGAACAAGATTTCTGCTCAATTCGGTCAATAAATGGTACTTCGCTGACCGAAGCATCCATTTCAATAATCAAGGCATGACCCGGTGTAATCTCTTTAATTTGGTCATATGCGCAATTAAAAGAAGTTTTTATCGCTTGCTTCTCCGAAGCCACCACCACCACTTCATCATCCATATAGTAATATGCTGGACGAATTCCCGCCGGATCACGCGCTACAAACGAAGCACCATAACCAGTCATTCCCACCATCGCATAACCTCCATCAAAATCCTTGCACGAACGCTCTAAAACGCGCTTTAAGTCGATATTTGCCGCAAGTACATCCGATAATTCTGGATTTTCATACTTGTCCTTAAACTTGCCAAACTGACGTTGATTCTCCTCATCTAAAAAGTGACCAATCTTTTCCATCACCGTCACGGTATCCACTTTCTCTTTTGGATGCTGGCCCAACGACACTAATTTGTCAAACAAATCATCCACATTGGTCATGTTGAAATTACCAGCCATCACCAGATTCCTGCTCCGCCAGTTGTTTTGGCGTAACATCGGATGGCAATTCTCAATTTCATTTTGACCATGAGTACCATAACGCAGGTGCCCTAAAAGCACTTCTCCCGTAAAGGCCACATTTTCTTGCCACCACGTAGCATCATGAACCGCATCGATTCCTGTTTCCCGTTTTGTATCCTTCGCTAATTTTTGTGCTTTCTTAAATTTCTTATTAATCTTCCCAAAAATATCCGCAACGGCTTGGGGTTCTACGGAACGGTAGCGACTGATATACCTGCTACCCGGTTTGACATCTATTTTTATATTCGCAATCCCCGCTCCATCTTGTCCTCGATTCACCTGCTTCTCCATCATCAAATACAACTTATTTAAGCCATACATCGGCGTATTGTACTTATCGAGGTAATGCTGAAAAGGTTTTCGCATTCGGATTAGTGCAATTCCGCATTCGTGTTTGATGGATTCAGACATGTAGGTTTAGGAGAAGATTTTACTAAAATAAAGCACAAAATTAGGGAATTATTATCAGCAATTTGGGTTATTTTTTAATTTTTATTTAAACTTTTAAAAGCTCAAAAAATAGGTTTGGATGGATTAAAGCAGCAATTAAAAGTATTGCCAAAAGTACATAGCCACAATCTTTCGCGCTAAATTTAGCTTCATCCAATGCAATTCCATCTTCCCGCTTTTTTAAGTAAATGTGATACGGAATTCGTAAATAATAAAAAACAGATATCAATGTAACTAGCAGGGAAACAATCAGCAATGCCAGCACACTTGTCTTTAGGCTATTTTGGTAGTTCTCCCACAACTGACTAAAGTAGGTGACCTTCGCTAAAAATGTTCCCGCAGGCGGTATTCCAATCATGGCGATTAAACCCACCAACAAAGTCACCGATCTGAGCGGTTGGCGGTGCGAATAGCCTGCCCACGCCCCCATGTCATCCGACTGAATCGAATCCCCAATCACTTCATCCACTTGATAGAATACCAAAAACGTACTTATTCCATATAAAAATCCATAAAATAGTAAGGCTTTTAGCGCCTGATCAGCCGGAAATAACCACACCATGGCCATAAAACCTCCATGCGCTATGCTTGAGTAGGCTAATAAACGTTTGCTGTTTTTTTGACCCATCGCCGCTAAATTTCCCACTAAAAGCGTCGCAATAGCCAAGAAACTTATAGTCGAATCCATCGAAAGCGGAATGTAGTGAATCAGTTTGATGCCCAAAATACTAACCGCAATTTTTGGGGCCACCGAAATCCAGCTCATCCACGACGCTGGTAAACTTTCCAAAACGTCCGGACTCCAAGGATGAAAGGGCACCCAGGCCATTTTAAATAAGATACCCACAGCCAGTAAGCCTAAGGCTGTGTAAGCAAAAATTGGATCTACAGTCGATAATCCCCGACTTAAATCCGCGGAAAACAAATACATCGTACCACTTAGTCCATAGATAAGTGAAATCCCATACAGTAAGATCGCCGAGGTACCAAGTCCAAACAAAACATAGGGTAAGGCCGCACGCGCGCCAGTGGAATCTTTGCGCATGCCAACTAACACATACGTCCCCATTGAAATGAGTTCTAAACTCAGAAATAGCGATAAAAAATGTGAACTCATCGAAGTCAGTAAACTTCCTAATAGAATAGATGAAAATCCTATATTTTCCTCCAATGAGAAATCTTTTCGATGTAATTGGTTTAGACCAAGTAAAAGTACCCCTAGGGCAATAATCAGTGTATTTGTCGTGTTTGACCCTATATTAACTTGGAAAAGTTGAAAGCTAACAAAGCCAGCTAATCCCTGCGACATGCGTTGGAAAGACAATCCCATTGCCAAAAACAACCCCAATTGTGCCATGAAATAGCGCCACGAATTAGCTACTTTGGCTGGTTTGCCATGTAAAAATAAATCAGCAAAAATACTGATAAGTAAACAGCCAGCGACTACTAATTCCGGTAACACCAACGAAAATCCCTGTGTCGTCCCGGTCATTTTACTTGAAATACTAGAAAGGAATTCGGTTGAAAACATAGACTTTATTTGGTCGGTAATTTTTCTTTCAAATAGTGGGCCGTAGGGTTCTTTTTCAAACTAATCATATCCTCCGGCGTTCCTTCGTAGCTGATATATCCTCCTAGTTCACCGCCTTCAGGACCTAAGTCGATGATGTGATCCGCACATTTCACCACCTCCATATTGTGTTCAATAATGATTACCGTGTCGCCTTGCTCCACCAAATCATTCATGGCCTTGAGTAATTTTTTAATATCATGGAAGTGCAAACCCGTAGTAGGCTCATCAAAAATAAATAAAGTCTTGCCTTTATTTGAATTTCCCTTGCCTAAAAAACTCGCTAATTTGACGCGTTGTGCTTCACCACCCGAAAGTGAATTTGAGCTTTGGCCTAATTTAATATAGCCTAGTCCCACTTGAAAAAGTGGATCAATTTTCTCCGCTATTTTAGGTGATTTTTCCTGGAAAAATGGAATGCTTTCCTCGACGGTTAAATCGAGAATATCAGCGATGGATTTATCTTGGAATTTAATATCGAGTACTTCTTGCTTAAATCGCTGACCGTTGCATGATTCGCAGGTCAATTTAATATCGGCCATGAATTGCATTTCAATCGTGATTTCGCCTTCTCCTTGGCAGGTTTCACAGCGCCCACCCTCGACATTAAATGAAAAATGAGCCGGTTTATATCCACGAGTTTTTGCCAAAGGAAGTTCAGAAAACAACAAGCGAATCGCGTCATACGCCTTGATGTAGGTAATCGGATTTGACCGCGATGACTTCCCGATAGGCTGTTGGTCCACCATTTCCACACCCGCAATTTTGTTCAAACTCCCACCTAATTCGCGAAATCTACCCGTTTCTTCCGTCCCTAATTGCAAGTGACGCAGCACTGCCGGGTAAAGGATTTTACGGATCAAGGTCGACTTACCCGAACCGCTGACGCCAGTCACCACCGATAATATGCCTAGCGGAATTTTGACGTCCAAATTCTTTAAATTATTCTCATTCGCGCCCTTGATCTCAATAAATGCCAACGGTTTTCTTCGGAATGATGGGATCTCAATCTTATCCGCACCACGTAAAAACCGTAGGGTATGGCTGTCGGTTTTGTCGTCTTTTAACGCCTCAGCAAGATTGCCTTGGAAAATTAAATTTCCGCCATGTCGGCCTGCCTCCGGCCCAATATCAATTATCTGATCAGCCGCCCGCATGATATCTTCTTCATGTTCGACAACGATCACCGTATTGCCCATGGATTTTAGTAATTCCAGTACAGAAATTAGTCTTTCCGTATCCCGCGGATGTAGACCAATGCTGGGTTCATCTAGGATGTACATGGATCCTACGAGCGCACTGCCTAAGGAAGTAGCTAATTTAATACGTTGAAATTCACCGCCGGAAAGGGTAGAGGTAAGTCGGTTTAAGGTCAAATATCCTAGTCCCACACGGTCCATATAGTCCAGTCGGTTCGTGATTTCGATTAAAATTCGTTTGGCAATTTTCTGATCTGTTTCAGACAATTGCAGTGAATCAAAGAATTTTTTAGTCTTCGAAATGGGCCAAAGTACCAAATCGATAATCGACGTATCCAGGATTTTCACATACGCTGCGTCGCCACGTAATCGAGACCCCTGGCATTCTGGACACGTTGTTTTGCCCCGGTAGCGGGATAGGAGAACGCGGTATTGAATTTTGTAGGTCTCTTTTTCGAGATGGTCAAAAAACTGATTTAATCCCGCAAAGTATTTATTCCCTTTCCAAAGTAATTGCTGCTCTTTGGTGCTTAAATCTTTGTATGGTCGGTGAATTGGGAAATCAAAATGAATGCCGTTGCGCAATAAAGGATGTAGCCATTCGCTCATGCGCTCGCTGCGCCATGGGGCAATCGCTCCTTCGTAGACGGAGAGGTTTTGATCTGGAATGACAAGCTCAGGATCGAGCCCCAAAACTTTACCGTAACCTTCACAATTTTTACACGCGCCGTACGGGTTATTAAACGAAAACAAATTGAGGCTTGGTTCTTCAAAAACCTGGCCATCGAGTTCGAATTTATTGGAGAATTGGGTGCGTTTTTGGCCTTCGACTTCGATCCAACAAACCCCTTCGCCCTCGAAATAGGCTGTTTGAACCGAATCGCCTAGTCGGAAAATGGTTTCTTCATCCTCTGGTTTGCTAATCAGTCGGTCAACTAATATGGCAATTTCACCTGGTTTGGCTTGAAGTTTTTTTAGGTTGTCGGCGTTATCAACGAGTTCTTCCAATTCGACAATTTCGTCCTTAATTTTCAGACGCGTATATCCTTTTTGAATGAGCAGTTGGCATTCATCCAAAATGCTACGATCAGGATGCGCAACTAAAGGCGCGAGGATTAGGACTTTTTTGTCGGGATATGTTCCAATCCAATCAACTATGGTGGATACAGAATCTTTCTTGACCTCTTTCCCAGACACGGGCGAATAGGTTTTACCGATTCGGGCGAATAATAATTTGAGATAATCGTAGATCTCGGTAGTCGTCCCCACCGTTGACCGCGGATTTTTTGTATTTACTTTCTGCTCGATGGCAATCGCCGGAGAAACTCCACGAATGTAATCAACGGCCGGTTTTTCCATGCGGCCTAAAAATTGGCGCGCATAGGAATTCAGACTTTCAACGTACATGCGTTGGCCTTCTGCAAAAAGTGTATCGAATGCGAGTGAAGATTTTCCCGAGCCTGAAAGGCCTGTAATAACTACTAATTTATTGCGGGGAATGGCTACGTCGACTCCCTTGAGATTATGTACGCGCGCACCCTTGATAATGATGTAGGACCTAGGGTCTAAATTTTCGAAATCTTGGGGCAAAGGAGAACTCATATTTCAAAATTATCCTTTAATTTTGACAAACCCAACGCTACCTTTGGCAAACCTTGGAGGATTGCCAAAGGTAAGGGGGAATGAAGCCTTGGAAACATTATAAACTGATAAAATGAAATCAATAATCTTATTTTTCGTCCTTGCTCTTCTTTCAATCTCATTTGCAAGTCAAGCACAAGATCCTATCGTCATTGCGGAGGAAGGGGCAAAAGGGGATCTCGATATCGAACCCGATGTGAAAGACTTGCCATTTCGCCAACGCTTGCACTTTGGGGGAGGGATTTCGGGATTAAGTTTTGGTAATCCAACCAGCATAGGTATTTCGCCTATGGCGGGGTATATGCTAACAAATAATACGATTTTAGGGGTAGGTTTTACCTATCAATATTTTTCTTTTCGAGGTTTTCAAGCGTCTAATTTATTAGGCCAACGAATCTTTGTTCGTCAATTTGTACCGGCTTTATCAGCGATGATTGGCCAGGGCTATTTAACTGCCCAAATTGAAAATTTTCAAGACATTGCAAGCCCCGCGAATAAGATGAAATATTCCACACCCGTTTTAGTTGGCATAGGCATTGGATCTAAACTTGGGATTAATTTAAACGTCATGTATGACTTAAATTATACGGCGGGATCGAACTCCCCTTATGGCACTGCTTTGGTCGTTCAAGTGGGTGGATTTTTCTTTTAAAAATTTAAAACAATTTGGACCAAAATATAGTCTTACTATTTTAAGATTATAAGCGATAAATTCTTAATTTCGAATTCATTTATATTTCACATGTCAAAAGAACTTTTTTCTGAACCTCTTTTAGTAGAGGACCCAAGTCGTTTCGTTTTATTTCCAATCAAACACGATGATATCTGGAGATTCTACAAGCAATCCCAAGCCTCTTTTTGGACGGCTGAAGAGATTGACCTTCAACAAGATTTGTCAGATTGGAAGAAATTAAATGACGGAGAACGTCATTTTATCTCTCACGTTCTAGCTTTTTTCGCGGCCTCTGACGGTATCGTGAATGAAAATTTAGCAAACAATTTCTTGAAAGAGGTACAATATGCTGAAGCGAAATGTTTCTATGGTTTTCAAATCATGATGGAAAACATTCACTCAGAAACGTATTCTCTTCTGATTGATACTTACATTAACGACCCAAAAGAGAAAGACCATTTGTTACGTGCCATTGAGACGATTGACTGCGTGAAGAAGAAAGCGGATTGGGCATTGAAGTGGATTGAAAGCGACAATTTTGTAGAACGTCTTATCTCATTTGCAGCCGTTGAAGGAATCTTTTTTTCCGGCTCGTTTTGTTCAATCTTCTGGTTGAAGAAACGTGGCTTAATGCCAGGTCTATCATTCTCCAATGAATTGATCTCGCGCGATGAAGGTTTACATTGTGATTTTGCATGTTTATTATACACCGATCACATCAAAAATAAAATTTCTCAAGAGCGTATTTACGAGATCATCTTAAATGCGGTAGAAATTGAAAAAGAATTTGTTACGGTGGCTTTGCCAGTTTCCTTGATTGGCATGAATTCAGAATTGATGTGTCAATACATTGAGTTTGTAGCGGATCGTTTGTTGGTTTCTTTAGGATGCCAAAAGAACTACAACGCAACCAACCCATTCGATTTTATGGAAATGATTTCATTGCAAGGAAAGACTAATTTCTTCGAAAAACGTGTGGCTGAATATCAAAAATCAGGTGTCATGTCCGACAAGGAATCTATGTCATTCTCTATGAGTGAAGATTTTTAATTCGTATATAGATTTAAGTAAAATGCCCTGGAGAAATTCAGGGCATTTTTTTTACCATCTTTCCAGAATCATCGGCAAGACTAAACCAATGATAATTCCCGATATGACAAGCACATAGGTCCGTTGGCGTACATGTAAAGTATGCATCAATAATGTCCCTAGGCCAAGAATGACTGCAACAATAATCATTTGGCCTAATTCAAGGCCAACATTAAATGCGAAAAGTGGTCCGATAATTCCTGCTTCTTTACCTAATAAACTCTGTAAATAATTTGAGAACCCTAAACCGTGAATCAAACCGAAAGCCGTAACCATCCAATAGGTATTTTTATGTTTTTGGCGCTCTTTAAAGCGAAGGTTAGTCATAGCAGTTATCAATATGGTACACGGAATCAACCATTCAATCCAATCAGCTGAAATTTCAATCAGTTTTATTGTGGCTAATACCAATGTAAGCGAATGCCCTAAGGTGAACGCACTGACTAAATAAAATAATCGCTTCAAGTCAGTCAAGGTATAAATACAGGTGATGGCGAGAATAAACAACAAATGATCTAAGGCTTGCCAGTTGAGAATATGCTGTAATCCAAGTAACAGATACGTTTGGAATGTAGACATGAGTTTGGTTTAGTTGGCGCAATTTATTTAATTAACCCATTATTTTGAGTAATTTTTTTATTATTATGACTTTAAATTTAAATTAACTACATGAAAACTAGCCTATTAACCCTTTTGTTTGCCTGTTTGACGTTCATCTCCCTAGCTCAAAAAGCAGATGTTGCATCACTAAAACAAGCCGAATTAAGTAGATTTAAAGTGATGGTTGCCAAAGATCGTGCAGGCTTAGAGGCTGCTTTTCACAAAGATTTAGTTTATTTTCATTCCAGTGGAGTTGCTGACAACAAGGAGTCCTACGTTGCCTCTATTTTCTCTGGAAAATCTAATTATCAATCAATTGAACCTGCGGAATTGACGACGCGTGTATATGGGAAAACAGGTATTAACACGGGGATTGTTAATATCGTTACCATTAACGCCGAAGGGAAAGAAGCGCCACTTAAATTGCGATTTACAGATGTTTTCGTGTTTGAAGATGGTCGCTGGCAAATGGTTTCGTGGCAGTCGACGAAATTAGCCAACTAGCCCAGCGGCGAAATTTTCGATTTCCGAATAAATAATTTCCAGTTCATCGTTGCTGATGCAATAGGGAGCGAGAATATAAATGGTATTACCAAGGGGTCTCATGAGGATCCCTTTTTTTATGAAGTACTGATACGCGTCATCCCGAATCGAATGCATATATCCATTTTCCTGTCCATCTTCTAATTCAAATGCGAGGATTGTCCCTTGTACACGAAGATTTTGAATGATACGATGTGGGCGTATTTTTTCTACCCATGACTCATGGCACGCTTGAATGCGCGCAATATTCGCCCACGTTTCAGGTTTCTCCATCAGATCTAAACTCGCTAGGGATACAGCGCAGGCCATCGGATTTGCGGTAAAGGAATGACTATGAAAAAGCATTTTTTTGCGGTCATCCGATAGAAATGTATCGAAAAGTTCATTCGAACAGGTTGTAATTCCCATCGCCATCATGCCACCAGTTAAGCCTTTCGAGAAACAAGCGATGTCCGGTTTATGCGTAAAATAATCCATTGCAAACCACTTGCCCGTCCGACCAAAACCCGTCATGATTTCATCGGCAATACATACAAGTTTGTTGGCATGCGCCAAAGAAATCAACGCATCCAATGTCTCAGGCGCATACATTTTCATCCCACCCGCACCTTGGATCAAAGGCTCAAAAATAAAGGCTGCATACGTATCAGCATCTTTCATTTTTTCACGCATGGCTGCGATACATGCCTCCGGATCACATGGACTTGGTAAAAATTCTACCTCAAATAACATATCTTGAAATGGCGCATTGAAGGCGCTTGGCGCTCCGAGACTCATCGCTCCAAAGGTGTCACCATGGTAAGCATCCTCAAAAGCAATGATTTTCCGCTTTTGTGTTTGGCCTTGGTTGTGAAAAAATTGCAAGGCCATTTTAACGCCCACCTCCACAGCCGTGCTGCCGTTGTCCGAATAGAAAACTTTCTGAAAATTAGCAGGTAAATGCCCGAGTAAACGCTCAGCTAATTGAATGGCTGGTTCGTGCGTAAAGCCAGCAAAAATAACTTGTTCTAATTTTAACGCTTGCTCGTAAATTTTTTGTGCTAAATAAGGATGCGCGTGTCCATGGATACTCACCCACCAGGAGGAGATGGCATCGATGTATTTTTTGCCATCTGCGTCAACTAAATAAACGCCTTCTCCATGCGTAATCGGAATCGAAAGTGGTTCGATTTGATGCTGCGTGAATGGATGCCAAATAACTGCGGCATCTCGTTGAGCTAAATTAGCGTTGGAATGATTCGGCATAGTGAGCGATGATGCTGGAGTTGATTTCTTTTTCTTCGTTGACGCGTAATAAAACGGGTAGTCCCGTATGTTTCAAAATAAACGCTTCGCCCGAACTATTTGTTTGGCCATTAAAGATAATTCCTTCGATGGGGATGTGGTGCGATTTTAATATTTCATAGGTCATCAAGGTATGGTTGATGCTTCCCAAGTAATTTTTACTGACCAAAATAACGGGTAGTCCTACGTGTTTAATCAGATCCAGATTGGTATGTTTATCGTTGAGCGGAACCATGATTCCGCCAGCTAATTCCACCACCAAATTTTGTGCCTTCTCAGGCAAGGAAAAAGCCTCTATTTCGATGCTAACCCCATCTAGCTCTGCCGCGGTATGGGGTGAAAGTGGATGATTTAATGCGTACACAGATGGAAATATCTTGGTTTCTGGAACCCATTGCTGGACCCAATACGCATCTCCATCAGTTAAATTTCCAGCTTGAATTGGTTTCCAATAAGCGGCTTGTAATGCTTTTGTGACGATAGCAGCACAGACAGTTTTGCCTATTTCAGTTCCAATCCCCGCGATGATATACTGCTTAGGCATGGGATTCGAGGGTTTGAATTAGGGCCAATATATCGGATTCTTTTGTCAAGGATGTTAAGGTAATTCGAATGCGTTCTTTACCTTTCGGTACTGTAGGATACACGATTGGCTTAACTGCGAACCCCGCATTTTGTGCGGATTTGGCAACGGCCCGAACGGCTTCATTTCCCGAAACAAAAAAGGTTTGAATTGCGGTATCACTATCTCCCCAAGAAGTGGAGCGTGCATGTTTTTTGAAAAATTCAATGTTTTTTTTCAAATTTTTGCGTTCCTCAGAGGCCCGTTGGATATATGGCATCACGGTCAACAAGTGCTGAATATGTTCGGGTGTGGGCGCTGTGGAATAAATAAATGGACGCGCAAAATTGATCAAATACTGTTTTAAAATCGTAGAGCCTAGGACCACAGCACCTGCAATTCCCCATGCTTTACCGAATGTAATGACGCGCGCAAAAATTTCAGGATAGGAAGCACCTAAACCTTCACCCATCGCTCCATAAATTCCGCCTGCATGTGCCTCATCTACAATTAGTTCAAACTGGTATTTTTCACGAAGGGCAATTAATTCTGCCAAAGGAGCCTGGTCGCCATCCATGGAATAAATGGATTCTACGATGACCCATTTGGTGGTGCTTGTTGGATATTGCTCCAACAAATGAACTAAATCAGCCAAGTCATTGTGCTTAAATATGCGGCGTTCCGCCGCGCTAAGCCGTAGTCCATCAATCAGGCTCGCATGGAGTAGTTTATCACAAAATAAAACGTGTTCCTTTTGGGCTAAAGCTGATATCAATCCTATGTTGGCCTCATAACCAGAACCAAACAGCAAGGCTGCTTCTGCCTGATGCATCGCCGCGCATTGAGTTTCGAATATTTCTACTCCCTCGCTTTGACCAGAAATTAAGCGAGATCCTGAAGATCCATTAATTGGGCTTTCATTTGGTTGGCGAGATATCCATTCCGAAAAATCAGTTGCCAAGGCAAGACTAAGTTCTCGGTTACGCGCAAGCCCTAAATAATCATTGGAACAAAAGTCGATGAGGTCATCGACACGTTTGGTTTCACGCAATAGCCCAGCGGCTTTACGTTCATTCAATTGCGTGATTAGAAGTTCGTTAGCTGATTTCATGACCTAGATTGGTCGTAAAAATACGAAATAATCGGGCTTTGGTGTAAAAACAGAAGAAAATGCTTGACAATCTAATACTTAGCGTGTAGTATTGCAGAGCGTTTCAATACGAGAGCGCTTCAAATTAGACAATCCCTCTTTTATTAGCTCCTTACCAAACGGTTCCGGTATCGAATTTTACGATTCAATGAGGATTGATCAATCAAAAAAGAACATCATTTACCCCATTTATGGATAATAAAGAATCCTCAAATTCCACTGAACGTCCTAAGCGTCAACGAATTCAAAAACCAAACGAAGAACAAGCTCCACTATTACCTATGGGAGATGCTCCTTTGGAAGAACCAACTCAAGATTCATCACCCTCAGAAGAGCCCGTAGCGTCAGCTAAACCTGTTCGTAATGTTCGTCCTCCACGTAAAGGTAAGCCTGAAGCAGAAGAGACGCCTATCGAAATGGCCGGGATCATCGAGCCAGAGGAAGTAGATACTTCGTTTGTAACGAGTGATGCGCCTTTGGCAGCAGATAAAGTGTCGCCAACAGACGCGCCTGTCGACTTAAATACCTTGCCCAAGGAGGATGCGCCGGCCCAACAGCCCCAGCATCAACATCGCCAGCACCGCACTAATTACAATCAAGTCATCAAAGAATTGGATGGCTTAATTGACAATGAAGGGGTTTTGGAAATCATGCAAGAAGGTGGATACGGGTTCATGCGTTCATCGGATTACAACTATTTGGCATCACCGGACGATATATATGTGTCACCTTCGCAAATCAAAATGTTTGGTTTGAAGACAGGGGATACCATTTTAGGAAAGATTCGTCCACCAAAAGAAGGGGAGAAATATTTCGCTTTATTGAAAGTGGAATCTGTGAATGGAAAAACGACGGATGAGATTCGTGATCGGATCAACTTTGAATATTTAACACCATTGTTTCCAGAGGAAAAATTAAACTTGTCTTCAACGGCGGATAATTATTCGACGCGTATTTTGGACTTGTTTGCGCCGATTGGTAAAGGCCAAAGGGGTATGATTGTAGCCCAACCGAAAACAGGTAAAACAGTTTTATTGAAAGATATTGCTAATGCGATTTCCCGCAATCACCCAGAGGTTTATTTGATCATTTTATTGATCGATGAGCGTCCGGAGGAGGTAACGGATATGCAACGTTCGGTACGCGCGGAGGTAATTTCATCTACCTTCGATGAGCAAGCAGAACGTCACGTGAAAGTGGCTAACCTAGTTTTGGAGAAAGCAAAACGCATGGTAGAATGTGGTCACGATGTCGTGATTTTATTAGATTCAATTACACGTTTAGCACGTGCTTATAATACGGTTGTTCCATCTTCAGGTAAGATTTTATCAGGTGGTGTGGATGCCAATGCATTACACAAACCAAAACGTTTCTTCGGTGCGGCACGTAATGTGGAAAATGGTGGTTCATTGACTATCATCGCAACTGCCTTGATCGAAACTGGTTCGAAAATGGATGAGGTAATCTTTGAGGAATTTAAAGGTACGGGTAACATGGAATTACAATTGGATCGTAAATTGGCCAACCGCCGTATTTATCCTTCGATTGATGTAACCGCATCCGGTACGCGTCGTGAGGACCTATTGATGGATCCAGCGGTATTGCAACGTGTTTGGATTTTACGCAAGCACATGTCGGACATGAACTCAGTAGAGGCGATGGAATTCTTGCAACAGCAAATGAAAGGTACACGAAACAACGAAGAGTTTTTGGTTTCCATGAATCGCTAGTATGCCGATTTTACCCATTGAATTACGTTCATCGGATCGTCAGCCCGTTTGGTTTATCGGGCATGGCAGTCCGATGAATGCGTTAATGGACAATCCATTTACGCAATCTTTGAATCAATTGGGCGCTTCTATCGCCCCACCACAGGCTGTTCTTGTGGTTTCAGCACACTGGTTGACGCGCGGTGGCACGTTTGTGCAAGCCTCACCTGAACCTGAAATTTTATATGATTTTGGCGGTTTTCCGCGTGAATTACATCAATACCAATATCCGGCACCGGGCAGTCCGTTCTTTGCATCTGCATTAGCGGATGAAGTGAAAGCCGTGCAGCCTACGACCGAGTGGGGGCTGGATCACGGTGCTTGGACGGTTTTGTGTCATTTATTTCCAAAGCACAACATTCCCTGTTTCGAATTGTCGATTAACTATTCTCGCCCATTGGGATACCATATTTCGTTAGCTCGTGAATTACAGTTTTTGCGTGAAAAAGGTGTGTTGATACTAGGTAGCGGCAATATTGTGCACAATTTACAAGCTAGCGTACCTAATTTGAGTTCGGGTCAAGAGAACTTTGGCTATGAGTGGGCACAGGAATTCGATGTGTGGTCGGCACAATTAATTGCCGATAAAAATGTCGAAGGCTTATTAGATTACGAACGCGCGCCGGGTGGTCGCTATGCCGTTCCTACGCCGGATCATTACATTCCATTGCTATACAGTTTGGCATTAGCCCGTGAAGATGAGCAAGTTCATACGACTTATGATCAGCTTGTATACGGAGGAATATCGATGCGTTGTTTCGAAGTTCGTTAATAGCCAAAAAATACTTTCTCAATGATTTCGCAGGCTTGATCCATTTCAACTTTGGAGATGGTCAATGGAGGTGCCAATCGGATTTTATTTCCGTGGGTAGGTTTTGCCAAAAGACCTGCCCGCATAAAATCTAGGCAGATTTCCCAAGCTACAGGACTATCTTCGTCGGTGTTAATTTCAATCGCACATAATAATCCTTTTCCGCGCACTTCCCGAATTAAGGCAGTTTTTGCCTTTAGGGTTTGAAGGAATTTCATTAATTGTTTGCCGCGTTTTTCCGCGTTCTCAATTAAATCCTCATCCTCTAGGATATCAATCGCGACGTTTGCTACCGCACAGGCTAATGGATTGCCACCAAAAGTCGAACCATGTTCGCCCGGTTTAATGGTCAACATGATTTCATTACTGCATAACACCGCCGAAACTGGCATAAAACCTCCAGATAGCGCTTTGCCTAATAACAGAATATCAGGGTGAACGAATTCGTGGTGACAGGCCAACCACGCACCGGTCCGACCGAGTCCCGTTTGGATTTCATCGGCAATGAAAAGTACCCGATGTTTTTTGCAAAGATCTGCCGCTTTTTTCAGATAGCCCGTGTCGGGTAAAACCACCCCAGCTTCACCTTGAATAGGTTCCACCATGAATGCCGCGACGTTGGGATCTTGTAATTTTTCTTCTAAAGCCGCTAAGTTATTGTAGGGAATTTTGATGAATCCAGGTGTGAATGGGCCAAAATTGGTATAGCTGCTCGGGTCTGTCGACGAGGAAATTGCCGAAATTGTTCGGCCCCAGAAGTTGCCTTCGGCCACGATGATTTGAGCTTGATTTGCCGGAATTCCTTTTACTTCATACGCCCATTTTCGCGCTAATTTGATGGCCGATTCACCGGCTTCGACACCGGTATTCATCAACAATACTTTCTCGTAACCAAATTTTTCTGCGAGCTTTTTTTCCGTGAGACATAGTTGGTCATTGTGGAAAGCACGTGAACTCAAGGTGAGTTTTTGAGCTTGGTCCGTGATTGCTTGGATTAATCGGGGGTGGCAATGTCCTTGATTCACCGCGCTGTAGGCTGATAAAAAATCAAAGTATTTGTTGCCTTCTACGTCCCAAACATGAACTCCTAAACCTTTATTTAGGACGACAGGTATTGGATGATAATTATGTGCACCGTATTCAGATTCTAGGCTAATGTAATCGGTTGATGTCATTTGTTGATGAATTGCACGCGGTAAGGTAGAGACGCGATACTTCGCGTCTATTTTTTATTGTTGTAGAGACGCGATACTTCGCGTCTATTTTGTTTAAGACGCGAGGTATCGCGTCTTTACATGATTTGCATCGCGTCTCTACATTTATTAAAGTCGCTCGTAAATCCCCGCCACACCTTGGCCACCGCCTACACAGGCAGTTACCATACCGTATTTCTGGTTGCGGCGTTTCATTTCATCGAATAATTGAATGGACAATTTAGCGCCTGAACACCCCAGTGGGTGTCCTAAGGCAATCGCTCCGCCGTTTACATTCACGATATTTGGATCAATTCCCAAGGTTTTGATTACGGCCAAAGATTGCGCCGCAAAGGCCTCATTCAATTCGATTTGTTGGATATCATTCAGTTTCAATCCCGCTTTTTTCAAAGCTAATGGAATCGCTTCCACTGGACCGATTCCCATCAAACTTGGCTCCACACCAGCAGTCGCATACGTGACCATACGCGCGATAGGTTCCAATTTGTGTTGCTTTACAAAGGCTTCGGAAACAACTAAAACAAAGGCTGCTCCGTCGGAAGTTTGCGAGGCATTTCCTGCCGTCACCGTTCCGCCCATCGCGAAAACAGGCTTCAATTTCCCTAATGCCTCAATCGTTGTATCAGCACGAGGCCCCTCATCTTTCGAGACGGTCCACGTTCTTGTTTGCTTCTTACCCGTTGCCGCATCGAAATAATTTTCAGATACGTTGATGGGTACAATCGAAGCATCAAAATGACCAGCAGCTTGCGCAGCTAATGCTTTTTGGTGAGATGCCAATGCAAAAGCATCTTGGTCATCACGTGTAACTTCATATTTCTTCGCAACCTCTTCGGCCGTTAAGCCCATCCCTATGTAATAATCGGGATGCTCAGATGCGATATTGTAATTCAAAACAGTTTTATGTCCCATCATCGGTAACATGCTCATGGATTCAGTTCCACCTGCAATGATGCAATCCGCAATGCCGGCAGCAACTTTGGAAGAAGCTAAAGCGATGGCTTCCAAACCTGATCCGCAGTAGCGGTTGATGATGAAACCGGGTACACTCTTTGGCAGTGACAAAAGAGAAATGTAACGCGCCATCTGCATGCCTTGTTCCGCTTCCGGAATTGCGTTTCCCACGATTAAATCTTCCACGAGCACCGGGTCCACCGAAGGAACTTGCGCCATTAAATGTTTGATCACCTCTGCCGCCAAATCATCTGGTCGCATGGTTCTAAATCCACCCTTGTTTGCTTTTGCCACCGCCGTGCGGTAACCTGCTATGATATATGCGTTCATGATTAATTTCTTAAAGGTTTACCTCCATTTAATAAGCTACTGATTCGTTCCAATGTTTTGCGTTCGCCAGAAAGCGATAAGAATGCCTCGCGCTCTAGGTCGATTAGGTATTCTTCGGTTACCATTTGTGGCATATCTAAATCCCCTCCACAAATTGCGTAAGCTAGTTTATTTGCAATTAAGGCATCGTGTTCGGAGATGTATTTACCCATCAACATGCCTTGGATTCCTGCTTTAAATAAGGCCAAACCTTGTTTTCCTTCCACCCACACATCACTACGTGGTTGCTGCTGAACATAGCCTGCTTCCGCCAAAGCAATAGCCTCTTTTTTGGCTTCTGAAATCAATTGGCTGCGATTTAAAACGATGCGATCTTCCTTGCGTAAGTAGTTCATTTCCAAGGCTTCATATGCCGATGTACTCACGCGCGCCGTCGCAATGTTCATGAAGGCTTCTTGTAAACGGTTCAGTTCCACATCGCCTTTCCGACGGGCATCGCCCATACGTAAAGCCATTTCTTTGGTCCCACCACCGGCTGGAATTAAGCCAACGCCCACTTCAACTAACCCCATGTACAATTCTGCATGGGCAACAATTTTATCCGCATGTAAGTTGATTTCCGTTCCTCCACCTAACGCAAGTGTATGCGGTGCAACAACCACCGGAATAGATGAGTAGCGAACGCGCATCATGGTTTTTTGGAAGATGGCAATCATTTGATTGACTTCATCAAATTCTTGTTGGGCCGCATACATAAACAACATGCCCAAATTCGCTCCCGCAGAGAAGGCCTCAACGCCCTCGTTGCCAATCACCAAACCGCGGTAATCTTTCTCCGCTAGGTCTAATGCTTTTTGGATACCTTCCAAAACTCCTTGCCCCATCGTATTCATCTTCGAATGGAATTCTAAGTTGATGATGCCATCACCAATATCGATGATACTCGCATCGTCGTTTTTGAAGATGGTTTTGGTTGGTTTTAAAATTTGCAGATTAATCTGCTTTTCAGCACCTGGAATCGCTAGGTATTTTTTAGTATGAATGTCATAGTACTGACGCTCGCCATTATCCGCTCGGTAAAAACTGGTATGACCCGCCTGCACCATCTCGGTCACCCAAGCGGCTGGTTGGTGACCTTCTGCAGCCATGAGATCGATTCCGGCTTGAACGCCGATCGCATCCCAGGTTTCGAAAATACCCATTTCCCAACCGAAACCTGCGCAGATTGCTTGGTCAATTTTAACAAAATCATCCGCGATTTCAGGGACACGCATCGAAGCGTAACGGAAGCCATCTAAGAATGTCTTGCGGTAAAATTCTCCCGCTAAATCTTTTCCTGCTAATAAAACCGTAAAGCGATCAGCCAATTTGTCGATGGCTTTCGTGCGCTCCAAGGTTTCAAACGAAACCTTTTGCGACGGTCGGTATTCAAATGTTTGTAAGTCCAAACTTAAGATGACCGTTTTGCCGCCTTCTTTGGTCTTCTTATAAAATCCTTGACCGGTTTTATCGCCGAGCCATTTATTATCCATTAATTTTTGAAGCATATTGGGCAATTCGAAAATCGACTTGCTTTCATCGTTTGTCAATGCTTGCTTCAAGTTATTCGCTACGTGAACCGTAGTATCTAAACCCACGACATCCGATAAACGGAAGGTCCCAGATTTCGGTCGGCCTACGACTTTCGAGGTCAATTTATCTACCTGCTCCACCGTTAAACCCAATTCCTCTACCACTTTCATCGTTTGCATCATCGAATAAACTCCGATGCGGTTGGCAATAAAGGCGGGGGTATCTTTACACAAAACGGTGGTTTTGCCCAATTGGGTTTCGCCGAATTGCATGAGGAAATCGATGATTTTGGGATCTGTTTTGGGGGTTGGGATAATTTCCAACAAGCGTAAGTAACGTGGCGGATTGAAAAAGTGTGTCCCACAAAAGTGGTTTTGGAAATCATCTGAACGTCCTTCAGCCATCAAGTGAATGGGGATGCCGGACGTGTTCGATGTGATTAGTGTTCCTGGTTTACGGAATTGCTCGACGCGTTCATAAAGCGATTTTTTGATCGCTAAATTTTCCACAACGACCTCCATAATCCAGTCGGCCTGCGCAATCTCCGATAAGTTATCATCGAAGTTGCCCAGTTTGATGTTTTTGGCAAAGCCGCTGCTGTAAAGCGATGCGGGCTTTGCCTGTATAGTTTGTTGAAATGCCGTATTGACAATCCGATTTTTCACGGATGGGTGCTCCAGGCTAAGGCCTTTTGCTTGTTCCTCTGGGTTCAGTTCTTTGGGAGCGATGTCCAAAAGCAGTACTTGAACGCCAATGTTTGCGAAATGACAGGCAATGCGAGAGCCCATGATTCCTGAGCCAAGGATGGCTACGCGTTTAATGGAACGATTCATGTTAACAAGTTTGAGATTGAATTGATGTGCGCGTATGGGGTATTTGAATTCCGTATCGAGCAACGCAGTAAATATAAAGAAAAAACAAAATGTTATGCAAGCATACTAATTAAATTATCAATAAAAATCCCTCTGAATTACTCCAGAGGGATTAAATATTACAAAAACTTAATTTGATTCTACGTAACTCGAAATTGGTTCACATGCGCAAACCAAGTTTCGGTCGCCATATGCTGAGTCAATACGCGAAACAGTTGGCCAGAATTTATTAGCTCTTACATACGGAAGTGGGAATACAGCCTCTTCACGTGTGTAAACTTTATCCCATTCAGCAGTCAAAACACGTGTTTGAGTATGTGGTGCGTTTTTGAGTAAGTTGTTTGTCTTCTCTACACGACCTTCTTCGATCGCACGAATTTCAGCACGGATACTTAATAAAGCATCGCAGAAGCGATCTAATTCTTCCTTGCTTTCAGATTCTGTTGGCTCAATCATCAACGTACCTGCTACCGGGAAAGATAGGGTAGGTGCATGGAAACCGTAATCCATCAAGCGTTTCGCGATGTCCTCTGCTTCAACGGCAGCGGAGATTTTGAATGGCCGACAATCCACAATCATTTCATGCGCACAACGTCCTTGCGAACCTGTATAGAGAATTGGGAATTCTTTTTCCAAACGCGATTTGATGTAATTCGCATTTAAAATAGCCGTCATCGTGGCCATCGTTAATCCTTCGCCGCCCATCATCGCAATGTATGCGTATGAGATGGCTAAGATAGAAGCTGAACCAACCGGTGCTGCAGAAACTGCGCCATGTGCCGGTGCTTCGACCGAATCCGTAATCACGTGACCGGGTAAGAATGGAACCAATTGTGGTGCCACGCCGATAGGTCCCATACCTGGACCGCCACCTCCGTGTGGAATACAGAAGGTTTTATGAAGGTTCAAGTGACATACGTCGGCGCCAATGCGTGCCGGCGATGTTAATCCTACCTGCGCGTTCATGTTCGCTCCATCCATATATACTTGACCACCAAACTCGTGAATCATTTGGCAAATATCAATGACGCTTTCTTCGAATACGCCGTGCGTACTTGGATAGGTAATCATCAAGCATGCCAAATTATCTTTATGCTCCTCGGCTTTGGCGCGCAATTCAGCTACGTCAATATTTCCATTGGCATCGCACGGAGTCACGATTACTTTCATGCCAGCCATTACAGCCGAAGCAGGATTTGTTCCGTGTGCAGAAGAAGGAATAAGCGCGATGTTGCGGTGTGAATCTCCACGCGACGCATGGTACGCACGAATCACCATCAAACCTGCGTATTCGCCTTGCGCACCTGAATTAGGTTGCATGGACATCGCCGCAAATCCAGTGATTTCACATAACCACTTACTTAATTCCGTGATCATTTGTTGGTACCCACGCGTCTGGAAGCCCGGAGCAAATGGGTGCATTTTGCCCAATTCTGGCCAGGTTACCGGAATCATTTCGGTTGTTGCATTCAATTTCATGGTACATGATCCCAAGGAAATCATGGAGTGAACCATCGATAAATCTTTGGATTCAAGCGACTTCAAATAACGCAACATACCGTGCTCGGAATGGTAGCGATTGAAGACCTCATGCGACATGAAGCTGGACGTACGAGTTAGAGTTGCTGGGATGTTCCATGCGACGGTCAACTCATCTCCGAGGATTCGTTGGCCTTGTGCCCGTTGGAAAAATGCCAAAATCTCAATCACGTCATCTTCCGAAGTCGTCTCATCTAGCGCAATGCTAAGCTTGCCTGCATCGTTTCTATAGTATCTGAAATTGCGCTCAGATTCCTCCGCGTATTCGCGAATTTCTTCCGTTTGTTCGCCGGTTAAAACAGTAAGCGTATCAAAGTGCTGGGTGTTTTCTAAGGTGTAGCCTAGTTTTTTCAAACCAGCGGCTAGCAATTCAGTTAGACCATAAACACGAGAAGCGATTTTCTTCAATCCTTCAGGTCCGTGGTAAATCGAATAAGCTGCTGCCATAATGGACAACAATACTTGTGCGGTACAGATATTGGACGTTGCTTTTTCTCTTCTAATATGTTGCTCGCGTGTTTGCAAAGCCATACGAAGTGCACGATTTCCTTCGGTGTCTACGGAAACCCCGATGATACGTCCTGGAATGCTACGCTTGTATTTTTCTTTTGTTGCAAAGAAGGCAGCATGTGGGCCACCGAATCCCATCGGTACACCAAAACGCTGTGAACTTCCTACCACAACATCCGCTCCCCATTCACCTGGAGGCGTCAATAATGTCAAAGCGAGTAAGTCGGCAGCAACTACAATTTGAATATGTTGTTCTTTGGCAGCGCTGACAAAATCTTTGTAATCAAATACCTCACCGTTTGCGGCTGGGTATTGTAAAACGATGCCGTAATATTTCGGATCGGTTAGGTCAATTTTGGTATGGTCACCTACTTCGATTTCAATGCCAATTGGCTCTGCGCGGGTCATCAATAAATCGATGGTTTGTGGCAGGCAAAGTGATGAAACGAAAAGGGTTTCTGCATTTCCACGTTCTATCGGGCGCTGGCCATATAACATAGTCATGGCTTCTGCGGCAGCAGTTCCTTCATCTAAGAGGGACGCGTTCGCTAATTCCATGCCGGTTAGGTCGATGATCATGGTTTGGTAGTTCAACAACATTTCCAAACGACCTTGTGCAATTTCCGCTTGATAAGGTGTGTAGGCCGTGTACCAAGATGGATTTTCCAAAATATTGCGCAAAATAACCGTAGGTGTAAATGTGTCGTAATACCCTAAGCCGATATGGCTTTTGAAGATTTTATTTTGACCCATGACTTGTTTGAAATCGCGCAGGAATTCAAATTCAGTTTTCGGAGCAGGTAGGCGAAGGCCTTGTGCCAAACGAATTTTTTCGGGTACAGTTTGATTGATGAGTGTGTTTAAATCAGCTACGCCGATTTCTTTTAACATAGCTGCTACATCGGTCGGCTCAACATTGTTGTGACGCAATGAAAAGTCTTCCCGATACTTGAAATTTGGGGTCATAAAATTTCGTCTGAATTTGGGTTGAAAAGCGCCACAAAAGTAATGTTTTTTTAGCGATTTATTTTTGATTCCGTAACTTCGCTTTCTTATAATTTGTTTCAATCGATGAAAAAATCTACAAACTATGTTTTAGCGCTCATTCTGTCCGCTAATTTAATTTCATTGGGTGCATTTGCTCAATCAAATCCGGTGCCCTATGCCTTGACAATTAAGGCAGAAGATCTGAAAAAGCACCTGACATTTATTGCATCCGATAGCCTGAAAGGGCGGAATACGGGATCGCCAGAACAGAAGGTGGCTGCGAATTACATTGCGGATCATTTTAAGAAATCGGGATTAGCTCCTGTAAACGGTTCTTACTTTCAAAAAGTAGATTTGGTGAATCGATCGTGGACGAAGGTTGCCTTAGCTATCAAGGGGAAATCATACGATTATTTGGGACACTTTATGGCGAGTGCTTTGGTACCAGTAGCTGCGAATTCGAAAGTGCAGGTGGTCTTTGCTGGATTTGGAATTCAGCAGGCGGGCTTTACGGATTTTGCTAAATTAAATGCCAAAGGAAAATATGTTCTGGCATTTGAAGGAGAGGCGAAAGACGAAGCGGGTAATTATGTTTTATCAGGAACCAAAGATCCGTCTGTTTTTGGTAAAGGGGATGGATGGAAAGAGAAATTAAAGCGTTCGCAGGCTGTGGGTGCGACGGGATTGATTTTGATTTCGGATAAATCGGAGAAAGACTTTGGTAATCAATTGCGTCAGCGTCAGGTGATGATGAAGCGTTTTGGTAATGAGCGTATGGTTTTTGCGGATGAGGCTGCTTCGCCAAACGAGGCACCAGTCTTATTGATTTCATCTGCCATGGCAGCGGAAATTTTAGGCACGAGCGAAGAGCAGCTATTGGCCTATAAAGCATCTGTTGCTGCTGCTAAAAAATCGATTGCGCCTACGTATAAGTCGGCACCCATCAACTTAACCATTGAGCGTACGGAAAAACCAGTTGACACTTACAATGTGGTTGGCTATTTAGAGGGAACGGACAAGAAAGAGGAGTTGGTGATATTAACCGCTCATTATGATCACATTGGTATTTCGGCTGATGGCCAAATCAATAATGGTGCGAATGATGATGGTTCGGGAACGGTGACGATTATGGAATTAGCGGAGGCGTTTGGAAAGGCGGCTGCAGAAGGTAAAAAACCGCGCCGGAGTATCTTATTTATGACTGTGACAGGTGAGGAGAAAGGTTTGTTGGGTTCTGAGTATTATTCCAAGCATCCATTGTTTCCATTGGCAAATACGGTGGTTGACCTTAACACCGACATGACCGGACGATACGATGACGAGCACATGGGTAAGCCGGATTATATTTATGAGATTGGATCTGATAAATTGTCTTCGTCGTTGCGTGAGATTTTAATTGACCAGAACAAGAAGCACGTAGGTTTGGAATTAGATTTCCGTTTTAATGATCCGAATGATCCGAACCGTTTTTACTACCGTTCAGACCACTATAATTTTGCTAAGCATGGTATTCCTGTCGCGTTTTTCTTTAACGGGGTTCATGATGATTATCACCAGCCGGGTGATGATGTGGAAAAAATCGAATTTGATCAGGTACAAAAAGTGGGTCGTTTGGTGTTTTACATGGCGTGGGAGATTTCAAATCGCGAGGAGCGTTTGAAGGTGGATTCGAATAAGCCATAAGCATCTAGACGCTAGTCGTCGGACATTAGACGTTAGAGGGCCCCAAGCGATGCTTGGGGCTTTTTTCTTTGTAGAGACGCGATACTTCGCGTCTATTTGTGTTAAGACGCGAGGTATCGCGTCTTAACCTTTTTCTTGGCGCGAAACTGTGGGCTTTTTTCTTTGGCAAACCTCAAAGGATTGCCAAAGTTTGAGGCGTATTTACGCCGATTCCTAGCGTCTAATCTGTATAGCTTTTATTTTCTCCTCAAAAACATGCTGACTCACCTTCGATTGTTGAATGAACTCATTGTCATTCAAATCTCCAATCACCGCTTCGAGTTCTTGGGCATTGCCAAACATGGCCAGGCGGAATGGATCCTGATAATCTTTTTCGCGTGATTTTTCGATTCCTGCAGTTAAGAAACGTGCGGTTTCTACGGCTTTATTTAGCCAGGCTGGAATGTTGGCCATGGCCTCTGGATCAACTTTCAATAAGCCATTTAACGCATTTTCAAATTTTTGATCTGGGTATACCTTGGCCTGTGTTTCGTAGAAGTCATGAACTTGAGACCAGCGCGTGATTTGACTGTTTTTGATGCTGTTTTTGAGTTCGAGTACCGCCCCGGAAGGAATCAACTGTCCCCCTAGGTTGTCCCAGGTTTGAATGGCTGTTGCTTTTTCCATGGTCTTGTGAAGTAAATCGAGCGGTTTTTGGCTTGGATTACGGTCACATGTGGCGACCCATTCTTTGGCTGCATGGTAATGTAATAAATCGCCAAAAATCTGGTATGCCCGATACACTTTAGCTACGCGCGTTTTCCGTTTGGTATTTTCAATTCCGGTGGCCCAAACAGCTAGATTCTCATACTCGTTGGCAGGATTTGCCAACCAAGCTTTTCCCGCTGCTGCATCTTTCCCGATGGCATCACCGACCCACTGGCAAAATAATTCTCTTGCTTGTAAGATTTCACTGACGGTATCTGGTGCCAAATAATCAAACTCTAGCAACATATTTTTTTCTACCCGCTGATCCCGCGCAGCAAATTTCCACGCATTGCGGGCAATCGCATACATGTTGTATTGAAACCAATATCCAGCAATGATCAATAAGCCGCCCGTTTGATCGTCATTTCCCAATAATGAAAATGGTATAGGATTGTGGATTTCGGCCGGATAATTGCCTTTGGAAATCAGGTTAAAGGACGCAAATTTGGAATTATGTTTCAAGGCAACTGAAAGGCCTGGCCAAAATCCACGACCTGTCTGCAACTCACCATCTGCTCCGCGTGAATTGTGGTTTGACCCTAAAGTAGCTCCGGCGGCCATATTGCTTTGGCCTTTAATGATGGACGCACACAGAAATGAATTATTGTGATGTTGCTCGTGTGCTGGAAAAATTAAGGAATTAAGCACCTCGCAGCAGGAAATGGTCGAGTTGCTTCCCAAAAATGAGTTGATCAATCGTGCCCCATATTTGAGTTGGGAATGCGCTTCCAAAATAAATCGCACGGCTTTGACGCCGTAAAATATCCGACAGCCTTCATGGATGATACCATTGACGATTTCGCAGCCTTCGCCGATTTGCGTGGAGGCGTGTGGATAAGAAATGATGGTCAAATTTTTGAGTTTATTCGCGCCCTTAATGTAGGCGTCCGAACCCATATTGACATCCTTTATGATGCCTGTATTTTTAATTATGGTGCGATCTCCAATTTGCCCATAAAACCCTCTTTCTGATGAGAATTCAGCTTTGGTCAAGTTTAAATATCCTGCTAGAAGTTCCTTATCTTCTCGATCTTGCGTCCAAAGAAATGCGTCAGCAGGTCGCATCCCGATAAATGGAACGACTTTTCGGCCACCATTTTCGTTGCCTAATTCAAGCCAAATCCGAATGCGTTCTTCTTCTCCATCTTTGACAATTCCATTTCCGAATTTGGCTGTGGGGGTGGTAGCGAGTTCATTGACCTGCAAAATCATGACCTCATTCCCTATTTGGTAGTGGGAGAGGAGATTGACCCGATCTATGGCCACATTATCGCCAAAATCACTCGAAATAATCGTGGAATTATATAGGCCCACCGGCATGCGGAGGTTCTTGAATTCGAGGTAGCAAGACTCTAATTTTCCAATGCGCACAATGCCAAAAAACCGGCAATTTTTAACCAAATAGGGGTTGAATCCGTCTTTTACCCAAAGATCTTTCCAGTTTTCGGCCTCATTTAAATTGGCCTCTAGAATACTTATTTCGCGTGCTTGAAGTTGGCGATAAAGACTTTGATTTATGTGGGTATTTCGGTGTTTGAATTCGGTTTCATTTGCTTTTAGGAAGTTTTCTGTCACGAAATCAAAGCCCAATTGCGCTAGTGGTTTTTTATCTATTCGATTCATTGCTCGTAAAATTCTATAGGGAGATCGTCGGGATCAGCTATAAAAGTAAAGCGTTTTCCTGTAAATTCATCGATTCTGATGGGTTCAGAAGTAATATTTTGCCGATTTAATGAGGCAACGGTTGCGTCTAAATCGTCAACTGAAAAGGCAAGATGCCTAAGTCCTGCGGCTTCTGGACGTGAGGTCCTGGCCGGTGGGTTGGGGAATGAAAACAACTCGATTTGATATAAGCCATTGACTTCCAGGTCCAATTTGTAGGAATCCCGTGCTTCGCGGTACACTTCGCGGACGATGGTGAAGCCCAGTTTTTCAGTGTAAAATTGTTTGGATACTGCGTAATTTGAGCAGATAATTGCGATGTGGTGAATTCCTAAAATCATATCTTTTCTCTTAGCTTTGCCAATCCTCCAAGGTTTGGCAAAGCTAGGGGGGAAATGTGAGATTTTTACGTGTTTTTGTAAATTATCAGTTTGTAGATGCGACGGCGATTTTTGAATCTGCTGTTCCGTAGTATAAAAACCATTTACCATTAAAGTGAACGAGTCCTTCGACGAAACAAACCTCATTTACTTCGCCAACTCGCTCATAATCTTTGTTGGGCCAAATAAAAGCTTGATTCGTCCTGTTACTTAATTTATACGGTTTTCGGGTATCAAAAAGTGCTTGACCGGCGGCATAGGTGAATTTTGGGAATTTGGTTTCGTTAAAATTCGCTGCATTGCTGGCATTATAAATCAATAAAATTCCTTCAGGTCTTATGAGGGCGTAAGGTCCAGGCTCTACTAAGCGAGAATCGAAATAGCCCATGCGTGGATGTAAGACTGATATTTTTATTTGGCTTTCTGCGTTCTCACAAACTTCCCATACTCGTAGGTCGGTGGATTTAGCTAGAAACAAATCGGTATCTCCAAAATACATCCAATAAAAGCCATCGATTTTTTGGGCGATGATGCGGCTATTGATTTCTTTACCAACGATTGCGCCAGATTTTGACCAAAGATTTATGTATTTTGGGCTATTCAACATGGGCCCTTGTTTTTCCCAGGTCAACAAATCTCGCGAGATGGCAGAGCAAAGTCGGGCCGTTTTTCCATCGTAGGAAGTGTAGGTCATCAAATAGTTTCCATCTTCTGTTTCAATTACGCGGGGATCCTCGATTCCGCCGGGCCATTCATATTTTTGAAAAGCGTCATTTGTGGGAAAGAGGATGGGTTTTGGATTTTTGACAAAATGAATGCCATCTGTTGAAATGGCTAGGCCAATGCGCGAAGTACCGAGTGAATCTTGCGCGCGATACAACATATGAACTTTACCGTCGCGCACTAAGGCCGTTGGATTTAGGACATTTTTATTTTCCCAGCCAACGGATTTTTGCTGAATCGGACACATGAAGCGCGCGTTAATATCCGGTTTCATGATCGGATTTACAGCATCTAATTTTTTAAATCCGGTAAGTTCCCAATTGGTTTTCTGCGCTAAACTTAGGAATGGGAAAAGCAGAAATAATGCGAGTATTTTTTTCATGTTGGTCTCTTAGCTTTGGCAATCCTCCAAGGTTTGCCAAAGCTACATGGAGGAAATTAATTTTCAATCTTTTATTCAAAAACTAACTACAAAAATCAGTTTACTTATGCACTAAATGATAGGAATGTAAAATAAACGTTTCAATTTGTTTACGCGACAGCTCCGGTCCCACCACAATCGTATTCCAATGTTTTTTATTCATGTGAAAACCAGGAAGGACTGCAAGCGGGAATTCCTCACGTAATTGAATGGCAAGTTCCGGATTGCATTTGACATTGAAACGAATAGGGGAGTCTTCTAGGCCAACCAGCAAAAACATTTTCCCTTTTGTTTTATATACAACGTGTTCAGGGCCAAATGGTTGTGTCTCTTCTACATCCGGAAGGCTCAAACAAAATTCGACTAGTTCATCCAGATACATCCTTGTTATTTATTTGAATTTTTTACGTAAGTTAGACAAGAAAAATAAATAGATCCCATGATGAATCGCCGTAATTTTTTGTCTTCAGCCGCGTTAACTACCGCCGCTCCCTTGGTTGCACCTCTTCAAACTGCAGTCGTAAAGCCAAATCCTAAAATCAAGTTAAGTGTTTCTTCCTATTCCTATTGGCATTTTAAAGGAGATAAATTCCCAATTCAACGCGTGATTGATGAAGCGGCGAAAATGGGGTTGGATGGGATTGATGTATTGCACCGACAAATGGAAAGTGAGGACAATGCATACCTACAGGACATTAAAAAACATGCATTTTTGAATGGCATCGCGCTGACTTGTTTGTCGATTCATCAAGGATTTGTAACGCCAGACAAAGCGGAATTGCAAAAGCATGTAGATCATACGAATCATTGCATTGAGCTTGCCTACAAAATGGGTATTCCATGTTTGCGATTGAATACGGGTCGCTGGAATACCATCAAAAGTTTTGACGAATTAATGGCTAATCGTGGGATTGAACCTATTTTGCCAGGATATACGGAGGATGATGGATATAAATGGTGTGTGGATGGAATCCAACAATGCTTGAAAAAAGCGGAGGAATGTGGCGTATTATTGGCTCTTGAAAATCACTGGGGCTTGGGTTCGACACCTGAAGGTATGTTGCGCATTCATGATACAGTGAATTCACCCTGGTTAGGTCTCCTCATGGATACGGGTAATTTCCTTGAAAATCCCTACAATAAGCTAGAAAAAATCGTTTCTAAAACGAGTTTTGTACAAGCCAAAACATATTACGGTGGCGGTGAATGGTATAGCCTCGATTTAGATTATCAGCGCATAATCGCGATGCTAAAAAAAGCGAATTACCAAGGCTACATTTCTATTGAGTTCGAAGGCAAAGAACCTGGGACTGTTGGCGTTCAGAAAAGTGTCGATTTACTACGTAAGTACCTTTAGGAGTTTACCCGGTACTTTCCGAAAATAACCTCTATAGAGCCCTTTTGGGTGCTTTTCCCGTCGTCTACCTGTCGGCTTGTGCGATTAATATCCGTAGCCACGCCTTTCGGAATTTTGAATTTCTTTACGTCGATGGTTAATTTCATGCGTGCAGGCAAACCCCGCGATTTTTCAGTTGTGTATTCAAATTCGCTTAGGATGGTTCCATTTGACCGACTGGTAATCAATGATTTTAAAATGACCATGGATTGGGTGTCTACCCAAATTTTGGCTAGGACCAAGTCCCCTTCATTTGCAATTGGTAGCAAGGTGATAATTTGAGCGCGAATTCCTTGCATAAGCTCATTGCCAGATGCGATTGCCGTAAATTGATTCGGTTGGGTAAAAAGTAAAGGCAATTCAGAGAAACCATTTTTGGGTAGGATGGAAATGCCGGCCGACTTGATTTTGTAGGTGTTCGGGTAGGTGAATTGTACGTTTGCTTTGACAGGTAAAATCTTGATCAAGGGGATATTTGGCTTTATTTGAGCCTGCACTTCATAATGATGTACTTGTTTGAATTTTTGAGTCAAACGCGCAAAAAGCTCGTCGGCTTGTTGGGCCGAAGCGAAAAACGGAAAACATATTAAGAGCCAATATTTCATTATACAGTGATGTCTTTGCGGTGAAAAGTAATGACAGAAAGGCCAATAAATAAGGCGTTATGTGCCACGAGGATTCCGATAGATTCTTTGATCTGTTGCCACGGAATTGGGTCCTCAAAAAAGGAACGCCAAGCAGCCATGTGGGTCGTAAATAATAGCGGGCGAATCGTGTCGAAAACGGGCACATCCAAGGTGCCAATAATCGTAAATAATAGAATAATGGCCATCGTACTTACGATGGGGCCGATGGAATTATCGGAGAAGCAGGATAAGCAAATGGATAAGGAGCTAATGGTCAACAAGGCTAAAAATGCGACACAAAATGCCCCAGCGTATCGCCACATAACGTCACCTTCTTGAAGAATAACGAGCCCATCGGAATTCAATACCATTAAATCTCCTGGTCCGAATAAAAATCGACCAATCCCAACCGCCATAAAGCCTAACCACAGAACGATCAAAAACGTATAGATACCACCGGCTAGGAATTTGGACATGAGGAGTTGGGTCCGTGTAATCGGTTTGGTCATGAGCATGCGCAAGGTTCCCATGGCAGCTTCTCCTGAAATGAGGTCGCCGGTGACTAGAGCGACTAGCAGTGGAATGTGCACAATAAGCATCTGTAGGATGATAAATGCCACTAAATTGCCGTTGAGTACCTTGCCTTCAAAGCGTAGTGTTTGTTCAAAAGAGGCCGTGACGAATGAAATCATTGACATGCCATCTGCCATCAATGCAAATAAAATAATGCCTACCAGACCCGTAATTGCCGCAAGTCCTAAATAACTGCGGGGTTTCAGCGCGATTTTGATCAACTCGTTTCGGGTGCTATGGAAAAATATCATGAGGCAAGTAAGTTGATAAAGTAATCTTCTAATTTCCGTTTCGATTCAATCGAAAAAATTGGTACGCCGGCTTCGATCAGTTGGCGATTTACCTCTGGAATCAATTCTTTTTGCAAGGTGACCTCGATGGTATCGCTGCCTATTTTTTTCACATGGGCGTGGGGATATTTTTCAAAGATAGCCATGCCTTTGGAGATCGCATCTTCTTGCGTTTGAATCCGAATGATTTGGTCTTCCTCATTTAATAATTCCTTTACGCTTCCTTCTACGACGCTTTTTCCTTGATGAATAATCACCATTCGGTTACAAATAATTTCCACCTCGCTTAGGTTGTGGGATGAAAATACAATGGTTTTTTGTTGCTCGTTTTTCAAGCGTAAAATCAAATTACGCATGTCGATGATCCCTTGCGGATCGAGTCCGGTGGTCGGTTCATCAAGCACAATCAAATCCGGATTGTGCAATAAGGTTTGTGCGATTCCTAAGCGCTGGCGCATTCCGTGGGAAAATCCACCTACTTGATCTTTTTCGCGTCCTTCGAGGCCTACGAATTCGAGCATTTGATAGATTTCTTTTTTAGTGGATGGAGCACCGGAAATGCGTGAAAATAAATCCAGGTTCCGGTAAGCGCTGAGGAATTTATAAAAATCAGGCTTTTCGATGAGGCTACCAACACGCCTTAAAATACGTGTACGATTGGAGGCAAGTGGTAAGCCAAAAAGTGAAATATCACCCGCATCAGGTTGGATGAGCGATAGCATGCAGCGCATGGTGGTACTTTTTCCGGCGCCATTTGGCCCAAGAAATCCATAGACATCTCCGCGATTGACCTGAATATTTACGTCACGGACGGCTTGAAAAGAACCGAAATTTTTAGCTAAATGCTGGATGGAAATAATCGAATCAGACATGGTAGGGTAACACGCTGTGGGGAAAAATTGTTTCTTAATTTATAAATAAGCCCAAGAAAATCGCGTGTGAAATTTGATGCCCGCGACGTTTGTGTTTTTTTCTCCCTTGTGTGTGTAGAAAGTCAAAAGTTCATTTTGAGTGGTCACGCGTTTATTGACAATGACTCCACCTTTCAAGATCTTGTCAATGACCCTGAACTCTTTTTGGGTGCCATCTGCGTAGTAAATCGTGCAATACATGTAAGGAGGCTGAAATAGCAGTCGGCAAAGTTTACCCCAAACACTATATTCTAAATTTGCCACCATGCGATAGGGTGCACTTCTTTGTGGAAGCGGGATGTATTGATCCTGCTTGATTGTTGGCAGCCGAAATACAAAATTTTCCATTCTCCCAGTCGCGTTATTTTTCTGAAGTAACAAAAGCGTATCCTTACCTACCGTAAATTGCTCGTTGACAGTATATCGTTTCAACAATTCAAAATTGACATCTGTATCCGCCCAAAAAGGATTTTGTTCTCTGAATGGCTCTAGTTTAAATAACACAAAATCTGGTGCGGAAGCACTCGCATATTTTCTACCATTTAATTGCATTAGCTGCGCGGTATAGGCAGAATAGGTTTGGATAACAGGTCTTGGATTGTAATTTAACTTGTTGAAGAAAATATACGAAACGTCATTATGAAGTATGTCAACGGTCTGTTGGCCAATTTTAGTTTTAATCCTTTCTGGAAATTGAAGTGGTTTTGCCTCAAAATTTTTGGTGTATTGGTAATCAAAAAGTTTTTCAAAATAGTGGATTGGATTGAAATTTATCTTATGAAAAGTTTTAAAATATCCTTTTATTGTATGTTCTCCTTCACTGTATCTGATGTATTGAGTCGCTAACAAATGAACAAGTAAAACACAAATGAACCCCAAACCAATTTTGGATTTATATTTTTGATCAGAATACAGGAAAAGTAGTCCATTTATCATGGGTAACAGTAAGAAGAAACCAAAAATGTTAGGGTTGGAAATGGCTGTGTGTGCCTGTTTAAAACCTAAAAAGGCGAAAATTGTTACTAAAAGAATTAAATAGATATGGGATTTTAAGGATTTCCGCATGACAAAGAATTGCCAACAAAAAATCAAGAAAATGACAAATTCGATAACCAGTAAAATGAGTAATTCTTTTTTTGAGATTATTATCGTAGACATGCTATCTTGATAACCATCAATTAAGGGAAGCGTATAAATTGTGTAGTTAAGTAAATCGACATATAATAACTTAGAAAGCACAATGATACCAAAGACGAGTAAAATGTTTTGAATCAATATCAATTTCCAAGTAAATTTCTTTGACTTAACTAAGTAGATTGAATTAATGATGAATATAAAAATGACAATGAGGCTGATATTTACTTTTACAAAAAAGAGTAATACTGAAATCAATAACGCAGCCCATATACCAAATGAATTTGAATGATAATAAGAATAAAGGATCCAGAAAATGTAGTAAAAAAAATAAGTAAAGCTCAAATCTGCAAAAAATCCCCAGGGTAAAATTATGATCAAACCTGATATTGCGGCTACATACCAGAATTTGCCTAGTTTTTCAAATAAGATCTTAAGGATGAAAAGTAAATGAGCAATTGATAAAATATCTAGAAATAAAATAGGAAAAATTGAGGTATTGAGTGGAAGAATCCTAAAACTTAAATAGCCTAAAGGACCATACGTGAAGATGAAATCTTGTCCAAAAGTTCGAACTCGCTCAGTGACCATGAGTATAGCCTCAGTCCATCCAGCATCTAATCCTGTAGTTGTGTAATGTACAGGAGATATTAGTGCTATGGCAATGATTGCAAAAACGATTAAGAAAATTTGTTGTTGAAGTTTTTTCGACATAAAGTATTGAACTTTAGTTTATGAAAATATTGCAATAATCTATTCGTTGCTTATTTTTTTAAAAACTTTGTAGCTGGGATCATTTAAGACGAGTCTGTAGTTTTTATCTACATATTTTTGGAGTAACGTTTTGCGTGATGCATTAATAATATTCCAAGTGTCAACGATAAATAATGGGGGGAATTTGGTAAGATCTTCTATCAACATTTTTTCCTCGCCATCAAACATAGCTTTGTTATTCGTGTCAAATCCATTTTTGTAAAAAAAGAAGTGGGTTTGACGATTCATTATCTTATAATCGTCTTGAAGTAAGTAATACAAAACTTGTGATTGATCCCATCCAATTGATAATAAAGCGGCATTGGGCTCTTTATGTTTTTTTAGCCAGTTGACAATTTTAGTATCTACGACGATCTGTAATGGTTTTCCAAATCTCAAATGTTCCGTCGGTTTGTGCAGAACAATATTTGTTACCAAATTGATTGATTTGAAGAAGTAATCAAAATTGAAAAATGAAAGTAAAAGAATGATAAATAGTGGCTTGAACGCTTTATTTATATACTTTAATTCAAGCAACCCCATATATATATGACTGGCCAAAAGACTTGTTGGCAAAAACAGAAAAACATAATAATGACCATAATCATTCTTGCCAAGAATTATTGTTACAGCGGATACAATAAAAAAACTACCACTGAAACCTATTGGATGATTTAGTAAAGAACTAAACGAAATTCCTATTTTTTTGACATATTGATAGCTGAAAAACAGCCCCCAAAGTATGATAAGAATAACAAATTTGTAATAGGTGTTTATCCGATGAAGAAAATTTAAAGGATTAACAGATTCTTGCCCAAATGCATTATTGGATATGTAATTAAGATTTTCTGAGATATAGACGAAATAGAATTCATCAAAAATTCCATTGAAAATTAAAAATAGAACCCACAAAATTATCGTGGAGAAAAAAGTGAGTAAGGATGTCTTTAAAAAATGATACTGTTTATTATTTAGTAATAAAATCCAAAAATAAAATCCAAAAAATAAGGTTAGTGGTATTGCTTGAAATTTGATGAGTGGCAAACAAAAAAGCAGCAATGAAAAAGTAATTACACCCCTTAAAGTCTTCTTATTTAACATAATATAGCTTAATATGGCAGTGACCACTAAAAGTGGATGCTCCGTATTATAGCTAAATATTCCATCATAAAAAGGGCCGAAAAATGGGAAGTTTTTGCAGCTAACAATTACAGAAAATACAACAACTCCAATATATCCAGCTTGTTTTTTGGTAAGTGAATAAACAATAAAGAATGTTGGTAAGATAAAAACAAAGAAACTAAGTAATCTTAGTTGATAAATCTTAGAAAATGAAGTGATTAACTTAAGTAATGCTAATATATAAATGGCAAAAGGACCTGTTGTATGTGTCTGAAAGCCTAAAAATGGCAATGGGGTATCTAAGCATTTTCTAGCGGCATATAGATATTCGAATTCATCTGGCTCTAAAGAATTCTCTCTAAATGCAATGATTCGTGTTAAGAACATTAACGTAACAAGGGAAGAAAGTGCGAAAAATTCAGTTGTTAATTTTGACCTAAGCCTAGCACCTAGACTGCTATAATCCATAGTAAATTGTTTAGCAATTTTGAAATTATATAATAAATAGACTTATGCCAAATAGTTTTGCCATTTATTCCACGGTAACGAAATAGTTCGTTAGGTTCGATTTTCTTACCCCTCACTACTTTGGGATGGTTTTCTTTGAATAATTGTAAAACGAAGAGAGTTTACTTTTATACCATTTACCTCCATTAGGGGGATACATCTTTTCGTTGTTTAACTTCTCCGAAATCTCACTTAAAGATAGTCCTTCCTTTTCTTTAAGTGATATGATTCGTTCAACTAATTTCATTTTTTTGGAATCTGTTTGGGTTGACTTGTGGGTTACAAGTCCCATTTCAGATTTGATTACTGATTTCCCTTCCTTTATTTGATATTCTTTAAACCCATTTTTATCTACAACACCAGTATAATTTAAACTGTCACCTACAATAGGTAATTTAAACTTAATGTCTAATTGGTGGGATTTCTTCTTTGGGTCATATTTGATGTCAATCTTATTTATGGTATCAAGTAAAAACTCCCTT
>NZ_JBILJM010000059.1:0-4378 GCF_044377215.1 Aquirufa sp.
ATAAAAATGAATCTAAATGGAATGAGCCCAGTGGGATACCGAGCTCATTATGTCAAATCTATTGTTTAATTTTGTCCAATAAAATGGGTGCACCTCAAGTATCGCGTCTCTACAGTCCAATGTCCAGCGTCCAACGTCTAAAGTCTAATGATCATATCCCCCAATACTTCCTATCTTCCGGAACATCCACATCCCTGAATTTATCTGAAAAATGAACGATCTCACAGAGCATGGGATTCTGGCGCCAAAATTTACCTAATCCTTGATCGCCACTCCAATGATTAAATAAAGGTCGTAAAGCTTGCGGAATTAATACTGGAGGAGAATTAACTCCTTGAAATGAGGCCACAATGGCTCGATATGGATTTGCCAACGACGTTAAGTTCTTGAGATGAGAAGTTGTCAGAAAGGGTAAGTCACATAACAAAACCAATACATCGCGCGAAATATCCACGGCTTTAAGTCCGACTGCAAGCGACTCCCCCATCCCTTTTTCCCAATGTTCCACCTGAACAAAAGTCAAGTTTGGAAACTCCTTTTGTAAATTTTCTATAATTAGAATAGATTGATCAACTTCAGCCCCAAGGCAAACTGAAACCTCTTGACATACCGAAAACGCGAGACGGATCGATCGCTCTAACAGGCTTTGGCCTTGATAAACTAATAGTTGTTTCGCTTCCCCTAATCGAGAAGAGGCCCCTGCGGCCAGAATTAATCCTTCCATTTAAATCGAACTTAAATCTAATGGCAACGTGCGGACACGTTTACCTGTGGCTAAGAAAATCGCATTGCACAAAGCAGGCGCGACAGGAGGTAAACCAGGTTCCCCTACTCCACCAGGTTCTTCCTCATTTTGCATGACATGAATAACCGCATCCGGAATTTCGCCTTGTCGGAGCACCGCATAATCATGAAAATTACTTTGCTCAATCACGCCATGATTCCGGGTAATTTCATTTTTGATGGTAGCCGAAAGTCCATAGACCAAATTACTTTGCATTTGGGCAACAATATTATCGGGGTTAACAGCAAAACCACAATCGATCACCGCGTAGATTTGATTAATCTTGACACTTGTTCCCTGTTTTTCTACTACAAATGCATGTGCAGCGATACTGGCAAAAGAACTGGCAATCGCGATACCAATGGATTTACCCGTTTTGCGTTTGGCCCGATAATCAGAAATTTCAGCCAACTTATTCAGTACGGCCACAAAACGAGGTGAGTCTTTCAATAAATGTAAACGTAGGTCAAGCGGATCTTTTTCGCCTTCATGGGCTAATTCATCCATGAAACATTCCTGAGCAAAAACATTGGTCGATGCATATACAGAACGCCACCATAAAATAGGCATCTGCGGATCAACCCAATTAAATGAATTACGACGCGCAGGAAATGCATACGGACTATCCTCAATGCTAATGCCCTCTCCCGCCCACGGATCTATTTTCCCACGCATATCGGCCTTGAAAACATTGGCCATAATCGACGCACCATTTAACCGATGTTCAAAAGCCAATACATTTCCTTGATTATCAATTCCACCTTGCATAGCCGAAATCATTCCCGGACGGAATGGTCCTTGTTGGATATCTTCCTCCCGCGTCCAAATCACTTTTACAGGGGCATTCACTTGACGTGAAATATGAGCCGCTTCTAATACATAGTCATAATAGGCTTTCCGACCGAACGCCCCTCCTAAAAAGGTGACATTGATTTTAACATGTTCTGGCTTCATTCCTAAATAACCTGCCAATTCAGTAACCAAACTATCAGGTCCCTGAACAGGAGCCCAAACTTCTACTTTTCCATCCTGCACATAAACCGTTGCATTGCAAGGTTCCATGGGAGCATGCGCCATAAAGGGCGTTTGATAGGTTGCCTGGATTTTATAGTCCGATAACTGCAATGCTTTGGCAAAATCTCCTACAGCTGCATCTTTATAGGTTGCACCCTCAGATTGTGCTTTAGCTTTGGCAGCATTAAAATATTGCGAAGTAGCACTTTCCGCGGCTCCCTCGGAAGACCAAGAAGCCAATACCAGTTTCTTTCCCTTCAAAGCTGCCCAATAGGATTCCGCCACCACAGCAATGGCTTCCGACTTTGCACGAGCCTTTTGATTTAATTCAACATCGGGTGAAAACGGACCATGGTAAAAATTACGCTCGGTCTTCAAAACAAATCGAACCCCTTTAACACCCATGGCTTTGTCGGCACTGAAGCTTTTAACCTTACCATAAATCGTAGGGGAATGCACAATGCTCGCATATAACATCCCTGGTAATTTAACGTCCATACCAAAAATGGCTGTTCCGTCAACCTTGGAGGTAACATCCGGACGGAATGATTTCTTGCCCAATTGCGTAAACTCACTCCATGTTTTTAATCGCGGCTTTTGTGGGACCGGCAATTTGGATGCTTCTTCGACTAACTCGCCATAGGAAAGCTTGGCATTGGAAACACGATTAATGATAAACCCGTCTTTGGCATAACAATCTGTGATGGAAACTTTCCAACGGTTCGCACCGGCTTGCAAAAGCATTTCTTTCACAGCCGCCCCAGCAGTTCGCATGGGAATCCAACGAGTGCGTACGGATGAGGATCCTCCCGACAGTTGGGACCCAAAACGAGCCGAACCATCCGTCATTTGAATATCTATCTTATCTAATGGAATCTCTAATTCCTCGGCAATCAACATCGGCAAAGATTGATAGGTACCCTGTCCCATATCAGGCCGCGGATTAAATATGGTAACCTTGCCCGCCTCATTGATAATGATGTAAGGATTAATTTCTACACCGAGTGCGGTTACTTTTTGTAAGGTTTTTGCTTTACCTGTAACGGAAAAACCTAGGGCTAGGATGAAGGCCGACTGCCCTCCGATGCGAATAAAATCACGTCTTGATGTGTTCATGTCCTTAGGCTTTTTTAGATTTTTGAATTTTAGCAGCTGCTGCATGGATGGCTTGGCGCATGCGGGGATAGGTGCCGCACCGACAAATATTTCCTGCCATGGCATTATCAATATCTTCATCGCTTGGAGTAGCATTCGAGGCTAATAAAGCGGAAGCGGCCAGTATTTGACCTGATTGACAATAGCCGCATTGTGGGACCTGAGCTTCGATCCAAGCTTCTTGGACCGCATTACCTGCAGATAAGCCTTCGATGGTTGTTACTTTGTCTGTTAATTTAACCGTCGACACGGGCGTTGAACACGAACGAATCGGTTGGCCATTTAAAAGTACCGTACATGCGCCACATAAACCCATACCACAACCAAACTTCGTTCCTGTGTATCCTATTTCTTCACGAATGACCCATAAAAGTGGGGTATCTGAATCCACATCGACGCGATGCTTCTTGGCATTAATCGTTAGTTGGTAAGTAGGCATAGTCCATTTTTTAATACTCATAAATTTACAATAAAATTTAATTTATCCACTTAGGGTTCTATTTTTGCCAAATGCTCCAACCGAAAGAAATTGAGTTTATCGCGAATAACGGCCAGAGGTCCCCGTCGGCCATCGCTTTAGATACACGTAAATTCCCTGAGCTTGATATCAAAAAATTAGCTCATCAAATTCAGGCGCGCCAGAAATTGGCAACTAAATTACCGAGCTGGGTAGCTGAAAAAAAGGTCTTTTTCCCTACTTCTATTTCACTCGAACAATCATCCTCAGAAAGCACGGCCAAATACAAGGCTTCTTTGGTTTCTGGTCGGCTGATTGATATCACAGGTGGAATGGGCGTGGACAGTTGGGCCTTTGCACAAACATGTACGCAGGTGACTTATGTAGAAATGCAGGAGGAATTAGCAGCTATCACAAAATATAATCATGAGGTACTTGGTGTTAAAAACATGGCTCATTTTGCCAAAAACGGGCTAGATGCATTAAATGAAGTTGAAATCGATTGGATTTATGTGGATCCTGCACGGCGAAATGCGCTAGGAGAAAAAGTTATATTGTTTAGAGATTGCCAACCGAACGTTTTGGATGTCATTGCGCAGCATCCTACAAAAAAGATACTCGTTAAGACGAGTCCGGTTTTGGATATCAGTCGGGCCGTTCACGAATTAGGCGGTGTCAGCCAAGTTTATGTTGTCAGTACAAAGCAAGAAGTCAAGGAGTTGTTGTTTGTGAAAGCGGGAAATGAATCGCTGGACCCGAAGATTAGCATCATCGAAGAAGGTCAAACCATTTTTGAGGGCACGCAGATGGTAGAGCGAAACGCTGAGAATCTTATTGGAAGCCTAAAACGATATGTTTACGAGGCACACCCCGGCGTGATGAAGGCAGGATTTTTCAAGTCGGTGCTACAAAAAGACCTCATTCAATTAGGTCAACATACACATTTATATAGTTCTGAAATTATCATT
>NZ_JBILJM010000040.1:0-17109 GCF_044377215.1 Aquirufa sp.
AACGAATATTACCTCGAAATTAGAGCAAGTCATCAACGATGAATTTCCATCTTTGATCCATGATAGTGCGATGAAAATCAAGATTTCGGGTTGTATGAATGCGTGTGGCCAACATAGCATGGCGTCAATCGGATTTCACGGCTCTTCTTTGAAGGCGGCAGATAAACGTGTTTTACCTGCCTTGCAAGTTTTAATAGGAGGCGCAACGTTAGGCAATGGCGACGGACGTATCGCGGATAAGGTCATCAAAGTTCCTTCCAAAAGAGGTCCTCAAGTATTGCGCGTGTTGTTGAACAATTTTGAAGAAAACGCACAAAACGGCGAATACTTCCACGAATATTACGATCGCCAGGGCGAGAAATACTTCTATAATTTATTGAAACCAATTGCGGATTTGACAACGTTGGTAGATTCGGACTTCATCGATTGGGGTGCGACGGATAGTTTCGCAACAGAAATCGGCGTAGGTGAATGTGCCGGAGTGATGATCGATTTGGTAGCAACCTTGTTGTTCGAATCGGAAGAAAAATACGAATGGACAGCCGCGGCTTTGGAAGACAAACGCTGGGCGGATGCCATCTACCATGCCTATTCGGTCTTCATCTCAGCTTCCAAAGCGTTGTTGTTAGATAAATCCGTAACGGTAGCGAATCAAAGTGCGGTCATCAACAAGTTTGAGGAGCATTTTGTGGCGACGGGAGAATTTGCGATTGAGGCTGGGACCTTCCCGGAATTGGTTTTGCAGATCAACCAAAACGAACCATCAGAGGCCTTTGCAATTCAGTATGCCGCGCAAGCACAGACCTTTTTATCGGCAGCCACATCATTCCGCCAAGCCATCGCATGAAAAATTTAAGTCACTTCAGAAAATTAGAACCGCAACCCCGCTTAACAGTGGTGGGTGCAGGGCCTGGTGATCCGGAATTGATCACGTTGAAAGCGATCAAGTCGATTGCATCTGCTCAGGCAGTATTGTATGATGCGTTAGTGGATATCAGTTTATTGGCGCATTGTTCACCTGTTTGCGAAAAAATATTCGTTGGCAAAAAACCCGGCGAGAGTCATTCGCAAGCAGCCATCAACGAATTGATCGTTGAAAAAGCCTATGCCCTAGGACACGTCGTTCGCTTGAAAGGTGGCGACCCCTTCGTGTTCGGTCGAGGACAGGAGGAAATCGAATTCGCGAAATCGTACGGACTTCTGACCGGATATATTCCCGGCATCAGTTCATCCTACGCAGCGCCCGGAGCGGCGGATATTCCCTTGACGGTTCGTGGGGTGAATGAAAGTTTTTGGGTGATGACCGGTACTAAATCGGACGGTTCTTTATCGGAGGATTTGAAATTAGGCTTGCAATCCACGGCGACGTTGGTGATTCTGATGGGGATGAATAAATTGGTCGAAATTGCATCCTTATGCCAAACCTACGGTAAGGGTGACATCTCAGCCGCCATCATTCAAAATGGCACCATGGCTAATCAGCGCATTGGGATATCAACGGCTGCAGAGCTTGAAAATTTGGCCAAAAAAGAAGACCTTCGTAATCCTGCCATCATCGTGATCGGCGAAGTGGTTCGCCACGCGAAGCCGGAGATGTGGGAGAAAATTTTAAAAAATTCACTGAATCGCTAAGCTTTGGCAAACCTTGAAGGTTTGCCAAAGCTAAACGAGGAAATAAACCTTTTCGTATGTCACAAAGACTTAACATATCCTCCGGATCCCCATTTGAAGACGTTTTCGGCTATTGCCGAGCCGTAAAAACAGGAAACTTATTGGAAATATCAGGTACGGTTGCCATCATTGATGGCGAAAAAGTAACCGCTGACGATTTGTATGCGCAAACATATAATATCATTGAGCGCATAGCAGTCGTATTGGAAGAAGCAGGATCGTCGATTAAAGATGTGGTTCGTACCCGTATTTTCACCACCGACATATCTCAAAATTTAGAAATCGCCCGTGCACATGTACACTTTTTTGGCGATGTAAAACCTACAACCGGGATCTACGAAATCTCCGCTTTGATCGCTCCGCAATATAAAGTGGAGATTGAATTCACGGCATGGGTGGGGTAATGCTCTTTGGCAAAGCTCCTGGCTTTGCCAAAGTTATAAGTATGCTAGCGCAAGAAAAATAACTGATACCATGTGTGGGCCAACTTTGGCAATGCCGAAAGCTTTGCCAAAGAAAAAAGACGCAAAGTATTGTGTCTAAAAAGAAAAATCAAGAAATACCATGCATGGGCCAACTTTGGCAATGCTGAAAGCTTTGCCAAAGAAAATGCTAGCGTCTAAAGTCCAGCGTCTATTTTAGCAGCTTCCCTTTTCAACAACTCCGCCGCTATCGGTACCACGCCTAATAACTCACAGACCAAGCCTCCGCCCAGGTTCGCCAATTCCGCGATTTGTGCTGGTTTAGCACCTGCCGCTAGTGCACATGCCGCAATGGAAATTACCGTATCTCCCGCACCGGAGACATCCGCGATTTGACGAATGTGCGCTGGGATAGCAATCTGCTCCGACGCGTAATCCATATACACCCCGCGCTCAGAAAGCGTCACAAATACACCTCCAAAATTTTGAGATTCTTTGAATTTCTTAACAGTCGCAGGTAATGCCAGCGCGCTCAAATCCGAAGATTCCAAGCCCAAACCATCCCGCAACTCATGTAAATTTGGCTTAAATAAAGTCGCGCCCCGATAGGCAAAAAAGTTCTTCTTTTTCGGATCTACGACCGTTGGGATTCCCGCCGCCTTCGCCAATCCCATCACCTCCTGAATCAATCCCTCACGCAATACCCCCTTGTCGTAATCTTCAAAAATAATCACATCAACTTTAGAAATAGACGCTTTGATGGCGGTCAATAAAGCAGCCGATGACGCCTGTAAAATCTGCGCCTCAGTCTCCGAATCCACCCGAATGAGTTGTTGGGACCCCGCGATTACACGCTCCTTTACGGTAGTAGGCCGACCGGCCTCCTGGATGATTCCGTCTACCGACAAACCTGCGTCAACTAAAATTTGCAACAACGAAGAACCGGTCGCATCATCTCCGATCACAGAAAAAACGAGCGGCTTCGCACCTAAGCTCGCCACATTCAACACCACATTTCCCGCACCACCCAAACGCGATTCCCGCTTCACCACATTCACCACTTGCACCGGTGCCTCAGGCGAAATCCGACTCACCTTTCCCCACGTATAGGCATCGACCATCAAATCTCCAATCACCATCACCCGCAGCTTCGAAAAGCCCTCAATAATTTCAGCTAGTGCGCTCATAAATTAACCTCCTATCGTCGTCATCGATTCATTAATAACGCTCTTTCTATTTTTTTCAGCCTCAAAACCATCAAGAGGCCGCTTTTGATACAATCCCAATAATACATCACGCAAACCTTCATCCGAAATACCCGCGCGAAGATGTGCCTTCAAATCAAAAACGCCATCATCATATAAACAGGTTTTTACTTGGCCTTTGGCAGTCAATCGCACGCGATTACAACTTCCACAAAAGGTTCGCGAAAACGCAGCAATAATACCCAAATCCCCCGCATGACCAGGAATTTCATACCGATTTGCCGTCTCTCCACCCCGCATTAATACAGGTTTCATATCCGCATAAACCGTTTTCAACTCTGCCAAAATTCGGCCATGATTCCAAAACAAGGTACCCTCCACCAAGCCCGAACCATTAAATGGCATCTCCTCGATATACCGTACTGAAATCGGCAAGTTTTTTGTCAAAGCCGCCAAAGCCAATATATCCTGCTCATTCTGCCCCTTCATCACCACCGCATTGATTTTTACCTCAAAACCAGCCTCCACTAAACACAGTAAATTTTGGTATACCACCTCATAATCATCCCGACGCGTTATCTGCTTAAAACGATCCCGATCCAACGCATCCAAACTTAAGTTCACGGAGCGAATGCCCAAGGCCTTCAACTGATCTATATACTCCCCAATCAACACCCCATTACTCGTCAAACATATTTCCAAGCCAGGTAGCGTCGAAATCTCGGTCAGAAAATCCATTAATCCATTGCGCACAAATGGCTCTCCGCCCGTTATCCGCACCTTCTCGATTCCCATCCCATGCATCACCCGAACCACACGCACCATCTCCGGCCAAGTCAACAATTCCCGCTCCGGCATGTACACAATCCCCTCCGCAGGCATGCAATACGAACAACGTAAATTGCAACGATCCGTCACCGCAAGACGTAAATACGTCATCGGCCGACCGTGATTATCCAAGAGTTGATTATCTTTACCCATTCGACGCGCAAATTACGAAAAATATGGCCACCTATACCCTGCTTCTATTCGGCATTTGCCGAGATCTTCTAAAAAAAGATCAAATAACAATCGAAACCCAGGGACCAATCGAAGCTTATGCACTTTTGGAAATCACCAAAAACACCTATCCAGCCTTACGAACTTTACCCTCACTTCGCCTCGCGGCCGACCACCATTTTCCAAAAACAGATTTTATCGTCGAAGAACACATGGAAATTGCCTTAATTCCACCCGTTAGTGGCGGATAATTGCCCATGATTCCCTACGAAATCAGTAGATTATTTTATCTTTGCAGATTCGAATAATGTAACGCATGCCTGTACCGAATGTTTTTCTGGCACTCCTCACAATACCTTGGCTTTCCGCCCTGGTAATCGCGCTGATTCCAAAAAATATCCAGGCCAACACATCCATCATTTTAGCCGGAATCTTTACCTACCTCGCCTTTAAAATAGGCCATATTCCTGAGCAAATCATCGCCTATCCCTGGTTTACACTCGGTGGCAAATCCATTGAAGCAAGTTTTTGGATCAATGCCCACGCCCAATTAGTACTTCTACTCGTCAGTATTGTGGCAATTTTCGTACAGATTTTTTCCAAATCCTACCTAGCCAAAGACCCGAATGTCGGTCGCTACTACAGCTATTTACACGTGTTCATAGGCGCCATGACGCTATTGATTTTAACCGATCAGGTCTATCTGTTCTACGGTAGCTGGGAACTCGTGGGCGCTTGCTCGTATTTATTAATTAGCTTTTGGCATGAAAAACCAACAGCAATCAAAGCCGCCAAAAAAGCATTTTTACTCAACCGAATCGGGGACATTGCACTTCTATTCGGGATTATTGGACTCAGCAATTATTTCGGAACGACGAGCTTTTCCAACATGCATGGAACAGCCCCAGCGTTTATTGGCATCGCAATCATCATCGGCGGAATCGGTAAATCCGCGCAATTTCCACTCATGTCCTGGCTGCCCGATGCGATGGAAGGACCTACGCCGGCATCGGCTTTAATTCACGCAGCGACCATGGTAGCCGCAGGCGTATTCGTGGGGATTCGGATTTTCCCATTCGTAGGCGAGGAAACCCATCTTTTCATGGGAGCCATCGGAGCGATCTCCCTCGTTTCTGGTGCCTTTTTCGCCCTATTCCAAAACGACATTAAAAAGGCACTCGCTTATTCGACCATCTCCCAACTTGGCCTCATGTGGCTAGGGATGGGTTCTGGCGCTTCCCTTTTTCATCTATATGTACATGGCATCTTCAAGGCTGGACTTTTTCTAACAGCCGGCTCTGTCATTCATTACCTGCATAACCAAAAAGCCACGCATCACTTAGACGCCCAAAGCCTCACGCACATGGGTGGCCTACGTAAACAACTCCCTATTAGCTTTATCGCCTACTTGATTTTTGGCGCCGGTCTCATGGGTATTCCGTTAACAACTGGTTTTTACAGCAAAGAAAACATCGCCGGTTTCTTATGGGTGTCGGCCCAAAACAGTGCCTTTTCGAGTTATTACTACGTTTTACTAGGTGCTTTGGCGCTAGGGATGGCGCTGACGGCGACGTATATATGCCGACAAACCTACTTGATCTTTTTAGGCCAAAATAGGGGCGGACATAAATTAGAAAATTCGGAAACACAGTGTTTTCAAATCATACCTATCTGTTTACTGATTTTCTTTAGCTTATTTTTCTGGATTTCAAATAATCCGATAGATGTAGAGAACTCGCTTTTCATAACCTACTTCCGTGTGGGAAGTTATCCCATTCCTTCTTTTTGGTTGGCAATTACCGCCGGCACTTGGGTACTTGGGATCTTAGCCACAGCATTGACTCGCCACTGGATCCCTGCGAAAAATTATCAGTTTGCTGGATTTATTTGGCCTAATACATATCAATTTGCGCTATGGATTGGCCGTAAAACACATGTTTTTGACGTCCGCGTACTTGACAGAATCGTAGTCAAAGTAACAGAATTGCAAGTTATCATTGCACACCTTTCCGCCTGGATTGACCGTCACATCGTCGATGGGATCGTGGATGGAATTGCATCATTTAGTCAAGCCTTGGGTGCGCGCGTGCGCACTTGGCAATCCGCTCAAGTTCAAAAATATTGGATTTGGGTTGTTATCACATTGATTTTCATCCTACTTTACCTGCTGTATTAATGGGAAATATATCATTACTTATTGTTCTACCCGTAGTAGCCGCACTCATCGCGGGTTTCGGAAAATTAGGTGCGACCTACACCCGCCTACTTGCTTTAGGAGTTATAGGGATTCAAATCCTTGTTTTGGCAAAAATTGCACTCGTTTTTGACCCATTACAGGTAGGTTACCAGCAAAGCGAATCCATTAGCTGGATTCATTTAAATCTAGGTAATCTAGGCCAATTCGTTTCGCACTATGCCGTGGGCATAGACGGACTCAGCATGGGACTAGTCCTTTTAACAGGCCTAATCAGCTTTGTCGCGCTCTGGAATTCAAGCGAAATTAACACCAAAATTGAAGCCTATTATGCACTCGTGCTACTGCTCAATGCATCGCTTATGGGCTGTTTTGTCGCGCGAGACATGTTCCTATTCTACGTATTTTTTGAGTTTATGTTGCTGCCCATGTATTTTTTAATCGGAATTTGGGGCGGACCACGTCGAAATTATGCGTCCTTAAAATTCTTCATTTATACGTTAGTTGGCTCAATATTCATCCTCATTGTGATGCTAGGCATTTCAATGGCTTATATGGATCCTTACGAAACGGCCTTGGCAATGCAGAAAATTGGGCCCAACCAATCTTTTGGCCTAGAAGCCTTGCAATCCATGCAAACGGCCTTAGCCGCCCATGAAATTACACCCAACCAAGTCGTGCACAGCTTTGATTTCCAAGCATTAAGTGATCCTTTGAACTGCCAACCAAATAATCTATTCAGTCCACAATCCGGATTTTTGTTGGGCGGACTATCAGGTCGGGCTTGGGGATTCTGGCTATTGTTCATTGGTTTTGCCATTAAATTACCACTCGTTCCCTTACACACTTGGCTTCCCGATGCACACGTGGAAGCGCCCACGCCCATTTCAGTATTACTGGCAGGTATCTTATTAAAAATCGGTGCGTATGGTTGGTTGCGTATGGCGATCCCTTTCTTCCCAAATGAGGCCTTAGATTCTGCTAGAGTCATGGCTGGATTAGGCGTTTTATCCATAATTTATGGCGCGTACAATGCGCTGGCAATGAGTGACTTAAAGAGATTAGTTGCTTATTCATCTGTTTCACACATGGGTTTCGTGCTTTTGGGAATCGCCTCATTTACATCAGAAGGCTGGCAGGGGGCCATTTTTCAGCTACTTTCGCATGGGATACTTTCGTCCTTATTATTCTTAATTGTGGGCGTTCTATATAGTCGGACCGGCAATCGTCAAATCGATAATTTCGCTGGTCTCGCCACGAAAATGCCTTGGTTCACGGTTGTTTCGGGTATTGCCATTTTCGCATCCCTGGGCTTACCGGGATTCTCTGGGTTCATCGGTGAATTTTTCAGTTTGATGGGCGCTTTCACGAGTCCGTATTTAATGCCCATCTATGCAATTTTAGGTGGATTGGGAATTCTCTTGGGTGCAGGATATTTGCTTTGGACATTTCAAAAAATATATTTGGGTAGCTATTTTGTGCGTGAAAGCACGTGGGTAATGCCCGACTTGACATTGCTTGAAAAAGTAAGTCTTTTTGGGTTAGGTATCTTGAGCATCATTTTCGGAATTTTCCCGGGAATCATTTTTGAGCTAAGTGAAATTTTCGTAACTAACAGCCTGAATTTGATTTTTCACTAATGAAGGTGTACATCCTTCAAAATTTTAATTAAACCTATCAAACAAAGACTATGAAAAACAATGTTAGTCGGAGAGAAATCCTGAAAAGCTCAGCTGGATTAGCAGGCTTAGGGGTATTCGGTTCATCCATGGAGGAGCGCTTTAAGAAAGCAGACATCGCCGTGGGTGCAGACCTAAAAGGAAAAGTACAGCATTCGGCTTGTCGGTGGTGCTATGACAAAATTCCATTTGAGGAATTAATTGTAAATGCCAAACGCATTGGCTTATCTTCCATCGAACTTACCGGTCCAGATGATTGGGAAATTTTGAAAAAATACGACATGACTGCGGCAATTGGTTGGGGCAAATACCCGGCCGGCATGAACATTCCAAACTTCTTTAACCGCGTTAAAAACCACGATGGGCTGGTTGGCTTTTATGAAGACATCATCCCAAAAGCTGCCAAAGCAGGCGTAAAAAACATCATTGCTTTTTCGGGAAACCGCGATGGCATGAGTGATGAAGACGGTTTGATCAATTGCAAAAAAGGATTGCAGCGTGTCATGAAGACCGCGGAACGGTACGATGTAACGATCTCCATGGAATTATTGAACTCCAAAGTAAACCACAAGGATTACCAGGCAGACACCACGGAATGGGGTGCAGCGCTTTGTGAGATGGTTGGTTCCGATAAATTCAAATTACTTTACGACATCTACCACATGCAAATCATGGAAGGGGACGTAATTGCTACGATTAAGAAATACTACCCATATATTTCCCACTACCATACAGGTGGGGTTCCGGGACGTAATGAAATCGATGATACGCAAGAATTAAATTATGCAGCAATCATTCGTGCGATATACGATACGGGCTATAAAGGGTATATTGGCCAAGAGTTTATTCCAGCGCGCGCCGACAAAATGGCGTCGCTAGAACAAGCCGTTAAAATCTGCGATATCTAACATGGCTTACAAAATTTTTGAACCAGCTTCTGATCAATAGAAGCTGGTTTTTTTTATGCCAATAAATTGATAATCTGACGTGTCATTCCAATTTCGAATGAGGGCATGGACTTGTCTCAATTACCTTGCGGGTGTAATCCGCTTTGATCGAGAAATTCCTTGTCCTATGAAAAATTTGATACTATTTTTAGCTTTCCCTTGGGGTTTATTGGCCCAATGCCCGGTGATTAGCCAACAACCCAGTAATCAAACCGATTGCGAAACTAACTCCATTCGCATGATCGTTAGCAGCAATGCTACCCAATTTCAATGGGAAAAGAAACGTCCAACTGACGCTGCATTCACGAACATTTCAGGAGCAACGCAAGCAAGCTACCAAATCTACCCATCCGGTGGAACGGTGCACCCTAGCGGTACACAATACCGAGTAAAATTAAATGCGACATCGTGCTTGGTGATTTCAGAGGCCGCTTCAATTACGCTCCACACCATTACAAACATCATCAATCCCGAAATTTGTGAACGAGGAAATGGGCGCTTAGAGGCACGAATTCCGACCGTCAATCAAGCGTCTAATTTTCAATGGGCTCTATCTGTAAAAAATGGCCCATTTGAGGATTTAGTTGATAATGGAACCTACTCGGGGACAAAAACCCCTAGTTTAACGATCAATAATGCGCTTGCCCCAATGGATACATATCGCTATAAAATTCGAATGACATTTGAAATCACCCCAAACAATGATAACGAAGGATCGCTGACTAATCAAAATCAAGTAAGTAGCTGCCCGCGAAGTTCAAACGATGTCTTATTGCAGGTAAAAGTTAGCCCTATACCAAATCATGCGGCGAGTTTATATAAAGGCTGCTTAGATCAGCCCATCACCCTTAATTCCACCGGTTGTTTCCCCTATACCACACAATGGTATGACCGTGATGGAATTCCAATGACTCAAGGAGCGAAAGCGACCGTCATCCTCCCCGATCCCAACCCGCGGATCTATACGGCCACCTGTTTAAAACTAGGCTGCGAAAGTCTTCCCTCCCGCGGCACGAGCGCACAAGCTTTTAGTCGGCCTAGCGCCCCCACAAACACGGGAACACCCGAATCAATCTGTGCGAATCTTCCCATCATATTCAAGGCATCAGGTGGTACAAACAATATTTGGTATCAAACTGCGACTGCAAGTACGGCCGTATCTACTGCAACACAAATAACCGTCATCGGTCCGACACCAGAATCAATCGTAACACGATTCGTGAGTCAGTTGGTGAATAACTGTGAGAGCGCGCGAACAGCCATCATTGTCCGCATTAAATCAAATGTGGAGTGTGGGGTTATCACGGATACGCCGACTCCACCGACTACTATTCCAACGATACCGAATACTCCACCTACTACACCGACTACTCCGCCGATCCCGACTATGCCACCTTTACCGGAAACTCCACCATCCACACCAGACCCTGTGGTTGAAGTACCACCCATAAAAGAACCGGAAATACCGCGAATCTCTTTTACGCTTTCTCCGAATTGCGGAAAAGAGACGTACCAACTAACCGTCATTGGATGCCCAAATACACCTCAAATTTTCAATCAATATGGCCCCGAAAAGCTCCTCGGCTTAGGCGAATCTACCGCCATTTCCGCAAGCTTTGAAACCTATGTACAAATTAGATGTCCAGGAACAGCAGCACCACCGATTCAAGTGACACTTCCCGAAATGCAGAGACCAATCATATCTATTGAAACTAGCTATGCAAATTTTGCATGTAGTGGAGATGACATTAAACTTCAGGCTATCCTTCCAACCCATACGGGAATCATCGGCTGGGAATTAAATGGACATCTATTGGTCGAACAACCGATTATTTCGGGTCAGCTCCGACCTGGATTTTACCAACCAATCGTTCAGAAAAACGGCTGTATCCATCGAGGAGATGGCATGTATATTGAGGTACACCAAAGACCTGCACCGCCAATAGTCTCACTTTCAGCATCAAAAATATGCCTCGGGGATACGGTTCAAATTCAAACAAATACGCCTGCCATCAAATGGATAAATCATGCGCCTACAAACCAAGAATTTATCGGACGGAACGTGGGCTCCTACACTTTCTCTGCCCAAACAGCTATCGACGGAGTTTGTTGGTCCACACCTAGTAGCCCAATTTCACTACACGTCCAATCGGTACCCCAACCTGCTGCCATTATTTTCCAACGGCAAGCAGGTTTCTGCAAAGGTGATTCGACTAAACTACAAGCAGATATCCCTAGCCAGAAATATGCATGGAATTCAGGTGACAGTACCCAAACAAGGTATAGCAAAACGCCAGAAATAAATCAAGTAAAATACCAAGACCCCAACGGCTGCTGGTCGGCATGGAGCGCCCCAATCACCTCGTTCCATTTCCCAGCTGAACCACAGCCATTTATTCGGGCGAATCCAAACCGACAGTTTTGCCATGGTGCTTATGCAACGATTCATGCAACACCCGCTTTTCGCTATGCCTGGAATACGGGAAGTACAGAAGATAGCTTGGTGATTAGAAACTCAGAAAAAATTACATTGAAAACCCAAAACGAATATGGTTGTTGGTCCATCCCAAGTCCATCCCTAACCATTGAAGCCAGACAAAATCCAAGGGTACCATTACTTGAAAAAATGGGCTCATACTTTTTGCAGGCGCGTAATGTAATCGACCAACCTGATCGCTACGTTTGGGCGTTCAATGAAGGAAACCTAAAAGATTCGCTTAGTCAAATCAAGTTAGTCAAATCAGGGATCTACGGTGTAAGCGCGCTAAAATATTATAGATTGGATGGGGCTTCCTCCATCACGTGCAAATCCGAATTTAAATTTTATTCCTACACACTTCCGACGGAATTAGCAGGTATTTCAATCTATCCAAATCCGACTCAAAGCACCTTACTTTCAATCGAAATTCTTACCAATACATTAGAAAGTAACATTGAAATAATTGACTTTCAGGGACATATCATACAACGCTGGGAACTTGGCTCCTCCGCTTTTAGGCATCGAATTAGGCTGGCAGAAAATCTACCTAATGGAAATTATATTTTGCGTTTTGAAACAGATGAAGGAATAAAAACAAGAATTCTGTCTGTGCTAAGAAACTAGTTCATTATTCATAAATACCTTTAGCGATCTTCTCACTAATCGATTTAGGGGACACCCATGCAAGAAATGCCCCGATTTTATTAACCAAACCGGTAATCACTTCAACCTTACCCGCCAGCATTCCGGCAACAGCGAGTTTGGCAACTTCTTCAGGAGTCATCGTAACTTTCTCGGCTGCCTTACGCGCCTTCGCTTGTAAGTTAGCTCGATCGTTGAAATTAGTCGTTGTTGCACCCGGGCTTACGACAGTGACAATAACCCCTTTTGATTTCCATTCATGATGTAAACCTCGAGAGAAATTCAAAACAAAAACTTTCGATGCTGCATACAAAGTCATATTCGGAATCGCCTGATAAGCGGAAGAACTAGCTATATTAAGCACGTGAGCTTTCCCTTTCCCCGCTAGATACGGAAAGAACTTTTGACACATCTCGACCAAGGAGTGCATATTGACTTGCATCATCTTTTGATTTTCCTCGAAAGAATACGAGTCGAATTTGCCCACCAAACCAAATCCGGCATTATTTACTAAAATGCGCAAATCGATTTGTTTGGTTTCGACCCAATCGACGATACGGTCAACTGCCCCTTGCTCGCTTAAATCACTAACCAGGTAATCCACCTGAACAGGGTATTTTTTCTCCAACTCTTCCTTAACCATTTGTAACTCGTACGAATTGCGAGCAACAAGCAACACATCATAGCCATTCATGGCTAATTGATGCGCAATTTCTTTTCCGATTCCTTTACTTGCTCCGGTAATTAATGCGTACGACATAAGATATGGATTTAATAAAAAAAGCCCATTGCTGGGCTTTTTTTCGAATTAATTACTTCTTCGGTGCAGCTGGAGCAGCGGGGGCCGCTGCGGCTGGAGCTGGAGTTGGATTAAAATAAGCCTTGATATCTGGATCTTCTGGCTTAATTTCTTGTGCTTTGGTGAACAATTCTCTCACTTTAGCTTCATCTTTGGTCACCGACAATTGATATCCACCTAAGAATTTATATGCTTCAAACAATTGATTTTTATCCTCTTTATATTGAGAGCTCTTCTCCGCTTTTTGTGTTTCCACAGCAGCGATAAACTTCTCATACCAAGGAGCTCCTAACCATTTTGTCCCTGTAAAATCAATAAAGTTATTTGCGCGGGCGCGATTGATATAAAATGGAGGCCACTTATCATTGACCTCAATTGCCTTCGCAAACATTGAATCTGCGCGCATAGCCATCGCAGGGCGGCCAACAGTATCCGCCTTATTAATGTAGGCAGCAGTTAAATAGTAATCCATGGCAACTTTAAAGTAATCACCAGAACCTACAGTCTGCGCTTTTTTGACTTTCCATTGGATAGAATTTACCCCTGCAACCGCAGCATCGCTGTAACGTTTTTGCTTGTAACGAACATCATGAATGATCGAGTAAACGTTGTTGTTTGTGTCTAAAGGAGCCGCTTTTTCCAAGTACATCAGTGCGATTGAATCCTTTCCTAACCCTTGATACCCTTTTCCAAAGTACAAATCATCCATAAAGAAAGGCTTCACCCCACGCTTAACCATACCGTCTAGGTTATCAATACCTTGTTGGAAATTACCCATTTCAACATTTGAATACCCACGCATACGGAAAATATCATTATCCTTAACCCCTTTTTTATCCGCCTCATCCGTGAACTTCATTGCACCTTCATAGTCCTTAGATAGGAACAACAATTTGGCTGTCTCCAAAGTAACTTCTGGTGTTGCTTCTGCTTTCTCCAAATAACGACGGAAATAACGCGATGCATTTTTATATTGACCTCCGATGATTAAATACTCACCATATTTCCGTTGAGCTGGCGCATAATTTGAATCTAAATCAATTGCCTCTTTGTAGCGCGCTTGCGTTTCTTTATAATTCTTTCCACGCAAATAAACCGTTCCAATCTTAACCTTAGCCTTAATGTTTCGTGGGTCTTGCATCAAACCTGTCTCATAAGCCGTCACCGCATTTCCTCCATCATTCTTAATCAAATACGCGTCCCCCTTTACAATGTAATGCTCGACAGTTGGCAATTTCTTGTCCTTAACCAAACGCTCTTGAATCAAATCAATTAAGCGAATAGCCTCACCTGGATCGTTATTATTCGCATTAAAACTGTCTTCTTTACCTAAAATATAATACATCGCATACGCCTCAGCAATACGATACATGACATCAATGTTTTTAGTTTTTGTATCCGCTAGAATTCGGTCGAATTCTACTTTGGCGGCAGATACATTGTTTTGGCCAACGAGAATTGATGCCAAACCAACTTGATTTAAATAATTTTTTGGATCAGCTGCTTTACCTTTTTCGAATGTGGCTTTAGCGTTATCCCAATCGCGTTGCGTTAGGTAATAATACCCTAAATAAAAATAATTTTCACCCGTAGGAGCTGCAGAAACCAACCCCTCAAATACTTGCTTCGCCCGACTTGGCTGATGGCGGTCAATTAAATGTAGACCATCCTTAATCGTTTGCCCGAAAGTTAAATTGGTCAATAAAAGACCTATTCCCAAAAGCCATGATTTCATTTTCATCATTCGTATTTTAATTTTTTGTGTAACGTAATTTTCTTAGGCGTAACATTGAAAAGTTCAATAAATTACTAGTAAAGTTTAATAAAATTAAAGAGTGGTAAATTTAAGCATAAATCTTGAAAACTTACAAACAACAGCTCCTAAATATGTGCTTATTGATTGATTTGATACTGACGAATCGTGATAGGGCGGGTCAAAGGAATCAACCCCGCTTTCAAAACGATTAATTGTCCCATGTCTCCGCACACGTAATTTACAAATCCAGTTCCTAAACCTGAATGCGATTCTTTTAAAATCATTTTAATCTCCCGACGCAATGGATATTTCTTTAGAGCTAAATTATATCCAAATGGTTGATAATAATCCTTCCCATTCGCTGATACTGATAAGACATGGATTGAACGAATAAATCCCAACGATGTAGGATTTTCGCCATCACTAATCCAATTAGATCCAATAATTCCCAACGCATTTTTATGGGATTGTACGTATTCAATCACTGCCTTATTGGAACCTACCTCAGCCACCGCCAAACCAGAATTCCCTAAACTAAATTGGTCAACCAAAAACTTGATGTTACTAGAATTGGCTTTGTCCACAACCAATTCAATGTCCTTTCCATTTTTCGCAGTACCATTCAGCAATGACTTCAAGCGATCGAGCGTTATCAGGGTATCTTGATTTGATTTATTAACAATAAGTGCGATACCATCAGCTGCAAACTTAAAACTACGATATGTAATTTTCTTCCGTGCGAAAATACCTTTTTCTGCTTCCGTCAATTCACGCGAAACCACAACAGATCGAACTTTATCATTAAGCAAGTCGGCAATAGCCTCATTCTCCGGCTTGAACACCAGATTCAATTTGGCAAAATGATAATTTTCCTCAAATGCAGCCTTCTCTGCCTTAATCAGCGGTGAAAAAGATTCATCTACGCCAATCTGAATAGAACCTGTAGCGGGTCCATCTTTGGGCACATCATTCGCCGCGCCTCCGCAAGCGGTAACTCCGATTAAGGCGAATAGAAATAATAAAATCTTACTCTTCATAATGCCCATAATTTTGATCACTCATTTCTTTATAATACAAATAGGCTCTCCAAAGTCTGAAAAGACCGTAGATAAAAAATAATATTCCAAGCATCTTGACGATAGGTATACCCACAAAATCACCTAATTGAAATTCGGATAACAACGCTACGTAAGCCCCAAGCAAACTATAAGCTAAGGCGACGACCACGCGGAATAAAATATTTACACTAACAGCTATGGGTAGTTTCATATAATGTTTAAACAATCAGACCTGCCAAATGAACATTTAGCAGGTCTGATAAAATCTAATAATCGAGATTATTCAGATAGTACGAACGTGATCGGTTGCGTAAAACGTGAACGCACTGCGCGTCCAGATTGCTTACCAGGAGTCCATCTTGGTACCGATTTAATTACACGAACTGCTTCCTCATCGCAACCAAAACCTACAGACTTTAACACTGTCACGTCTTGGATAGTTCCGTCCGTATTTACTACGAATTGAACATAAACCTTACCACCTACATTGGCACGCTGTGCCGCAGATGGATAACGCAAGTTACGCTGTAAGAAAGCTCCGAAAGCACGAGGACCACCAGGGAACTCGGCATTTTGCTCAACCGCTGTAAAGATTTCATCTTCAGCAGGTTTAGGCGGTTCTACTGGCTCAGCACCTTTAGCATCTGGGTCGACTGGCGGCTCATATGCTTCAGACTCTCCTTTAACCGTCTCAGAAGCAGTGTTACCCTTAACCTCCTCAGGAGGTGGCTCAGGCTTTGTTACTTCCTCATCAGGCTTAATTTCTGGAGGTAAGAACTTCGTAGTAGTCACCTTAGGAATTTCTTTGGGTGGTGGTGGCGGTGGCGGTGGGGGCAACTCGACTTTCTTAGGAGGAGCTGGCTTATCCAGTTTCATTACTTCAGCAGTCACCTCAGTCTTATCTTCTGATGCGGCAGTCAACTGTTTCCAGAAAGCTGCAATCAAAAGAGCACCGACAAAGAGTGCAGAGCCTAGTAATACCGACCGCTTCATTACCTTGGGATACGTCTTCCGAAGAACAAAAGCACCGAATTCACGGTTTTTGTTCTTGAAGATAATATCATCCAAAGTAGTCTCTTGGCTTATTACTTGTGACATAATATTCGTTTAATTTAAAATTAATTAATAGGTCTATTTACCTGATTTTTTTATCAAAGCCTCCGTATCCGGATCAATTTCCAATATAGCATACCGCTTGTTATTGGTAATCGCACACTCATCAAGCATATCAATCATATTCCGATATTTTGCTTTTTTA